>JAJZAI010000002.1 GCA_021799495.1 Deltaproteobacteria bacterium
ACGCGCGGCAAGCACAATCACGTCCGCTTCGATTACGGCGGCGCCGGCGCGACGATGAACGAGCTTGAGCGAAATCTCAAGCTATCGGACGGGGTGCTGCGTTATTTGTCGGTGCTGGTTGACGATTCCGCCGATATGGCCGCGGTGCGCGCCGAAATCGAAGCGCGCCATCGCCGCGCCGCGGAAGCGCGGGCGGCCGCCGAAGCGCGCGCGGCCGCGTTGGCCGCCGAGCGCGCCGCCGCCGCGGAAGCGCAGGCTGCCGCTGCGGCGGCGGAAGCCGAACGGCCGGCCGCCACAGAATCGGAGGCGTCGCCGGACGCGGTCGCGGCGGCCAACGACGATTCGCAGACGGATGGTGGCGGTCAGGGTTGAATTATGCGGCCGGCTGATAAAACCGCCGGCATTGCGGGTGACGCCGGCCGGCGTCGCGGTCGCGCACTTGATCGTCGATTGTGGCGAGCGGCCGGGTGAATTGGCGATGGCGGTCGTGTTCACCGGCGAGGAAGCGCGGACACTTGCGGCCACGTTCAAGGATGGCCAGGCGGTGAATGTGCGCGGCGTCCTTCACGCGCGTGGCGGGACGAATCGTGAAGGCGGCTTGCGGACGCCGCGGTTCGAAGTGCTTGCGCATGAGGTGACGGCCGCTGGCGGCAAACCGAGGAATTAAACGACGTGCGATTACGGGCCCGCATCGTTTTGACGCGCGGGAACAACGATTTTCAGGAATCTGCAGATGGCTGACGAACAGAAAGTTAAACCGGGCGCCGCGGCGTCCGAGGGCCACGAAACTCAGCGGCCGGCGCGCCCGCCGCGGGGAGATGGCGAACGGCAGTCCGAGTCGGGCGAAGGCCGTGGTAGTGAAGGTCGCGGCGGCGAAGGGCGCGGCGGCAGGGGCGGCAGGCGCCGGCCCGGCGGACGGCGCAAGGTATGCCGGTTTTGCGCCGACAAATCGCTGGCCGTCGATTATAAAGACGTAAGGACGCTGCAGGGCTTTATCACCGAAGGCGGCAAGATTGTTCCAAGCCGCACGTCGGGCAACTGCGCGCGGCATCAGCGGCAACTTGCGGTCGCGATCAAACGGGCGCGCGTTATCGCGCTGCTGCCGTTTTCCACGCTGGGAGTTTAGGGCGGCGAAGGTGGCGCGCCGCGACCTGATCGGAACCCTGCGCGCCGCGATCGCGGCGGCGGTGATGTTCCTGGCGGGGCCGATACTGCCGGTGATCGGCGGGCTCGGGATGCTGCTGTCGCCGGCGCCGGTGCTGGTTTACGCGGCCGGCGAATCGCGGATGGCGCTGCGCGCGGCGCTCGCCACGGTGGTGGCGGCGGGATTAATCGTGGTTGGCGGCGGGCCGACGACTTTCGGACCAGCGGCGGCCGGCATCTACCTGATGACCTTCGGCGTCGCGACGGTCGTGATGGCGGCGATGCTGGAGCGGCGGCAATCCTTTGAAATGATCGTGCTGGTCGCAACGGTCGTAATCCTGACCGCGGGCGCGGCGGCGCTGCTCGCGACGGTCGGCTCGCCGGCCACGCTCGCGGACGCGATGCGGACCGACCTGCTGAACGGGATGGCGCGCGGTCAGAAATTCTACAAAGCGATTGGGATGCAATCGGGCGTGCCGTCCGAAACCCGCGCCGCGATCGTTGACGGCACGCTGCGGTTGGCGCCGGCGCTGGCGGCGCTTTCAGCCGCGACCGCGGCGCTGCTCAACCTCGGCGTGGTCTGGCGCTACACCGGGCGGGAACGGCGACTCGGCTACGTTTTGTTTGGCGATCTGGCGCGATGGTCCGCGCCGGAGTGGCTGATTTGGGCGTTGGTCGTGGCGGGTTTCGGCCTGCTGTTCATCCCCGGCGCGCAACTTCGCTTGATCGCGCTGAATCTCTTCGTGGTGGTCGCGGCGGTCTATTTTTGCCAAGGCCTTGCGATAATGTCTTTTTATTTCAAAGTGCTGGCGATGCCGGCGCTGGCGCGGGGCCTGATTTACTTCGTAACGATGGTGCAACCGGTGCTTGCGGCTCTGGTCTGCGCCGTTGGCGTCTTCGATCTCTGGATCGATTTCCGGCGGCTCAAGCCGCCCAGCCGGGAGGCGCGTAACCTCGGCGATTACCTGTGAGCCGGGCTGGATAAGGCAGGCGAAGCTATGAACGTTCAAGTGATTCTCAACGAAGAAGTCCATAACCTGGGCAGTCCGGGCGACGTGGTCAAGGTGCGCGCCGGGTATGCGCGCAATTATCTCCTGCCGCGCCAGCTCGCGGTTGAAGCGAATCCCAAGAATCTGCGCGCGTTCGAGCACGCCAGGGCGGTGGCGATGCGCAAGCGTGAGGCGCTGAAGCAGGCGTCGTTTGGCGTCAAGGGGCAGGTCGAAGCGCTCCGGCTCGAAATCGCGGCGCGCGCGGGCGCGGAGGGCAAACTTTTCGGCTCGGTCACCAATATCGACCTGGAGCGGGCGTTGCGCGAAAAGGGCGTGGATATCGAGCGGCGCCGGATCCAGTTGGCCGAACCGATCAAGCAACTGGGCGAGTACTCGGTCGCGATCAAACTGGGTGGCGAAGTGGAAGCCGCGCTGAAATTCGTGGTGGTAGCCGCCGGCGAGTAAGGATTGAAGGGAATCGCAATGATGAAGCTTTACGACTTCCTGCCTTGTCCCTTCGGCCAGAAAGTCCGAATCGTGCTTGCCGAAAAGGGCTTGTCCTACGAGTTCGTTCAGATCGATCTGGCCGCGGGCGATCAGCGCAAGCCCGACTTTCTGCGGCTTAATCCGTTCGGACGGGTGCCGGTGCTGGTTGACGAGGATGTGCCGATTTACGACTCGACCATTATCGCCGAATATCTCGAAGACGAATATCCGGAGCCGCCGCTGCTGCCCGTGATCGGATCGAGCGCGCTGCGCGCCCGGGCGCGCACGTGGGAAGACTTTGCGGACATGTCGTTCACGCCGCAGGTTGGCCAATTGATGGGCGAGATGGCGAAAGCCGAAGCCGAGCGCGACGCGGCGCGGCTGCAGCGCTACCATCGCTCGATCGAGCAGATTCTGAATTTTCTGAATCACGAGTTGCAGAAGCAGGAGTTCCTCGCCGAACAGTTCTCGGTTGCCGACATCGCCTTCGCGCCGCGCGTGCTGGTGCTGCGCGAGCTTGGCATCGAGCCGGGCCAAAACCGGCCGAACGTCGAAGCGTGGCTGCGGCGGATGCTCGACCGGCCGAGTATTCAAAGTCTCGAGGGAGTGACGATCGAGCCGCTGGCGGGAATCTGAAGGCCGCACGAATCCTGGACCAAAAAATCGCGCCGCCCGAGTTCCGGGCGGCGCGATCATTTCATGCGGCCGAAGCCGCGGACATATGGATGGCGCCGCTACTCTATGCGATCGAAACGCCGATTAGTAGCGAAGTTCAGCGGTCTCCGCATAGACGTCGTCTTCATCGGGGCGAGGTGCCACTCCGGTGAGACGATATACGAGTTTAGCGGCGAATAGCTTGTCACCGATTCGTCCCTGCGGTTTCAACATCCCGCCATGCCGGCGGCATCGCGGACACGCGACCGTTCCGCTCAGCATCGAGGCCGTCTGCGGCGTGATATTAAGATCGAAAGTATGGGCGCATCCGGGATTTTGGCATACGGTACGATAAACAATGCCGCCTTGGCCCTTCTTTGCGCGAGTTGCGGTGTTATTGGCGATCGTTTGCATCGAAGTAAATCCTCCCTCCTCGGGGAGTGGTTCAATCGGCTTTACGCTCGATTCAAAGACTTAGACGTTCGAGCTTGAGAAATGTTTCAAGCAACAGGCGTGCCGATTCGTGTTGGCGTCCTCAATCGCAACCGTTTACATTGGAAAATCAGACGAAGTGAAGGTAACGACATTCGAACGCGCCGCCTGAGGCGCCCCGGATAGTTTGTAAGACGGAAGGATTTGGGACAATTCGCGAAAAACCGGGAGCGCGAAAAGCGCCAATTGCGAAACGGACGGATAATCTCGATTTGCAAAGCTATGCGGATACGAATTCGTTCCTAACCTTGTAGGTCTCGCTTATACTGCGCGTGGCTGGAGTATCTGGCGGTAGCAGCTCCAGATAACCTGGCGATTATCACGAAGAATCTTGAGATTGCTTGAATGAGAACGCTTGCGCTTGTGATGGCCGGAGGGCAGGGCACCCGGCTCTATCCGCTGACCCGCGACCGGGCGAAGCCGGCGGTGCCGTTTGGCGGGAAGTATCGGATTGTGGATTTCGTCCTCTCCAATCTGATCAATTCCCAGATTTTTTCGATCTATGTGCTGGTGCAATGGCGGTCGCAGTCGTTGATCGAGCATCTGAAGGACGGATGGCAGTTCGGACGGGTGATGCACGATCACTTTATTGTGCCGGTGCCAGCGCAGATGCGGATGGGCGAAAGCTGGTATCAGGGCACGGCGGACGCGATTTTCCAGAACCTCAATCTTATCGATGACTTCCGGCCGGATCTGGTGGCGGTTTTCGGCGCCGATCATATCTACCGGATGGATATTTCGCAGATGATCGAGTTCCATACGGAACGCAAGGCGACAGTGACCGTCGCGACCCTGCCGGTGGCGCTCGAAGACGCCGACCAATTCGGCGTGCTGGAGGTCGATTCCGGCCTGCGGGTCAACGGCTTTGAGGAGAAACCGAAGCAGCCGCGGGCGATGCCGGGGGCGCCGGGGAAATGCCTCGCCTCGATGGGCAACTATCTGTTCGACCCGCAAGTTTTGCGCAACGCGCTGATCGAGGATTCGCAGAACCGCAACAGCCATCACGACTTCGGCCGCGATCTGATTCCCGCGATGATCGAACAGACACCGGTTTACGCATACAATTTCATGACCAACCGGATTCGCGGCGATTCCGAGGAAAATCTGAGCTATTGGCGCGACGTCGGCACGATCGAGGCTTACTACGAGGCGAACATGGACCTGCGTGACGCCAAACCGCATTTGAATCTCTACAATACTCACTGGCCGTTGCGCACGGCCTATTACAATCAGCCGCCGGCCAAGTTCGTATTCAATGAACATGGCCGGCGCGGCGAGGCGCTGCACTCGGTGATTTCCGAAGGATGCATCATTTCCGGCGGTTCCGTGCGCAATTCGGTGCTGGGCCGTTCGGTGTTCGTGCATTCCTACAGCGATATCGACGATTCCGTGATCATGGACTATTGCGATATCGGGCGGCATGCGCGAATCCGCCGGGCGATAATCGACAAGAACGTGACGATCCCGGAGGGCGACGTGATCGGTTACGATCTCGAGCGCGACCGCAAACGCTACTTTGTCACCGACAGCGGAATCGTGGTGATTCCGAAAGCGCCGAAGCGGGAGGGCGTGTTCATTTGAACGGAACCAGCGAGCCGCGGCGTGAATGCGCCGCGCCGCCAGTCGGCGGCGTCCGCGAATCGCGCGCCGCCGCGCGCAACCGGCCGGTGGTGTCGAAGGCCGCGCGCGCCGCCGGCGCGGAACGCCGCGCACAAGCCGGTAAGCTCGAATTGGGGCCGGGCGAGCGCGCGGTTTACTATCTGCTGCTCGGCCTGATTCATTTGCTGAGCCTGATTCCCGACTTCCTGCTCTATCCGCTGGGAGTCGCCGGCGGATGGCTTGGCTATCAGCTCGATCGCCGGCACGTGCGAATCGGAATGCGTAATCTCGAAATCGCGTTTCCGGAACGCGGCGCCAAAGAGCGGCGGCGCATCTTGCGCGCGTCGTACGTCAATCTTGGCCGCGGCGCGGCGGAATATATCCGGCTCGGCGGATTTTTTTATCGCCGCCTCAAAAAGCGCGTGCGCTACGACGGGCTGGACTATTGGAACGAACTGAAAGCGCGGAATCCCGACCGCGGCCTGCTGATTCTGAGCGCTCATTTCGGCAATTTCGAGTTGCTGCCGACGGCCCATGCGATGTACGGCCATAAGATCGGTCTGGTGCATCATACCCAGCGGTTTCTGGCGGGCGAGGCGCTGATGACTTTCGTGCGCGAACGCTCCGGCGTCGAGGTGATTCGCAAACACAAGGCCGCGCGCGCGGTGCTGAGAGCGCTGCGCAGGGGAGAAGCGGTTGGCATTCCGTTCGATCAGAACGCCAAGCGCAGCGAAGCGGTCTTCGTGCCGTTTTTCAGTGAGATGGCGGCGACCGCGAGCGGATTGGCGCGGCTGGTCGCGATCTCGCGCGCTCCGGTCGTGCCGGTTTATCTCGTTCGCAACCCCTCGATGCGCTCGCATCGCATAAAAATCTACGAAGCGGTTCCCGTCCAGCATACCGATGACGCCGAAGCCGACGTGCTCGAAAACACCCGCCGCTTCATGCAAGCGCTGGAAGAAGTCGTCCGGCAATATCCGGAGCAGTTCCTGTGGACCCATCGGCGCTACCGCACGCGCCCGCGCGGCGCGCCGCCGATTTACGGTTCCTGAGCGCGCGCCCGGCGCGTGATTCGCGGCAGCATCGCGCAGATTGTCAGGGCAGCGATCCACGCGGCCGGCGCGGCGATTAAAGGAACCGGCCCCGGTCCGGCGATCCAATGCGGCGGCCTCGCGCCGTTAACGAACGCGCCCCAGCTTTTCGCGCCGAGTACGAATCCCGCGTGCATCCCGGCGCCCATCCAGATGTTTCCGGTCAGCAGGAAAGCTTCGCCCAGCGCGACTCCGAGCAGAAACAAGCCCAGAAGAGCCGGCGCGGCGGCGGCGGGATGATCCAGCATCGCGGCGCTGGCGGCGAGGTTATGAGCGCCGGCCGCAGGATGATAGCCGGTCAGATAGTAGTGCGCGGGCGAGCGAAGCAGGTGGACGATCGCATAGAACGCCGAGCTCAGGAGCAACGCGCCGCGGGCTCCGAACTCCGTGCGCATTCCGGCCAACAGAAAAGCGCGGAAGAAAGCTTCTTCGATCAGCGCGATCGCGAGCGCGGCCGGAACATGGGTCGCGGCGCGGAACAGAACGGCGGCGGGCCGGAACTGATGGCGCGGGACGGCGGCCGCGGCCAGCGCGAAGAGTAGCGCGAGCGCGCCGAGGGCGATCGCGAGGCCGGTCGCGAAGCGGCCGAGATTGGCGCGCGGATTGGCGCATCCCGTTCGCACAAGCGCGGCGAATCGCAGCCGCCGCGACGCGATCAACAAAGCGGCGAGCAGCGCCGCCATCGCCACGCGATCGAAAATGCGCGGGAACGGAAAACGGAATCCGAGCGCGGCGACCGCGGCGGCGGCGAACGGCGCGACCACGACCGCGGCGGCAAGCCCGGCGGCGAGGGCGATCGCGAATGACAGCGTGAAGCGCTCGGGAACGGTGCGATTGTGCGATTGCGTGATGTTGAACCTCGGCTGGAAGGGTCGAAAGTTGCCGTTTAGCGGTTGCGCTTGGGCCGCGCAAGCGGGTTGGTCATCGGCGGCGCGACAGTTCGCCGGGATTCGCCGTTCATGCCCGGTTCGGCCGCATCGGATCGGCGAGCGGTTCGAGCACGATTTCGACTGGACAGGCGCCCGCCGGCGCCGCGATTACCTGCATCGCCGCCGCGGCGACATGCTCCGCGCGCAGCATGAGCGAGCGATCTAGCCGCTTGTTTTGCGGGATCAAAGCGGTATCGGTCAGGCCGGGAATCACCACCGCGATCCGCACGTCGCGCGCGCGCAGTTCGCCGAACGCCGCGTGGGTAAAGGCGACCAGGCCGGCTTTGGCGGCGGCGTAAACGGCTTCGCCCGGCGGCGTGGCGCGGGCGGCCGACGAGGCGATATTCACGATCGCGCGCGGCGCGGCGGCGCCGTCCGCACGGGTCTTCGCGAAATGGGCGGCGGCGAGACGGGTAAGCGCGATCGGCGCGCGCAGGTTGAGCGCGAGGATGCGATCCTGGTCGGCGGCGCTCATCCGCGCGAGGGGCGTGCGCGGCGGCGCCCATCCGGCGTTGTTCACCACCACGTCGAGGCGGCCGTAGCGATGCAACGTCGCGTCGATTAGATTTTCCGGCGCGTCCGCGTCGGCGAGATCAACCAGCACGATCAGCGCGCGATCGGGCGCAAGGCCGGCCGCCGCTCGCGTCTCCTCCAATTCCTCGCGAGTGCGCGCGGCGAGGCAGAGCGAGTAGCCCGCACGCGCCATCGCGAGCGCGACCGCGCGGCCGATTCCGCGTCCGGCTCCGGTGACGACCGCAACCGGAGCCGAACCATGATCGGGCGGAGCCGCCGGGGAATCATCCATTGCGGGAAACGCGGCTCCCGATTGGGATCGAACACGCGCGGATTCGCCGGGAACGGTTTGAAACGGTGAATTTCATCGCGAGCCGCCCGATAGGCGCGGGATTGTTGCCTTGTCGGCGGCAGCCAAACACAATCGAAGTTTAATGAATCCGCAGGTATTTCGCGAATACGACATCCGCGGCGTGGTGGAGGAGGACTTCGACGACGATTTTGTCGTCGATCTGGGGCGCGCCTATGCGACGCTGTTGCTACGCGCCGGCAAGCGCACGATCACGCTCGGGCGCGACTGCCGTCTGACCTCCGATGCGCTGCGCGATCTGCTGCTCGAGGGGCTGCTGCCGAGCGGAATCGACGTGGTCGATATCGGCGTCGTGCCGACCCCGTTGCTCTATTTTTCGGTGCGCCATTGGCAGATGGACGGCGGCGCGATGATCACGGGCAGCCATAACGCGGCCGAATACAACGGCTTCAAATTGGGAGTTGGTCCCTCGACGATTTTTGGTGACGCAATTCAGCGGGTGCGCCAGATTATCGAAGCGCGCGCGTTCGAATCGACGGGCGGCAAAGGCAGGCTTGCGGCGCGGCCGGTGCTGCCCGACTATCGCGACTACATCAAACGCAATATCCGCGTGCGGTCCGGAATGAAGGTCGCGGTGGATGGCGGCAACGGATGCGGCGGCGCGGTCGCGGCGCCGCTGATGCGCGAGATGGGGCTAGAGACGGTGGAGTTGTATATCGAGATGGACGGCCGCTTTCCGCATCACCATCCGGATCCAACCGTCGAGGCGAACATGCGCGACCTGCGGGCGGCGGTGAACAAATCCGGCGCAGAAATCGGAATCGCTTACGATGGCGACGCCGATCGGATTGGCGCGGTCGATGAAAACGGGCGCATCGTCTGGGGCGACGAACAGATGGTGGTTTACGCCCGCTCGATTCTGAAAGAGCGGCCGGGCGCGACGATTATCGGCGACGTCAAATGTTCGCAGCGGATGTACGACGACATCGCGCGGCATGGCGGCCGTCCGATTATGTGGAAGACCGGCCATTCGCTGATCAAGAGCAAGCTCAAAGAGGAAAACGCCGCGCTTGCGGGCGAGATGAGCGGCCACATGTTTTTCAACGATCGCTATTACGGCTTCGACGACGCGATTTATGCGTCGTTCCGGCTGCTGGAGATCGTCAGCCGCGAAGGGCGCACTTTGAGCCAGTTGCTGGCCGACCTGCCGCAAACCTGCTTCACGCCGGAGCTGCGGCTCGACTGTCCCGACGACGTCAAATTCGACGTTGTGCGCCGGGCCGCGGATTATTTCCGCGCGCATTACGAGACGATCGATATCGACGGAGCGCGGGTCAAGTTTCCTGGCGGATGGGGCCTGGTGCGCGCGTCCAACACGCAGCCGGCGCTGGTGATGCGGTTTGAAGCCGAAGACGAACGCACGCTCGGCGAAATCCGCGCCATCTTCGAGAGCAAACTGAAAGAGCTGGGCGCGAAACTGTGAAAAAGGCGCGCCGCCGATCGACTGGCGCGTCCGCCGCGCGCGCGGCGGCGGCGCTGATTATCGCGGGCGGACGCGGCACCCGTTTTTGGCCCGAAAGCCGTGCCGGCCGGCCCAAGCCGCTGTTCGCGATCGACGGTAAAACATCCCTGCTGGCCGGCACGATCGGGCGGCTGCGCGGACTGATTCCGCCGACGCGAATCTTTGTCGTGGTTTCCGCCGATCAGCGGCGGCCGTTCCGCACAGCGCTGCGCGGAATTCTGCCCACCGGGAATCTGATCGTCGAACCGGAGGGCCGCGGAACCGCCGTCGCGATCGCCTACGGCGCGGCGCATATCGCGAAAAGGCTCGGCGCCGATACGGCGCTCGCGGTGATGCCCGCGGACCATCACGTGGCGCCCGCGGACGGCTTTCGCGTGACGATCGCGGAGGCTTTCGATCTCGCCCGCGCGCACGGCGCGATCGTGGTCGTGGGCGTGGCGCCGGCCAGCGCCGAAACCGGCTACGGCTATCAGCAAATCGGACCGGCGGTGGGGAGCGGCTACAAAGTCGCGCGCTTTGTCGAGAAGCCCGCGCCGGCCGCCGCGCGCCGGATGGTCAAGTCCGGGCGATACATGTGGAACGCAGGCATCTTTGTGATGCGCGCGAGCGCGCTTGACGCCGAGTTGCGGCGCCATGCGCCGGAATTGGCGGCGGCGATGGAGCGCTTCGGCGCGATCGGCGCGCGCGCGTTGCCGGCTTTTTACCGCAGCCTCGAGTTCGATTCGTTCGATCGGGTGGTGATCGAAAAGAGCCGCAACGTGATCGGCGTCCGCGCGCGCTTCAAGTGGTTCGACGTCGGCAGTTGGCAGGGCCTTTGGGACGCGCTTCGTACGGACAGGGCCGCGAACGTGTTGAACGGCAACGCGATCGCGTTTGGTTCGAGTCGCGTGCTCGCGCGCGCGGGCGATCGCCTGATGGTGTTGCTGGGCGTTTCCGATCTGGTCGCGGTCGACGCCGGCGACGCGATATTGATCGCGCGGATGTCGGCGTCACAGGAAATCCGCCGGGTGACCGAAGAGCTCGCCCGGCGCGGCTTGAACAAATATTTGTAGAACCGGCCGCCGTCCCCGCCGCGGCTATTCCGGGCGCTGCGCGTCGGCGGAGTCCGGAAAGAGCGCGCGTATCAGGAACGACTCGCGTTTGAAGAATCCGCCGGTATGAAACGAATCGTCAAACCGGAAGTGCGCGTAATCGAAGTAGTGACCCAACTCATGCATCATCGTGCGGATGAACGTGCGCGGCTTGACGACGTCGTGGCGCTGCGCCGTGCGCATCCAGAGAACGATCAGCGGTTCTCGATCGCGCCGCGGCGCGGCTGGCGATCCCGGCGCCTGAATCCGGCCGGTCCCATCCGGATAGAAAATGCCGTGCAATTCGCCGCGAGCGTTATGCGGCCGGACGCCCCTGACTTCGATGCGGACCGGCGCGACGCCCAGCAGCCGGCATAACTCGTTGCCGAGCGCTTGCGCGCCGCGCTGCGCCAGCGACGGCGCCGCGGTGGGCAGAACGGCGGCGAGCCGCGACGCGATCGTGATGGCGGCGGGACTGGCCGCGAGCGCATACCGATCGAGCGCATCGCTTTTCAGATAACATCGCTGCGCCCGCGCCGAGAGCCGGTAGTAGAACGCGGGCAGCGGACGCGCTTCGCTGACGGAAGCGCGCACGCCTGTGCGGCCGCGCCCGTTCGCACGCGCCTCAGTTCCTTTCGACCCCGCGTCCACCGCTTTGCCTATCGTGTAACGGCGGCGATCAGAGCGCAACCGCCGCCGCGAAATCTGGTGGTTCGGGCGCGCGATGCGATTGGCATTGCGGATCGCATCGCGGGCACGGCGGCAATTTGCAAGGTTGACGCCGCGCGATATGGAAACGCGCGGATTTTTCGCGGGCGTGCGGCAGGCACGTTTGATGCGTTCGCGAATTGATGTGTTCAGAACTATCGGCGACTGGCTCGGCTCGTTCTCAGACCTCAAACGACTCGCCATTCGCGCGGGGTCCGCGCCGCGCCGCCATGCGTTTGTGATTTCCCGGCTGAAACCGGATGAAGCGCTGGAGCCGTATCGCCATCGCTATACGTGCCTGGATTGCCGATGGAGCTTTCTGGTGGATGCGCGCGGCCGCGTGGTCGCCGTCGATGCCGCGGATCGGCTGATTGCCGCTGACGAAGCGATGCGCAGATTGGCAAGCTTCGCTGATAGTTCCTGTCCGGGAAGCCGGACGCAATCAGGCATTCCAAATCCACCATATGCACGGGGATGGATGCCTAAACGCCGCGTTCCGCATCTGGCGTGGTCGGCGGTCGCGTCGCGCTTCAATCCGGCGAAGAATCAGCGAGCGCGGCAATCCCGCTAGCGCTGGCCGCGGATTCGCCGGCTGAATAAAATTCCTGCGATGAAGTTTTCGAATGCGGCGGCGGGTGGATGCGACCGCCTCGAAGCGCGCGTCACGGATTGCGATGCGGGCGACGTGCGATCGAGGGCGTTTCGCGCGGACGGGATCGTTCGTGCGATCGGCGGATGGGTGGCGTTTGCGGCCGTCGTCGCGGGAGTCGTCCTGCTGGTCGGCGACGCCGCCGGATTGACCGCACGCGCGGCGCATGGGCCGATTTCGGCCGCGCCGCTGCTGATGGTCGGCGCGGCATTCATGGTCGTCCTGCCGCTGACGCGGCCCGGATGGCTGGAATTTATCAAGCGCGCGATGGTCGGAGCGGCGTTCATTCTGTGGGGAATCGCGCAGTTGATGCCGCCGGGCGCGGCCGCGGCCACGCTCGGCGATCTCGTGATCACGCTCTACGTCATCGACCTCGCGTTGGTGATCCACGACTGGCGCTCCACTCCGCCGCGAATGTAACCTCGCGGCTGCTTTTCGAGCTTGATCGGCTCCCTTATCATCACGCCTGACGGCGCCGGTGTGCGCCGCTGCGGAGCGTCTATGAATTTTCACGCGGTCGAGATAGCCAAGCCGGCTGATGACGTGAACGTGATCGTCGGCCAGTCGCATTTCATTAAAACGGTCGAAGACCTCTACGAGGCGATCGTGCAGGCCGTGCCGGGCGTGAAATTCGGCGTTGCGTTCTGCGAGGCGTCGGGACCGTGCCTGATCCGCCATACCGGCACTGACGCCGCGCTCGAAAACGCCGCGATCGCGGCGGCGCAGGCGATCGCGGCCGGCCATGTTTTCGTCGTGATGCTGGGCAACGCGTTCCCGGTGAACGTGCTCAATTCGATTAAATCGGTTGCGGAGGTTTGCCGGGTCTTCTGCGCGACCGCCAACCCGCTGAGCGTGATCGTGGCGGAGCACGACGGGCGGCGCGGAGTCGCCGGCGTGCTCGACGGCAGTCCGCCGCAAGGCGTCGAGGGCGAGACGGAGCGCGCCGAACGTCACGCCCTGTTGCGCCGTTTCGGTTACAAGCAATAGCGAATTCGGCCGGCGGCGGCCGCCCATCCAGAGGGCGCCATCAGGAGTCGCGGCGCGCTATACTTGATTATGCGGCGTCCAGATGAGCGCCGGATGCGGGGCGGGGAAGGACGGTCTGATTGACCGATGGCCAAAGCCAACGGACGCGGCGGCAAAGCCGGAGCGCAGCGTAAGGGCGCGCGCGGCGCGAGCGCGGCGCAAAATTCGACGGCGAGCCGTGCATGGGCTGCGGCGCGATGGTGCGCGGTGGGAATCGCAGCGGGTTTCCGGCGGCTGGGATGGCGCCGATCGCTGATTGGCGCGGGATTGTTCGCGGTTTTTTGCGCCGGTTTTTATCTCGCCCAGGTTTACACAGAAATCTCGCAGCTAATCGCGGAACGCCGCGCCGGGCTCGGTTCCGCGATCTATTCGGCGCCGCTCGCTATTACTCCCGGCGAGCGGATCGCTCCGCTTCATCTGATCGATCGGCTCGACCGTCTGAGCTACTCGCGCGTCGATAACGTCGCGCATCCGGGGCAATACTCGCTTACGCCCGGGTCGATGACGCTGTTCGTGCGCGATTTCAGCGACGGCGTGCACGGCTATGTCGCGCAACTCGCGCATATTTCCTTCGCGAATTCAGCGGTCGCGGCGATTACCGATTCGTTCGGCGCGCCGCTCGGCCATCTTGAGGTCGAACCCGAAGTAATTGGACGGCTGGCGCCCGACGCGCCGGCCGAGCGCGTCGAGGTTTCGCTCGACGAGGTTCGGCCGTATTTGATCAAAGGCCTGCTCGCCACCGAGGATCGTTTTTTCTATTACCATTTCGGCTTCGATCCGATTCGCATCATCGAGGCGGCGATCGTCGATTTTCACTCGCATCGCTTGAGCCAGGGCGCGAGCACGCTCACCCAGCAATTGGCGCGGACCTTTATCGATCAGCATCAGCGGACTTTCCGCCGCAAGGTTCGCGAACTGGCGGTCGCGCTGGTGCTGGAGATCAGGCTGACCAAGAACGAAATTCTCGAGCGTTATATCAACGACGTGCCGATGGGCGCGTACGACGGCGCGCCAATCTACGGGATGCCGCTGGCGGCCCGCTATTTCTTCAACAAGGACCTGAGCGAAGTCACGCCCGCCGAAGCCGCGACCCTGATCGGGATGATCCAGGCGCCCACGCTCTACGATCCGCGGCGTCATCCCGACGCCGCCCGCACGCGCCGCGACACGGTGCTCGCGCTGATGCGCCGGGCGGGCGCGATCGATGACGCGCAGTATGCGCAGGCGATCGCGACTCCCGTCGCGACGGTCAAGGCGCCGGGACTCAGGCGCGCGCCCTATTTCACCGATTACGTGACCCTGCAGCTTCATCGGATTGTTCCGGCTATCGCGATTCGGCCCGGTCTCAAGGTTTACACGACGCTCGATCCGGAGATGCAGCAGGCGGCGCGCGAAAGCCTCGAGCGGAATCTTGCGCGCCTCGAGCGGCTCCATCCGGCGCTCGCCCGGCGCGATCGGCGCGACCCGCTCGAGAGCGCGATCGTCGCGCTCGATCCCCGCACCGGCGGCATTCTCGCGATGGTGGGCGGGCGGGATTACGCGCGCAGCCAGTTCAATCGTGCGGTCGAGGCCGAACGCCAGCCCGGTTCGGCGTTCAAGCCGATCGTCTATCTGACCGCGATCGATCCGGTGCTCAATCCGCTTCCGCAACCGGTCACGCTTGCCTCGCTGCTTCCCGACCGGCCGATGTCGTTCGGCGGATGGACCCCGGCGAACTATGAACGCACTTATCAGGGCGAGGTGACGATCGCGGAGGCGCTGGCCGAATCGCTCAACGTGCCGACCGTCTATCTGGGCAGCCTGCTCGGACCCGGCCGCGTGATCCGCACCGCGCACGAACTTGGCATCGATTCCAAATTGCCCGACTATTTGCCGGTCACGATCGGCGCCGGCGAGGTGAATCTGCTCGAACTGACCGGCGTGTATCAGGTGTTCGCGGACGGCGGCGTGGAACGGCCGCCATGGGCGATTTCGGCGATCGTCGGCGGCGACGGCCGTCCGCTTTGGCGCCACGAGGATCGATCCGCTCGCCTGATGAGCCGCGCGGTCGCCTATCTGATGACCGGAGCGCTGCAGGGCGTGTTCCAGTATGGCACGGCCGCGAGCGCCCGATCGCTCGGGTTGAATTTCGTCGCGGCCGGCAAAACCGGAACGACCGATGATTATCGCGACGCCTTCTTTGTCGGCTATACGCGCCAGCTCGTGACCGGCGTTTGGGTCGGTTTCGATCAGCCCGAAACGCTGGGCCTGACCGGAGCGCAGGCGGCGTTGCCCTCATGGGTGAATTTTATGACCGCGGCGGTGACGCGGCCGGAACTCGGGTTTGGTCCGCCTCCGCCCGGAATCGTGATGGCGGCGATTGATCCGCGGAGCGGCGGCCTCGCGACGCCGAATTGTCCGCTGGTGCAGAATCTGCCGTTCCTGGAGGGCACCGAGCCAACCCAGCCGTGTCCACTGCACAACGGCGCGCCGCCGCCGACCACGACTGCGTCGGCCGCGCCGATGCCGGGCGGCGTGACGCCGGCGAGCGCATCAGGTCCGGCGAGCGCGGCCACGCCCGCGCCAGCGTCCGGCGCCGCGTCGAACAGCGTGTTCGGCTCGATCGGCAATTTTTTCGGATCGCTGTTCGGCCATTAGGCCGGCTGTCTAGCTCGCGGTAAGCTCAAGGCGCATTCGCGGCTGGCCACTCATCCCGGAGCCTGTCTGTGGATCGCTGGGCGGCTGCGCCACGCCGTCGCCGTCGGTCGCGCGCGCGCGAACGGTATATTCGCCCGGCGGCGCCGCGAAATGATATTTCCAGACGGTCCATTCATAGCGCGATCGATTGAGTATCAACTCCGCCGGCTTCCAGGTCGCGCCGTCGTCGGTCGATACGTCCACGCCGCGGATTCCCGAATGTCCCGCCAGCGCCCATCCGATAATATCGACGGGGCTTTTCGCGCGCGCCGAGACGCTGAGCGACAAAATATCCAGCAGGCCGCCGCTGGGACGCGGCTGGAAGAATCCGGAATTGACTTTGCGCCACGCCTCGTTGCTCCATCCGCGCGCTTCCCAATAGCCGGTGAAAGGCTGATCGACGAATTCTATTTCGGTGATCCATTTCGGCTGCTTCATTCCGTATTTGCCGGGAATGAAGATGCGCACCGGAAACCCGTGAACCGGCGGCAGCGGCGCGCCGTTCATCAGATACGGCATGAAATTCTCCGGCCGCAAAATTTCCTCGACCGGCACTCCGGTGTAATATCCATCCGCCGCGCGCATCGCGGCGTAAACCGCGCCGGCTTTGACGCCCGCGCGATCCAAGATCGGTTTCAGCGGCGCGCCAACCCAAGTGGCGTTGCTGATCGCCGAACCGTCGGGCGGGTTCGAGATGCATTCGAGCGTCAGGGTTTCATGCACCGCCGGCATCGCGCGCAGCTGATCGAGATTGAGGTTGAGCGGATTGCGCACGAGGCCATGGATTTTCAGGCCCCATTTCGCCGCGTCGACCGCCGGCGTTTCTCCATATGAAGTCACATAGAACTGGTCGTTCGGAGTCGGCCCGCCAAAGCTTTCGGGAGGGTTTGCGGCCGCGGCCACGTCGGCTCCGAGCGGAAGATTCGCGGCGGCGAGCGCCGCTCCGGCGAGTCTGAGAAATTTCCTTCGCGTCATCGGTTGACCTGTGCGCCGTCAAGCGGTTGGCGTTCGGAACCGCACCGCATCCGTCGTTGCAATTCAGACGTAAACGGCGTCCTGATATTCGATTTTGCGCCGATTACGCGGCGCGACGCGAGCGCTATTTCAACCAGATCGACGGCGCCGGATCCGGATTGCGCGGCGGCCACGTTCCCAGCAAAACTGAACTTCGTGAAGAATTGTAACTTGAATCCGGAAACCCCTCTGATGAGTCCGCGTCACAGGGTCTGGACCGTCATTTGGACTGTGTTCGCCATGCTGACGGCCGGCGGCGGCGCCTCGGCCGACGCGGCCGCGTCGTTCCTGCCCAACGCGGCCGACGCGAAAATCGTCAGCGTCAGCAAAACCGGCGAGGCTGCGGCTGGCGTCACCGTGATGACGGTCGCTGTCGCGATTAAAGAAACCGGGCCAAATTCCACGGTAAAGAAATTCGGCGAAACCTATGCCTTCAGTCCGAATTTTATCGCGGTCCATCGCGACGAACCGACGCAAATAGAATTCTGGAACCTGCAGCCCGACGACGAGCACGATTTCGCCCTGCTCGGGTCCGATCTGAAAGTCATGATGTACGAGCGGCTGAAGCCGCTATCCAAATCGTCATGGATTTTCACCTTCCATCGCGAAGGACTGTTCGATTTCAAATGTTTGACGCATCAGCCGGAGATGGCCGGCCAGATCCTCGTCTTGCCGCCCGAGGGTAAGTGACTCGCGATGGCGGCGCGGGACGAAGCGGGCACATCCGCGGCGGGGGCGCCTGACGCGGGCCGAGCAACGGCGCGGCTCGGCGAATTGGCGGCGCTGTTTTTCCGGCTCGGCACGACCGCGTTTGGCGGGCCGGCGGCGCATATCGCGATGATGGAGGATGAGGTGGTTGGGCGGCGCGGATGGGTCACGCGCGAAGCCTTCCTCGACATGATCGGGGCCTGCAATTTAATTCCCGGTCCGAATTCGACCGAGATGGCGATTCATATCGGCCATCGCCGGGCCGGTCTGGCCGGATCGTTCGTCGCGGGCGGCGCGTTTATCATTCCGGCCGCGGCGATCACGGTGGCGCTGGCCTGGGCCTATGTGCGGTTTGGCGCGATGCCGCAGGTGGGCGGCGCGCTCTACGGCGTCAAGCCGGTGATAATCGCGATCGTGGTGCAGGCGCTGTGGCGGCTCGGACGGGCCGCCGCGCGCACGCGCGTCTTCGCGGCGCTGACGGCGGCGTCGGCGGCCGCGGCCTTTGCCGGACTGAACGAAATCGCGCTTCTGCTGATCGCCGGAATTGCCGCGATTGGATTGCATCGGATCGCGCGCCATCAGCGCACGGCCGGGGGCGGCGTGCTTGCCGCGATCGGCGCGATACCCGCCCTGGCCGCACCCGGTGTGGGCGCCGGGTTCGCCGCCGTGGCGGCGCCGTTCAGCCTGAGCGCGCTTTTTCTGGTGTTCGCGAAAATCGGCGCGGTGCTGTTCGGCAGCGGCTATGTGCTGCTCGCCTTCCTGCAGACCGAGTTGGTCACGCGGCGTCATTGGCTTACGCAGGGCCAGTTGCTCGACGCGGTCGCGGTCGGACAATTCACGCCCGGACCGCTTTCATGCACGGCGACGTTTATCGGCTATCTGCTCGGGCGAGGGAGCGGCGCGGCGGTCGCGACCGCGGGAATCTTCGCGCCGGCGTTCTTTTTTGTCGCGGTGAGCGGCCCGCTGCTGCCGCGTATCCGCCGTTCGCCGACGGCGGGATCGTTCCTCGACGGCGTCAACGCCGCGTCGCTCGCGTTGATGATTGTGGTCACGTGGCAGCTCGGCCGCGCCGCGATCGTCGATTTGCCGACTATCACGATCGCGGCCCTGAGCGCGTTCCTTCTGATCGGCTACCGTATCAATTCGGTCTGGCTGATCCTGGCCGGCGGAATCGCGGGCGCCGCGCTGACCGGGACGCGCTTCTAGGCGCGCGCCGGCCGATCAATCGTCAGCGTCGCCGTCGGCGCCGTCAGAATCTTCCGCGGTTTCGCCGTTGTCATCTGGAAAGTTAGGCGCCGCCGCCTCTTCGACCGCCGCCGCGGCAACATTCGCAAGGCGGCGCGCGACGATAATGAACGCCGAATGCGCGACCATCCGATGCTGCGGCCGCACGCTCATCCCTTTTACCCGCCAATGGCGCATCAGCGTCTCGAAGCTGTCGATTTCGCCGAAGTCCGGCCGGCGCTGCAGCGCCTCGACGGTGTCTTTGAGCTGCATCGCGGTCGGCACATAGCCGATGAACACGCCGCCGGGACGGAGCGCCGTCGCGACGACCTCGAGCGCGCGGCCCGGTTCGGGAAGATCGAGAAAGACGCGATCGGCGCCGGTTTCGTCGAAACCTTCATAGAGATCGCGCAGCCTGAGCGTCCAATGCGGCGCGTCGCCGAAAAACGCGGCGACGTTGCGGCGTGCGGCGGCGGCGAAATCCTCGCGAATTTCATAGGAAATCACGCGTCCATGCGGCCCGACCGCGCGCAGCAGCGCGATCGTGAGCGCGCCCGCGCCGATTCCTCCTTCGATCACGGTCGCGCCCGGATAGACGTCGCCCCACAGCAGCATCGGGCCGGTATCCTTCGGATAGATGACCTGCGCCGCTCGCGGCAGATGCGGGATCAGGTCGGCGTAGGTCGGACGCAGAATCAGGTAGTTCTCGCCGGCGCTCGATTTGACCCGCGAACCCTCGTCGCGGCCGAAGAGCGATTCCGGTTCGATTTGGCCGCGAATCTCGATCCGCTTGCCGGCGCGCAAAATTTTCAGATAGCGCCGGCCCTTGCGATCGATGAAGAGCACGGCGTCGTTTTCCTTCAATGGCCCCATCGGAGTGCATTAGGCTTAGACGCTCGTCCAGCCGGGCGCAACAGCGTCGTTCGCAACGCGCGCGGCTATTGACTGGATTGGGCGGCGGCGCTTACCTTGCTATAATCCCGGCGATCACGATTCGACCGATGCATGCATCTGGCGGAGCGGTGGCCGGGTAATTTTTTATATCGGGGCGAGCCGCGTCGTTTCACTCGCGGGGAATATTCTTTGCGCGTGGCGTTGAAGCGAAGCGTTGGAAACAAAGAGGTTATAGACTGCGATGGCTGAAAAGAAAGCGAAAACGGCGGAAAAGGGCGGCGGACAGGTCCAGCACAAGCATATGTGTCCGAGCTGCGGCGCGGAGAGCAAGGTCACGATGTTCGCCGGTTACGGGCGCAAGGGCTTCTATCTGGTCTGCGAAAAGAACTGCGGCTATGTCGGCCGCACTCGTTGAAGGAGGCCGGGGATGGCTACGGCGCGCTCGTCGCGGAAACCGAAATCGTCAAAACGAGACCTGACGGCGGGCTTTGCCGATCAGGCTGAGGAGCGCGACGAGGATGCCGACCTGCCCAAGGACGAGGCCGGCCGCCGCAAAATCAAGCGCCAGTACCAGGACCTGCTCGGAATCCGGATTGAAAAACTCAAGGGCCGCATCCTCAATCGCGAGCGCATCAACAAGACCATCGAGGGCATCTACTTCATCTGCGTGCGCTGCATGAAGGTCTGCCATTCGCTCGACGACGGCTTGCAGGAAGATCCCGAAAACCAGAACAATCAATGCGCCAAGTGCGCGAAGTCGCGAACCGCCGCGGCGTGACCCGCCGATGGCGCGCGCGCCATCGGCCGAGGCTTTGATTTCGCCGCGCGAAGCGATATTTTCCGGCTAACCCCGGCGTGTGTCCGGACGCGCCGCAGGATTTGACCGCCACGATGGGACTACAGCTAATCCCGCCCGGGATAAACCTCGATTTTGTCGGCAAACGCCATTTCTTCGTGGCGCTTTCGACCGTTATCAACCTCGCCGCGATTCTGCTGTTGCTCTTCGTCGGGCTTAATTACGGCGTCGATTTCGCCGGCGGCAGCCTGATTCAGGTCAAGTTCGACAAAGCGACCAACGGCGATCAGATTCGCAAAGCGCTGACCTCGATGGACGTCGGCGAAATCACGGTGCAGGACTTCGGCGCCGTGAACCTGAATCAATTCCTGGTCCGCTTCGAGAAGGTCAAGAATATCGGCAGCCTCGGCAAGCGGGTCGAAGAGGCGCTCAACGAAAGTTACGGCGCTTCCAATCATGCCGAAGTGCTGCGGGTCGAAACGGTCGGCGCCAAGGTCGGCCGCGATTTGCGCCTCGACGGCTTTATGGCGGTCGCATTCGCCACCGTCTTCATGGGAATTTATATCGCGATACGTTTTCGCAACGTGAGCTGGAGTTTCGGCGCCGGAGCGGTAATCGCGCTGATCCACGACGTTCTGGTCGTCACCGGCGCGCTGGTGCTGTCGCGGCTGCAATTCGACCTGACGACCCTGGCCGGCCTGCTGACGGTTATCGGCTACTCGGTGCATGACACGATCATCGTCTCCGACCGTATTCGCGAGGACGCCGCGCAGCGCCGCCGCGAATCGCTTGAATCCGTGATGAATCGCGCGATCAACGAAACCCTGTCGCGCACTCTGTTGACCTCCGGCACCGTGCTGGTCGTGCTGCTGGCGCTGCTGGTGCTGGGCGGGCCGATTTTGCGGCCGTTCGCGTTTACGCTCTTTATCGGGATTATCACCGGCACCTATTCGTCTATCTATATCGCCGGTCCGGTGGTGCTCTATTGGGAAAAAGGCCACGGCGCCAATCGCGGCGCGGCTTCGCGGGCGGCCTGACGGTTCGTTCCGCTCGCGCCGGACTTCGTGCAGAGCGCGTTGCCGATCTCAATCAATACCGAACGTGGCCGCTATCATGTTGGCGTCGCCGCGCCGCTCGATAATGCCGAGGGCGCGATTCACCTGACGCTCGCGTTGGAGCGCGCCGACGGCGTTGAACGGGTCGCTCTGCGATGCCGGATAGCGGCGGAGCTTGCGGGCGCGGCGCAGGCGGAAGAATTGGCCGCGCGGCTGGCCGGATGGATCGAGCGGGATTTCGAATCGATCCGTGAAGCCGCGCTCAAGACCATCCGTTCCGAACGCCGGCTACACGAATTTTCCTTCGACGCCGCGCATCCCGGCCCATTCTGAAGCGCGCCGGCCGGCGCCGCAGGTTCATGGGAGAGCCCATCATGGACGCAACCAAAGCATGTCGCCGCGCGGTTGACGCCGATATACCGGAGTTGGCGCGATTGGTGGCCGGCATCGCGGCGTGGCACGAATCGCTCGATCCGCGCGCCCGCTTCGATTGGGACGAGATTCGCAATGCGCCGTCATGGCTGCCCGCCGTGCTGCATCGCGACCATCACGCGGTCTGGGTGGTCGAAAACGGCGCCGGCGGCCTCGCCGGCTATCTCTGGGTGCATCTCCGGCGCGACCGTCAGGGCTATCTCCCGCGGCTTCGCGGGTATATTAATCAGGCTTATCTCGATGAAGGTTGGCGCGGAAAAGGGCTTATGCGGCCGATGCTCGCCGAGGCGTACGGGTGGTTTCGCGGCCACGGCGTGACGGTGGTGACTCTCACCGTGCTGCATCGCAACTGGCTCGGTTCGGCGGCATGGTACAAGCACGGTTACGAGGATTGGACGCACGAGCGGCGGATCGATCTTGACGCGCTTGCTAAACGCTCCTGACCGGACGGTAAGCGGTGGCGATTTCCCTTGACAGGCAAGGGGAAAATCCTTACTAGACTGAATCAGTCGAGTATTGTTGATGAATCCGCATCGCGTTTGACAGCGAAATTCCAAGAGCTATATTATACCCATCAGGTCCACTAATCTGTTTTCGATTCCGGCGCGGATGCCGGGAAGAGTTCGCGATGCCCAAGCTGCCGATATACATGGACAATCACGCCACGACGCCGGTTGACCAGCGCGTGCTCGAGGCGATGCTGCCGTACTTCAGCGAAAAGTTCGGCAATGCGGCCAGCCGCAACCATAGCTTTGGCTGGGAAGCGGAAGAAGCGGTCGATCGGGCGCGCGGCCAAATCGCGCAACTGATCAATGCGAAGTCCAAGGAGATTATTTTTACCTCGGGCGCGACCGAGTCCGACAATCTGGCGATCAAGGGCGTGGTCGAGTTTTACAGGGAAAAAGGCGACCACATCGTAACCTGCGTGACGGAGCATAAGGCGGTCCTCGACAGTTGCCGCGCGCTCGAACGGGCCGGCAAGGCTTCAGTCACCTATCTGCCCGTGGACAAGTACGGGATGGTCGATCCGGACGCGGTGCGCAAGGCGCTTACCGATCGCACCGTGCTGGTCACGATCATGTACGCCAACAACGAGATCGGCACGATCCATCCGGTCGCCGAAATCGGCCGGATCGCGCGCGAGCGCGGCGTGGTTTTCCATTGCGACGCGGTGCAGGCCGCCGGCAAGATTCCGGTTGACGTCGAGCGCGACAATATCGACCTGCTCTCGATCAGCGCGCACAAAATTTACGGACCCAAAGGGGTCGGCGCGCTTTATGTGCGATCCAGGGGGCCGCGCGTGCGGATTACGCCGCAGATGGACGGCGGCGGCCATGAACGCGGGATGCGCTCGGGAACGCTGAACGTGACCGGCATCGTCGGGCTTGGCAAAGCCTGCGAAGTCGCGGCGTCCGAGATGGCAGAGGAGAACCGCCGCCTGCTCGACCTGCGCGACAAGCTGCAGGCCGGAATTTTCGAGCGGCTCGATGAAGTTTCGCTGAACGGCCATCCGACCGAACGCCTGCCGGGCAACCTCAACGTCAGCTTCGCATATGTAGAAGGCGAGTCGCTGCTGATGGGCCTGCACGATATCGCGGTCAGCTCCGGGTCGGCCTGCACCTCGGCGACGCTCGAGCCGTCATACGTCATTCGCGCGCTGGGCGTCAGCGACGAGCTGGCGCACAGTTCGATTCGTTTCGGCCTGGGCCGCTTCAACACCGAAGAGGAAGTCGATTTCGTCACCGGCCGGGTGACGCACGAAGTCAAGCGGCTGCGCGAGATGTCGCCGCTTTACGAGATGGCGCGGGATGGAATCGATCTCAAATCGGTTCAGTGGAAAGCGGAGTAACGGGCGGGAGATTGCAGTTATGGCTTATTCGGACAAGGTCATCGACCATTACAACAATCCGCGCAACGTCGGCAGTTTCGACAAGAGCGACGCCGATGTCGGCACCGGAATCGTGGGCGCGCCGGAATGCGGCGACGTGATGAAGCTGCAGCTTCGCATCAATCCGGAAAGCCGGATGATCGAAGACGCGCGTTTCAAGACCTTCGGATGCGGCAGCGCGATCGCCAGCTCCAGCTACGTCACCGAATTGGTCAAGGGCAAGCATATCGACGAGGCGATGACCATCAGGAACACGGTCATCGTGAAGGAGTTGAATCTGCCGCCGGTCAAGATTCACTGTTCGGTGCTGGCCGAAGACGCGATCAAGGCCGCGATCGGCGACTGGAAGAAGCATCACGAGGACGGAGCGCCAGCCGCGGCTGAGCCGCGCAAGGCGCAGGAAGGCTGAGGGCCGCCGCGCAAACGGCCGCGGCTAAAGTATCGCAGGGTTAAAAGGGAAGGTTCGGCATTCAGATGGCGACGGTCACGCTCTCCGACAACGCGGTCCGCAAAATCCATCAGTTGACCGCGGAGAAACCCGACGCCGGCTTGCGCGTGAAAGTGGTGGGCGGCGGATGCTC
The DNA here is from genome assembly GCA_021799495.1 of Deltaproteobacteria bacterium. Lineage (GTDB taxonomy): Bacteria > Desulfobacterota > Binatia > Binatales > Binataceae > JADMIL01. The sequence continues at coordinate 24,447 of JAJZAI010000002.1, forward strand.
TGGCCTGCAATATCGGATGGAAATCGATTCGGCGGGCGATCGCGACAAGATTTTCGAGCGCGACGGCGCCCGCCTGATCGTGGACAAAAAGAGTTTTCTCTATCTTAACGGTTCGGAACTCGATTACGCCGATGAGTTGATGTCAGCGGGGTTTCGCCTGGTGAATCCCAACGCCAAGCGCACCTGCGGATGCGGCGAATCGTTCGTGGTGTGAGGCGGCGGCCGCGGCGGATAAATCGGTCATGATTACCTGTCCGTCATGTACGCGGGCGCAAGCGCCGGCGCTGGCATGCGCCGGATGCGGCGCGCCGCTTGGCGCCAACCTCGATCTCTTCGCGGCGTTGAACCTGCCGCGCCGGCTCGCGATTGACGCGGCCGCGATGGAGCGCGCGTACCACGATCTGAGCCGCCGGATCCATCCGGACCGTTTCGCCGCCGCTCCGGCCGCCGCGCGCGACGCCAGCATGCGCGCGACGGCGCTGCTGACGCGCGCCTATCGCACGCTGCGCGATCCGATTTCACGCGGACGCTACTGGCTCGAATTGCACGGCCGCAAGCTTGGCGAGAACAATCAGCGTGTGCCGGCGGAATTGGCCGCGATGGTCTTCGAGACTCAGGAACAGCTTGAAGAATTGCGCGAATCGCGCACGCCCGAAAATCTGGCGGCGGCGCGCGCCCGGCGCGGCGAAGTCGCCGGGGCGCTGGAAGCGGCGGCCGTCGCGCTGGCGCGAAATTTCGCCGCATGGGATGCGGATGGAGAGGAAGCGGATGAAAGACGGCGGGAGGCGCTGTTTACGGAATTGAAGGCGACGCTTTCGAAAATCGCCTACTTGACGACCCTCGCGCGCGATATCGGCCGCGAACTGGAGACGGCGCGGGCCGCATAAGCGCCGCGCCCGTGCCCAATTCCTGGCTCGCGGACGCTGCGCGGGCCGATTCCGCATATCCAAAGAACTACGTTGAAATTCAGACCGAACCTTAAATGGCCCGTATTTTTGGCATAGACCTCGGCACCACCAACAGCCTGATCGCCGTGATTGAAAACGGCGCGCCGCGAGTGATCGCCGATCCGGAAACCGGCCGCACGCTGCTGCCCTCGGTCGTCGCGATCACGCCCGGCGGCGGCGTCGCCGTGGGCGACGCCGCGATCGCGCTCGAAGCCAATCCGAAGCGCGCGAGCGTCGTGATTCGTTCGGTCAAGCGCTACATGGGCCTCGGCGGCGGCGAGCTTGGCCCGGAAGAGCGCCGCCGTTACGAGTTCGCCGATCTTTCCGGACCGGTCGTCCGCTTCAAGGTCGGCGCGCGCACCTACGCGCCGCCGCAAATCTCGGCCGAGATTTTGCGCGAGTTGAAGCGCCGCGCCGAAGCCGCGCTCGGCGGCGAGCTGGTCGAGCGGGTGGTCGTCACCGTGCCCGCCTATTTCAACGACGCTCAGCGCCAGGCCACCAAGGACGCAGGCCGCCTCGCCGGGCTTGAAGTCGTGCGGCTGGTCAACGAACCGACCGCCGCGTCGCTCGCCTACGGTCTGGAGCAACTGAACGACGGCTACGTCGCGGTTTACGATTTTGGCGGCGGCACATTCGATATCTCCATTCTCAATATCAAGGGCGGCGTCTTCGAGGTTATCGCGACCAACGGCGACACCCATCTGGGCGGCGACGATCTGGATCAGGCGATCGTGGCGGAACTCCTTGCCGGATTGCCGGAGGCGGCGCGCGCGGACCGCGAACTGTGGAACCGGGCGCGCGCGGCGGCCGAAGCGGCGAAACATCGGTTGAGCACGGCGGAAAGCGCGCAAATCAGGCTTGAGACCGGCGCCGGCGCGCTTGAGCGAACGCTCCGCCGCGCGGATTTCGAGCGGCTCGCCGAGCCGATCGTGGAACGTTCGATCGAATGCTGCCGGCGCGCGCTGGCGGACGCGAAGCTCGCGCCCGCGGCGATCGACGCGGTGGTGCTGGTCGGCGGTTCGACCCGCTCGCCGATCGTGCGGCGGCGCGTGGCGGAAGTTTTCGGCCGCGATCCGTTCTGCACGATCGATCCGGACCAGGTGGTCGCGCTGGGCGCCGCCGTGCAGGCGGGCGTGCTGATGGGCGCCCGCAACGATTTGCTGCTGCTGGACGTGGCGCCCTTGTCGCTCGGAATCGAAACGATGGGCGGCTTGATGGAGCGGCTGATTCATCGCAATTCCACGATTCCGACCAGCGTGACCGAAAATTTCACCACCGCGGTCGACAACCAGACGCATGTTGACGTCCATGTGTTGCAGGGCGAGCGCGAGCTGGCGCGCGATTGCCGGAGCCTCGCGCGGTTCAAGCTCGGCCCGATCGAACCGGCGCCGGCCGGCCTGCCGCGTATCGAAGTCACTTTCCTTATCGATGCGAACGGAATACTGAATGTTACAGCGCGCGATCAGCGCACCGGCCGCGAGCATTCGGTCGATGTGAAGCCGAGCTACGGGCTGACCGACGAAGAGATCGAGCGGATGCTCGAGGAGTCGATCGATCTCGGCGATCAGGATCTCGAGGAGCGGCTGCTGATCGCGGCGCGCAACGACGCCGACCAGATTCTGGCCGCGCTCGCCAAACAATTGGGCGAGTACGGAAATTTGGCCGGCGCCGAGGAGCGGCGGCGGATGGCGGAAGCGGCGAAGCGCCTTGCGGCGGCGCGTTCCGGAACCGATCGCGAACTGATTTCCCGTCTGGTTGAAGAACTCAACGAGGCCTCGACGCCGTTCGCCCATCGCATCATGGACGAGGCGATCGGCGCGGCGCTCAAGCGAAAATCAGTCGATGAAATTTCTTGACGAAATGCGGTGTGAAGGGTATATTATTGCGCCTTATCCCGGCGCAACCCCTCCACGCCGCTTCATTTGAAGGAAGGGTTTAGAAGTTATGGGACTCAAATGGGACCAGGCGGAAGAACTTGCCGAGGTTCTGGCTGAGAATCATCCGGGACTCAACCCGCTGCAGGTGCGTTTCACCGATTTGCGCCAATGGGTGATCGATCTCGATGAGTTCGGCGACGATCCGTCGGCCTCCAGCGAGGGCAAGCTCGAAGCGATTCAGATGGCATGGCACGAGCTGTACAAGGAAAATGGCGGAGAGTGAATAAGGCGGCGGTTGTTTTCGTCTTAAAATTCAAGGTGGAGGGGTGGAAGCGATGAGGGCGGAACAGGGAGCGAAGATGCAGGAAAAAGAGACTCTTGACGAGAGATTGCCGGGTCTGTTCGAACCCGACACCCTCTTGCCGATTCAGTACTTCGAGGCGATGCGCAAAAAGCATCTGCTCGAAGGCGAAAAGCGGCTCGTGTTGAGCGTGCTGGAGGATGCGGTCGAGTGCTTCATGAAGTGCATCGATTCGCCGACGAGCAAGGGCCAGCGTTTGTTTCGCGACGCCGACGAATGGATTTCGCTCGAGGACCGGCACTGGGTGTTTTCGTTCGATAATGTTTGCGACATGCTCGATATCAATCCCGAGTATCTGCGGCGCGGCTTGCAGCGCTGGAAAGAGCGCAAGCTGGCGGCGCTAGAGCGTGCGGCGCAGGCGCGCGCGGAGGCGTCGGCCATGGCTGAAAGCGCAGTTCCGGCAACGACCGTGGAAGCGGTAGCGCCGGTGATGGCGCAGCCGGCGCCGGTGGCGCCGAAAGTGGCGGCTACGCTGCCTGCGAAGAGCTCGAGCCATCGGCCGGAAAAGCACAAGACCGCCGCGGTCGCGCGTCCGGCGGCGCGTGGACTGCGCAAGGCGCAAGCCTGAAATCGCGGCTGGCGTCTGATTAAAGCTGCGCCGCCCGGACAGAAAAAAATAGCGTTGTGTGATCGAAAGGCGGCCTGTTCGGGCCGCCTTTCACGTTTGGCGGGAACTCGTTCGCGCTGAGTTTCGATGCGCTGGTCAGCGCGGCGGCCAGACGATTTGCGTCGTGTCCTGTTCCATTACGTCGTCCACGATCGCGCAAAATTTACATATCTATCGGCGCACAATCGCGCCCGAAGTTAAAAATCCAGTAAACTCGAGCGTTTTGGTTGATTCTAAAACCGGCATGCTTGATGCTGCCGCTAGGTGTCAGAGAACGCAGACCTGAAGTCGAAGTAAACGATTAAGGCTCAGGGTGCGTTGAACGGACAGGAGGTGTCCGGCGATGCGCGGCAAACAAAAGATAATCGTGGCGGCGATACTCTCGATGGTTGTGGCCGTCGCGATCGCTGTCATGCCGACCAGAGCGTCGGCGCAAGATTGGCATAATGGATGGGGCGAGCACGACGACGGATGGCGCGGCGGCCCAGGATGGCATGGCGGCGGTCCGCCGCCGTGGAGTCACGGGCGTGCCTGGGGCGGCGGTCCGGGCTGGCAGAACAATCAATGGGGTGACGATCGTGGCGGCGATGACGAAAACAGGAACGGCTACGGCAACGGGTACGGATGGAACAACGGCCCGTATGAAAACGCTCCGTACAATTACGGCGCTTACAACGGCAACTACGGCAACGGCTACAACCCGTACTTCGGCCAAAGCCCGGCAATGAATGCGATTGGATCGCTCGCGGGTCCGTTGCTCGGCCTGCCGATACCGTAACGACGCCCGGCGCCGAGCATGGCGATCTGGCCGCTCAAAGCGCAAGAACAGGTTGAGTCATCATGGAGCGCCCCGCCAGCAATGGCGGGGCGCTCACGCGATCGGTCGAACTTGATCGGCAATTTCGGTGTGCGAATCGGGTGGAGCGTGCGCGCGAAAACATCGATCAGACAGCGAGAACGAGCCTCTTGGCTGAAACGCCAGCTTGAAATCGACGTATTAATAGATGAGAGACATTGAGGGGAGTGAGCATGAAATTATCGAGATTCATTTCGCGTAAGTCCGTGGTCGCAGCATTATTTTCCGTGATTCTGGCCGCCGGGATGACGGCCGCGCCGGCCAGCGCCTTTGCGCATGGCTGGGGGCATGGCGGATGGCATCACGGCTGGCATGGCGGACGCTGGGGCCACGGACGATGGGGAAATCGATGGCGCGGCGGGCGCGGCCGGTGGGGCTACGGACCGGGCGCCTATGGGCCTGCCGGCTACGGCCCGTGGGGATATGGCGGCGGATGGGATCGCGAAGGCGACGATCGTGGCGGCCCCGGCTGGTATGGCGGCGGATGGGGCGAGCATGAAGATGAAGGATGGGGCGGCGGTCCGGGATGGTTCGGCGGCCGCGGATGGGGTGGCGGCGGCGACGATGATTGAAATCGGTTCGGCGGCGTCCGCGGCATAGAGGCGAGAAAATCGCCGGGATAACGAGCGTCCCGCCATGGCGGCGGGACGCTCTGCGTTTTGAGTTTATGGAATGAGCGTCAGGATCAGGCGCTGGCCGGCCAGCTTGCCGCGAGGTTATCGATCGCGGCGAGGATGCGTTTGCGTTTTTCCGTCGGGTCTTTCGCGTAAGACGTGAATTGCAGCGCCGCCGCGGTGATTCCGGATCGCTCGTAATCGCGCAGCCGGCGCGCGATCTTAGCGGGCGAGCCGAGTACGTAAATCGCCTCGACCATGTGGTCGGGAATCGTCGTCAGGGCTTTTTTCCGGTCGCCGGCGAGCCATGCGTCGAGCGCGGCGCGCGCCTCGGCTTCATAGCCGATTTCACGGAAGAATTTGTTGTACTGCGGCACCGTGACGTAAGCGGTCAGCTCGCGGCGCAGTTGCTCGCGCACGGCCTCTTCCTCGGCGTCGATCGCGACCATTATCCGGCATGCGATGTCGATGTTGTCGGTCGTTCGGCCGGCGGCCCGCGCCCCTTCGTAAATATGCTCGCGCATCGGGCCAAAGGTTTCCGGCGTGATGTAGTTGACGATGGCGCCGTCGCCGATTTCGCCCGCCGTCCGCAGCATCAGGGCGCCCTGCGCGCCGATATAGATCGGCGGCGGCGGATCGCTCGCCGCGCCGAGTCGGAAGCCGTTGATCTGCACGGTCTTGCCGGCGACCGACACTTTTTCTCCGGTGAAGCATCGCCGCAGCGCGTCAACCGTCTCCTTGAGCCGGGTGATCGGCATCTTGTACGGCACGCCCATCCATTGCTCGACGATCGTCGGAGTCGAGATGCCGAGACCGAGGATGAATCGCCCACCCGAAAGCCGCTGCAAGGAAGCGGCGGAAAGCGCGATCAGCGCGGCCGGCCGGGTGAAGACCGGCACGATCGCGGTTCCGAGCCGCATCCGCTCGCTCACCATCGCGGCCGCGGCGATCGGAGTAATCGCGTCGCCCGCGAAAGTTTCGTACGACCACGCGTCTTCATAGCCGGCGCGCTCGGCATGGCGCACAAGTTCGGCGAAGTGCTGGTTCTGAAAGCCTTCGAGCGGAATCGTTATTCCAAGTCGCATCATGGGCGGACACTCTCTTTTCAAGCGGATGAGGAGAAATCTATATCGGGCGCGCCGCGCGAGCGCAAAGCCGCGCCGGAGCGCTATCGCTCCCGCGGCTTCGCGTTGAGCGCCTCCGCCAGATGGAGCGGCTCGCGGCCGGGGCAAAACTGGCGGATTTGCGCGCGGCAGGCGAAACCGTCGGCGATGACGATCGCGTCTTCCGGCGCTTGACGGATGGCGGGAAGCAGCACACGCTCGCCGATTTTGCGCGAGATCGCGAAGCGGGCCTCGCCATAGCCGAAAGCGCCGGCCATCCCGCAGCATCCCGCGTCCGGCGCGCTGACTTCGAGGCCGGGCGCCTTGCGCAGCAGCGCGAGTTCCGTATCGAGTCCCGCGAGCGCCTGGCGATGGCAATGGCCCTGCACGATCGCGCGGCCGGCCGGCGCGGTCGGCACGAAGCCGGGCGCCTCGCGCATCAGGAACTCGTCCAAAGTCATCGCCGCTTCCGCGACCGCGCGCGCCGCGCTCAGGCGCGGAAAAAGCGCGGGGGCCTCGTCCCGAAAAGTAAAAATGCAGCTTGGTTCGAGGCCGACTATTTTGACGCCGCCCGCCGCCAGCGGCGCCAGCCTGTTGATTGAATCGAGCATCCTGTGGCGGGCGAGATCGAGCCGGCCTTGATCGTAAAGCGGGCGTCCGCAGCAGACGTCGCCGCGCGGCAGCGTGACGCGGAAGCCCGCGCGCTCCAGAACCTCGGTCGCCGCGATCGCCACGCGCGGCTCGAAAAAATTGTTGAACGTATCCGGAAACAGCACGACCGCCGGCGCGTCCGGATTGACCGCGCGGCGCCGCGCGAACCATCGGCGGAAACTCGCCGGCGCGAGCCGCGGCAGCGCGCGGTCCGGATGGACGCCGAGGAGGGTTTTGGCGATTGAACCCGCCCCGCCGGAGAGCATCGCGTTGTAAAGCCGCGGCGCGACGGCGCCGATCCGCGCGAGGTCGTGAATCCGCCCGAAGATCCGCGCGGCGAGCGGCGGGCGATGCGTGCGATAGTAGTTAGCCATGAACTCGGCCTTGTACTTCGACATATCGACCGACGCCGGGCATTCGGTTTTGCAGGCCTTGCAGGAGAGGCACAATTCGAGCGATTCGTAGAGCGCGTCGTCGGCGAAGCCGCCGGGCAGCACGCCGCCGGCGAGAGCGTCGAAGAGCAGCCGCGCGCGGCCGCGCGTCGAGTACGCCTCGTCGCGCGTCGCCATGTATGACGGACACATCGCGCCGGCGTCGGTCTTGCGGCATTTTCCAATCCCGACGCATTTGAGCGCGGCGCCCGCGAGCCCGCCCTCCGGCGAAAAATCGAAATAGGTGTTCACCGCGCGCGGCGCGTATCGCGGCCCGAGGCGCAGGTGCGAGTCGAGCGGATCGGGATCGACGATCACGCCGGGATTCATGCGATGGTCCGGGTCGAAGATGCGCTTGAAGTCGCGGAACGCGCCGATCAGCTCCGCGCCGTACATTTTGGGCAGCAACTCCGAGCGCGCCAGGCCGTCGCCGTGCTCGCCGGAGAGCGAACCGCCGAATTCCACGACCAAATCGCCGATTTCCTCCATCGCCGCGCGAAACGTCGCGATACCCGCGCGCGTCGCCAGGTCGAAGTTGATCCGGCAATGGACGCATCCTTCGCCGAAGTGGCCGTAATAGGTGGCGGCGGTGAGCCCATGACCGTTGAGCAGCTTGACGAAGCGGCGCAGAAAATCGCCGAGCCGCGCCGGCGGCACGGCGCAATCCTCGGCGCCCGGCCAGGTGCGCGGACGGCCGGGAACATAGGCGCCCGCGCCCAGCCCCGATTCGCGCAAGCGCCAGACCGCCAGTTGATCGGCGCGATCGAACAGCGCCGCGACTCCCGTGCAGGCGCCAGTTTTGCGCGCCTCGGCGATCAGCGCATCGACGCGGACGCGCAGTTCGTCGTCGCATTCGGCGCCAATCTCGACGAGCAGAAAGGCGCGGCCTTCGGGCAGAAGACGCACCGCGGCGACGCCCTTCGCCCGCGCGATATCCGGCAGATGATGATCGAAACCTTCGAGCGCCTGCGGCCGATGCGCGAGCATCCACGCCATCTGATCGGCCGCCAGATAAACGTCGGCGAAGCCGAGCGTCACCAGCGCAAGACGGCGCGGAATCGGCACGAGCCGCACGACGGCCTGATGGAAAATCGCGAGCGTGCCTTCGGAGCCGACGGCCGCGCTGGCGAGATTGAAGCCGCGTTCGGGCAGCAGGTCGTCGAGGTTGTAGCCGGAGACCCGGCGCGGAATTTTCGGATAGCCGGCGCGAATCGCGTTGGCGTGGCGATCGGCGAGCGCGCGCAACGAATTGAAAATTCCGCCGGCGCGACCCCCGCTGGCAATCGCGGCGGCGATATCGCTCGCGCTCGCCGCGGCGCCGAGGCTCAGTTCCGTGCCGTCGTAGAGCATCGTTTCGAGCGCAACGACGTTGTCGGCGGTTTTGCCGTGCGCGGCGGAATGGGCGCCGCAGGAGTTGTTGCCGATCATCCCGCCGATCGTGCAGCGGTCTTTGGTTGACGGATCGGGCGCGAAGAACAGTCCGTGGCGTTCGGCGGCGGCGTTCAGATGCGACTGGACGACGCCGGGTTCGACGACCGCGACGCGGCGATCGGGGTCGATCGAGCGGATTTCCGTCATGTAGCGCGAAAAATCGATCATCAACGCGGTGTTGGCGCCCTGGCCGGCCAGCGACGTGCCGCCGCCGCGCGGCACGACCGGCAGATCGTTCTCTCTCGCGATTTTAAGCGTCGCGGCGACGTCGGCGGCGCCGCGCGGAGCGATTACGCCGATCGGATCGCGCCGGTAGTTCGAGGCGTCGGTCGAGAAGATAACGCGCGCGGCCGCGTCGAAACGCACGTCGCCCCTGATCGTCCGCGCCAGTTCATCGCGGATTGCGGATTTCGATGCCATCGCCGCGAATCATTCTAACCGATCGTGAGGCGCGGCTATCAAGCGCGGCGCGCTCAGGGAAAATGCCGCTCGATATAGCCGAGCGCGCTTTCCAGGTCCGGCAGAATCTTGGTGCAGAACCGCGCCATCCACGGCGAGCATTCTTGGAAACTGAAAGGACTGAATGCGATCACGAACTTGCCCAGGTCGTGGCTCGCATAAAACACTTCCATCGCGGTGCCCAGCGACGGCTTGCAGTAATTCACCAGCAGCAGATCCGCGTCGCGCACGTCCTGCAGATCGAACTCGACGATTTCGTTGGCCGAATCGATTTCGCGATCGCGGAAATTCCGGCGCAGCGGATCGAGCAGGATGAAGCGGCCGGCCAGGCGCTCCTTGGCCCGCGTGCGCCAATCCTTGGCCGCGTCCGCTTCGGCGTCCATAATCGGGCCGCAGAGATAGATGGTGCGGATCGAGTTCGCCATGACCGCGCACGATAGCATACGCGCGTTCCGGCCGCGGAGAATTGCGTGCGTTTGAATCCCGCGATGCGCTATTGTGCGGGCTTTGCGTGACGGAGGTTTTACGATGAAGAGGCTCGAAGGCAGGGTTGCGATCGTGACCGGCGCCGGTTCGGGCATTGGCCGCGCATCCGCGCTGCTGTTCGCCGCCGAAGGCGCGAAAATCGTCCACTGCGATATTTCCGAAGGCGGAGTCGAAGGCACGCAGGCGCTGCTCTCCGCGGGCGGTCACGAGAGCGCCGGCATCGCCGCCGATATCGCGGACGAGGCGACCGCGTTCCGGCTGGTCGAAACCGCGGTGGAGAAATTCGGCAAGCTCACGACGCTGATGAACAACGCCGGCGTCGGCAGCAACGCGCTCACCGCCGAGATGGCGATCGAGGAGTGGGACCGCGTGCACAATATCAACGTGCGCGCCCAATTCCTGCTGATCCGCGCCGCGCTTCCGGCGATGATCCAGGCGGGCGGCGGCAGCATCGTCAACGTCGCCTCCGTGATGGCCGAGGCGACCGACTACGGCCTCGCTCCCTATTGCTCGTCGAAGGCCGGCGTCGCCGGGCTGACCCGCACCGTCGCGCTCGAATACGGCAAGCACGGCATCCGCGCCAACTACATCATGCCCGGCCCGATTTACACGGGCCTGACCCGCGCCAACTTCGACCGCGAGCACATTCGCGCCGTATGGGAAAAGAAGACCGCGCTGCGGCGCCTCGGCCAGCCCGAGGACATGGCGAAAGTGGCGCTGTTTCTGGCGTCGTCCGACGCCGACTACGTTACCGGCGCCGGAATCCGCGCTGACGGCGGCCTGATGCTGCGCGCGTGAGCCCGTCCGGCGGGCCGCGCGCGGGATAGTGGAGCGCGGAGCGAAGGATGCTATTAGAATGGTAATGATGAGGAATGAAGCCGGACCTGCCTCAGGCCGCGATCGAAGGAGAGTTTCATCATGAAACAATCGCCAGTTTTCATCCTGGGCGGCGCGCAGAGCGATTTCGCGCGCAACTGGGCGCGCGAGGGCAAGCATTTTTCCAGCGTGATGAACGAGGCGCTGATCGGCGCGCTCGAAGCGGCCAAAATCGAACCGCGCGAGGTGCAGACCGCGCACGTCGGCAACTTCGCGGCGGAACTTTACGCCAAGCAGGGCCAGGTCGGCGCCTTCGTGCTCGAAGCCGATCCCGTCCTCTCGGGAATCGCCACCAGCCGCCATGAGGCGGCCTGCGCGTCCGGCTCGATCGCGATTCTGGCCGCGTCGGCGGAGATCGAGGCGGGCCGCTACGACCTCGCCGCCGCGGTCGGCCTGGAGCAGATGAAGACGGTCGATACCGTCACCGGCGGCGACTTTCTCGGCACCGCGGGATGGTACGAGCGCGAATGCAAAGGCAAGGATTATCCCTTCCCGCGCCTGTTCGGCCGCCTCGGCGACGAATACGACAAGCGCTACGGTCTCAGGGAGGAGCATCTCACGCGGATTTCCGAAATCAATTTCGCCAACGCCCGGCTCAATCCGCTCGCGCAGACCCGCAGTTGGATTATGAACAAGGAAGACGAGCAGCAGCAGGCGAAATTCAACCAGCGCATCGCCGGCCGCATCCGCGTGCGCGATTGTTCGCAGGTCACCGACGGCGCCGCGGTGGTGATGCTCGCGTCGGAGAAGTACGCCGCCGAATGGGCCAAACGCAACGGCAGGAAACTCGACGACGTGCCGCGCATCCAGGGTTGGGGCCATCATACCGCGCCGCTTGAATTCGACGCGAAAATCGCCGAGAGCCGCGACCATCCCTACGTTCTGCCGCATACGCGCCAGGCCATCCTCGACGCCTTCGCGCGCGCCGGCGTCGGCGGCGTGAACGAGCTTTCGGGAATCGAGACCCACGATTGTTTCACCACCTCCGAATACATGGCGATCGACCACTTCGGCATCACCGCGCCCGGCGAATCGTGGAAAGCGGTCGAAGACGGCGCGATCGAACTCGGCGGGCGCATCCCGATGAATCCGAGCGGCGGCCTGATCGGCGCGGGCCATCCGGTCGGCGCGACCGGCGTGCGCCAGATGCTTGACGCGTGGCGCCAGGTGACGGGCAACGCCGGCGACTATCAGGTCAAGGGCGCGAAACGCTTCGCCGTGCTGAATATCGGCGGCAGCGGCACCACCAGTTGCGCCTTCGTGGTCGGCCGCTGATTGGCCGCGCGGGCGGGCCGAGGCGCTTCGCCCGCGCGCTTGACGGATAGGGGGTCACGATAGGCGCGATGAAGCCCTCGGCCTTGCCGCGAATCGCTCTGCGCGATCAGCATGGACGCGACTGGACGCCGCCGTCCGGGCGCGACGCGCTGCTCTGCTTCGTGCATGACGGCTGTCCGACCTGCGACCTCACGCTCCCGATCCTCGAACGGCTCTATCGCCATTTCGGCGGCGCGCTCGATATCGCCGCGATCGGGCAGGAGGCCGCGGGCAACGCCGCGCTGCTCAAACGCCATCGGCTGACCCTGCCGATGCTCGATGACAGCGCGCTCAAGCTTTCGTTCGCGGCGGAAATCGAAATCGTTCCGACCGTGATTCTGGCCGCGGCGGACGGAACGATCGTGCGCCGCTTCGAGGGCTTCGATCGCGGCGACTGGCGCGACCTCGTTGCGCATCTTGTGGTGCGCACCGCCGTCGCCGCGCCGGAAATCGATTGGGACGAATTTCCCGAGACGCGCCCCGGATGCGGTTCGCGCTCGGTCGAGCCGGAAATCGCGGAACGCCTTGCCGCCGAGGCTGCGGGCCGCCGCATGGGCGCGCGGCGGATCGCGCTCGGCGCGGCGCAGGATCCGTTCGAGTTCATGTTCGAGCAGGGGCTGACCGACGGCCTGCCGGTGATTCCGCCTACGCCCGAGCGGGTCGCGGCGATGCTCGCCGGCACGCGGCGCGATCCGCTCGAAGTCGTGGCGATCGTTCCGCCGAACCTTGCGCCGGCGACGGTCGAAAAAGTCGCCGCGAACGCGGTGATGGCCGGATGCCGTCCCGAATATCTGCCGGTCGTGCTCGCCGCGCTCGAAGCCGCCTGCACCGACTCCTTCAACGCCCACGGAATCATGGCGACCACCGCGGGCGCGACGCCGATTATGGTCGTCAACGGCCCGATTCGTCGGCGGCTCGGAATGAACATGGGGATGCAGGCGCTCGGCTCGGGCTTTCGGCCGAACGCCACCATCGGCCGCGCGCTCAAGCTGGCGCTGCGCAATATCGGCGGCGCCCGCCCCGGCGAAATCGAACGCTCCACGCTCGGCGCGGCCGGCAAGTTCACGATGTGCGTCGCGGAATGGGAGGAGCGCAGCCCATGGGAGCCGCTCCACGTCGAACGCGGCTTCGCGCGCGGCGAAAGCGTGGTCACGCTCTTCGGCCTTGAGGCCGGGTCGCATCAGATGAGCGACCATACCGCCCGCACCGCGCGCGCGCTCGGCGGCAGCCTCGGTGCCTTCCTCGCCGCCGCGACGCATCCCAGGGCCTACCGCCTCGGCGAGGTGCTGCTGGTGATCTCACCCGAGCACGCCGACACTTTTGCGCGCGACAAATGGAGCAAGGCGCAAATCCGCGAGCGCATCCTCGAGGTCAGCGCGCGCCGCGCTCGCGACCTGCTGCCCGGTCCGGAAATCGGCGAGGGGATGTCGCCCGCGATGCTCGGCCTCGGCGCTTCGCCCGGAGCCGCCGAGCTTGACGCGCTGGTAATGAAGTTCCGCAAGCCCGAAAATATTGCGATGATCGTCGCCGGCGGCGAAGCCGGCAAATTCACGGCGGTGTTCGGCGGATGGTTTGGCGGGCCGGCCGGCTCGATGAGCGTCAGCCGCCGTATCGAGGAGGTTCCATGAGCGCATTCGAAATTGTCGATCCCACGGCGGAGCTCGCGCCCGTCCGCCGCACGCTCGCGCGCCGCCCCGCGGCGCTGCGCGGCCGCGTCGCGCTGCTTGATATCCGCAAGCCGCGCGGCGACGTGCTGCTCGACCGGCTGGCGGCGCGCCTGGCTGAACGGCTGCCGGGCGTCGAGGTCAAGCGCTTCAGCAAGCCGACTTTCGCCAAGCCCGCGCCCGAAGACCTGCGCAAGCGGATCGCCGAGGAGAGCGATTGCGTAATCGAAGCCCTCGCCGATTGAGGGTCGTGCACAACGTGCAGTGTGCACGATTCAGTATGGTTTGAAATAAATTCGCGGCCCGCGGTGGTCGTCGCCTCGACCGGCTTCGTCGATGCGGCGGCGCGGCAGGCCGAGGCGCTTGGATTGCCGGAACTGAAGCGCGTCTTCGTGCCGCATCCGATTCAGGACGCGAACGACGACGAGATGCGCGCGAAGGCCGACGCGATCGTCGATCAGGTGATCGCGGCGCTGACCGCGCGCGACGAGGCCTAGGATTTCTCACGTCGCCGGCGGGGGGCGGCTCCATCGCGCCTCCCTCCGCCGCGAAAACGGCCGCCGCGATGAGGCCTGCTGAAAACTCGCGACCGGCCGCTTTCGGCGCGATCATCTTTTTTCTCGCCGTCGCCGTGCTTTGGGGAATCGGCGAGCGCGGACTCGCCTTTGCGATTTTAGCGATCGGCGCGATCGTCGCTCTGAAACGCCGGGTGCGCTGGCGCCGCGTCCATAACGCGGCGCGCGCCGACGCGATGATCGCCGTCACGCGCGAGGTTCTCGCCAAAATCGAATCCGACCGCCGCCTGCCGTCGCTTCTGTCGGCCAATCTGGTCCTGCGCGAACACGAATTCGTTCTGCTCAAGGAAGCGCGCAGCCGCGCGTTCGGCCTGCGCCTTGACGCCGCGCCTCCGCCCTCGATGCCGTATATGCGGTTCGCCGGCTTTTCGATTTACGACGATCTCGGCCGGCGCGCCGGCCGCGCGGGGGGACGCAACTCCGCCGTGGGCGAGCTTTACCTGACCAACCGCCGGCTTGTCTTTATTGGTCCGCGCGCGAACCTGGAGATCGCCCTGGAAAATACGCTGACCATCGATCCCGTGCTCGATTCCTTCCGCGTCGTTGTGACGGGAGCGGAAAATCCCTATCACTTTACGGCGGAAAATCCGTTGCTGTGGGGGTTGATGATGAAATGGATGTCCGCGAAGCCGTCGGCTTCGCCAGACTTGCCGAATGGAACGACGATCCGGCTGTCTGGAGACGGAAGCGGAACCCTGCGCAACCTGACGATCTCGCTGACCATCCCGGAATAGCGCTCGCCCCCCGCGCATGGTTGCGATGCGCGCGCGCAATGCGCATCTTAAGAGACGGAAGATACGGAGAATTTTCGCTTATCGATGGAATTCCGCGACTACTACAAGCTGCTCGGCGTCGAACGCACGGCGTCGGCCGATGAAGTCAAACGCGCCTATCGCAAACTCGCCCGCAAGTTCCATCCGGACGTAAATCCCAACAATAAAGAGGCCGAGCGCCGCTTCAAGGAGATCAACGAGGCCTACCAGGTCCTCGGCGATGCCGACAAGCGCAAGAAGTACGACGAGCTCGGCGCCGATTGGGAGCGCGGCGCGTCGGAGGAAGAGGTCTATCGGCGTTATGCGCGCGCGGGCGGCGCCGAGGGCCATCCGTTCACGGGCGGCGACGCCGGCGGTTTCAGCGACTTCTTCGAGCGTTTCTTCGGCGGACTGGGCGCTGGCGGCGGTCGCGTGCGCGGTTTTTCCCGCGGTTTCGGCGACGCGGAGGGGGTCGGCGTGCATCACGGCGGACGCGCTCCCGATCTGCAGGCCGAAGTCGAAATTCCGCTCCGCGACGCGGTGCATGGCAGCCAGCGCCGGATCAATCTGACCGCGACCGACGAATGCGACAATTGCGGCGGATCGGGCGTAATCGCGCGGCAGGAAAAGCGCGGCAACGCGCGCATTATCCGCTCCGCCGATGAATGTCCGAAATGCGGCGGCGCGGGCGTGGTCCGCGCCTATCGGCAACTGGAGGTTACGATTCCGGCCGGGATGACCGACGGCTCGCGAATCCGTCTCAAAGGGCAGGGCGGCAAAGGCGCCAGGCCCGAACTCAACGGCGATCTGTTCCTGACCATTCGATTGAAACCGTCGAACGTTTTCAGCGTCTCCGGCCGCGATCTCCGCTGCCAGCTTCCGGTGTGGGATTACGAAGCCGCGCTGGGCGCCGAAGTCACCGCGCCGGCTGTCGAAGGCAAAATCGCGCTGAAGATTCCGGCCGGCAGCCAGAGCGGCCGGGTGATGCGGCTGAAGGGGCGCGGCATTCCCGGCCGCGGCAAGGAAGCGGCCGGCGATCTGCTCTACGAACTCAAAGTGCTTGCTCCGACCGACATGAGCGCCGACGAGCGCCGCCTGATGGAGCAGTTTGCCGAACGCCGCCGTTCGCGCGACGTGCCCGATCCGCGGGCCGACCTGATGCGGGAGTGACGGCGATGGCGCGACGCGCGAATCGCTCAAGCCGCGCCGCCGGTCGGCGCGAGGTGGTCCTGCTCAGCCGCGCGGCGTTGTTGGTGATGTCGGGCGCGAGCGAGCGCGAACTCGCGGCATGGGAGCGCGAGGAGTTGATCGCGCCGGTCGAGCACGCTGGCGTCGGCGGCGAAACGCTTTACGATCGCGAGACGCTGCGGCGCATCCGCGTGATTCGGACCCTGGCCGACGAGTTGGAGGTCAACCTGCCCGGAATCGGCGTGATCCTGAACCTGCTCGACCAATTCGACGGGTGACGCGGCGAACGCAGTTGGCGGGACCGCGCGGGGCGGCGTGGGCCGGCAAGAGCCGTCCTGTGGCGCCGAAAATCCATCCAACGGCCGGCGTGGCGATCGGCTATAATGAACATTGATGGATACCCGGCTAACCACCGCCGTCGAGAACGCGGTCGTCTCCAGCCTCGAACGGACGGGCGTCGCGCCGGCC
Source organism: Deltaproteobacteria bacterium (assembly GCA_021799495.1). Lineage (GTDB taxonomy): Bacteria > Desulfobacterota > Binatia > Binatales > Binataceae > JADMIL01. The sequence goes on from JAJZAI010000002.1 coordinate 41,107, forward strand.
GCGCCGGTGATGGTCGCGCTGTCGGGCGGTCCCGACTCGGTCGCCCTTTTGTACGCGATGTGGCGGCTCAGGGGCGCCGCGGTACGCTCCGGGCCACTCTTTGCCGCGCATCTGAACCATCGGATGCGCCCTGGCGAGGCCGACCGCGACGAGGCCTTCGTGCGTGGCTTGTGCGACCGGCTTGGAATTGAACTCGCGGTCGAACGGGCGCGCGGGCTGGACTCGGGAGGAAATCTCGAAGAGCGGGCGCGGGGTGTCCGGAGCGATTTTCTGACGCGCGCTGCCGAAGGCTTTGGCGCAAATTATATCGCTTTGGCGCATAATCGCGACGATCAGGCCGAAACGGTCCTGATGCGCCTGATGCGCGGCAGCGGCGTCGCCGGTCTGGCCGCGATCGCGCCGGCCGGACCGGGCGGAATCATCCGGCCGTTGTTGGACGTATCGCGTGGCCGGATTATGAAATACCTTGACGCGCTTGGGGCGGCTTACGTCACGGACAGCACGAATAGCGACCGGCGCTTCCTGCGCAACCGGATTCGGCATGAACTTATTCCATATTTAGAACATGATTATGCGCAAGGTATCGGTCGGCGGCTGACGGCGATCGCGTCGGAGGCGCGCGCGCTCGATCAATTTCTGCGCACCACTGCGGAGGCGGAGTTGTATCGGCGGCTGGATCGATCAGGACGGCTGGCGACCGCCGGGTTTGACGCGCTGCCGCAAGCGCTCGCAAGCGCGCTGATCCGGCAATGGCTGCGGATCGCGCTTGGCGATCTGCGGCGAGTAAATCGTTATCAAATTGAGCAAATCGTGAAGGTTTGCGCGGAAGGCCCGGCCGGTTCATCGATTGCGTTGCCGGGCGGACGGCAGGTGCGGCTCGATTACGGTTTCGCGACGGTCGCAGCGGCCGTGATCCATGACGCGCCGGCCTACGCGCATCCGCTGGCGGTTCCGGGCGCGACCGCGGCGCTGTCGGCAGGAGTTCGCTTCATTGCTCGATATGTATCAAAAAACGTTTTATCGCGAGCTTGTGGCGATGGCAAAGCTGCGCTCTCGCGAAATCGGGCGTGGTTTGACGCGGATGCGATCCATCGCGGTCTGAGCGTGCGGAACTTTAATGAAGGAGATCGGATTGCGCCGCTGGGCATGACCGGAACGCGCAAAGTTCAAGACGTCTTCGTTGACCGCAAGACCTCGCGCGCACGCCGGGCGATGTGGCCGATGGTCGTCGCCGACGGCCAAATCGTATGGATTCCGGGGCTGGTTCGGAGCCGCTTTGGACTGGTTGATGCGGCCAGCCGGGAAGTTCTGGAGCTCGAAGCGCAACCGATCCGGAGCGTGTGAACCGCGCGTTGCTTGCAAATTAAGCCGCGTGCTACCGTTTTATTTAAAATGAACCAAGTTTCTCGCAATATCGCGCTGTGGCTGGTGCTGGTCCTGATGGTCCTGCTGCTGGTCAATTTTTTCAGCCGCCAGCAACAGCGTTCTCCCGAAATAATCTTTTCCGATTTCCTCAATCAGGTCGAAAAAGGCCAAGTCGCCGAGGTCACGATCCAGGGCAATACGATCTCCGGCGAAGCCGTCAACGGCGACCATTTCAAGACCTACGCGCCGCAGGATCCGGAGTTGATCAAGACGCTCCGCGACAAGGGCGTGAAGATCGCCGCCAAGCCGGCTGACAGCGATCCATGGTGGATGGTTCTGCTGCTGCAATGGTTTCCGATGCTGCTGCTGGTCGCGGTCTGGATTTTCTTCATGCGCCAGATGCAGATCGGCGGCGGCAAGGCGATGTCGTTCGGCAAGAGCCGGGCGAAATTATTGACCGAAAACACTCATAAGATAACTTTTGCCGATGTCGCCGGTATCGACGAAGCCAAGGACGAACTCGAGGAGATTATACTTTTCCTCAAGGATCCCAAGCGTTTTACCCGGCTCGGCGGACGGATTCCCAAAGGCGTCCTGCTGGTCGGACCGCCCGGCACCGGCAAGACGCTGCTGGCGCGCGCGATCGCGGGCGAAGCGGGGGTGCCGTTCTTTTCGATTTCCGGCTCGGACTTCGTTGAAATGTTCGTCGGCGTTGGCGCGTCGCGCGTGCGCGACCTTTTCGTGCAGGGCAAAAAGCATGCGCCGTGCATCATTTTTATCGATGAAATCGACGCCGTCGGACGCCATCGCGGGGCAGGCCTTGGCGGTGGCCACGATGAGCGCGAGCAGACGCTCAACCAGTTGCTGGTTGAGATGGACGGTTTCGAAGCCAACGAAGGCGTAATCCTGGTCGCGGCGACGAACCGGCCCGACGTGCTCGATCCGGCGCTGTTGCGTCCCGGTCGCTTCGACCGCCGGGTGGTCGTGCCGCGTCCGGACGTGAGGGGTCGCGAGGGTATCCTCAAGGTCCATACCCGCAAGGTGCCGCTGGCGGACGACGTCGATGTGGCGCGGCTGGCGCGCTCAACCTCGGGTTTCGCCGGCGCCGACCTGGAGAATCTGGTCAACGAGGCGGCGTTGCTGGCCGCCCGGCGCAGCAAGGAAAAGGTCGAGATGACCGATTTCGAGCTGGCCAAAGACAAGGTTCTGATGGGCGCCGAACGGCGCTCCATGGTGATGTCGCAGGAGGAGCGGCGCAAAGTCGCCTACCACGAATCCGGCCATGCGCTGGTGGCAGCGTTGCAATCCGGGGGCGACCCGCTCCATAAAGTGACGATTATTCCGCGCGGCATGGCGCTCGGCGTCACGCAACAATTGCCGATGGACGACCGCTATACCCATTCGCGCGGCTACCTGATGACCTCGCTGGCGGTGCTGTTCGGCGGGCGCGTCGCCGAGCAGATGGTTTTCAACGAGATGTGGACGGGCGCCGGCAACGATATCGAGCGCGCCACCGAACTGGCGCGCAAGATGGTCTGCGAATGGGGGATGAGCGAAGAGCTGGGCCCAATGACCTTTGGCAAGCACGAGGAGCAAGTCTTCCTCGGCCGCGATTTAGGCCATTCGAAGGATTATTCGGAACACACGGCGGTCGAGATTGACCGCGAAGTGCGCCGTCTGGTCGATCAGGCCTACACGAATGCCCGCCGATTGCTGACCGATCATGTTACGCTGCTCCACGCGCTCGCCGACCGGCTGCTGGAGAAAGAGGTTGTGGACGGTTCCGAGGTCGCGGCGATGGTGCAGGCGTATCGCGAAGGGCGTCCGTTGCCCGCCAGCGCGCCGGAAGCGCCGCCGGCGGCGCCATCGAGTGGAGTCCCGGCGGCCTCGCGTGAAAAGCCGCGTGTGGCTGAAGGCGAAGCGCCCGCGCCGGGGATTGTCGCGCCCAAACCCTCGCTCGCATGAGCGGGCGCCGCGGATCTTAAACTCTAACGCCGAATGCGGCGCGGCTACGGCCGCGCCGTTTTTCTTTTGACGATGGCGCCACGCAATTCAGGTTCGACTCGCCGGCGAGCAGCCCCACGCCAGCCGCGGGCGTTCGCGCCACGCGCGATGCGGCTGGCGGACGGCCGGATCATCAGGTTCCCGGCAGTGATGGGAATCCTGAACGTCACGCCTGATTCGTTCTCGGATGGCGGTCTCTATATCGATCCCGACCGGGCGGTCGCGCATGCGCTCGAAATGGAGGCGGCCGCCGCCGCGATTATCGATATCGGCGGCGAATCAACCCGTCCGGTCGGCGCGGCCGAAGTTTCGGTCGAAACCGAACTGGCGCGGGTGATGCCGGTAATCGAGCGGTTGGCGGGCCGGTTGCGCGCGCCGATTTCGGTCGATACCCGCCGCGCCGCGGTCGCGCGCGCGGCGCTCGATGCCGGAGCCGCGATAATCAACGATATTAGCGCACTCGAACACGATCCGGAGATGGCGCGCGTGGTCGCGCAGGCGCGCGCCGCGGTTATTCTGATGCACATGCGGGGCGGACCGACCGATCATGCGCGGCATGCCCGCTACCGCGACGTGCTGGGCGAAGTAGCCGCCTATCTCGGCCGGCGCAGCCGCTTCGCTCTGGAAGCGGGCGTTCCGCGGTCGAGAATCATCCTCGATCCGGGCCTCGGCTTCGCCAAAAACGCCCGGCACAACCTGATCCTGATGGGTGGCCTATGGCGGCTGTGCGCGCTAGGCTTTCCGGTAGCGGTGGGGGCCTCGCGCAAGCGCTTCGTACGGGCGCTGGCGGGGGAAGGAGCGGAGATCGTGGAGATCGGCAATGCCGCCGCGCATGCGCTGGCGGTCGCGTCTGGCGCGGCGGTGCTCAGGGCGCATCGGGTGGACGCCGCGATGGCGGCGCTGAGGATGGCGGCGGCGATCGCGGCCGAGCGCCGAAGCTGACGCGCGCGATGCACGGTTTCATTTCAGTCATACCCGAACCGCGCTGGCAGGACGTGCTCGACATCCTGATCGTCGCGTACGTGATCTACCGGATTGCGCTGCTGATCCGCGCGACCCGGACCGCGCAGATGGTGATCGGCCTCGGTATCGTGGCGGGCGCGTTCGTCGGCTCGCAGATGCTGGGTTTGTTCACGCTCAACTGGCTTTTGAACAATTTTTTCGGTTCGTTGATCGTGATTCTGGTGGTGATTTTCCAGGCCGATATCCGTCGCGCGCTGACCGGACTGGGCGCGCGATCGTTTTTCACCGCGCGCACCAATGTCGCCAACGTCGCGCAGGAATTGGCGGCGGCGGCGGCGTGGCTCTCGGCGCGGCGAATCGGCGCGCTGATCGTTCTCGAACAAGAGGTTGGACTGCAGGAATTCGTCGAGACCGGCCGGATGATTGACGGACGGGTGTCGCCCGAATTGCTGGAGACGATTTTCATGCGCGGCTCGCCGCTGCACGACGGCGCCGCGATTATCAAGGGCGACCGGGTGGTGGCGGCGGCCTGCCTGCTGCCGCTTTCCGCGAACCCCAATGTGAGTCTCGCGCTCGGCACGCGCCATCGCGCCGCCATCGGCCTGACCGAAGACAACGACGCCGTGGTGCTGGTGGTGTCCGAAGAGGATGGCACCGTATCGATCGCGCGCAACGGCCAATTGCGGCGCGGTTTGGACGCCAACGCCGTGGTTGAAACGTTGCAGGAGCTGCCGGCGTAAAAGTTGTCGCGTGGCTGACGAAGCGCGGCGCAAGCCAACGACGAGACTATGGCGACCCCGATGACCACCCCTCCGCTCAAGGCCGCGCCGCCGGGCCGGCGGACGCAGCCGGCAGCCGGCGGGGGCCGCTACCGTTTCGCGGCTTTCATGCGCGGCGCGAGGAGCAATATCGGACTCAAGCTGCTCTCGCTCGCGCTGGCGATCGGGCTTTGGATGTTCGTCAACGCGGGACAACATGGCGCGCTCGAATCGTTTCAGGCGCCGATCAGCTACCGCGACTTGCCGCCCGGCTTCCTGATCACGAATCCGCATCCGGAGTTCGTGCGGATTCAGGTCTCCGGTCCGCGCACCCTGCTCTCGCTGATCGATCCCGCCCGCCTGACGTTGCATCTCGACCTCACCGGCGTTGGCGTCGGGCAGGCGTCGTTCAAGATCGGTCCCGATTCGTTCGCTGTGCCGCGCCAGACCAACGTCACGAGTGTGTCGCCGTCGCAAATCGTGCTCGACATCGATCGGATCGTGACGCGCACGCTGCCGGTGCGGCTGATTACCGAAGGAACGCCGGCCGAAGGCTACAAGGTGGCCTCGACCGAAGTGATTCCGTCCCAAATCGAGGTGCGCGGCCCGAGCCGCGAGCTGGCCCGGCTGGACGACGTGGAGACCGAACCGCTCGCGATCGAGGGGATTAGTTCCGACCTCGATCGCACTATCGATTTGACCGCGCCGGGCGGAACGGCGCGGCTGCGGAGCGGCGAAGCCGAAGCCAAAGTGACGCTGGAACCGGTAATCGCGAGCCGGGAATTCCGCGGCGTTCCGGTGCAGGTGCGCGACGCCGCGTTCCGCTTTCGCGTTGCGCCGAAACGCATCACGATGGTGCTGCGCGGGCCGCTGTTGACGCTGGCGAAGCTGGATTTGCGCAACGCCGTGTACGTTGAAGCGGGCGGATTGCCGCCCGGGTCCTACAGCCTGCCGCTGCAGGCGAATCTGCCGGACGACGTCGCGATCGCGCGGCAATCGCCGGCCAGGGTGAGAGTCAGGATGTTTCGCGAAACGCAGGGGCGCGGCAAGTGAACGACGGACGGCGTCTGTTCGGCACCGACGGAGTGCGCGGCGTCGCCAATCTGGAGCCGATCACTTCGGAAACGGCGCTCAAGCTGGGCCGCGCGCTGGCCTATGTTTTTCGCGCCAGCGCCGGGCGCCATCGGCGGATTCTGATCGGCAAGGACACGCGGCTTTCGGGCTACATGCTGGAAACCGCGATGGCTTCGGGGATCTGCTCGATGGGCGCGGACGTATGGCTGGTCGGGCCGATGCCGACGCCGGGTATCGCGTTTCTGACCCGCGGCATGCGCGCCGACGCCGGAGTCGTGATTTCCGCGTCGCATAATCCGTTCGCCGACAACGGAATCAAGTTTTTTTCGCGCGAGGGCTTCAAGCTGGACGACCCGACCGAGCGCCGGATCGAGGAATTGACGCTGGAGGCGGGCGCGCTCGAACGCGAGCGCGCGCACGGCGCCGATATCGGCAAGGCCGCGCGAATCGACGACGCGATCGGCCGCTATCTCGTCTTTCTGAAGAACTGCCTGCCGCGCGAGCTTACCTTCGACGGCCTGCGGATCGTGATCGATTGCGCCAACGGCGCCGCCTACAAAGTCGGGCCTGACGCGCTCGAGGAGCTTGGCGCCTCGGTCACGGCGATGGGCTGCGAGCCGAATGGAATCAATATCAACGACGGCTGCGGCGCCGTCGCGCCCGAGCGGCTGCGCGAGGCCGTGCTCAAATCAGGCGCCGACGCCGGAATCGCGCTCGACGGCGACGGCGATCGCGCGATTCTGGTCGATGAGCGCGGCGAACTTTTTGACGGCGACGACGTGATGGCGCTGATGGGCGCGCGGATGGCGGCGCGCGGCCGGCTCAACTCCAACACCGTCGTCGCGACCGTGATGAGCAACTTCGGATTGGAACGGGCGCTGGCCGAAGCCGGCGTGCGGCTGGTGCGCACCGAGGTCGGCGATCCGGCGGTGGTGCGCGAGATGCGCGCGCATGGCTACAACCTTGGCGGAGAGCAATCCGGCCACGTTGTCTTCATGGATTGCTCGACCACCGGCGACGGCCTGATCACGGCGCTGCAGGCGCTGGCGGCGATGGTGGAAAGCGGCCGGCCGCTTGGCGAATTGCGCAAACTGCGCCGGGCGCCGCAGGTCTTGCGCAACGTGCGCGTGCGCGAGCGGACGCCGCTGGATTCGATTCCGGAAATCGCCCGGGCGATCGACGACGCCGCGGAGCGGCTCAGCGGACGCGGCCGGCTGCTGGTGCGTTATTCGGGCACCGAGATGCTGGCGCGGGTGATGGTCGAAGGCGAGGACGAAAGCGCGATCGCGGAGTTGGCGGACGAGATTGCGTGGGCGATCGATCGCCGGCTGGGAGCGTTGGAATGAGGCGGCTGAAGCTGGGCGTCAACGTCGATCATGTGGCGACGCTGCGCCAGGCGCGCCGCGCCGCATATCCCGATCCGGTCGCGGCGGCGCTGCTGGCCGAGCGCGCGGGCGCGGGCGCGATCACGGTGCATCTGCGCGAAGACCGCCGGCATATTCAGGACGCCGATCTGTTCCGGCTGCGGGAGGCGGTTCGCATCGATTTGAATCAGGAGATGGCGCCGGTCGCCGAGATGGTTGAAATCGCGATGGAGCTGCGCCCCGACGAGGTCTGTCTCGTGCCCGAGCGGCGCGAGGAGCTGACCACCGAGGGCGGACTCGACGCGGCCGGAATGAGCGAACGCCTGGCGCCGATGATCGATCGGATGCGAATGGTCGGGATCGGCGTGAGCCTCTTTATCGATCCGGAGCCGCATCAGGTGGAAGCCGCCGCCCGCCTTGGCGCCGACTTTATCGAATTGCACACGGGAGGCTACGCCGCGGCAGCGGATGCTGAATTGACGCCGGCCGCGGACGCGGCGAAGCGCGACGGACGGGTTGGCGCGGCGCCGCGCTTGAAATCCGGCGGCGCGGCGCGCGCCGAATTCGAGCGTATCCGCGCGGCGGTCAAGCTCGGCCGCGCGCGCGGACTCAAGGTGAACGCCGGTCACGGGCTCAATTATCGCAACGTTGTGCCGATCGCGTCGATTGGCGGAATCGAATGGCTGCATATCGGCCACGCGATCGTCGCGCGCGCGGTGAACGTCGGCATGGGACGCGCGGTGCGCGAGATGCTCGCGCTGATCGGCGGCGTTCCATCGGCGCCGCGTTCGCCGAAGGCGCCGGCGGCGCGGCGTCATCCGCTGGCATGATTCTGCTCAGCGCGGCGGAAAGCCGCGAACTCGATCGGCTCAGCCAGTCGAAGTACGGAATCGATTCCTACGCGCTGATGCGGCGCGCGGGCGAAGCCGTGGCGGATCTGACGCTGCGGCGCTGGCCGGACGCGGCGCGCGGGGCGGTCGCGATCGTCGCGGGCAAGGGCAACAACGGCGGCGATGGGCTGGTCGCGGCGCGCAAGCTGACGCAGGCGGGAGTGGCGGCGCGGGTCCTGATGCTCGCGCGTCCGGAGACGCTCAAGGGCGACACGGCGCGCGCCTGGCGCGATTTTGCCGCAGTCGGAGGCGCGGCGGCGATCGCGCAGTCCGACGCCGAAATCGACGCTTTCTTCGCCGCCGCCAGCCCAGCGGCGATTATCGACGCGATTTTCGGCATCGGACTCAACGCCGAAGTGCGGGGCGCGGCGCGGCGCGCGATCGATCGCATCAATCAGTCGGGAGCGCCGGCGGTCGCGGTGGATATAGCTTCGGGCGTCAACGCCGACAGCGGCGCGATCATGGGCGCGGCAGTGCGCGCGGCGCTCACGGCGACTTTCGGTTACGCCAAGTACGGCCACGTTTCCTATCCGGGCGCGCAATATTGTGGCGAGCTTGAAATCGCTGAAATCGGGTTCGCGCCGGCGGCGATCGGCGAGATTGCGCCGCGCGGCCGATTGATCGAGGCGTCCGAAGCGGCACGGATGGTCGCGCCGCGCGCGGCGAACAGCCACAAGGGCAGCTACGGCCATCTGCTGATCGTCGCCGGAAGCTACGGAAAGTCGGGCGCGGCCGTGCTCGCGGGCCGTGGCGCGCTCCGTGGCGGCGCCGGATTGGTCACGCTCGCGATTCCCGAACCGGCGCTGCCGATGGCCGCCGCGGGACAGGCCGAATTGATGACCGAACCGATGCCGGCGGTCGCGGGCGGTTTCGCGGCGGCGGGAACGATCGCGCGGCTGGCCGGATTGATCGGCGCGATGAATGCGGTCGCGGCGGGACCCGGTATCGGGGTTAGCGCCGAGAGCTTGACGCTGGTCGATTGGCTGATTCGCGAAGCTTCGGCGCCGAATCGGCCGCTGCTGCTCGACGCCGACGCGCTCAACGCGGTCGCGGAAGCGGGCGGCGAGATGATGCGCGCCGCGCGCGGTCCGGTCGTAATCACGCCGCATCCGGGGGAAGCGGCGCGCCTGCTGCGCACGACGCCGGCGACGATCAACGCCGACCGAATCGGCGCGGCGCGGAGCCTCGCGGAGCTGACCGGCGCGAGCGTCCTGCTCAAGGGCGCGCGCACGGTGGTCGCGGCGGACGGCGCGATCGCGATCAACTCCAGCGGAAATCCGGGGATGGCGGCCGCGGGGATGGGCGACGTGTTGTCGGGTTTGACGGGCGCCCTGCTCGCGGGTGGAATGGCGCCGGGGGCGGCGCTGAGTCTCGGCGCCTGGATGCATGGCGATGCGGGCGATCGCGCGGCGCGGAAGATTGGTCCGGCCGGTTTTCTCGCGGGCGAGCTGGCGGCGGAATTGCCGGCCGTGCGCGCCGCGCTGATCGATCGCCGCGGCGGCGGTTGAGCGCGCTCGCTTGCTCTCTGCTACAATCCCGTATCGCTGCCGGATGCGCGGACTCGATCCGCGCCGCGACAGACCGCCGCAATGGACCTCGAAATTTTCACGGTTGACAGCAAGTCCTCGCGCGAAACCAAGGCCTGGGGCCGGCGCCTCGCGTCGATGCTTGAAGGCGGGGAGCTGCTCGGACTGGAAGGCGATCTCGGCGCCGGAAAGACCTGCTTTATCAAAGGGCTGGCGCACGGGCTGAACCTGCCGGAGGAGCAAATTCTCAGCCCCACCTTCACCATGATCCAGGAGCATCGCGGACGCCTGCCGCTTTATCACATCGATCTTTATCGCCTCGAGCGGGTCGAGCTCGACGATCTCGGCTTGCGCGAATATCTGTTTTCCGACGCGATCGCGGCGGTGGAATGGTTCGAGCGGCTGCGCGAAGGCGGGGGGATGGAACGGCTGGCGATTCGAATCGAATATGCGGGCACCAGCGCGCGAAAAATCGAATTTCGGGGCGTCGGCCAGCGTTATATCGGGCTGATTGCGCGTCTTGCCGCTCGTTTTGCGTAGAATCGCGCAATTCGACTCCTACATAGCGCGCCAAAACGCTACACTCGGAACTCGACTGGAAGCCTAGGGAGGAAGATTGCGGTGCCGCCATTCCTGTTGGATACAATCGATGCGTTCGCGTCGGCGTACGATCAGGCGTGGGCCGATTGGGGGGCGTTGCCGATCTATACGCGCCTGGGAATCGGTTTGTTGTTTGCGGGTATCGCGGTTTATCTCGGCTCGAAAGCGGATCGCTCGGGAGTCAGCGCGATGTGGTTCTTCGCCGCTTTTGGCTGCTTTGCCTACGTGATGGCGGTGGCGCTGGCAGTAGTGCACTGACCAGAGCCTGCGCCCGCGCCGTACTGGCGCGTATCTTCGGCTCAGCGCATAATAACAGTTTACGTTTGCGCTGGACGGCGGTAGGCGGCGAGCAGTGGCGTTAATCGTACAGAAATATGGCGGAACGTCGGTCGGTTCGATCGACCGGATCAAATCGGTGGCTGAGCGGGTCGCGCGGAGCCGCCGCGGCGGGGACCAATTGGTCGTGGTGGTCTCGGCCATGGCGGGCGAAACGAACCGTCTGCTGCGGTTGGGCGCGGAGCTCAGCGACGCGCCTTATCCGCGCGAATCGGACGCGCTGGTGGCCACTGGCGAACAGGTGTCGGCGGCGCTGCTGGCGATTCGCCTGAATGCGCTTGGCTGTCCCGCCGTTTCGCTGCTTGGCCATCAACTTCGCATCATGACCGACTCGTGCCATGGCGCGGCCAAGATAAAATCGGTCGATTGCGATCGAATCGAGCGGGCGCTCGGGGCCGGACGCGTCGTGGTGGTGGCGGGGTTTCAGGGGGTGACGCCGCAGGGCGATATCACGACCCTGGGCCGCGGCGCTTCCGACCTGACGGCGGTCGCGCTGGCCGCGGCGCTCCACGCGGCCGCATGCGAGATTTATACTGACGTTGACGGGGTGTACACGGCTGATCCGAATATCTGCCCGAAGGCGCGCCGGCTCGACCGCGTTTCTTACGACGAGATGCTGGAGATGGCGGGTCTTGGAGCGAAAGTGCTGCAGTTGCGCTCGGTTGAATTGGCGCGGCGTTACAACGTGCCGCTGGTGGTGAAATCGAGTTTCAGCGAGGATACCCGAGGCACCTGGGTCGGCCAGGAGGATCAAGCGATGGAAAACGTGCTGGTTTCAGGCGTCACGCTCGATCAAAACCAGAGCAAGATTACGCTGACCGGAGTCGAGGATCGTCCGGGTTTGGCGGCGCGGATTTTTGGCCCGATCGCGGAAGCCGGAATCGTCGTCGATATGATCATCCAGAATGCGGGAGCCGACGGCCGCGCCGACCTGACCTTTACCGCGCCCCGCGCCGACCTCAGGCGCGCGCTCGAACTGGTGCGGGCGGTGGCCGGCGAGATCGGCGCCGCGGGCGTGCGCCACGAAGACCAGGTGGCGAAGGTGTCGATCGTGGGCGTTGGGATGCGCACCCACGCGGGCGTCGCGGCGACGATGTTCAAGGTGCTGGCCGCCGAGGGCATCAATATCGAAATGATCGCGACTTCCGAGATAAAGGTTTCCGTGGTCGTGAACGCGAAATACGGCGAGTTGGCGATGCGCGTGCTGCATGACGCGTTTCTTGGAGAGCATCCGGCGCTGGCCGGGAACTGACAGGAATAATTGCGATGGCGGCGGCGAAAAAAATCCAGATATACGACACCACTTTGCGCGACGGATGCCAGTCGGAGGACGTTTCGCTCACGACCGCCGACAAGCTGCAAATCGCCGAACGCCTCGACGATCTGGGATTCGACTATATCGAGGGCGGATGGCCGGGTTCGAATCCGCGCGACGCCGCGTTTTTCAAGGAAGTGAAACGGCTCAAACTGCGCCACGCGAAGGTCGCGGCGTTCGGCTCGACGCGGCGCGCGGGCATCCGCGCGTCGGCCGATCGTAACCTGCGCTTGATCCTCGACGCCGACACTCCCGTCGCGACCGTCGTTGGCAAGAGCTGGGACCTGCACGTCCGCGACGCGCTCAGGATTTCGCTGGCGGCGAATCTCGAAATTCTGAACGACACCGTCGTCTATCTGAAAAAGCACGTCGATCAGGTTTTTTTCGACGCCGAACATTTTTTCGACGGATTCTTCAATAATCGCGACTTCGCGCTTCAGTGCCTGAAGGCGCTCGACGAGGGCGGAGTCGATTTAATCTGTCTCTGCGATACCAACGGCGGGCGGATGCCTTGGGAAATAGAAGAGGGCGTTCGCGCCGCGGCGGCGGCCGTGCGCGCGCCGCTCGGCATCCATTGCCATAACGATTCCGAAGTCGCGGTGGCGAATTCGATCGCCGGCATCCGCGCCGGCGCGGTCCAGGTGCAGGGCACGATCAACGGCCTCGGCGAGCGCTGCGGCAACGCCAATCTGCTTTCGATCATCGCCAACCTGCAGCTCAAGCTCGGCCACAATGTGCTCGCGCCGGCCAAGCTCAAGGCGCTCAGTGAAACCGCGATGCTGGTTTACGAGCTGGCCAATATCATGCCGAATCCGCGCCAGGCGTTCGTCGGCCGCAGCGCCTTCGCGCACAAGGCGGGCCTGCATGTTTCGGGAATCCAGCGCAACGTGCATACGTACGAGCATGTCGATCCGGCGCTGATCGGCAACGATCGGCGCGTGCTGCTCTCGGAGTTGTCGGGCCGCGCCAATATCGTTTACAAAACCCGCGAATTCGGCATCGATTCCGAACTGACGAAGGAGCAGACCGCCGCGCTGCTCGACGAACTGAAGCGTCTCGAAGCGATGGGTTTCGTTTTCGACGGCGCCGACGCTTCGTTCGAGCTGCTGATGCTGCGCACTCTGGGCCGGGCGCGCGACCATTTCAGCTTCGTCAGCTTCCGGGTGTTCGACGACAAATGGCACGAGGATCAGGCGCCGTTCAGCGAGGCGGTGGTTGTGATCGAGGGGCCCGACGGCAGGCGCACGCGCAATTCGGCGATCGGCAACGGTCCCGTCAACGCGCTCGATTCCGCGTTGCGGCAGGCGCTCGTGCCGTACTATCCGAACCTCGCCGATATGCATCTGGCGGACTACAAGGTGCGCGTGCTGGGCAATGGCGCCGGCACCGACGCGCGCGTGCGCGTCCTGATCGAATCGACCGACGGCGAGCGGCGCTGGGGTACTGTGGGCGTTTCCAGCAATGTGGTCGAGGCGAGCTGGCAGGCGCTAATCGATTCGGTCGAATATAAGCTGCACAAGGACAACGCGAAGCCGCGAATCCGGCACGCCGCTACGAACGGCAACGGCGACGGCCGCGCGCCGCGCCGGCGCCGCACGGAGTCCGCTGCCGTCGCGGCGAAACCCTGACCGCTCACGGCGCGCGCATGCGCGCCACGGGAGGCGCATCATGGGCCTGATTAGCACGATTCGCGAAGACATCCAGGCGGTATTCGATCGCGATCCGGCGGCGCGCACGACGTTTGAGGTGGTGCTGGCGTATCCGGGACTGCACGCGATCTGGTTGCATCGCGCGGCCCATTGGCTTTGGATGCGCAATCTGAAGCTGCTCGGGCGTATCGTTAGTGAACTTTCACGGTTTCTGACCGGAATCGAGATCCATCCGGGGGCGAAAATCGGACGGCGTTTCTTTATCGACCATGGCATGGGCGTGGTGATCGGCGAAACGGCGGAAATCGGCGACGACGTTTTGCTGTATCAGGGCGTTACGCTCGGCGGCACGAGCCTGCGCAAGGAGAAGCGTCATCCGACGATCGAGGACCACGTGATGATCAGCGCGGGCGCCGCGGTGATCGGACCTGTCACGATCGGTCATGGCAGCCGGATCGGCGCCGGCGCGGTGGTGGTGTCGTCCGCGCCGCCCTATTCGACGATCGTGGGGATTCCGGGCAAAATCGTCGAAGGCGATCGGCCGCAGAGCGATTTTGCCGATCTCGACCACGCGCGATTGCCCGATCCGGTGGCGCGCGCGATGCAGAACTTGGTGGACAAAATCAATCAGTTAAATATTCGTATGGAGGAAATGGAAGACCGGCAGAACTGCCTTGAGGACAAGGTTGCGCCCGCCGCTCATTTGCCCAACGGCGCGTCCCGGTAAAGCCAGGCGGATTCAGGGTTAGAGGATTCGCAATCGCGGTCTCGAAAAAATCAGAGCGTCTTTCGCTTATGTTCCAAGCCGCTCGACCTCCTTGGCTATCTTTAGAATCTTCGTTTCGTAAGATAGGCTAAGGCTCTTCAATTATTTCGTTGCATGTCGTGATGCGCGTTTATCTCGATCATAATGCCGGTTCGCCCGTCCGGCCATCCGTGCGGCGCGCGATTGCCCGATGCATGGAAGAAGAATGCGGCAACCCGGCCTCGGCGCATCGTTCGGGCCAGCGCGCGCGCCGGAAGTTGGAACGCGCGCGCGAGCGGGTCGCTGGGCTGCTCGGCGCTCGTCCGGAGACGATCGTTTTTACCAGTGGCGGCGCCGAGTCCAACAATCTCGCGATCTTCGGCGCCGCTCGGGCGGCTGGATCCCGGCGGCGAATCGTGAGTTCGGCGATCGAGCATTCGTCGATTCTCGCTCCGCTGGCCGATCTTGAAGCACGCGGTTTCGAGGTGGTTCTGCTTGCGCCCGATCGCGACGGCAGTATCGATGCGGAAAAGGCGGCCGCGGCGATCGACGACAGCGTCGCCTTGGTGACGCTCGGTCTCGTTAACGCCGAGGTCGGCGCGATCCAGCATGTGGCGCCGATCGCCGAAGCGGCGCGCCGCGCACGCGCGGTGTTCCATCTCGATGCGGCGCAGGCCGCCGGCCGGATGCCGATCGACGTGCGGTCGCTCGGATGCGATCTCATGACGGTGAGCGCGCATAAAATCGGCGGACCGTCTGGAATCGGCGCGCTCTACTGCGCGGAAGAGGCGCGAATCGCTCCGATTATTTTGGGCGGGCCGCAGGAGCGCGGGATGCGCGCGGGCACGCCGAATCTGCCGGGCGCGGTTGGATTTGGCGCGGTGGCCGAAGAGGTCGCCAGCGCGCTTCACGCCGAAACTTCGCGTATCGCGTCGCTGGCGAACACGCTGCTGGAAGCTTTGTTCGCTGCGATTCCCGGACTGGAATTGAACGGCCCCCGCCGCGACAGGGTTCCGAACACGCTCAACCTGACATTTCCCGGCGTGCTTGGCGAAAGCCTGCTGATGGCGCTCGACCTGGAGGGTGTGGAGGTTTCGATGGGGTCGGCGTGCGCGGCCGGAGCGGTTGAGCCTTCGCATGTGCTGATCGCGATGGGCCGGAGCGCGAGCGCGGCGCGTAGTTCGTTGCGCATCAGCCCTGGATGGCCGACCACGGACGAGGAGATCGCCTTCGCCGCCGACGCGATCGCGCGAGTCTGGCGGCGCGTCGCCGAGGCGGAGCCGGTCGCGGAGATGCGCGATTCCGGCGCCGCGGAGACGCTGCGATGAACGGGCGGGTCCTGGTCGCGATGTCGGGCGGCGTGGACAGCAGCGTCGCCGCGGCGATTTTGCGCGAGCAGGGCTACGACGTGGTGGGAGTCGCGATGCGGCTTGCGCCGGAGCCGCCGGCCGGAACGATTCGGCGCAAAGCGACCTGCTGCTCGCACGACGATTTCGAGGATGCGCGCCGGGTCGCCGAGCGGATGGACTTTCCGTTCTACATCGTCGATTTGCGCGAGGATTTCGCGGCGCGGGTGATCGGCAATTTCGTCGGCGAATACCTGGCGGGCCGCACGCCGAATCCGTGCGTGATGTGCAATCGCGAGATCAAGTTCGATCGGCTCTGGAGCCGCGCCAGAGCGATCGGCGCCGATTTTATCGCCACCGGCCACTACGCCCGAATCGAGCGGGACGGCGACGGCCGGCGGCGCCTGATGCGCGCGCGCGACGCCGCCAAAGACCAGTCGTATTTCCTGTTCGCGATGGATCGCGGCGAACTTTCGCGCACGCTGTTCCCGCTCGGCGCGATGACCAAGGCGGACGTTCGCGCGCGCGCCCGGGCGCTCGGATTGCGCAACGCCGACAAGCCGGAGAGCCAGGAAATCTGCTTCGTTCCCGACCACGATTACGCCGCGTTCGTGCGCCGCGCCGCGCGATCGCGGACGCCCGCGCCGGGCCGGATCGTCGATTCCGACGGGCGCGAGTTGGGCCGCCATCCGGGGGTGCATCATTTCACCGTCGGCCAGCGCCGCGGACTCGGAATCGCGGCTGGCGAACCGCTCTATGTGCGCGAAATTCGCGCCGCGAGCGGCGACATCGTGGTCGGCCGGAAGCCGGAATTGAACGCGCGCGGCCTTGTTGCCGAGCACGTCAACCTGATCGATCCCGGACTCGCGGGCTGCGAAACTCCGGTGGAAGTGAAAATCCGCTACCGTCATCCGGGTCTGCCCGCGACGCTTCGCGCCTTTAGCGGCGGGCGCGCCGAAGTGCGCTTCGCCTCCGCGGGGCCCGCCGTGACGCCCGGGCAGGCGTGCGTTTTCTATCGCGGCGACGAAGTGCTGGGCGGCGGCTTTATCGCGCGCGCGATCGCGGAGTAATCAGTCATGGCCCGGTTCGCGATCGCCACGCTCGGATGCAAGGTCAACCAGTACGATTCCGCGCTGATCGAGGCGCGGCTCGCGGCGCTCGGGATGGAACGGGCGGAATTCGATCAGCCCGCCGACGTCTATATCGTCAACACCTGCACGGTCACGGATCGCGCCGATGCGGAGAGCCTGCGGCTCGCGCGGCGCGCGCGGCGGCTGAATCCTGATGCGCGCGTGATCATGACCGGATGCCTTGCGCAGGCGAATCCGGAGCGGCTGGCCGGAGCGCATGAGGTTGACGCGGTCGTGGGACTGGGCCGTCATGGCGATCTGGAGCGCGCCGCGCTGAATCGCGCGTCCGAGCGCGTGATGGTCTCCAACCTGCGCAAGCATCGCGCGGATATCGAACTCGGCGCGGTCGCGCTCGAAGGCCATACGCGGGCGTTCCTTAAAGTTCAGGAAGGATGCGATCAGTTCTGCACGTTCTGCATCGTGCCGTTCTCGCGTGGACTATCGCGCAGCGTTCCTCCCCGCCGGATAATCGAGGCGATCGACGGCTTGCACGAGCGTGGTTTTCGCGAGGTAATCCTGACCGGAGTGCATCTGGGCGGCTACGGCCGCGATTTGGATCCGCCGGTCGCGCTCGAAGATCTGCTTGAAATGATCGGCGAGCGTTCGCCGATCGGCCGGATTCGCTTGAGTTCGATCGATCCCGAGGAGTTGAGCGATCGCGCGATCGCGATCGTCGCCGGCAACGCCAGATTCTGCCCGCATTTTCATCTGCCGCTGCAGGCGGGCGCCGACGAAGTGCTGGCGCGGATGCGCCGGCGGTACGATGTCGGCGGGTATCGCGAACGGGTGGAACGAATCGTCGCCGCGATGCCCGAGGCGGCGATCGGCGCCGACGTGATCGTCGGCTTTCCCGGCGAGACCGAGACAAACTTCAACGATTGCCTGAAGTTTATCGAAAGCCTGCCGCTGGCTTATCTGCACGTTTTCCCCTACTCGGTCCGCGCAGGCACGACGGCGGCCAAATTCGCAGATCGGGTACAATCGGGCGAGATTCGCCGGCGCGCGGCGGCGATGCGCGAATTGGGCGAGCGCAAGCGCCGGAATTTCGCTGCGCGCGCGGCCCAATCACGGCTTAAAGTATTACTTGAAGAACGAGTGGATGGCGGGCTGCGCGGCTACAGCCGCACTTACGTGCGCGTCACGGCCGAGGGGCCGGCGGCGCTGATCAATTCCGAAGTCGAGGTGGAGGGCACGTCCGTTGCGGGCGCTGAAGTGGTTGGCCGGATTATTCCGGAACCTCAAGCCGCGGGAGTCTGAGCGGCCGCGCGCGCGCGATTACGCCGCGGCCGACCTGGAACGGACCCTCGGTTACGTGTTCCGCGCGCCCGCGCTGCTGGCGACCGCGCTGACCCATCCGAGCGCGGCGCCGCCGACCGAACCGAATTACGAGCGGCTGGAATTCCTTGGCGACGCCGTGCTCGACCTGGCGATCGCCGACCTGCTGATGCGGCGGTTCCCGGAAGCGAAGGAAGGCGCGCTGTCGAAGGAGCGCGCGTCGATCGTCAATGGCCGCACGCTGGCGATCAAGGCGGCCGAAATCGGGCTGGGCGCGCGGCTGCGCCTGGGCAAGGGCGAAGAGAAGAGCGGCGGGCGCGACAAAACCTCGATTCTGGCCGCCTCGTTCGAGGCGGTGATTGGCGCGATTTTCACTGACGGCGGATTGGCGCCGGCGCAGCGGGTGGTCGAGCGCCTGTTCGCGAGCGATATTGGCGGTCCCGCGGCGGAACGGGACTACAAGACCGAGTTGCAGGAGATCGCTTACCGCCAGTTCCGTTCGCAACCGGTGTACGAGCTGGTTGCGACTCAGGGGCCCGACCACGCCAAGCGCTTTACCACCCGTATCAGGATTGGCGGGCGCGATTTGGGCGTGGGCGAGGGCGGCAGCAAAAAACAGAGCGAACAGGCGGCGGCGCGCGCCGCGCTGGACCTGTTGACGCAGGAGCGGGTTGGAAACGCCTGAAAACTATCGCGCCGGATTCGTGACGCTGGCGGGCCGGACCAACGTCGGCAAATCGACGCTGCTCAACCGCCTCGTCGGGCGCAAAGTCGCCGCCGTCACGCCGCGGCCGCAGACCACCCGTCGCCGGATCGTGGGAATCCGCACCGACGAACATTCGCAGATGATCCTGATCGATACGCCGGGATTGCATCAGCCGCGCGCCGCGATGAATCGCAGGATGGTTGACACCGCCCGGCGATGCCTCGCCGAAGGCGAAGTTATCGCCGCCGTGATCGCGGCGAACGCGCCGCTTGGCGATGAAGATAGAGCGTTGCTCGAAAACGTCGCGGCGCTGGCGCGTCCGGCCGTGGTCGCCGTGAACAAAATCGATCTGGCCGCGCGGGAACGCCTGATGCCGTTGATCCAGAGCGTACATGATTTGATTCCCAGAGCAGAAATCGTGCCGGTGAGCGCGCTCAAGGGCGAAAATCTTGACGAACTGGCGCGCGTCATTTCCTCGCTGCTGCCGGAAAGCCCGCCCCTGATGCCTGGCGACGAGTACACCGATCAGACCGAGCGGATGCTGGCGGAGGAGATCATTCGCGAGAAGATTTTCCTCGCGATGCGCGAGGAGATTCCTTTTTCCACGGCGGTTCAGGTCGAAAATTTTATCGAGGAAACTGAGCGCAATCTCGCGAAAATCCGCGCGCTGATTATCGTCGGGCGCGAATCGCACAAAGGCATGGCGATCGGCGCGGGAGGCCGTCAGCTAAAATCGATCGGCACGGCCGCGCGCCTGGAACTCGAGGAGATGTTGGGACGCCGTATTTTTCTTGAACTTCATGTAAAGGTTGAAAAAGGATGGACCGGCGATCCGCGCAAGCTCAGGGAACTGGGGCTCTGAGATGGCGCGCGGGAGCAAAGCGGCCGGGCGATCCTCGGAAATCGTGGCGCAGGCCGCCGCCGGCTTGCCGGTGGTGGTTTTGGTCGGCCGCGCCAACGTCGGCAAATCGACGCTGTTCAACCGGATTGTCGGTCGCCGCCGCGCGATCGTGAGTCCGGTCGCCGGCACCACGCGCGATCTGAATATCGGCCGCGCGACCCATGGCGAGCGCGAATTCATGGTGGTCGACAGCGGCGGACTCGAACTTTACGCCGCCCAGCCGGCCACCGAACGCGCCGTCGCGGAGGCGCTGCGGGCGGTCGCGGCGGCGGACGTGGTGGTGTTCGTCGTCGATGGCCGCGAGGGGGTGATCAGCGCCGACGCCGAAGCGCTCGAACTGGTGCGCGAAACCGGACGGCCGGCTCTGGTCGCCGTCAACAAGGTTGACCACGCCGGACAGAGCGCCGCGGTGGCCGACGCCTACGCGCTGGGCGCCGTCGATGTGGTTTGCGTTTCGGCCGCGCACGGCCTCGGCGTTGGCGATCTGCTCGACGCGATCGAGGCGCGGCTGCCGCGGCGCGAAGTCGGGCCTGAAGCGCGTCCGGATTTGCGAG
The DNA here is from genome assembly GCA_021799495.1 of Deltaproteobacteria bacterium. Taxonomy (GTDB): domain Bacteria; phylum Desulfobacterota; class Binatia; order Binatales; family Binataceae; genus JADMIL01. Next base: position 61,608 of record JAJZAI010000002.1, read on the forward strand.
TGGCGCTGATCGGCCGGCCGAACGTCGGAAAGTCTTCGCTGTTGAACCGGCTCGCCGGCTTCCAGCGCGCGATCGTGGACGACCGGCCGGGAACCACGCGCGATCCGGTTGACGTGCGCCTGAACGCGGGCGGCCGCGACGTTTTGTTGATCGATACCGCGGGAATCCGCCGGCCGGCGCGAATCGAGGAGAATCTCGAGCAGTTCTCGGTCGGCCGCGCGATCGAAACGATCCGCCGCGCCGAGGTGCTGATTCTGGTCATTGATGCGTCGGAAGGCGTGACCGACCAGGACGCCCGGCTGGCGCGGCTGGTCGAGAGCAACGACCGCGCGATGGTGATCGTGTGCAACAAATGGGACGTCGCGGCGCGCGCCGGCAAGCGCGTGCCGGTGTTCGTTCGCGACGCCTATGATCGCCATCCGTTTCTGGAGTTCGCCCCGATCCTGTTCACGAGCGCGATTACCGGCGACGGCGTCGAGCGGATTATTCCGGCCGCGGCGCGGGCGGGCGAGGCGTGGCGCGCGACATTCCAGACCGCGCATCTTAACCGCATCCTGGCGCAGGCGCTGGCGGCCACCGATCCGCCGCTTATCGGACGGCGGCGGCTGCGCCTGATGTACGTGACGCAGACCGGCAGCGCGCCGCCGCGCTTTACCTTCTTCGTCAACCTGGAGCGCGACATTCCGGTTCATTACATCAGGTTTCTGGAAAATCGGTTCCGCGAGGCGCTGGAGCTCGCGAATGTCGGCACGCCAATCCGCCTCGAATTTCGGCGGACCGGACGATCGTGGGCCGAATCGCGCGAACGCTCCGGGGACTCTTCGGATGCGGCGCGGCCGCGTCCGTCGCAAACCCGGCGCTAGAGAAGCTCTGCACAAGTCCGCATGGTCGATATGAGCATGAGAAGGTTTTTTTCCGGAGAGCAGCCGCTTCTAAATCCTGTGGAATCCGAAATCTTCAATTGCCATCGGCATTTTTGTCATTCTGAGCGGAGCGAAGAATCCCGGGATGCTTCACTCCGCCGCGCTTCGTTCAGAATGACAAACTGGCTTGTGCAGAGCGCCCCCAGGTTTTCCGGGCGAAGCTGTTGAAACCAATCCGGAGCGAGGCTTCGCCGGTCTGCGCCGGTCGGCTATATTTTTCAGGCAAGGCGTAGCCGCGTGATCCTGATTCTCGATTTTGGCAGTCAATACACCCAATTAATCGCACGCCGCGTGCGCGAAGCGCGCGTCTATTGCGAAATCCATCCGTACAATTTTTCGATCGAAAAAATCCGGGCGCTCAATCCCACAGGCGTTATCCTTTCGGGCGGACCGGCGAGCCTTTACGAATCGGGCGCGCCGGATATCGCGGACGAAGTGCTGAACGCCGGATGGCCGGTGCTGGGAATTTGCTACGGGCTGTACGTGATTGCGCAGCATCTGGGCGCACACAGCGCCGGCGCGCATGCACGCGAATACGGGCCGGCGATTTTGAAGATCGACGGAGACGATCCGCTTTTCGCCGGACTGGATTCGCGCGAGCAGCGGGTCTGGATGTCGCATGGCGATCGCGTGGAGCGGATTCCGGCGGAACTGAAGCCGATCGCCCATACGGACAACTCGCCCTATGCCGCGGTGCGATCGCGCGACGGCCGCCTGCGCGGGATTCAATTCCATCCCGAGGTGGTCCATACCCCGAACGGCGCCAGAATTCTCCGCAATTTCGTGCTTGGCGTATGCGGCGAGCGCGGCGATTGGACGATGGCCGGGTTCGTCGAAACCAAGCTTGCGGAAATCCGCGCGCGCGTCGGCGAGCATGAGCGGGTGCTGATGGCGCTTTCGGGCGGCGTGGATTCTTCCGTCGCGGCGGTTTTGATCCATCGCGCGATCGGCGACCGCTTGCGATGCGTCTTCGTCGATACCGGACTGCTCCGCGCCGGCGAACGGGAGCGGATGGAGCGCACGTTCGCGGGCCAGCTTGGAATACCGCTCAGAATCGCCGACGCGTCGGACCTGTTTATCGAACGACTGGCGGGAGTGCTCGATCCCGAACAGAAGCGCCGGATTATCGGGCATACGTTCATCGATGTATTCGAGCGCGAAGCCGCCGCGATCGGAGGCGCGCGTTTCCTCGGCCAGGGCACCCTTTATCCCGACGTGATCGAGTCGGTCTCGTTCAAGGGGCCGTCGGTCACGATCAAAAGCCATCACAACGTCGGAGGATTGCCCGAGCGAATGCGGATGGAATTGGTCGAACCGCTGCGCGAATTGTTCAAGGACGAGGTGCGCGAGGCCGGCCGCGAACTAGGCCTCGATTCCACCGTGGTCGATCGCGAGCCTTTTCCGGGACCTGGCCTCGCCGTGCGGATTGTCGGCGAAGTCACGCGCGAGCGGCTCGATTTGCTGCGCCGCGCCGACGCGATTGTGATCGAAGAAATCGCCGCGGCCGGTTTCGGACGGCGCCTGTGGCAGGCGTTCGGCGTGTTGCTGCCGCTGAAAACGGTCGGCGTGATGGGCGACGGGCGCAGCTACGAGAGCGTAATCGCAATTCGCGCGGTCGAGTCGCAGGACGGGATGACGGCGGACTGGGCGCGGCTCGATCCCGATTTTCTGGCGCGCCTTTCCAGCCGAATCACGAACGAAACGCGCGGCGTCAACCGGGTCGTGTACGACATCACCTCGAAACCGCCCGCGACTATTGAATGGGAATAACATTGTGACCGTTCGCACGCGTTACGCGCCGAGTCCGACCGGCGCGCTGCATATCGGCAACGTCCGCTCCGGGCTGTTCGCCTATCTTTTCGCGCGCCATAACCGCGGCGCATTCGTCCTGCGGATCGACGATACCGATCGCGAACGCTCGACCAGTGAATCGCTCGACGAGATTCTGGAGAGCCTCGGATGGCTCGGCGTCGATTGGGACGAAGGGCCGCCCGACGCGCGCTACTTCCAGTCGAATCGGTTCGATCGTTATCGCGAAGGCGCGCTGAAATTGTTGCGTGAGGGCAAGGCCTATCGATGCGACTGCACGGCGGCCGATCTCGACGCGATGCGCAAGCAGGCCGAACGGGAGCATCGCAAACCCGGCTACGACGGCCGCTGCCGCGATAAGCGGACGGCGGCGGAACTGGCGAATACGGAATTGCCCGACAAGCGCGCCGGCCGCGATTACACAATCCGCTTCCGCTCTCCGCGCGAGGGCGTGACGGTGGTTGACGACCTGATCAAAGGACGCGCGGCGTTCGACAACCGGGAACTCGACGACCTGATTATTTTCCGTTCCGACGGCGTGCCGACCTACAATTTCGCAACCGTGCTCGACGACGCCGATTTCGGCATGACGCATATCGTGCGCGGCGACGACCATCTGCCGAATACGCCCCGCCAGATGCAGATTTTTTACGCGCTGGGATTGCAGCCGCCCGCGTATGCGCATCTGCCGATGGTGATGGGGCCGGACGGGCAGAAGCTCTCCAAGCGCCACGGCGCGACTTCCGTTTTCGCCTATCGTGACCTTGGCTATTTTCCCGAAGCGCTGCTCAACTACTTGGTGCGTCTGGGATGGTCGCACGGGGATCAGGAAATCTTTTCGCGCGCCGAGATGATCGAGTTTTTCGACTTCGCGGAGTGCGGAAAATCCGCCGGCATTTTCAACGCGGAAAAGCTGCTCTGGCTGAATTTCCATTACATGAAGACGCTGCCGATCGAGCGTCTGGTCGAGGATGTCAAGCCGTTTATCGCGCGGCGCGGATGGAAAATTCCGGGCGACGATGCGTGGCTCGCGAAGATGATCGCGACGCTGCGCGAGCGCGCCAAAACGCTCGTCGAGCTGGTCGATTTCGCGAGCTTCTATCTCAACGACGAAATCGCGATCGATCCAAAAGCCGCGGCGAAGTTTCTAACGCCCGAAATCGCTCCGAAGCTGGCCGCGCTGGCCGACGAGATCAAGTCGCTTCCCGCTACATCGAGAGTCGAGGCCTCGATTGAGGCCGGCTTTGCCCGCATCTCCGCCGAAATAGTCGAGGCGTCGATTCAGGACGGCTTTGCCCGCGTGCTCGAACGCTTCGCCATGAAGCTTGGAGAGCTCGCTCAGCCGGTTCGGGTCGCGCTGACGGGCGGTACGGTCAGCCCCGGAATTTATGAAGTCATCGCCGTGCTCGGCCGCGATCGTACCGTGCGTCGGTTACGCGCCGCCGCGAGCGCCTGCTCCGGCGCGTCGTGATGCGCGCGACCCGGCCTGGGGAACGCGACGCCGGCGGGCCGATTCAGTGGCCGGCGCCGCCGCCACCGGCTGCCTTTTTAAGCAGCATGAATGACGGGATGAAGATCGCGGCCAAGACGGCCAGCCCCCGGTAGATATCATTGTAGGCGAGCAACGAAGCCTGCGCCTGAATCGACTGATAGACCATCCCGAGGCCCTGTTTCTGATTTGTCGCCAGTTCCTGCGCGAAATTGAAAACCGGCGCGCCCGGCATCCGCGGCGCCTGCTGGCTTATCCGCCACGCGTCGAATACCGAGAAATGCTGCACCAGGTACGCCTGATGGGTCTGCTCGCGGCTGTTGAGAAGATTGGTGACCAGCGAGATGCCGATCGCCGAACCCGTGTTGCGCATCATGTTGTAGAGGCTGGCCGCGAAACCCATCCGTTCTTTTTCGACGCACGAGAGCGTGGTCGCGGACAAGGTCGGGAAAATCAGGCCGCTGCCGGCGCCGGACAGGATGATCGGCAAAGCCAGTGACCACGTGTTCACCTGCAAGTCCCAGTGGCCCATCATCCAGGTGGCGTAAGCGACGATTGCGAAGCCGACGCCCACGAACGGACGCATATCGACGCCGCGGCGCGAAAGCTGCCCGACCATCAGCATCGTGACCAGCGTTCCGAATCCGCGCGGCGCCACGGCCACGCCCGCCTTCCATGCGTTGTAACCGAGCAGGTTTTGCAAAAAGAGCGGGTTGAGCAGGTTGGTGCCGTACAGAATCATGACCATCGCCATGATCGTCAGCACCGAAGTGTTGAAGACCGGAATCTTCATGATGGTCAGGTCGAGCACGGGATCGGGAAAATGCAGCTCGTGCCAGAACATCAGGATGATCGCCGCGATCGAACCGGCGGTGAAATAGCAAACCCACGGGGAATGGAACCAATCGGCGCGCTGGCCGCGATCGAGCACGATTTGCAGCAGTCCGAGCCCCAGCGTCAGGTAGAGCATGCCCGGCCAATCGATACGCCGGCTGGTGCGATTGCGGCCGCCGAGATACGCCGGATCGTGAACGAACCAATAGACCATCACCGCCGCGAGCGAACCGATCGGCAGGTTGATGTAGAAATTCCAGCGCCAGTTCCAGTTGTCCGTAATCCATCCGCCGAGGGTTGGTCCGAGCACCGGCGCGGCCATCAAGCCCACTCCCCACATTGCCATCGCCAACCCCTGTTCGGCGGGAGGGAAGGTCTCCATCAGGATAGCCTGCGACGACGGAATCATCGCCGCGCCGGCCGCCCCCTGAATCAGCCGGAACACGACCATCTGGGTTAGCGTCTGCGCCGCGCCGCACAATCCCGAAGCGAAGACGAAAACGACCACGGAGATCATGAAATAGCGCTTGCGGCCAAAGCGGGCCGAAATCCATCCGGTGAGCGGAATCATGATTCCGTTGGAAACCAGATAGCTGGTCAGGACCCACGTGATTTCATCGACGCTGGCGGAAAAGCTGCCCTGCATGTGCGGCAGGGCGACGTTGACGATCGAAGTGTCGAGCACTTCGAGCGTCGCGCCTAGCATCACGGCCAGCGCCACCAGCCATTTATGCGATTCGGCGCGATGCTGCTCGACGGAAGCGCCCGTCAGCTTGGGAGCGGTCGCCATTTCAGTTCCGCGACGCCATTGCGTTCACGAGAGTCCACCCTGCGATTTGACGCGACCGGCACGCCGGCAACGCTCAAACCGCAAATCTGCCCTTTCTTAATGATCCCCGCTTGCGGAGGTCTCCGATTCCAGTCGGATATCGGGATTTTGAGTTTAATCTAAGCCAAATCCATGCCACTTATCATCGGGACGGTTCACCAATCTGGCCTTTCATAGCATTATTTGGCAGGCCATACGATTGAATTCGTGAAATGTTTTCTCGCAATTTGCGAATGCGGCCTGTGCTGAATGCTAGAAATCCTCGTTCTGAACCGGGTCGAAGCTTACTCTCTTTTGAGGAAGATTCCGAATCGGGCGGAGCCGAAACGCCGCGGCATACGAAAGGGCCGCGGACGCATGGTTCGGTAGCTTGGGATCGAATTTATTGAAACGCCGGGAACGGAGGCGCCATCCGCGCCGAAACCGCCGCAAGCATCCGGCGGGACGGTGCGAAAATTGCGCTCTAAATAATAAAAAGCGGGGGAAATTATCGGTCAGGCCGCGTGCATCCCGCGCGGAAGTTCGCGCCAGCAGGGGCCGCAAAGCGCCCAAATCTCATCGCCTTCGAGCATCACGAGCACGCCTGCGATCGCTTCGCCGATATTAAGGCATCGCCGGCACACCAGTTCAGCGCCACGGGAGCGGGCGGCGGCCGACAGCGCGGCGAGACTGGAGGCGTCCTCGATGGTTTCGATCTGGATCAGTTCGCTTTGCATGCGTCGTCACCTGTCCGCGTGAACGGCTGTTCATAGGGATCGCCATCCTCATGTATCTTTATGCTTTAAGATTGTCAAGTGATGCAAAATAATCTCTAAGTTGTTTATTCTGCTAACTTGTGGTCAGGATTTTGCTAACTTTCGGTGGACAAAAACCGCCGCCCACCGCTGACTGGATGTCCAGCGGATTGACCGGCAGTCAGCAGGCGCGGGAATCGAACGAAGCGGCGTGGCCGGGCCGGCCGATGGGCTCGAAAAACGGGAGCGTGGTCGCCCACGCTCCCGTTTCAGCACTGCGAAAGCCGCCCGCGGAAATTCTTTGCGGCGTTGTGAATCAGATCAAATTGAAGGCCCGTGCGACGTTCTCGCCGAGCACGCCACGCCGCGCCGACGTGGTCATCCCGGCGACCATCCCGCGCAGTTCTTCAAGGTAATTTCCCGGATGGTCGGGATGCGGATAGTCGGAGGCCCAGAAGAAACGGTCTTCGCCGACGAGTCCGGTCAGCGCGGCGATCGAGCGTTCGTCGGGGTCGGCCGAGATGTAGCACTGGCGCTTGAAGTAGAACGACGGCCGTTCCTTGAGCGGCACCGTGCCGCCGAGCGCGGTGCGCCGGTAAATCGCGTCGCCGCGATCGAGCCAGTACCCGATCCATCCCGCGCCCGATTCGAGCACCACGGCGCGCAGGCGCGGGAACTTGTCGAAGACGCCGAACTGGAACAGCGTGCCGAACGCTTGCGGCACGCCCGCCGCCGCGAACAAATCGAGGAACCAGTCGGCCCAAGCGATATCCTCGAACCGCTGATGCACGCTGAACTGCGGCGGCTCTAGCGTCGGATGGATCGCGAGCGGCACGCCGAGGTTCTGCGCCGCCGCGAACAGCACATCGTGATCGGGATGGCCGTGCGGCTTGCGCGTGATCGTGAACGGACAGACGAACGCGCCTTTGCATCCGTCTTTCACCGCGCGCTCCAGCTCGCGCGCGGCGGCCGCCGGATCGCCCAGCGACAGATGCGCGATCGGCACGAGCCGTCCGCCCGAGTCGCGGCAGAAGTCCGCGATCCAGCGGTTGTAGGCGCGGCAATAGGCGCCGCTCAGCTCCGCATCGAAGAGCTCGGCTTCCCACAACAGGCCGATCGTCGGATAGAGCACGCTTTTCGCCATGCCCTCGCGTTCGAGCAATTGCAGCCGCTCCTTCATGTCCATCGCGCCGAACGCCGCGCCGCCCACGTACGATTCTTTCGGCGCCACGCTTTCGAGACTGTCGAAGAAGCCGTGTTTCTGGCCCGATCGTTCGGCCATCTTGCCGCGCTGCTCGGCGTTGATATTTTCGATCTGGTCGCCCAGCTCCTGCAGCGCCTTCATCCCGCCCAGCGACGCCAGCAGAGTCGGCGAGGTCAGCACCGCGCGCTTGCCGTCGATTTCGAGATATTCACGCCCGTCGTCGCCGACCCGGATTCGGATCGCACGATCACGGTATTTGGGTTCCAGGTAACGTTCCCATAAATCCGGCGGCTCGAGAATGTGGCCGTCGGCGTCGATCAGCAGTTCCTCGCTCGGCATTTGTCCCTCCGTGAATTGGCGGCGAGAAATATATCGCCGCCGGCGCGCCGCCCCATCGGCGCTCCGATGCCGCGACTATAGGGCGGGTCGGCGGGCGTTCGCAAACCAGCCGAACGTTTGTTTGGGAGCCGGTTCGATTTGGATGCATGGTTTACGCGCGCCGGTTGACAGGCGGCGGCCACGTAATTAGTTTGAAATCAAATCATTTGAATTAAAATTGTTTGGATTGAAAGGATTGGCCGCGCCGCGATGGCTACCCGGTTCAAAGGCTCCGCTCGCGAAATTCGCGCGCTCGACGCTTACATCAAGCTCACCCGCGCGTCAGAAACGCTGGCGGCGATGCTCGCGCGCCCGCTCGCGCGCGAAGGATTGACCACCGCCCAGCTCGGCGTGCTCGAGGCGCTGCTGCATCTCGGCGCGATGAACGAGCGGGAGTTGGGCCGCAAGCTATTGCGCAGCGGCGGCCATATCACCACCGTGCTCGACAATCTGGAGCGGCGGGGGTTGATTCGCCGCGCGCGCGGCGCGGAAGACCGGCGATGCGTATTCGTCAGTCTCACGCCCAAGGGACAAAATTTGATCGGCCGCGTTTTTCCGGCGCACGCCGAACGGATCGCGCTGGCGATGGGCGCGCTGAGCGCCGCCGAGCAGGACGAACTGGGCCGGTTATGCCGCAAGCTCGGGCGCGCGGCGCACGAACCGGCCTGAAGGAGAAGAACCATGATCGTCATCCGCAAAGCTGAGGAACGCGGGCGCACCGGCGCCGATTGGCTCGACAGCCGCCATTCGTTTTCGTTCGCCGAATATTACGATCCTCGCGAGATGGGCTTCTCGCGGCTGCGCGTGATCAACGACGACCGGATCGCGCCGGGCGGCGGCTTTCCGCCGCATGCGCATCGGGACATGGAGATCGTCACCTACGTGCTCGACGGCGCCGTGCGCCATCGCGACAGCCTCGGCAACGGTTCGGTGATCGAGGCGGGCGAGGTGCAGCGGATGAGCGCGGGAACGGGCGTGACCCACAGCGAATTCAACGCATCGGCCTCCGCGCCGCTGCATCTGTTGCAAATCTGGATCGAACCGGATCGCCGCGACCATCAGCCGGGTTATGAGCAGCGCCGTTTCGCGCAGGATCGCAAGCTCAACCGGATGCTGCTGATCGCGTCGCCCGACGGACGCGAAAATTCGCTGCGGCTCAATCAGGATGCGCGGATTTACGCGGGCGTACTCGAACCCGGCCATCCGCTCGAGTTCGCCACCGCCCCGAAGCGCCATCTGTATGCGCACCTGGTGCGCGGCGCGGCGGCGTTGAACGGAATCGCGATGCGCGCGGGCGACGGCGCCAAAATTACCGGCGAAAGCGCGCTGACGCTCGCGCCGGTTGAAGTGTCCGAGGCGCTCGTGTTCGATCTGCCGTAAACCCGGACGCATTGCCGGAGCGCGCAACCGGAACATGAGGGCATGGCAGATAACCACTGCGGCGCTGTTGGGCGCGCTCCTGATCGGCGCCGCGCTCGCCATGCTTGAAGTCCGGCGCGCGGTGCGTTCGGCGGAAGGGCCCCCGCACTGGGAAACCGCGATCGCGCGGACGGCGCTGCGTCTGGCGATTCCGTCCAGCCAACGGCGCCGCCGCAATCCGCTCGCGCCGACCGCTGAGAACCTGCAGGCTGGCCGCGAGGAGTTTCTTGTTCATTGCGCGGGTTGCCACGGCGTTGACGGCGGCGGACGGACGCCGATCGGACGCCATCTATACCCGCGCGTGCCGGACCTGCGGACGCCCCCGGTGCAGAATCTCAGCGACGGCGAAATCCATTACATCATCGCGCACGGAGCGCCGTGGACCGGGATGCCGGCGTGGCGGCGCTCCCGGCCGGAGGCGGCCGGCCGGCTCTGGTCGCTGGTCCTTTATGTGCGCAGCCTGCGCGCGCCAAGCCCTGCGGAAGACGCCGCGCTAGCGCGGACGCTGGCCGCCGCCGGTTACGTGGGCTCGCAGGCCTGCGCGAAATGCCACGCCGCGATTTATGAACGTTGGCGCAAAACGCCGATGGCCAACGTGGTGCGCGATCCGCGTTTGCATCCGGATGCGATCGCGTCCGATCTCGCGACGAATCCTGTCGCCCCCGTTTCGGCGGCGCAGGTCGCGTTCGTCTATGGCGGCATCTGGAAGCAGCGCTACTTCACGAAACTCGGCGACGACTATTTTCCGCTGCCAGTTCAGTGGGATTTTGGACCGCGCGTTTGGCTGCCGTATTTCGTGACGGTTGGAGAAGACTGGTGGGCCTCTCTTTATCCGCCCGACGATCTGAGCCGGCCAACCGGACCGCTATGCGACGGATGCCATTCGGTGGGCTACGATATCCGCACGAAACAAGTGGCGGAGTGGAATGTGGGCTGCGAGCGCTGCCACGGGCCGGGCAGCGTCCACGAGGCGCATCCGGCTGCGGACAATATCCTGAATCCGGCGCGGAGCGGCTATGTGGCGGCGAACGATGCCTGTATTCAATGCCATTCCCAGGGTCGTCCATTGACTAATCCGATCGGCGGAAAATATTACGACTGGCCGGTCGGCTACCGGGTCGGACTGAGATTGCAGGATTTCTGGAAACTCGAAGCGCATACGCTCGGCAAGACCGATTTCTACTATTTCGCCGACGGCACGGCGCACAAGAACCGGATGCAGGGGAACGACTTCGTGCAGAGCGTGATGTATCGGCGCGGAATCTCCTGTATGGACTGTCACGACGCGCACGGCACGGACCAATACGCCGAACTGCGGGCGCCCGCGCAAACGCTATGTCTGGAATGCCACGGACCGGGATCTCCCAACGGCCCGCGGGCCGCCACGCTCGAACTGCATATGCATCATAAACCGGGCGCTCCGGGCGGGCGATGCGTCGATTGCCACATGCCGGCGATCGAGAGCGAAGGCGTGCCCGGAGCCTACGTCCATGCCCACACGTTTCGCTTTATACCGCCGGCGATTACTGACAAATACGGCATTCCCAACCCCTGCACATCGTGTCACGCCAACAAAACGACGGCATGGGCGACGGCGGCGATGCGCGGATGGGTGGAACGCTCGCCTTGGCGTCTCGAATAGAAATTCCGCGCCGCGCCGAATGCGGTTCAGGGGACGGGGGCGGCGGCGAGCAGGCCGGCGGCTTCGTCGAAGCCCAGCATCAGATTGAGATTTTGCACCGCCTGGCCGGCCGCGCCCTTGCCCAGATTGTCGATCGCCGTGATCACGCACAGCGTCTGCGAGCGCCGATGGCTCAATTGGCGCCTCCGATTCAGGTGTCAGTGGCCAGCCGAGATCAGGAAACGGTTACAATCGTGCTTGCCGATAATCTCAATTTGAGATAAATTAAAAAAGGATGCACGTCATCTCGCAGAAGGCGCTGTGGGTTTTCGCGAAGGAACACGCTGACGCCGCAACGCCGCTGCGCGCGTGGTTTAAGCTGGCGCAGCATGGGCGCTTTAATAATCTCGCGGAGTTGAAGCGGACTTTCGCCGGGGTGGATATGGTTCCGGTCGAGGGCCGCGACCTCTATGTGTTCAACATCGGCGGCAACAAGTACCGCCTCATAGCCGCGATCCACTTCAACATCCGGAGGTTGTTTGTGCGCCATATTCTGACGCATTCGGAATACGACACGGAGCGGTGGAAAAAATGAAAAATCGGATCGGTGAAGCGATGCGGAATCCTGAATCCCTGGGGCCGTTCCTTGCCATTCGCACGGAGCGGGAGTACGACGCGGCGGTCGCGCGCCTGAACGCGCTTGTGGACGAAATCGGCGACAACCCCAAAGACTCGCGTTACCGCCTGATCGAAACCCTGAGCGTGCTTATCGAGGCGTACGACCGGGAGCATCACAGCCTGCCGGAAGCCTCCGGTGTTGAAGTGCTTCGCTTTCTGATGGAGGAGCATGGCCTCACGCAAAAAGATCTTCCCGAGGTCGGCAGCCAAGGCGTCGTCTCTGAGGTGCTGGCGGGCCGCCGTCATCTCAACGTGAGGCAAGTCCGAGCGCTTGCCGCGCGGTTCGGCGTCGAACCCGGAGTGTTCATCGACGCATCCAAAGGGGTTCCTTCCCGCGGTTCGGATCGGCCTTCGGTTCGATAAGCCGCGACCAAGTCAAAACCGCTCGTTTGAACGGAACAGGGCGATAAGCGCAGTTGCGGTTTTTAAGCCGTCCCGAGGCACGAGCGAGATTGCTTGATCTCGGACCGACGCTCCTCGGCTCGCGGCAGTGTTTTTAATCAACGACGAATATAAAATTCAGGTGTAAAGTTGTAAGAGTCCTTGCAGAGCTCAAATGACTCGCTTTCGTCGAAAGCAAGGAAAAAAATCGGAATAGGACTTCACAGTGCAAAAACGGTGCGGGCGGTTTACCCGCCTGCGCCATGATGCGGTTGTGGAACTGGGCGGGTTACGGGACGGGGGCGGCGGCGAGCAGGCCGGCGGCTTCGTCGTAGCCCAGCATCAGATTGAGATTTTGCACCGCCTGGCCGGCCGCGCCCTTGCCCAGATTGTCGATCGCCGTGATCACGCACAGCGTCTGCGAGCGCCGTTCGAGCACGAACGCGATTTCGCAGAAATTGGTCGCGCGCACGTTCCTCAATTCCGGCAGTTCGCCCGGCTTGAGCAGGCGGATGAAGCGCGACTTGGCGAAGCTCGCCTCGAAGGCGTCGCGCACGTCCTGTTCGGTCGTGCCGGAGCGTGGGCGCATGAAGATCGAGCTTAGAATTCCGCGCGTGACCGGCAGCAGATGCGGCACGAACATCACCGCGACCTCGCGGCCAAGCGTCGCGCCAATTTCCTGTTCCATCTCGGGCGTATGGCGATGGTTGCCGATCTTGTAGGCGCGGAAATTCTCGTTGACCTCGGCGAAAAGCTGCTCGATCGAGGCCTGGCGCCGCGCGCCGGTCGTGCCCGATTTGGCGTCGATCACGATCGACGCGGGATCGATCAGGTCGCGCTTGATCAGCGGCAGCAACCCGAGCAGCGCGCCGGTCGGATAGCATCCGGGATTCGCGACGATGCGCGCCTCGCGCAGTTCGCGGCGATGGAATTCGCTGAGGCCGTAAACCGCCTCCTTGAGCATCGCAGGCGCGGGATGGTCGGCGCCGTAGGTCTGGCGATAGGCTGCGGGATCCTTGAGGCGGAAGTCGGCGGAAACGTCGATCGCCTTGATTCCCGCTTGCACGAGATCGGCGAGAATCGGCGCGCCAACCCGTTCGGGCAGGCAGGATATGACGATTTCCGCGCGGCCGCGAATCAGGTCCGCGCGCAGTTCCTCGAACGGCGGCAGATCGATTCCGGCCATGTGCCGGTAAACCTCGGCGACTTCGCGGCCGGCGTAATGCTCGGAGGTGAGCGCGGCCAATTCGACGAACGGATGGCCGGCGAGGATACGCACCGCTTCGATTCCGGAATAGCCGGACGCACCCAACACAGCTACTTTAACCCTGTCGTGCGAAGCCATCAGGGGTCCCGAGGCGCCTCCTTGATAATTAATGCCGGTTTAATCGAAATATCACTAAAGCCGAGATGTGACCAGCCGCGCCGCCGGATCAATCAACAGGCTTTGACGTGTCAAATCGAAACAGCAGCGGCGTTCGCCGGAACGCCGGACGAACGCCGCTGGCATGAATTCGTGCGCAGCGCTAACGCTTGGAGTACTGAGGACGCTTGCGCGCCTTGTGATGGCCGTACTTCTTGCGCTCGACCTCGCGCGGATCGCGGGTAAGCATCCCGTTTTTCCGCAACGCCGGCCGCATCGCCTCGGAAACCGCGACGAGCGCGCGCGAAATACCGTGGCGGACCGCGTCGGCCTGGGCCGAAGAGCCGCCACCGGTGACGCTGATGATCGCGTCGTACTGGCCGCGCGTTTCGGTTATTTCGAACGGCTCGAGAATCCGCATCCGCGCCGTGTCGCGCGGGAAGTAATCCTCGAGCGATCGATCGTTTACGGTTACCGTGCCGGAGCCGGGGCGCAGGCGCACGCTGGCGACCGCGGTTTTGCGCCGGCCGGTGGTGCGAATGACGTTGGTCTTTTCTGCCATCTTGCTGACGTATGACGCGATTTGCGCGGTTTACAGGCCGATTTCCTGCGGTTGTTGTGCGGCGTGGGGATGCTCGCCGCCGCGGTAAACCTTGAGCTTGGTGAAGAGCCGCCGGCCTAACCGGTTCTTCGGCAGCATCCCATGCACCGCCATCTCGACCAGCCGCTCGGGATTGGTTTCGAGCAGCTTGCCGGCGGTGGTGGTGCGGATTCCGCCAGGATAGCCGGTATGCCGATGATAGAGCTTGTCGGTAACCTTCGCGCCAGTCAATTTGACTTTGGCGGCGTTGATCACGACGACGAAATCGCCGGCGTCCTGATTGGGCGTGAAATCCGGGCGATGCTTGCCGCGCAGAACGCTGGCGGCGCGCGCGGCGACTCGGCCAAGGGAACGGCCGTCGGCGTCAATAATGATCCAGTGACGCGCCCGCAGCGCCGCCTCGCGGGATACGCTCCTGGTTTGTTCGGTCAGCTTCAAGTTACCTGCACCTGCCGGCTTCGTGAATCGCGCCTCTTCGTTGCGACCATGCGCGCGCGTCACGCTCAAAATTGTTGGCGGGGCCGATGGGATTTGAACCCACGACTTCCGACGTGACAGGCCGGCGTTCTAACCGGGCTGAACTACGACCCCGCCGAAACTGATATTTGTACATGGCGGGCGTATCCGGCACAAGGGCATGACCCCGAAATCGCCGCGCGCCGCCGCTGATGCCGGCGATCGCGCGAACGCAAATGATGCCGTCCGGAATCGCCCGGCGCAAGAATCCGCTTCTAACGGGCGAGCAAGCCGTAAACATCGACGGAGTTCTGCGTGCCGATATAGACGCGCCCGTCCGCGACCATCGGGGTGGTGAATTTCACCGCCGGCCCGGCGATATCGCGCTTTCCCGCCAATTCGCTGTCGTACAGCTCGTTCAGGTTCGCGGCGTCATAGGCGTAGAGAACGGCCGGCCCATGCGACAGGAACTGGTCGATCTGAAGCGCCCATACGATGCCGTTCTTGCGCCCGTTGGATGAGATCGACGGAACCACGCCCGGATAGCCGAAGGGGTTTCCGGTGGTCATCTCGCCATCGACGTTGAACTGCCCTTTGACCAAAGGGAAGGCGAGCAATGGCCGATTCTGCGGACCGAAATAGAACGTGTCATTGAAAAATGCGCCGGGCGTGTACGTCATCCCCAGCATCGACGGCACTTCCTGCACAATTTGCGAATCGTCGTCGGGGTTGTAACGGCCCAGATTGTCGCGGTCGAGCAGATAGGCGGTGCCGACCTTGGTGCCGACGAAGAGCAGATGCTTTGGACCGGTTCGCTGGTCGGGCAGAACGATCGTGCCGGTGGGGCCGAAGTCGAGATCGCTTTCGCTGAATTCGTTTTGCTCGTACGGAGTGAAGAAATCCGTCACACGAAACTGGCGGCGCCCTTTAACGGTCGTTTCGGCCAGCTTGATCACGCTGTCGCCGTAATCGGGTCCGCCGGTATCGGCGTCAAACGTGCCGTTGCCCGAGGAGACATAAATACTGCCCGTGGCGTCCGCGGCGGGCCCGTTGGCGCCCTGCCAGATGCCGCCGTCGGCGCCGTTCGGCGTGTCGTTGAAGACGTCGGTCAACGCGAGCGTTTTCGCGTCGTAGCCCAAGACCCATCCGTGGAACGGAGGATGGTCGCCGTGGGAGGCGAAGGCGATGTAAATTTTTCCGCCGACTTCCGCCAGTGCGGCGCGTTGATTTTCGCGCAGGGCATTGAACGCGATTATGCCGTCCATCGCGGCTCCGGCGCCGCTGCCGGAGATGGTTGGCGCGATGATTCGCGGCGAACCCGGCCGCTCCGCGCCGGTCGCGATATCGAGCGCATGCAGGCGCTGGACGTAAAGGCCGGCCTCCTGCGTTTTCGCGACGACGTAAAGCGTGCCCGACGGGTCGATCACGGGCGTGCTGGTGATGCCGATTTCCGGCCGAATATCGAGCGTGCCGACCGCGTCCGAAGTGACGGTGGTCACGCCGGCTTCGGGATCGATAAAGCTGCGATGCCACAGTGGCGCCGGGACGCGCCCGGACGCGTCGAAGGCGTACACGCTATCGTGTTCGGTGGCGACGTAAACCACGTTATGAACGCCTTTGCCGGGAATCTCGACGTTCCTGACGTAAAGCGGCTGGGCATAGACGTAGCCGTCCACCGCCAGTCTGCCGATTTTGCCGAACGACGCCGGATTCACGTTGGCTGGCGTTAGCGTAAATTCGTTCGTATTAGCGCCGGTGCGGCCATTGTCGTAGTGATAGGTAAAGACGCCGGAATAGACGGCCGGTGGCGCCATTTGATGTACAGCGGCGGCGCCTGCCGGTTCCGCGATCGCGGCGAGCGTCGTAAACAGGGTCAAGATGAAAACAACCCGGATGAGGCGTGTCGGAATGCGCATTTATTCAATTCGAGGTGATTCAGTGATCGCAGGGTTGGCGAAACGATTCAACTGGCATGGCGCTATTCGTTCGCTGCAGGGAATGACGGAGCGATAATTGGGCGACGTAAAAAATCAAAAAAGTTCCGCACGCGCCGGAAATTCCGCCGGACCGCCGCGCCTGCGCTGGCTTCAGTGGCTCGGGGCGGGAGTTTGCGCCGGCGTTATTCTGACGCTGGGATCGCCGCTTTTTTCGTATGTACGCACCGGCGCGATGATCGGGCCGATCCTGAGCGCGCTCCTGCCCGGCGACGGGCCGGGCGTGATCGCCCGCTGGCATATCTGGATTCGCTGGAGCGCGCATTTCATCGAATATGCGTTGCTGTTCCTGGCTCTGGCGCTGGGGCCGATGCGACGGCGGCCGATGCTCGCGTTTGGCGCGTGCCTGCTGATCGCCACGCTCGACGAGAGCCTGCAATTGCTGACGGCTTCGCGCAGCGGACGGTTGGCCGACGTCGCTTTGGATATGACCGGGCCCGCCACGATGCTCATGCTGGCGCTGCCGTTCTGGGAAAATCGCGCGTGGCGCCAGACTGCTCCGCCCGCGCGCGGCGCGCAAGCGCCGCTGAAAGCCGCGCGCCGCGCCGGCCGCGCTTGATATGCGCCGCCGCGATGTGGTGCAATCTTCCACCACCGCAATCCGGAAAGATTTCGTTTCATGCGACGCGGCGGCGTCACGGAGACCATCATGGCCGATAATTTCAGAAGCAAGCTGATCACCGACGGCGTGCAGCGTTCGCCGAACCGCGCGATGCTGCGCGCGGTCGGGTTTGGCGACGGCGATTTCACCAAGCCGATCATCGGAATCGCCAACGCTTACAGCACGATTACTCCGTGCAACATGAGCCTCGACGTGCTTGCCCGGCGCGCCGAGGACGCCGCGCGCGCGGCCGGCGCGATGCCGCAGGTGTTCGGCACGATTACCGTCAGCGACGGAATCGCGATGGGCACCGAGGGCATGAAGTATTCGCTGGTCTCGCGCGAAGTTATCGCCGATTCGATCGAAACCGCGACCAACGCGCAGGCGATGGACGGCGTGGTCACGATCGGCGGCTGCGACAAGAACATGCCCGGCGCGATGATCGCGCTTGCGCGAATGAATATTCCGTCGATTTTTGTTTACGGTGGCACGATCAAGCCCGGCCATTACAACGGCCGCGACCTGACCATCGTCAGCGCCTTCGAGGCGGTCGGCCAATACAGCGCCCATGCGATCGATGAAAAAGAGCTGATTGAGGTCGAGCGCCGCGCCTGTCCGGGCGCGGGATCGTGCGGCGGGATGTACACCGCCAACACGATGTCTTCGGCGATCGAGGCGATGGGGATGAGCCTGCCGTATTCCTCGACCATGTCGGCGATCGACGCCGAGAAGGCCGAGAGCGCCGCGAAATCGGCCGAAGTGGTCGTCAACGCCGTGCGTCGTCGGCTGCTGCCGCGCCAGATCATGACCCGCAAAGCGTTCGAGAACGCGATCGCGGTCGTGATGGCGGTGGGCGGCTCGACCAACGCCGTGCTGCATCTGCTGGCGATCGCGCACGCCGCCGAAGTGCCGCTGACGATCGACGATTTCGAGGCGATTCGCCAGCGCGTGCCGGTGCTTTGCGACCTGAAGCCTTCCGGACGCTACGTCGCCACCGACCTGCATCGCGTCGGCGGCATCCCGCAGGTCATGAAGATGCTGCTCAAGCACGGCCTGCTCCATGGCGGCGAGACGACCATCACCGGCCGCACGATCGCGCAGACGCTGGCCGAAATTCCCGACGCGCCGCGCAAGGATCAGGACGTGATCCGGCAGTGGAACGAGCCGCTCTATCCGCAGGGCCATCTCGCGATTCTGCGCGGCAATCTCGCGACCGAAGGCGCGGTCGCCAAAATCACCGGCATCAAGCATCGCGAAATCACCGGCCCGGCGCGCGTCTTCGAGTGCGAGGAGGACTGCCTGACCGCGATTCTGGCCGGCAAGATCAAAAAGGGCGACGTGCTCGTGATCCGCTACGAAGGGCCGAAGGGCGGTCCGGGGATGCGCGAGATGTTGTCGCCGACCTCGGCGATTATCGGCGCGGGACTTGGCGATTCGGTCGGCCTTATCACCGACGGCCGCTTCTCGGGCGGCACCTACGGTCTGGTGGTCGGCCACGTCGCGCCCGAGGCGCAGGCCGGCGGCCTGATTGGACTCGTACACGAAGGCGATTCGATTACGATCGACAGCGTCAAGCGGGTGCTCCAGCTCAATGTGCCGGACGACGAAATCGCGCGGCGACGCGCCGCATGGCAGCCGCCGAAGCCGCGCTACACCCGTGGCGTGCTGGCGAAATACGCCGCGCAAGTTTCGTCAAGCAGCCTCGGCGCCGTGACCGATTGAGGCGAAGGCCGGGACGCTCAGCAAATCTGGCCCTTGATCCGTTCGCGCACCAGTTGATGCGCGACACGCAGCAGGTTCTGCGCTTCCGCGGACAGCGACAGATACTCGCTTGCCGTAACGCACCGGAAGGCTATTCCGGACGCGCCTGCCGCCAGCACGAGGATTTCGCCGCATCCGCGGCAGATGCTGACCAGATTTTCAGCGGGGGCACCGCTTCCAGCGAGGTTTTCGCGATCCGCGAGATCGGTCGCGCAGATTGGGCAGGTGGTCAGGATCGGCGACCTGCCGCCGAGCGAATTGAAAGACCCGCCAAACATCACAGCTCCCCCTATACGACGTTCCCGATCATGACCGCAAGTCTCCAAAATTGGTCACCGCGCCGTTCGTGAAACGTCGCCGAGTTGATTTAATCGAAGCGTATAACGTGATGGAAGGGGTTTGCGGTCCGCAGGACCTAAGATGTCCAGTTTCTTTCCATATTCAGATCGCGTCCGCGTCGGGGCCGATTCTGCTATAGAATTTGATATGGCGGTCGAACGGCGTTTCGGCGCGAACCGGACCGGATGCGAGGCGCGATGAGGCGTTAAGACGTGAAGGCGGGCCAAGACTTTCATAATCTCTATAATCACGACTTTATTCGCGCGGCCGTGGCGATTCCGGCCGTGCGCGTGGCCGATCCTACTTTCAATGCCGCGCAGACCATCGACTTGATGAAACAGGCGGCTGAAAAGAAGGCGCTGGTCGTCCTGTTTCCGGAATTGGGGATTTCCGCCTACACCTGCGACGATTTGTTTCATCAGCGCGCGTTGCTCGACGGATGTAGCGACGGGCTGGCGCGTATTCTCGAGGCGTCGCGCGCGCTTGCGATCGCGGTTGTCGTGGGGATGCCGCTGGCAGTCGACAATCTGCTTTTCAACTGCGCGGTGGTGTTGAAGCGCGGGCGGATTCTCGGCGTTTCGCCCAAGAGTTACCCGCCGAATTACCGGGAGTTTTACGAGCTTCGGCAGTTCCATCCGGGCGGCAACGCGACCCGCGCGGAAATCGAGTTGGCTGGACAGCGCGGCGTGCCGTTCGGCGCCAAATTGATTTTTACGGCGAGCGATCTGCGCGATTTCTCCTTTCACGTCGAGATTTGCGAGGACCTGTGGACGCCGATTCCGCCGTCTTCGTACGCCGCGATGGCGGGAGCGCCCGTGCTGCTCAATCTTTCCGCGTCGAATATCACTGTTGGCAAAGCCGATTACCGGCGCGAGCTGGTGAGCGGGCAATCCGCGCGATGCCTTGCGGCGTATCTGTATTCGGCCGCGGGCTCGGGCGAATCCACGACCGATTTGGCTTGGGACGGCCATGCGCTGATTTGCGAAAACGGCAACATCATCGCTGAGTCCGAACGTTTCCATTACGGCCCGCAATTGATCTGCTCCGAGATCGATCTGGAGCGGCTGGGGCAAGAGCGGATGCGCCAGACCAGTTTCGGCTACGCCGCCGCCGCCGCGCGCGCCGAGCTGGCCGGCTTCCGGCGGATCGAGTTCGACGCGGAGCCGCCGCGCACCGGCGAACTGATGCTCGAGCGGCGTTACGAGCGGTTTCCTTACGTGCCGTCGGATCCGGCGCGGCGGGGCGAGCGCTGCGCGGAAGTTTACGAGATTCAGGTCCAGGGGCTGGCGACGCGTCTGAAGGCGAGCGGAATCGAGCGGCTGGTGATCGGCATTTCCGGCGGCATCGATTCGACCCACGCCTTGCTGGTCTGCGCGCAGGCGCTCGATCGGCTGGGGCTGCCGCGGCGCAATCTGCTGGCCTACACGATGCCGGGTTTCGCGACCAGCGCGCGCACGCTGGCGCAGGCGCGCCGCCTGATGGCGGCGATCGAGTGCGAACCGCATGAACTCGATATCCGGCCGAGCGCGATACAGATGCTCAAGGATATTGGCCATCCCTACAGCGACGGCCAAGAGCAGTACGACGTCACTTTCGAAAACGTGCAGGCGGGCGAACGCACCAGCCATCTGTTCCGCCTCGCGAACCATCATCGGGCGCTGGTGGTCGGCACGGGAGATCTGAGCGAGTTGGCGCTGGGCTGGTGCACTTACGGCGTCGGCGACCACATGTCGCATTACGCGGTCAATGCGAGCGTTCCGAAAACGCTGATCCAGCATGTGATGCGGTGGGTCGCCGACACGGCGCGGTTCGGCGCCGAGGCGAGCGGCATCCTGCGCGAAATCCTCGCGACCGAGATCAGTCCGGAGCTGGTGCCGGCGCGCGCGGGCGCCGCGGGTCCTGAACAGGCGACGGAGGCGATCGTCGGCCCCTACGAATTACAGGATTTCAACCTCTACTACACCGTGCGCTTCGGCTATCCGCCGCCGAAGATCGCGTTTATCGCGTGGTCGGCATGGCGCGATCGCACGCGGGGCGGATGGCCCGATATTCCGCCGGAGCGGCGCAATCAATACAGCCTCGCCGAAATCAAAGGCCATCTGCGGAGCTTTATTCACCGCTTCTTCGAACTGAGCCAGTTCAAGCGCAGTTGCATCCCGAACGCGCCGAAAGTCGGATCGGGCGGATCGCTGTCGCCGCGCGGCGATTGGCGCGCGCCCAGCGACGGCGAAGCCGCCGCGTGGATTGCGGAACTGGATCTGATTCCCGACCGCTAGGGAACCTCCGCAGAAGAACTGCCTATTGGAGGCGCGCGCGGGCGTGACTGCCGCAGCGTCATTCGCGGGCTTGACCCGCGAATCCATAGCGCTGGATGCCCGGGTCAAGCCCGGGCATGACTGATAAGAGAAACTCGCAAAATAGACGGATGCCGGGGCCTGACGATTAAGAGGGACTCGCATCAAGTTGCGCGATCGCGGTCGCGATTTGATCCGCGAGGTCCCCCAGATCGGCGCTGAGCGCGGCGGCCGCCGCTTCCATCGAACCGTTCGCCGCCGCCGCGGCGAAGCGCGCGTCGCGCGTCATCAGGATTTGGCGGCTTTGACCGTCGCGAATCGTCCAGCGCGCCGCCAGCTCGGTGGAATCGGCGCCGGCGCGCTCGAAGCGATCGAATTCAACCTCGATCTGGTAGCGGACGCGGACGGTTGGGTACCACGGAAAATTTACGATATGCGCGTTGGGCAGGCGTGAAGCAAGTTCGCGCGCCAGCACGTCGCGCACGTTGCCCGTGAGCGACTCGGCCCATCGCTCGTCCGGCGACAGTTCGATGCGGTTCGGCGCGATGCGCGTGACGATTTGCGATTGATCGAGATAACCGGGCAATTCGATCGGGCCGAGGCCGAGGGTCAGCGCGGCGGGCGAAGCGATCCGCGCCTGCGCCGCGCCCGCGGTCAAGAGGTAGAAGCGCGCGCGATCGGGCCGCGGCGAAAGAATCGAGCATCCGGCGGCCAGCGCCGCGATCGCGATCGGCAGGATGCGGGAGGCGCGGGTGCGGATCATTGGCCGGCCTGTTTGTAGCTGCGGCCGCGCACGAGCGCGTCGGGGTTGCGATCGAGATAATCGGCGAGGCGGCGCACCGAGCGCGCCGCTTCGGCCAGTTGCAGCAGCGTTTGATTGGTCTGGTAGAGCAGAGGGCCGTCGGGCGCGAGGGTGTTGTTGACGCGCATCATCATCAGTTGCGTGGTTTGCAGGGTGGCGTCGGTGTTGTGCGCGGTAATCTGGACGCTCTTGCTCATCGGTCCGATCTGCTGGTTCATGTTCGCGGTGAGTTGCTGAATCTCGTTGGCGGCGCGGTTGAGGCTCTGGCCGGTTTCCTGGAGCGAGGAAATGGCGGAGCGCAACTGTGTGGAATTCGCCAGATCGCGCACGGCGGCGAGCGTCTGGGTGGCGGTATTGACGAGCTGGTCGACCTGAATTCTGTCGATTTGGCCGATCAGGCGCGCGGCCGCGTTCTGCGCCTGCTGAAAGGTGGTCGGCAGGGTCGGAATTTCATCGTAGCCGGAGTTGGGCGGCAGCACGAGGCGGCTGGGCGCGCCCGGATGCATGTCGAGGTCGATGTAGAGCATCCCGGTGAGCAGGCTGTCGATCGCGAGCTGCGCTCGCAGGCCGCGGTCGATCGCGAGCTTCATCCGGTTCGGATCGCCGAGGTCGATATTGGTCAGGCCGCGGCTTTCCATCCGGGATTGGTCGATTTCGATGATCACCGGTATGCGGATGACGCTCGAGGTTTGGACGTTCGCGGTTTGGTGGCCGACGTCGAGGCTGAGCAGGATGCTTTTGACCTCGCCGATTCTGACGCCCTTGAATTTCACCGCCGCGCCGGTGCGCAAGCCGTTGACGCTGCCGTCGAAGAAGCAGACGTACTCGCGGGTTTTGCGAAACAACTGGCCGGAACCGAGCGCCGCGATCGCGATCACGACGATCGCGAGGGCGCCGAGCACGAAGGCCCCGACTCTGCGTGGACTGGTTCGTTTAGCCATTTTTGGGCGCGCTCTCCAAAAGCGATGCGCCGCGGGTCAGGAACTGGCGCACGCGGGGATTGTCAGAATGATCGCGCAAGTCACGCGGATTGCCGAGCGCGCCCAGCGTGCGCGTCTCCGCGTCCAGAAAGATGCTGTTGTCGCCGATCGTGAAAATGCTCGGCAGCTCATGCGTGACGACGACGATCGTCGCGCCGAGGCTGTCGCGCAGTTCAAGAATGAGCTCGTCGAGCAGGCGCGAGGTCACCGGATCGAGGCCGGCCGACGGTTCGTCGAGAAACAGCACGGCCGGATCGAGCGCGATCGCGCGGGCGAGGCCGGCGCGTTTCTGCATGCCGCCGCTGATCTGGTTCGGATAGTAATCCTCGAAACCCCTGAGTCCGACCAGCGCCAGCTTGAGCGCGGCGATTTGGCGAATTTCGCCGGGCGCGAGATCGGTGAATTCGCCGAGCGGCAGGCCGACGTTTTCCGCAAGCGTCATCGAGCTCCACAGCGCGCCGCCCTGATAGAGCACGCCGAACCGCCGCAGCATCGCCTCCCGATCTTCGATGTCGGCGGCGGTGAAGTTCTGGCCGTCGTAATAGACCGCGCCGGCGGCCGGCTCGATCAGTCCGATCAGATGGCGGAGCAGGGTGCTTTTGCCGCATCCCGAACCGCCCATCACGATGAAGATTTCGCCGTGCCGCACCGCGAAATTCAGATCGCGCATCAGCACGAAGTCGCCGAACGCCATGGTCAGATCGCGCACTTCGATATGGACCGGGCGCTGCGCCGCGCGCGGCGCGGGATTTGCGGGAGTGGCTGCCTGACTGGACATTTTGGACGAATTCTAAATGTTGAGTATATGGAAGAGCACCGCGAAAACGCCGCACGCGACGACGATCGCGACGATGCTCTCGACCACAGCGCGGGTCGCCGCGTCGCCGACGGCCGACGAACTGTTGCCGCATCGGAACCCTTCGTAACATCCGGCGAGCGCGATCAGGACGCCGTACACGACGCTTTTGACCAGGCCGCCGATCAGGGTCGCGGTGAGAATCGCGGCGGAACTTTCCCGCAGATAGGTGTTCAGCGACAAGTTGAGCATCGTGAATCCGACCGTCGCGCCGCCGAGGATGCCGACCAGATCGGCATAGAGGCAAAGCAGCGGCATCATCAGGACGAGCGCGACGATGCGCGGCGCGGTGAGGAATTCCATCGGCGGAATTCCCATGGTCGCGAGCGCGTCGATTTCCTGCGTCACCTTCATCGTGCCGAGCCGGGCGGCGAAGGCGGCGCCGGTGCGGCCGGACATGATTATGCCGGTCATCATCGCGCCCATCTCGCGGACCATCCCGATCGCGACGAGGTCGGCGACGTAAATCGCGGCGCCGAACTGCTGCAATTGAATCGCGCCCATGAAGGCGAGGATCACGCCGACGAGGTAGCTGATCAGGGTGACGATGCCGAGCGCGTTGGCGCCGCAATCCTGGATTGCCTCCAGCAGATCGGAGCGGCGAAAACGCGCGCGCCCGACGCACATCCGGCCGAGCGCGATCGACGCCTCGCCCAGAAATTCCATGAAATCGCCGAAGCCTGCGAATTTTTCCAGCACCGCCGCGCCGACGCGGTCGAGCAAGGCCGACCGGCTGTCCGCCGCGCGGGCGTCGCGTTTTTCAGGTACGGCCTGCGCTAACGCGATCATCCGGACCAGTCCGTCGGGCAGGGCGCCGCGTTCGATCGCGATTTGGTGGGCGCCGCAATATTCCTCCAGATGGAGGACGAAGCTGACGAGGCTCGAATCCCACCGGCCTACCGCCGCCTCAAGGCGTATGGCGCGCGCGCCGGCGGCCTCGATCGCGCGTTCGACCGGCGCCGTCGCTGGCATGCCGTGACGAAGGCGCCAATCGCCGCCGATACGCACCACCGCGGCGCCCGAATTGTCGCGTTCGACGGCGACGCTGGGGGCGGACGAAGCTGGCGCAATCATCCGGAAACGTCGCCCTCCTGATGCCATTGGGCGAGCCGGCCGGTGAGCGTTTCAGCCCAATAGTCGATCGCGGCGCGCGTATCGTTCCAATTCCAACGCGCGGCGGGTTTGGTCGTGCCGCCGCCGATACGCTGGTCGATCCAGGCGAGCAGGGGAGCGCCCGTCGTCGAATCGGTGATTTCGCCGTCGCTCGCGGCGATTCCCGCGAAAGCGTAGGTCGCGGGCGAAAGCTCGGTCACGGCGCGTGCGAGGCGGTATTCCGGCAAAGGCGACGAGACCGAGCGGAGACCGCTCGCCGCGCCGCCGCGCGCCACGATTACGATTTTCAGCCGCATCACGTCCGGGCCGGGCGAATCGGCGATGACGAATTGGCTCGCCAGATGGCGCCGCAGCACTTCATACATATAGTCGCATAGAACGATTTGATCTTCGGGAGAAACCTTGCCCGCGAAATTGCCGTCCCACGAAGTGACCGGATCGAGCATCACGCGGGAATATCGCGGCCAATCGGCGCCGGGATTGGCGTAATAGCTCATCGCGGCGCCTTCCGGGCCTTGATGCATCCGCGCGGCATCGGAAGCGGCGAGCGACGACGGCGGCGGCGCGATCACGTAGTGCGGGTCGGCGGGATCGGCGACCGGACCGCATCCGGCGGCGAGCACGGCCGCGATCAGCATCGCAAATCGGCGGATGCGATTATCGGGCGTAGTCCGGCGCATTATTCAATTCGTCGCGGATGACGCCGCCGGCGGTTTGCCGGTTGGCCGTTCCGAATCCGGCGGAGCGCCGGAGCGATCGCTGGCGCGATCGCCGGTGGAAAAGCCGAGTTCATTGCGAATCATGATGAAATGGGCGACGGCGGAGCGCGTGACGAGTCCGGTGAGCCGGCCGTTTTCGATCACCAGGAGCCGGCCGGTTTCCGCCTCCGACATCTGGCGCAGCGCCTGTGCGAGGGTGGCGTCGGGGCCGATTTCGAGCGCCTGACTGATCGGCTTCATCACCTCCGCAACACGTTTGGCGGCGCGCTCGGCCGCCGGACAGTCGCGAATTTGTGCGATCGCGAGCATCCCCACCGGACGGCCATCTTCGACCACGGGAAATCCGGTGTAACCGTGATGGGCGAAATGCTCGTTCACGGCGGCCGCGACCGTCGTTCCGGCGTCAATCACCTCCGGATCGCGGACCATCAGATCGCGCACCTGGGCGCCGCCGAGCACTTGCTCCATAATGATTCCCTGATAGCTCGACGACGCCGCGCCTTTGAGGAAGAGCGCGATGAAGATCAGCCATAATCCGCCGACCAGCGCGCCGGCGAAAATCTCGAGCGCGCCGAGCGCGATCAGGCCCCACGCGATACCGCGGCCCCAATCCGCGGCGCGCGCGGTCGCGCGCCGGAAATCTCCCGTGCGCGCCCAAATCGCGGCGCGCAGAATCCTGCCTCCATCCAGCGGAAATCCCGGCAACAGATTGAATAGCCCCAGCGCGATATTGATGAAGCCGAGGTAGTCGAAAACCGAGGCCCACATCGGATGGCCATGGCGGAATCCGAACAAAGTCGGAATCCAGAAAAAGAACACGCCGAGCACGAAACTGGTCAGCGGTCCCGCCGCCGCGATTTTCAGTTCGGCGTTGGCGTCGGTCGGTTCGTGGCCAAGATGAGCCATGCCGCCAAAAATGAACAATGAGATGCGCTTGACCGGCTGGCCCAACGAATTGCCGACTATCGCATGCGATAGCTCGTGAATAACTATTGAAGCGAAAAATAGAAAAGTACCGACAATGCCGACCGTCCAGTATTCGGAAGTCGGATAGCCGGGATGAACTTCAGGGAAATAGCCGGCCGAAAGGCTCCACAGCACCAGGACGAAAATAACCAGCCATGAGTAATCGATGGCGATCTGTACGCCTGCAATTTTGAAAAGATCGAATTCCTGCCGGCTTTTTCGGTCCATCTGATGCCTCTCCAGTCCGGGATGACAAGATCGTGGTTTGAGGCGGCGTCGAATCTTCGATATGAACCGGCACCGCACCCGCTCGATAAAATGATGCCTGAACGCTGGCGAAGGGTCTATGCAAAGCCAGCGGCGAGAAATCCGCGTGGCGCCGCCAAGGCTCCGTGCGGCCGTCAGCGGAGCGCCGTACCCGCCGAATCCCGGCGAAACGGCCTACGGCGATGGTTCCGGCGAGGGACTGGGAGTCGGCGCCGCTTGCAAAGTTTTGACGAACTCGAGATGGAGCGTCATCACGCCCGCGGCGACGTTCAGGCCCTTGTTGCCCTCGATGCTCAACGGTTGAAGCGTGATGGATTTCTCCGAGCCGCCGATCAGAATCTGAAAGCCGCCGCCAACGCCCAGGGTCGCGCTGCCGGCTACGCCCGCATAATCGCCAGCGAGGGAGCCGGGGCCGAGATGCATGTTCTGGCTGTACACGCCCCAGAGCATCACCGCCGAAGAGAGATAACCGATATCGGCGCCGTATTTGTCGATGCGCCCTTTGTATTCATCGGTGCGTCCATCGACGGTCGCGTAAGTGCAAACGACGTCGCGGGTGGAACCGAAGATGAAGCCGAAGCCGCCAGCGACGTTGCAGGTTAGAAATCCCGCCGAAGGCTTCGTGCGCGGGGCTTTAAGCCGCTGCGCGGCGGCGGGGAATTGAAGCATGCCCAGCGCCATCGCCGCGGCGGTCGCGGTGAAGCGAAAGGATCGCTGCGCGCCAGCGGCGGGCCAATTGAGTCGTCGGCGCTTGCGCGGCGCGCGGTTCAACTTGCCGTTGGCGCGAAGAACGCGATCGTTCGCGCTTCGATACTTTCGCGCGGCGCCGCGCCGGGCGGGGTCGCCGCATCCTCGAACGCCGAATGGGCGGTGTAGCGCGCGCGATTCGGATCGGAATCGAAGCACTTGAGCAACAGTACTTCGTCCGGCCGCATCCGCGAGAAGTAATACCATCGATGCCGCGGATTGTAGCGGACCGAATAAACTTCGCCGATGCGGTCGCGATAGACGAGGTCGGTGGCGATAAAATCGCTCTGCGTCATGCTGCGCGCGTCGCAAACCGCCAGCGCCGATTGCTCGACCGGGCCGCGTATCGGACGCCATACGTTGATAAAGACGTACCTGTGCTGGAGCACGCGTTCGGCCTCCGCATCGCCGCACAGTTCGCGCACGCGCTGCGGTCCCGATTTCAAAGTGTAGTCGTTATGGGCGAAACGCACCGGCTCCCGGACGCCATATTTGGCGCGCGCCTCTTTCGAGCCGTTGCGCACGTTGTGGTCGAAGACCAGCACGCGGGCCGCGCCGAGAATTTCGCGCACCAGCCGTTCCATCTCGGGGTAATAGACGCGCCTGACTTCGCTCTCGTCGTAAAAATTGCCGATCGCGCTGCGATGACCGGTGAGCATGAAGCCTTCGACGTCCAGCGACGGCTGGGCGCCGACCGTGCGGCCGTCGATGATCGGAACTTCGTGTTTGACGGTGCGGCCGGTTCGCGCGGGCGTTCCGGGCGGCGGCGCGTAGGTATAGTTGACCGGTTTTTCGGACATGTCGTCGAGATAGTTGAGTACGCCCTGAACCTGTTCCATCGCACACTCCGTGTCCGGCGTTCGCCTGCCGGCTCGATTTACGATTCTATAGCCCGTTTCGGCCTCAAGGAAAATCCGCGCATCGCCGCCATAGTGGTGCGCGCATGGAGGCCGATCTGGAGTTGGCGTGGACAATTCGAGCGAAGGGGGTTGCTTTGCTGGCGGCGCCATAGGAAAAAATTATTGGAGATCGAGTCGTCATTATGAACCGCCGTTTGATCTTGTCGATGCGAGGGATCGCCGTGCAGCGCGCAGCCGGACGTCCAGAATAACGCCGTCATGGCCGTACCTTCAGTTGCGGAGAACAACCGCCAGCTTTTCATCCGGCTGATTGACCACCATATTCGCTTCACGCTCGCGAAACGGCGGGTTCAGCTCAGCAAGCATGACTGGTACCGGGTCGCGGCGCTCGCGGCGCGCGATCTTCTGGTCGAGAAGATGCTGGATACGCAGGCGCGTTTCGAGCGCGCCAATCGTAAGAAGGTCTGTTACCTGTCGCTTGAATTCCTGATCGGCCGTTCGCTCGAAAACAATCTTCTGAATCTCGGGATCATCGACGATTGCCGGAATTTCCTGGGTGAAAACGGCGTCGATCTGCAACTCCTTTTCGATGAGGAGCCCGACGCCGCGCTCGGCAACGGCGGCCTTGGCCGCCTGGCCGCCTGCTTTCTAGATTCCCTCGCGACGCTGAATCTGCCCGGCTACGGCTATGGAATCAATTACGAATACGGCCTGTTCCGGCAGGAGATTCGCGACGGCCATCAGGTTGAGCGCCCCGACAGTTGGCAGCGGGAAAGCTCGCCGTGGCTGGTGCCGCGTCCGGAAGAGGCCTGTTTGATACCGGTTTACGGCCGTATCGAGCACCGTATCGACCGCGAAGGCAAATACAACCCCGCATGGGTTGACTGGCGGTTGCTTGCCGGCGTGCCGTCGGACCTGCCGATCGTCGGCTACGGCGGCGACACGGTGAATTACGTGCGGCTTTACTCCGCCGGCGCGTCGAGCGAATTCGACATGCAGATTTTCAACGCCGGCGACTACATGAAGGCGGTCGAGCAGAAGATGGTTTCGGAAACCATCTCGAAAGTGCTCTATCCGTCGGACGCGGTGCAGGCGGGCCGGGAGCTGCGCCTTTTGCAGGAATATTTTTTCGTCGCCTGCGCGATTCGCGATATCGTGCGCGGTTTCCTGCGCCGCGGCGAGGATCTTTTCGATTTTCCGGGGAAAATCGCGATTCAGCTCAATGACACCCATCCGGCGCTCGCGGTCGCGGAATTGATGCGGCTGTTCGTGGACGAATACGATTTGCGCTGGGAATTGGCGTGGGACCTGACGCGCTCCGCCGTCGCCTACACCAATCATACGCTGCTGCCCGAGGCGCTCGAGCGCTGGCCGCTGTCGTTGCTTGAGCGCGTCGTGCCGCGCCATTTGCAGATTATCCAGGAAATCAACCGCCGCTTTCTGGCCGAGGTGCAAAGCGCATGGCCGGAGGATCCTGACCGCGCGCGGCGGATGTCGATTATCGAGGACGGACATGAGCCGCAGGCGCGGATGGCGCATCTTGCGATCGTCGGCAGCCATTCCGTCAACGGCGTCTCCGCGCTTCATTCCGACCTGCTGAAGCGCCGCCTGATGCCCGATTTCAGCGAACTCTGGCCGCAACGCTTCAGCAACAAGACCAACGGCGTGACGCAGCGCCGATGGCTGCTGGCGGCGAATCCGGGATTGTCGGAACTGCTGGACGAGACGGTCGGCCCCGGCTGGGAGACGAACCTCGAGGACTTGCGCGGACTCGAGTCATACGCCGGCGATGCGGCGATGCAGACGCGCTTCGGCGCGATCAAGCGCGCCAACAAGGAACGCCTCGCCCGGATCGTTAACCGTATCGCGCACGTCGATCTCGATCCCGCGGCGATCTTCGACGTTCAGGCCAAACGTATCCACGAATACAAGCGCCAACTGCTGATGGCGCTCGGAATCGTGCATCAGTATCTCGCCATCATCGAGGACGGCGCCGAGCCGCCCGCGCCGCGCGCCTATCTGATGGCGGGCAAGGCGGCGCCGGGTTATTGGGCGGCCAAGATGATCGTCAAGCTGATCAACAATCTGGCCGAAACGATCAACGCCGACAGCCGCACGCATGGGCTGATCAGAGTCGCGTTTTTACCCGATTACAAAGTCTCGCTGGCCGAGAAAATCATTCCGGCCGCGGACATATCTGAACAGATTTCGACCGCCGGGATGGAGGCGTCGGGAACCGGCAACATGAAATTCGCGATGAACGGCGCGCTGACGATCGGCACGCTGGACGGCGCCAATATCGAAATCCGCGCGGCGGTCGGCGCCGAGAATATCCATATTTTCGGACTGACCGCGGAACGAATCGCGGAACTCAAACGAACCGGCGCATACCGTCCGCAGGAGTATTACGATCGCGACCCGCGCATCCGCCGCGTGCTCGACGCGCTCGCCTCGGATCGATTCTGTCCGGATGAACCGGGGCTTTTCCGATGGATTCGCGACGTGCTGCTGAATCGCGACGAATATTTCCTGCTCGCCGATTTCGCGGAATATATAGAGACGCAGGCGGCGATGACGCATGATTATGTCGAGCCGGAGAAATGGTATCGCAAGGCGATTCTTAACGTCGCGCGCATCGGCTATTTTTCGAGCGATCGCACGGTCCGGGAATACAGCCGCGACATCTGGGGCCTGACCCCGGCGTGATCCTTTCCGACATTCCATCCTCAGCGCCATACCTGTTCGGATTTCCGGCAAGGTACGGA
Source organism: Deltaproteobacteria bacterium (assembly GCA_021799495.1). Classification (GTDB taxonomy): domain Bacteria; phylum Desulfobacterota; class Binatia; order Binatales; family Binataceae; genus JADMIL01. Next base: position 93,391 of record JAJZAI010000002.1, read on the forward strand.
GAAAGGGCGTGACGATGAAACGCCGCCATCATGGAGCGCGCCGCGCCGCCGCGCACGCGCCGCGCCGTTCGCAAGCCGTGGAGCGTGCGGCTCGGATGCGTGGAAGGCGCATGCTGGTTGCGATGTTCGCGGCCCTCGCGCTGGCCGTGTGCGCGCCGATTCGGCAGGCGAGAGCGCAAACCGCCGCGCCGGGGGCGGCCGCGTCGCCGGCGGCCAGCCCGGCTGGCGCCGCAATCCAATCGCTGGCGGCTGCGGGGAAACTGCCGGAGCTGCATTGGCCCGATTTTTCCGATTACCGTTCGGCGGTCGTCGAGTTCTACGGCGCCGGCGGATGGACGCCGGCGTGGACCGCGGACGGCGCGCCCACCACCGCCGCGCTCGGCATGATCGATCTTTTCCGGCAGGCGCGGCTCAAAGGACTTAATCCCGACGATTACGACGGCGGCTTATGGCCGGCGCGGCTCGCCCGATTGCGTTCCGAAGGCGCGCGCGCCACGCCCGCCGATATCGCGCGGTTCGACGTCGCGATGACGGTATGCGCGATGCGATACCTGTCGGATTTGCATATTGGCCGGGTCAATCCGAACGATGTGAAATTTTTTCTCGACGCCGGATCGAAGAAGCTCGATCTGGCGCAAACCCTGCGCGTGGACTTTATCGGCGCGGCGGATCCCGCCGCGATCGTCACCCAGGTCGAGCCGCCGTACGCCGAATATCAGCGTGCCGAAGTCGCGCTCGCACACTATCTTGAACTGGCGCGCGGCGGCGACGAGCCGGTCCTGCCGCCGCCGGCCGCATCGGTCCATCCGGGCGACGCGTATCCCGATCTCACGCAACTCGCTGCGCGCCTGAAACTGGTTGGCGACCTTCCGGCCGATGTGAGCGTGCCCACCGGATCCACCCGCTATCAAGGAGCGATCGTTGACGCGGTGCGGCATTTCCAGCGCCGGCACGGTCTCGCGACCGACGGCGTACTGGGCAGGGCGACAATCGCCGCGCTGAACGTGCCGCTGCGCGTGCGGATCGAGGAACTCGGCTACACGCTGGAGCGGTACCGCTGGATGCCGCTGGATTTTCCGGAGCCGCCGATCGTCGTCAACCTGCCAGAATTCATCCTGCGCACGATGCGCCGGCAGCCGGCGCCGTTTCTTGAAATGCGCGTCGTGGTCGGAAAAGCCTATCGCCATCAGACGCCCGTTTTCACCGGGATGATGCGTTACGTGATTTTCCGGCCGTGGTGGAACGTGCCGTATTCGATCACGCGCGCCGAGCTCATTCCTAAGATACTCAAGAATCGCAATTACCTGGCCGCCAACAACTTCGCCGTATTCACGTCGGGCGGAACGATGGTCAGCGACGGCGCGGTTACTGACGGCATCCTGGCTGGATTGCGCTCCGGTTCGCTGAATATCCGGCAGAAGCCCGGCCCGAAAAACGCGCTCGGCCTGGTCAAGTTCATATTCCCCAATTCTTACAACGTCTATCTGCACAGCACGCCCGCGCCCGAGTTGTTTGAAAAGTCCCGGCGCGATTTCAGCCACGGATGCATCCGCGTGCAGAACCCGGTCGGACTGGCGGCGTGGGTCTTGCGCGGGATGCCCGCGTGGACCACCGACCGGATCGTGCAGACGATGAACGGCGGCCAAACGCTGCAAGTCAATCTGCCCCGGCCGATTCCGGTGCTGATCATCTATCTGACCGCCGAGGTCGAGCCGGACGGCGAAGTGCGCTTCTTCGACGATATTTACGGGCACGACGCCGAGCTGCGCCAGGCGCTCGCCGCGCGCCGGCGGCTCGCCGCGGCGTCCGCGTCGGAAGCCGCGCCGTGACGATCAGGCGCGGGGCTTGAGGCGATAGCGCACCGGCATGTGCTTGATGCCGCCGACGAAACTCGAGCGCATTCGCTGGATCGGCCCGTTCAGCTCGATCGCTTCGAGCCGTTCCGCCAACTGCCGGAACATCACCTGCAATTCCAGCCGCGCCAGGTTCGCGCCGAGGCAGAAGTGCTCGCCAATCCCGAACGCGATATGCGGATTCGGATTGCGGCCGATGTCGAATTCGTCGGGGTGGTCGAAGACGGCCTCGTCGCGATTCGCCGACGGATAGATGAGGCAGAGCAGGTCGCCGGCGCGGATTTTTTGGCCGTTTAATTCCGTGTCCGCGACGGCTTCGCGGTTGAACTGAATCACCGGCGACGTCCAGCGCACGATCTCCTCGACCGCGTGCGGCACGAGCGACGGATCGGCCTTTAGCCGCCGCCACTGGTCGGGATGGTTGATGAACGCGAAGAGGCCGCCGGTGGTGGCGTTGCGGGTGGTTTCGTTGCCCGCGATTATCAGCAGCGCGAAATAGGACATCAGCTCGAAAATCGGCAGCGGTTCGCCGTTCACCTTGCCGTTGGCGAGCGCGCTGGCCAGGTCGTCGCGCGGATTTTTGCGACGGTCTTCGACCAGCGCGTTGAAATACTGGAAGAACTCCATCCGCGCCAGCTCGAGCGTCTCCTTGACGGTATTGCTTCCGCCGTATTCCGGATCCGACGGCCCGATCATCATGTTGCTCAGCCGGAACATCGCGTCCCAATCCGAACGGGGAATGCCGAACATTTCCGCGATTACGGCGAGCGGCAGTTTGGCCGAGACGTCCAGCACGAAATCGCATTCCTCGCGGCCGACGAGGCCGTCGAGGACCTCAGTCGTGATGGTCTCGATTTGCTGCCGCAACACCTGCACGCCGCGCGGCGTGAAGCGGCGATTCACAACCCCGCGATAGGCGCCGTGCTCGGGCGGATTCATGTTGAGGAGCTGGCGCAGGATGCCCTCGTTGGGATCGGGCGCGCCCTCTTCGTCGATCGTCATGAACAGGCGCTGGATGCTTTTGAAAAGCGCGGGTTGGCGCGAGACTTCGACGATTTGCGCGTGGCCGGTGACCGCCCAGAAGGGATCGACGTTGGGCCGCTCGTAACGGTACACCGGCGCTTCCCGGCGCAGCAGCGCCCATTCCTGATGCGGATAGCCGCGGGAGACGTAGAGATCGGGATCGACGATATCGATCGTTTCGAGCTTGAGCGCGCTCATGCGATGCGATTACCTCTCGGCCGGTTTGATTTCATGGCGATCCGCCGCGGGCGCGGCGGTCCTATTTGTCAAGCACGCGAATCGCCTGGCGCGGACAAAGCCGCGCCGCGAGCTCAACCTTGCCGCGCAGCGACGCGGGCGGCTGTTCCTCGAGCACATAGCTTCGATCGTCGTCGCGCAGTTCGAAAATTCCCGGCGCCGCCTCGACGCAGCGGCCGTTGCCCTCGCAAAGATTATGATCAACGACAATTCTCATCGTGGCTTCCCCATTGGCGCACAGATTCGCCGCCGCGCGCGCGACGACGCCGCTCCGCGAACGGCCGCCGCCGGATGCTCCGACGATACTGGCGTCCGCGGCGCCTTCGCAATCAGGAACTTGCGGACGGCGTTCCCCGGTTCATTGAACATTTCGGGGAAATGGCGGCCGGCGAAGGCCCGGAGCGGATTACTGCGACCAGCGGGTTACGTCGAATCCGTCGGGCAGTTCGACGAACATCACGCGGGCGGGACCGTCAATGACGCGGGTGGAGTGGCCGCGGCCGGTCAAATCGTCGGCGATAAAGGCCTGGCCGGCGCCGGCGCGGCGCCTTTGGCCATCGGTGGTCTCGACTTCGACCACGCCCGCCAGCACCATCACGATTTGCCGGGCGGGCGCATGATGCCACGGCTGGTCGAGTCCGGCCGGAAGTTCGACAAAGCGGACGCCCGGCGAAGGCCATGCGTTCGATTGCAGCAGCGCCGTCCCGGAGGAGTTCGGGCGCGGCTGATCGATCGGAACTTCGATTTCCTGAAAGCGCGATTCGCCTTCAGGCGTGGCGTGAAATCGGATCAGCTTCATTCGGCGCTCCGGATGGCGCACAGTTCCGACGCGGCGCGCGCCGTCACTTCACCTTGAGTTTGTCGCCGGTCGCGGACGCGGGCGACGCGAAAGACGCATCCATTTTAGAGCCGGGCTCGTAATAGCGCCGCGCCCAAATTCCCGAATACGGCTCCTCGGCGGCCGGCATCCGCCATGTCGTGACTTTGGCCTTCGCGCGCGCGAGGCCGATCAGGGCGCGCGGCTGATCGCGCGTTTCGGTCAAATAGTAATCCGCCGAAGCTTCATCGACATAGCGGCAGGCGATTCGCCGGTAAACGTCGTCCCATTTGCGATCCTCGCCGACCTCGAACAGGATTTCCGCTTCGCCCTCGAAAAGCGCCTTGCGATAACGGCCCGTATCCTCGTCGATCGTGATCGCGACGCGCGGATCGCGCCGGATATTCGCGAGAAAGACGGAATGCTTGCGCGGCGTGATCAGCACGCGCCCGTCCTCGAAAATGAACCACACCGGCACGACGCCGGGCGCGCCCGACGATCCGATCGTCGCGATCCGCGCCAGATGGCCGCGCTCGGCGAGAAACCCGAGCAGTTCGCGTTCCGTAAGTTTCGGCATCGTAAAATATATTCCGTTCCGGGATGCGGATGGCTATTTGCCGAAGGCGCGCGTCACCAGTTCCGTGTCGAGATACTCGGTCAATTCCCTGATTTTCCCATTCACGATGCGGAAGACGTGACAATAAGTATTGTTGTAATCGACGCCGTTCTTCGACCGCGCCTTGCCGTGCGCCTGCATCGCGACGTATTCGCCGTCGGCGATCAGATTGTCGGGCGTGAGCTCGATTCCGCCTTCGAGCTGCTGGGTAAGCGGATGGAGCAGGCGGTTTATCATGTCCTGCTTGCCGTTGTATATGCCCGAATACTTGCCCGTGCCGATAATCGTGTAGCGCACGTCGTCGGCGAAATTGCCGAGAAACCCTTCGGCGTCGCCCTTCGCCAGTTCCGCGAACATTCCGCGAATCATCTCTTTGTTTTCGGCTGCGCTCATCTTTGACCTCGATTTTGAAGAATCTCGAATACCGTGTGGGCTTCGCGGCTCATTCGCCCTTGCCGCGCCCCGCGATCAGCTGCTCGCGCGCGGCCGGCGATTCCGGATTTTTCAGCATATCGCTGAATTTCGCGCGCAGTTTCGCCATTTTCGGAGTGATTACATATTGGCAGTAGGGAGCTTCGGGATTGTTGCGATAATATTCGCGATGGTAATCCTCGGCCGGATAAAATCTTTCGAGCGGAGCGATCTGCGTAACCACCGGCCGGTCGGTGAATACCGATCGGTTCAATTCGGCTATAATCTCCTCGGACAGCCGCTTTTGATCCGGCGTCGTGTAAAGAATCGCCGACCGATACTCAGTGCCGACGTCGGCGCCCTGGCGATTGAGCGTGGTCGGGTCGTGGGTCGAGAAGAAAACGATCAGCAATTCCTGAAAGCCGATCGCCGCCGGATCGAACTCGACGCGGACCACTTCGGCGTGTCCGGTGCTTCCCGATCCCACCTCGCGATAGGTGGGATTCTCTTTGAATCCGCCGGCATAACCGGGCATCACCGCGACCACGCCGCGCAAGCGCTCGAACACCGCTTCCGTGCACCAGAAACATCCGCCGCCGAACACCGCGATTTCCGTATTGCCCATAACCGCCATCTTCACGCTCGATCTTTATAGAACCGAAAGTTCCCCGGACGCCACGATTCGATCCCGCTATCCTTCGCACATCCCGCCGGAGATTTTGGCGATCTCCGATGGTCCGTAGCCAAGTTCCCGCAGGACCGCCGCGGTGTCGGCGCCGATATCCGGCGCGGGCGAAGGCTGGCGCTTGGTCACGCCGTTAACGAAAACGGGGCTGTTGACCGTTTCGAGCGATCCGACTCCGGGATAGTTCAGCTTCACGATCGCGCCGGCCGCGCGCATCTGCGAATCCTGAACGACGTCGTCGAGCCGCGGCAACGGCGCCCATTTGATATCGTTGGCCTTGAAAATCATCCGCCACTCGCTCAGGTCGCGGGTTTCGAACTGCGCCTGTAAAATCGCGTAGAGCGCCCCGGCGTTTTCGGCGCGCGCCTGGTTGGTCGCGAACAGATCGTTCGTCGCGAGCTCGGGCTGGCCGAACGTATGGCAAAGCCGCGGAAACTCGTTGTCCGGATCGATTTGCACCAGCAGGAACATTTTGGCGTCGCGGCTCAGATAGACGGCGGTCAGCGGGTTCGGCGGATGTTTGTCGGCGCCGCGCTGCGGAAAGACCGCATTCAGCAATTTCGCCTGAATATCGCAGGCGTTGGCCCACGCTCCGCTGGCCATCAGCGAGGTCGTCACCCGCGAGCCTTTGCCGCTTCGCTCGCGCCGGTACAGCCCCAGCATGATCGCGCCGAACAGGGACATCGAGGTCGGATGGTCGCCGATGCCGGGACGGGGCGAACCCGGCGATCCGTCGGCCCCGGCGACGCCGGTCATCAGGCCGGACCGCGCCCAGTAGGCCAGGGCGTCGAAGGCGGGATCGTCGGCGTCTTCCCCGGCGTCGCCGTAGCCGGTCAGATGGGCGTAAATAAGGCGATCGTTGACCGCCGACAGGTCGTCCCATCCCAACCGGAATTTATCCAGCAAGGTTCGCTGATAATTCGTGACGAACACGTCGGCGGTGCGGACCAGCCGAATCAGCGCGTCGCGGCCTTCAGGCCGGCCAAGGTCGATCGCCACGCTCTTTTTGTTGCGGCTGGTGAGCACCGAGCACCAATCGAGTTCGGATTTGGCGCTGCCCGGCAATCTGGAAAAGAGCCGCCAGAGGTCGCCGCCGCCCGGCCGCTCGATCTTGATGACTTCCGCGCCGAAGTCGGACATCACGGTGGCTGCGGCGGGGCCGGCGACATAAGTTCCGCAATCGATCACGCGCAGTCCCGCAAACAAAGATTCTTCAGGCATTTCCCCGTACTCCCGAAGCGATGGATCGCTTTCAGGCTCTAATACAGGCGCTGCGGGACCGCAAGGCGCGGTCGCTCAGGACGGATCGGATTGGCTTTCGATAATTCGAGATAATTAGCGCTAATTTATGCTTTCAGCGCCTCGATAACTCGTTCCATCGCCAGCCCGCGCGATCCTTTGACCAGCAGAATATCGCCCGGACGAACGATCGGGCTGACGATCTCGCCGGCGGCGCCGCTGTCCGGAACGGTTGCGACGATCGGCGCGATCGCCTTGCGTCCGGCCACGCCCAGCCGCGCGAGCGCCGCGCCAAATTCCGGCCCGGCCAGCACCACGGCGTCCGCACGCGCCTCGCGCAGGTCCGCCAGCGCGCCGCTGTGCATCGACGGCGACAGTTCGCCCAGTTCGAGCATATCGCCCATCGCGACGAGCAGCCGTCCGCCGAGGCTGTCGGCGGTCTCGCGCGCCGCCGCGAGCGCGACCCGCACCGACCGCGGATTGGCGTTGTAGGTGTCGTCGATAACCACCACACCGCCAATCGTTCGCGTCGCCAGCCGGCCGGAGACCGGCTCGACCGCGCCGAGCGCGCGCGCTATCGCGGCGAGCTGCTCGCGTCCGAGCGGACGGCCAAAAGCCGCGACCGCCGCCGCGACCGCCGCCGCGCAATTCGTCGCGGCCGCGGCGCCAAGCAGGCCGATATTCGCCTCCAGCGATGGCTCGACGCCCGGAGCGGCCAGCGTTCGGCCTAAAGCGAGCGCGATCCGTTGACGGCCGGGCGCGATCACGGCGCGGCTGACCAGTCGCAGGTCGGCGCCGGCGTCCGCGCCGAAGGTCATTTGTTCAAGGCCGTGCGGGACCCTTGAGGCGATCAGATTCTCCGCCGGCGAAAAGACCGCGATCCGCGCGGTCGAAAAGAGCGCCGCTTCCTCGTCGGCGACGCCTTCGAGCGAGCCAAGGCCTTCGGTGTGTTCGATATCGGCATTGAGCACAAGCGCGACGTCGGGCTCGACGATCGCGGCGAGGCGCGCGATTTCACCGGCCCGATTGGTTCCGCATTCCAGCACCGCTGCGCGTTCGGCGCCGCTGAGCGTAAGAATCGTCATCGGCACGCCGATCAGATTGTTGAGATTGCCCGGCGTCGCCAGAATTTCTCCGAACAGCGCGCGGGCGGCGGCCGACGCCAGTTCTTTCGTGGTGGTTTTGCCGGCCGCGCCGCCGATCGCGATCACCGGCGAATTGTGCCGGCCGCACACGCGATGCAGATGGAAATGGGCGAGCGCGCCGAGCGCCGCGAGCGTGTCGCCGGTCTCGAAACAGGGCAGGCCCGCGATCGCGCGGCCGCGTTCCACGATCGCGGCCGCGGCTCCTCGCCGCGCCGCCGCGGCGAGGAATTCATGGCCGTCGCGCACGCCGCGCAAGGCGACGAACAGCGCCCCCGCTTCGAGCGAGCGCGTATCGATGCTTACGCCGGCGGTTGCCGCGGCGCAGCCCGGCGGCGCTTCAGCTCCGATCGCGCGAATAATCTCCGCGGTCGTGAAACGGCATCGGTTCAGCGGTATCGGCGTGGCCATCCGGATTCCTCGCGGCGCTGGTTCGCGGTCCGCGTTGCTTGACAACGCCGCCGCCGCTCTTCAGCTTCATTCGATTGTAGCAACAAGCATGGAGGCTGGATCGAATGGCGACGAGTGAAACGCCGCGCGTCGGCGTAATCATGGGCAGCAAGAGCGATTGGGAGTACATGTCGGCCGCGGCCGAGGTCATGGCCGAGCTCAAGATCGCGCACGAATGCCGTGTGCTGTCCGCCCATCGCACGCCCGACTTGACGCTCGAATACGCCGCCGGCGGCGCGGCGCGCGGCCTCAAGGTGATAATCGCCGGCGCGGGCGGCGCGGCGCATCTGGCGGGCGTCGTCGCGGCCAAGACTCTGCTGCCCGTGATCGGCGTGCCGATGCCGACCACGAGCCTCAACGGGATGGATTCGCTGCTGTCGATCGTGCAGATGCCGAAAGGCATTCCGGTCGCCACGATGGCGATCGGCAAGGCGGGCGCCGCCAATGCCGGATTGTTCGCCGCCGCCATTTTGGCGCTTGAAGATTCCGCGCTGGCCGAACGGATCGCGGCGTGGCGGGCGGGCCGCGTCAAGGAATTGCTGGAGCAGAAACTGCCCTGAATCGCGGATGCGAAGCGCAGGCGTCCGCGCCCGCGCGCGTTGCGCCCGGAGCGCGTCCGCGATGTAATTGAACGGTGATGAAACCTTGTCTCGCAGGAGCGCTGGCCGCATGCGCGATTCTGATGGCGTTCGCGCCGCCGGCGCGAGCGATCGATCTGCGCAAGGCCGGCAAACTCTCGATTCCGGCGAACGCCGAGGTGGTGCCGTTTTCCACCGATCCGACGGTCGCGATGGTGCTGCGTCAGGACTTTCATGCCGAACGGCGGTCGGCGTCCGCGACGGCGGCCACGCCGGTGACCCTGACGGTTTCGATTATCGAACAGCCGCTCAAGCCGGGCGTTTCGCTCGAAGACCTTGCGCCGGGCGATCCCGATGTGCCGAAACTGCTCAAGGAGGCGGGTGAAACGCCGCCGCCTCTCGGCGATACCGGCGTCGCGCCCGATCAAGCCGCCGTCGCCCGCCTGCGCGCGCAACAGACGGTCCCGCCCGACACCATCACTCAATCCGAACAGGCCGCGAACGCGATGGGCGGACCGTTCGCGTGGGCTGGTCCGATGATGGCTGGTCCGATGATGGCCGGTCCAATGATGGGCGTGCCGATGATGGGGGCGCCGATGATGGGCGCGGCGCCCGCCGGCGGATGCCTGCCGGGAACCTATCCTTGCCTGCCGGCCGCCGCCGCGACGCCGCGGCCGCAGCCGGGCGATCCGGGCTACGTTGGCGATACGCAGGCGTATATGCAGCAAGGATCGGCGCTGAGCAATTTTCAGGGCGCTCAAGCCGACAACAATAACAACTATGACCGGGTGATAATCGCGCGCGCTTCGACCAGCGGCTCCGACGACGAAATGACGGTGCTGGCCGTCGTCCATCCGGGCGAGGATCAGCGCGCCGCGAAGCGCCTGGTCGCCGAGGAGATCGCGAACGCCGTGCTGCAATAGCGCCCGGCGCGCCGCCCGGCCTTACACCCGATAGAAGTTCCTCGCGTTCACCGAGAGGATTTTGTCGATCGATTCTTTCGGCAGCGCCGCAAGATATTCGCGCGCCTTGGCGACCGGATGGACGAAGCCCTCGGCGTGCGGATAGTCCGAGCCGATGAAAAACTTGTCGTCGCCGGCGAACTGCACGATATATTTGAACATCTTTTCTTCCGGGTCGCCGCTGACCCAGATATTGCGCGCGAAATATTCGCCGACCGGCCGCTTCATTTGCGACGTTCCGCCCATGTAGCGATAGCGGTAATCGACCCGCTCCAGCCATTCGCCAACCCATCCGACCATCGCTTCGACCGTGGCGACCCGCAAGCGCGGAAAGCGCTCGAACACCCCGTCCACGACCATCGTGGTCAGCGCCTGGCGCGGGTCCTGAATCAGGTTCATCGTGAAGTACATCAGGCCCGGCTTCGGCTCCTTGTACCACGCGCTGCCGGTGTAATGGCGGTGCGAAACCAGATGCAGGCCGATCGAGATGTCGAGTTCCTGCGCCGCCGCCCATACCGGATCGTAGTCCGGATGGCCGAAGCTGCGGCCGGCGATCGGCGCCGCCGAAACGAACGCGGTGCGGCATCCCAGTTTCGCCACGCGATTAAGTTCGGCGACCGCAAGGCCGGCGTCGCGCATCGAGATGTGCGCGGCGGGAAAGAGGCGGTCGCGATGGCCGCTGACGAGCTCAAAGGCCCATCGGTTGTACGCGCGGCAGAGCGCGTCGGCGAGGATCGGATCGTCGAGTTCGCCCTCCCAGATTATGCCGATGCTCGGAAAGATGACCTGCGCGTCGATTTCCTCGCCGTCGAGGAAGCGGACGCGCGCGTCCATGTCCTGCCATTGCTCGCTGAACGCGCGATAGCGATCGAAACCTCCGATCTGCGCGCCGCCTTCTTTCTGTCCGTATCCGGAAAGCAGCCCCAGCACTTCTTCGACATCGCGCAGCTTCAGCGGACGGTTGTCGCAGAGCATCGCGCGCTTGCCGGTCGCGGGATCGGCGGCGAGCTTTACCGCGCGGTCGCGGAATTGGGGTTCGATATACCGCTCGAACATCTCGAGCGGCTCCATGAAATGGCTGTCGCCGTCGAACGCGCGCATCGCCGTCCCTCCGCATCGCGAATTTATGATCCGTTTAGCAAAACGGGCGCGTCACCGACAAATTTACGAGCCTGTCGCGGCTTGGCCTGAGCGCGGGCGATGTCGGAGCGGACGACTTCCTAGCGGGCGGCGCCGTTGGGGCGGGGCGGTTTTTTGCGCGGCACGGCTTTCAATTCGGGGCGCCGGAAACGCGCGTCGAAGCCGCGGATGCCGAACCATCCCACGACTATGTAGAACGCCGCGAAGCCGGCTTCCATCGCGGCGATGCGGCGGTCGATGCGCCATTGCATCGCGGCGAGAAACGCGGTCCCAAGCACTATAAATACGGTCAGGCGCGGGATGAACATCCGAATCGGCGATTCCGGATTGGCGGTCGCGCGGGCGGCGAGCGCCAGCCATGCCGTCACGAGCGCGAAGGTTGCGCCGAGACATGCCAGCGCCGGAAATTGTTGTTCGGCGTTGTTGAAGTAGAGCGAAAGAGCAAACAAAACGACGGCCGCCGGCGCGAAGACAATCCCGCGCCACGAAATCGTAACGCCTGCGACGTTCGTATCGGGTCCGCCGGAAGCCATCGGCGGCCAGTATCCGCAAGCCGCGCCGGATAGACAAGCCGCGCCGGCGATGGCACGCTCGCGCAAGCCACGGCCGCGGCGAATCCGTGACGATATCGCCGCGCCGATCGCACGCGGAGGTTCAAGATGTATCAATCATTCGAATATTCGGTCACCGACGGAATCGCGCTGGTGCGCCTTAACCGTCCGAACAAGCTCAATTCGATCGACGCCGCGATGGTGCGCGAGTTCGGCGAGCTTGCGAACAACGTCCGCAACGACAGAGACGTGCGGGTGGTCGTCTTCACCGGCAACGGCCGCGCCTTTTGCGCCGGCGCCGATATCGCCAATCTCAACAGCATCAACAACAGCGGCGAGTTCATGGGCTTTATCGAGCGCGTGCAGTTGGCGTTCAACGCGATCGAAGATCTCGACCGGCCGACGATCGCGGCGATCAACGGCATCGCGTACGGCGGCGGATGCGAACTGTCGCTCGTCTGCGATTTCCGCATCATGGCCGAGGAGACCACGATCGGCGTGCCGGAAATTCTGATCGGGGTGCTGCCCGGCGCGGGCGGCACGCAGCGCCTCTCGAAGATGCTGCCGCCGCCGATCGCCAAGCGCATGATCTATCTGGGCGAGCCGCTGACCGCCGCGCAGGCGCTTCAATTCGGCCTGGTGAACGATACCGCGCCCGGCGCGAAAGTGCTCGACACGGCGATGGATCTGGCGCGGCGGCTGATCAAGATGCCGCCGCTGGCCGTCCGCTGCGCCAAGCTGCTGGTGCATACGGGAATGAGCGCCGATTTGAAGAGCGGAATCGAGGCTGAACGGCAGGCGATGGCGTTTCTGTTCGGCACCGAAGATCGGGTCGAAGGGATGGGCGCGTTTCTGGGCAAGCGGCAGGCGTCGTTCAAAGGGCGTTAAAGGCGTTGAATTCCAACCGGCCGTTTGCTTGTTTTTTGCGAACGAACCGCGCTATAAGCCGCACTGTTCCGATGTATTAGGAGTTTTCACAGAAGAAGAGTATAGGCAAGAAAAAACCTGAAATCGGGCCGGAGGGAGCGCCGGCCCTGAACGGCCAGCGCCGCTGTGTGGGGACATGGCGCGCGCGGCAAGGAGGCAAAGAAAATGGCGGAGTTCGACACGATCATAAGGGGCGGAATGGTCGTTGACGGCACCCGGATGCCGCGCTACCGCGCCGACGTGGGGATCAAGGACGGCAAAGTCGCGCAACTCGGCAAGCTCAAACCGCATCAGGGCGCGAAAGTGATCGATGCCGACGGGCAGATCGTGGCGCCCGGTTTTGTCGATCTGCATACCCATTACGACGCCCAGCTTTTCTGGGATCCGTACTGCACGATCTCGAGCTGGCACGGCGTGACCTCGGTGGTGATCGGCAACTGCGGGTTTGGCTTCGCGCCGGTCAGGCCGGAGATGCGTGACCGCGCGATGCTCACGATGACGCGCACGGAAGCGATTCCATACGCGTCGATGAAGGCGGGACTGCCGTGGGACTGGGTGACCTATCCGGAATTCCTCGACAGCGTCGAACGCCACGCGAAGGGCGTCAACATGCTGCCGTTCGTGCCGATGGCTCCGATCATGACGTGGGTGATGGGCCTCGACGAGGCGAAGTCGGGCCGGAAGCCGACCGAAGCCGAAACCAAAGAGATGTGCCGGCTGATCAACGAGGCGATGGATCACGGCGCCTGCGGATGGTCGGCTCAGCGCTTCGGACGCAACAGCGTGCAGGCGGATTATGACGGCACGCCGATGGTCACCGATTTGATGCATGATGAGACCGCGCTGGCGCTGGCGCGCGTGCTGGGCGAACGCAACGAAGGCTTCATCCAGATGTCCTACATCCCGGACGCCAGCAAGTATGAAGGCGACATCCAGGATCATACCGAGAAGCATTTCGAGGAATTGGCGATGGCGGCGGGCCGGCCGATTCTCTACAACGCGATCGCGATCAACGATGCGCATCCCGAGCGCTTCCGCCGCCAACTGCATTGGATCGAAAACTGCGCCAGGCGCGGCATCCGGGTGTTTGGCCAATCCGCGACGCTCGAAGTCGGCTTCGTCTTCACCTTCAAGGACTGGAACCTGTGGGACGACATGCCGGAGTGGCGCGAAGTCACGACAGGCACGATCGAAGACCGGCTGATGAAGCTCTCCGACCCGGAGCGCCGGCCGGGATTGCGCAAAGTCGATGAGATGACCGGACTCATCACCAACGACGTGCGCGATATCTTCATTCTCGAGTGCAAGGCGCCGGAATTGAAGAAGTACGAGAACATGACGGTCGGCGAAGTGGCGGCGCGCGAGAACAAACATCCGGTCGACGCGATGCTCGATATCGCCTGCGCCGACGGGCTGAACACGGATTTCTACACGCCGCCGATCAACGTGCGCAACGACTATCTGAAAGAGATGGTAACCTCGCCCGGCATGGCGATTTTCGGCGTGTCGGACGGCGGCGCGCATACGAAATTCTTCTCGGGCGGACGCTATTCCACCGAGGCGATCATCAAGATGGGGCGCGACAACGATATTCTGCCGCTCGAGGAGATTCATTTCCGCCTGAGCGCCCATCCCGCGATGTGCGCGGGCTTCCGCAACCGCGGCACGCTGGTCGAGGGCAATTGGGCCGACGCGGTGATTTACGACCTCGATCGCCTCGCGATCAAGCCGATGGAGATCGTGCATGATTTTCCCGGCGGCGAATGGCGCCGCGTGCAGCGTCCGGAAGGATACTCGGCGGTGATGGTCAACGGCGACGTGATTATCGACCATGGCCGGGAAACCAGCGCGACGCCGGGCAAACTGCTGCGCCGTGGCGGCTGATTGATCGAACGGACGCGGGCGCCGCGGATTTCCCCGGCGCCCGCGCGGTACGTCGAAAACAGCGTCGCGAATGCGGCGCGCGCATTTGGAAAATCGGGAGGGGACAAGCGAGTGGGAAAATCCGGATGGGTCATGGGGCTGATAGGCGCAACTGCTCTGGCGTGCGCGGTATCGGCGCCGGCGTATGCGGCGGGCGGCGCCAAGGCGGAAATCGTCGCCTTCGAGCACAAATGCATCCAGGCGCAAACCACCGATCAATCGATGGCCTGCGTCGATAAGAACGACGTTACGTTTTACGACTTCGTGCCGCCGCTCAAGTATTCGGGCGCGGAAGCGGTGCGCAAGGATTTGGCCGCCTTCTTCGACAACGCCACGGATATCAAGGCGAAATTCCTTGAGCTCGACGTCGTTACCGACGGCAGGTTGGGCGTCGCCAACAGCATCCAGCACTTCACCTGGAAAGATAAATCGGGCAAGGAGATGTCAGGAAATTTCCGCGTTACCGATTGTCTCCATAAAGTGGACGGCAAGTGGAAGATCTTCCATTCGCACATCTCGGTGCCGGTTGATCCGGCGACCGGCAAAGCCGTGATGGATGCGAAAATGTAGAATTTTTTCTGGAACCATGACGGCGTGAGCGCGGAGGGTCGCCAAACGGCGGGCCTCCACACATTTTTTAATGCGGTTCCGTTACCGCCAACGATTGCCTATGATAGTGCATTGCCGCTCATGGATTTTGTCGTAAAGCTCGCCGGCTGGATGCCGCCGTCGTGGCGTGACGCGCTCGACGGTCTCAGGTCGCGCCATCCTCGTTTCAACGCGTTAATCAAGCGTTTCATCTTGGTTGCGAGCAGGGGCGACGCGACGATAGCGCGAGGCGTCGGCGAGGGACTGCGATTCAACGCCGCAAATTCCGCGATGGGCTTTCTGATGGGCACGCACGACCCGATTTCGCAGGGCGCGCTCAAGATGCTGCTCAAGCCTGGCATGGCGTTTTTCGATATCGGCGCCAATGTCGGCTTCTTCTCGGTTATCGCGGCGCGGTTGGTCGGCCCCGGCGGACAGGTGGTCGCGTTCGAGCCGTTGCCGGCGAACGCGCGCGCGCTCGCGCATAATGCCCGGCTCAACGGATTTCGCAACCTCGCGGTGCGGCAGGAAGCGCTCGCCGCGTCGGATGGCGAGGCTACGTTTTTGCTTTCCGCCGAGCCGACCTGGGGTAAATTGAGCGGCGCGGGCAAGCCTCCGGATCAGCAAGACGGCGAAACGACGGTCGCGGTGCGCCGTTTGGACAACGTGATCGAGCGCGATGGTCTTCCGGTTCCGAACGTGATGAAAATCGACGTCGAAGGCGCCGAGGTCGATCTGCTCGCGGGCGCGGAGCGGACGCTGCGCGAGCGCCGGCCGGTAATTTTAATGGAACTCCACGGAACCAACCGCGATATCGCCGCGAAGCTGGCCGCGCTGAACTATGTCGCCGCGGTGCTGGGCGCGCCCGATGAGGTCGCCGTCGCGCACTGGAACGCGAACATAATCGCAATTCCGGCCGAGCGCGCCGATCTCGCGCCGCTCGTCGCGCAGTTGCGCTCTCCCGACGCCGCGGCGCTCGCCGCCTGACGTGCCGCCGCTCAGCCGCCGCCGGCTTCTCACGATCGGACATTCCTATTGCGTCGCCCTGAATCGGCGCCTCGCTCACGAGATGGCGCGGGCTGGAGCCGATCGCTGGGAGGTGACCGCCGTCGCTCCCGATTTTTTCCACGGCGACTTGCGCGATATTCCGCTTGAAGCGATTCCGGACGAGGCTTGCCGCCTCGAACCGGTTCCGGCGCGGCTGTCGCGCCGGATTCATCTTTTCTTTTACGGCGCGAAATTGGCTTCGCTCATGCGCGCGGGCTGGGACGTCGTGCATTGCTGGGAGGAGCCGTACATCGTCGCCGGCGGTCAAATCGCGCGTCTCACGCCGCGCTCGGCCGCGCTGGTCTATTGGACCGGCCAGACGATCGCCAAGCGTTATCCGCCGCCGTTCGCGATGATCGAGCGCTACAGTATGGCGCGCGCCGCCGGATGGGCCGCGCGGGGAAATATCGGCGCTGAGACGCTGAAAGCGCGCGCCGGCTACGATCGCTTGCCCTGGCGGGTGCTGCCGCTTGGAATCGACGCCGAAATTTTCAGGTCCGACCCGGCCGCGGGCCGCGCGATCCGCGAACAACTCGGATGGGCCGGCGACGGCGCGCCGATCGTTGGTTACCTGGGGCGGATGGTCGAGGCCAAGGGCGTTTCAATGCTGATGCGCGCGCTCGAAAACGTGGCGGCGCCGTGGCGCGCGCTGTTCGTGGGCGGTGGACCGATGGAACCCGAAATCAAGCGATGGGCGGACCGCTTTCCGGGCCGCGTGCGTATCGCCACCGTGCCGCACGCCGAAGTTCCGGCTTATCTGAACGCGATGGATCTGCTTTGCGCGCCGAGCCAGACCACGCCGGGATGGCGCGAGATCTTCGGCCGGATGATAATCGAGGCGTTCGCCTGCGGCGTGCCGGTCGTCGCCAGCGACAGCGGCGAAATTCCGGCCGTGGCCGGTGGCGCCGCGATGGTCGTGGGCGAGCGCGATCAACCCGGATGGGCCGCGGCGATCGCGGAATTGATCGGCGATCCGAAGCGGCGGCGCGATCTCGCGGCGCGCGGACTCGAGCGCGTGCGCGCCAACTACGCCTGGCCGATCGTCGCGCGGATGCATCTCGAATTTTTCGATGAAGTGCTCGCGCGGCGCGCGCCGGCCTGAACGCTCATCCTGTTAGCAACGGCGCGATTTGTCTCACCCGGCCTTGGGCGGCAGCGCTTCGAACCATGGCGCGACCAGCTTTTCGTTTATCGAATAGGGAAATGCATGTCCCCATTCGGGGAGCTCTTCGTATTTGAGGTTGTAGCCGATCGCGCTCAGCAGTTCGTTGGTCTGCCGCGTAAAAGCGACCGGGAAAATGAAATCGTGCACGCCGTGAATCACGAAAATCGGCGTGTCCTTGCCGCGTCCCTCGCGCAACATCGGATCGGCCGCCATATGCAGCGCGCCGGCGACCGGCGCGATGCCGCGGAAACGCTCGTGATGTTCGAGGCCCAGGATGTAGGTGAAGATGCCGCCGTCGGAGAGGCCACTGAGATAGATTCGCGAAGGATCGATCGGATAATCGCGAGCGACTTCGTCGATCATCGCCAGCACCGAGCGCGCGTCGGAACTGCGCAAATTCATTTCCCAGGTGTTGCCCCATGATTTTGGCGCCAGCAGCGCCCATCGCCGGCTCCGCGCCGGCCGAAGCCACGTCCAGATATATTCCGAGCCTTGACCGTAGCCGCCGTGCAGCGCGACCACCAGCGGCATCGCCGCGCCCGGCGCGTAGTCCTCGGGAATGTAGAGCGTGTAATCGGATCGGGAATCGTTGCGCGGATGCTGCGTGAAGCCCGCCGCGGCCGATCCCGCGTGACGTTCGGTGATGCGTGGCGCCGTGGCGCCCGCGCTCAGAAAATGCGCGTCGGCCAGCGGCATCAGCTCGCGCAATTCGTACATCTGGTACAGGCCGGAGCAGAAAGCGCGGCGGCTGTAGAGAAACGCCAGCGTCCAATCGCGATTCGGCGGCGCCATGAAGAGATTGCACGATTTGCCGAATTCGGTGGCCGCCGCGCAAATCCGCTCGTGACGATCTTTGAATTCTTCCGGCGGCGCGAGCGGCGCGAATTCCTTTTCGAAGCGGCGGAACGTGGCTCCGACCGCCGCGACCAGGCGGGCCTGGCTGTCTTTTACGTCGCCGAGGCGCAAGTTTTCGTGGATATCCTCGAATACTTCGAGGAACTTCACGAGTTCGCGTTCCAGTTCGTTCCACGCCGCCTGATATTCAGCTTGGGTCATCGCGCTTCTCTCCGTTTGCGCGAGCATAGCCGCTTGCGCGCCGTTCGGCACGTCCGCCGCGTCTCGCCGATCGGAATGAAGAGGTGTAAGTTGGCCGCTGGTTATACCCGCGCGAAAGGATTTGGGTCCCGCCATGTTGGATTTTGGCTTGCTGTTCGCCTTCCGCCGTCCGGATTTCGGGCGCGATTCGTTCGTCGAGCTCTATCGCAAGCATCTCGACCTTTGCGTCGCCGCCGAGGAGTTGGGGTACGACACGGTATGGCTGACGGAGCATCATTTTGTTCCCGACGGCTACTCGCCGTCGCTGCTGCCGATCGCGGGCGCGATTGCGGCGCGCACCAGGCGCATCCGTATAGGAACCTTCGTGCTATTGCTGCCGCTGCACGATCCCTTGCGCGTGGCCGAAGACGCCGCGACCGTCGATATCATCTCGAACGGCCGGCTCGATCTCGGCCTTGGCCAGGGCTATCGCGTGCCCGAGTTCACCGGCTTCGGCGTGCCGCGCAAGGAGCGTGGCGCGCGCCTCGAAGAAGGAACGGAAATCATCCGCCGGGCATGGACCGAAGACGGATTTTCGTTCGACGGCCGGTTCAACCGCTTGAGCAATATCACGCTCGTGCCCAAACCCGTCCAGCAGCCGCATCCGCCGCTCTGGCTCGCGGGCCGCGGACCGAAATCGATCGCGCGCCTGGCGCGCCACGGCTACAACCTCTGCGGCACCGGCGGACCGGATCAGCAGCAAATGTACGACGCGGCGTTGCGGGAGCACGGCAAAAATCCGGCGGATTTCAAAATCGCGCAGTTGCGCAACGCCTTCGTCGCGCGCAATCCCGGAGAGGCGTGGGATCATTCCGAGCGCGGCCTGCATTACATGCTCTCGTGCTACGGCGAATGGTTCCGCGAGGCGAGCGATCTTCCCGGCGACGAGCTGTACGGCCAGAACATCCCGCCGGTCGGTGAGTTGCGCCACAGCGACACGGCGCGATTTTTCGGCGAGCCGCCGATCGTCGGCACGCCGGCGGCCGCGATCGAGCTGATCGAGGATTACTTGCGCCGCACCCGCGTGACCCATCTGGTGCTCTACATGGCCGTTCCCGGCGCCGACGCGGCGGCGGTGCATGAGAGCATGAAACTGTTCGCGGCGGAGGTGATGCCGCATTTCCGCCAGCGCTGACAACATCGCTCCCGCGCCTGGGTCCAGCGGGCCGCACGGAACGCGATCGCAAATCGACTAGGCCGGCGTTTGGGATGTCGTCCGCCGGCCCGGATTAATTTATGGCGCAAGCGCGCGTTGAGCGTGCGCGTCAAGATTTTCCCAGGCGCCCGTTCAGCTCGCCGATCTTGAGCTCGCCCGCGCGGGTTTGTCCCCCGATTTCGAGGAACCTGCGCATATTGCGTTTTCCGCTTTCGGTGCGCACGAGTTGCTGGAACAGATAGCTCTCGTCTCTGAGGCCTTCGGCGAGAGGTTTCTCGGCCGAATTGATCGCCTGCTTGGTCAGCCGCACCGCTTCGGCCGGAAACGAGGCGATTCGTTGCGCCAGCCATTCGACGTACTGTCCGATCTGCCCGGCGTCGAAAACGCGATTCAGATAGCCCCAGCGTTCCGCGGTTTCGGCGTCCAGATCGATTCCGCCGAGGATAACCTCGACCGCGCGATTTCTGCCGATCAATCGCGGCAGGCGTTGCGTGCCCGTGCCGCCGGGAAGAATTCCGAGCGGCACCTCCATCTGATTCACGATCGTTTTGCCGCGCACGCCGAAGCGCATGTCGAACGACATCGCCAGCTCCGATCCGCCGCCGCCTGCGCGGCCCTCGATCTGCGCTATCGTGATCTTGTCCATCAGACGGAAGCGCTCGCACATGTCGTGATAGAACGCGTTGGCGTAATCTTCGTGGCGCGCGGGCTTGTCGGTCGGAAATTCCAGAATCGCGCTGACGTCGAAGTGTGCGATGAAGAAATCCGGGTTGGCGCTCCGCAGCACCACCACGAGCAGGTTCGGGTCGGCTTCGAGTTCGCTCGACAGCCGGACGAGGTCGTCCAGCAGCGGCGCGGTGATCAGGTTGATCGGCGGATTGTCGATCGTCGCGTATGCGACTTTTCCGCGCACCTCCACATTCACGACCTTGTAGTTCTCGTATGCCATTGCTTCTCCGTTAGAGCCGTATGGTTTGGAACGTCGCGGCTCCGCATCTTCATTCCAACCCGGATTCGCGTTTTGCGGGTTGACTATCAATTTGGCGAAGGGTCGTAAAGCCTTTGATGGATGCCGGTTTGGATGCGACGAGGCGTCGCGGAGCTGAAGCGGTGGAGGATGAGAAGCGCGAGAGGCCTTTCAGCTCTCGTTCAATGGCAGGTCAAGGGTCGATTTCGAAGACGTGCGGATAACTTTCGAGCGCGGCCTGCCCGGCACAGTTTCTTTGCCAGACGATGGCCGCTGATGGTACTTACTGAATTAGCAGGCGCTTTCAAGACTGCGCGCGCAGGAGCCAACGACGATGAGCGAGGACTACGTTCGATACATCGACCGGACACGCGAATATTACCTTGCCGAGGGCTACAAGACGCCGTACAAATGGGCCCATTTCGACGACATCCCGTTCGCGCGGCTCGAAAAGCCCCTCGCCCGATGCCGCGTCGGGCTGGTGACGACCAGCGATATCGCCGTCAGGACGGAGAGCGGCGCGCGCGAAAGCCACGATGCGGCGGCGTTGGTCGGCAACGTCTATTCGATTTCCGTCGATACTCCGATCGAGCGCCTTTACAGCCGCAACGAGCACTACGATCAGCACGCGACGACGCTGGACGATGTCAACGCTTATTGCCCGCTGACCCGGCTGCGCGAACTGGCCGATGCGGGGCGAATCGGCGCGCTCGCGCCGCGCTTTCACGGCGTTTACACCTCATACAGCCAGCGCATCACGCTGGAACGTGACGCGCCTGAGGTGCTCAAGCGCTGCCGCGAGGACGAGGTCGACGTCGTCTTGCTCACACCGGTCTGACCGGTCTGCCACCAGACCGTGAGTCTGGTCGCACGCCATCTCGAGGCCAAGGGCATCCCAACCGTGGTTTTCGGCGCCGCCCGGGACATCGTCGAATATGCCGGCGTGCCCCGCTTCGTCTTCACCAACTTCCCGCTCGGCAGCACCTGCGGCAGGCCGTTCGACGCCGCGATGCAGCGCGAGATCGTCGAGGTTGGCCTGCGCCTGCTCGAAACCGCACAGGCGCCCGCGCCGACTGTGGTGACGCCGTACAAATGGAGCGACGACGACAGTTGGAAGCGACTGATCTTTACCAAGGAGCAACCGTTCCTCGAGGGCGAAGCCTACGAGCACTGGATGCAGGCTAAGGAGAAGTATCGGCAGTTGAAGCAGTCAGGCAAGGCCTGAGCGCCGCGCCTGTCCGGAGTCCGCAATGCAGGACGTAATCGTATACTCGACCCCGCTGTGCGCGCCCTGCGAGCGGCTCAAGCGCCATCTGCGCGAGCGGGGCGTCGCTTTCAAGGTCGTGGACATCATGATGGACGAGGATGCGGGCGCCTTCCTCGAAAGCCGCGGCATCCGCAGCACGCCGGTGCTCTCGGTCGATGGCGAGCTCGTGGTCGGTTTCGACCCGCAGCGCATCGATCAGCTCCTGAAGAAGCATTGACGCGCGGGGTACTGTCTACTGTCGAGCGCCTGAGCCGCGCGCGGCGTTGGAGTAGACGGGCGATGGCGCGCCCGCCCTATCTCGACAAATCCGATCTGCCGGCGGAAAACCAGGTTCATAGCCGCATTCGCGCCGCATGAGCCAGATACAGCGGTATGCGGGTTCACGATCCGGTCAAGAACCGCGGTTTGGACTGGCCGTGCGCGCAGCCGGGGTTTCGGAGCCTGCTGGATTGTCTCGGGAACTTCGACGCGTTCAAATCCCATGAAGCCGGGCGCCGGCGGCAAGGAGACCAAAGTTAACGATGACTGCTGGAGATAGTGGATCCGGCGCTGGCGCCGGGTCGAAACGCCAATTCAGACGCTTTATGTGCCTCGGCTGCGGCTTTCTCTACGACGAGGAACGCGGATGGCCGGAGGAGGGGATAGCGCCCGGCACGCGATGGGACGATATTCCGGCGGACTGGCGATGTCCGGATTGCGGAACCGCGAAGGCGCAGTTCGAGATGGTCGAAATCCCATACTATCGGGCGGCGTGATACGGAGCGGCGTTATGGCGGATTATTTCGTGCTGAGGGACGGCGAACGCGGCCACAGCCATCTGCCGTCCACGGGCAGCTTCGCCGAGTATGTGGCCGGCCATCCCGACGGATGGATCGATCGCGAATCAAGCTTCAATTTCCGTGAATATCAGAGCGGCCGGCCGGGCTTCGGCAAAATCCGCGTGTTTGGCGACGAGGTCTTCAGCGGCGCCGGCGCCGGCTACAACATGCACCCGCATCGCAACTTCATCATTATGGCGTTCGTGCTGCGCGGGGCGCTGACGCATATCAACACGATCGGAAAAATCGACGTGCTCAAGCCCGGCGATTATTACATCTTTTCGGCGGGTTCCGGTGGCAAGCATTCGGAATTGAATATCGAACCCGGCGAGATGAACGCGATCTACATCTGGGCGCTGCCGGGAAGATTGTTCGCGCCGCCGTCGTATCGCCGGGGAAATTTCGATTGCGGACGGCGCGCGAATGCGATCGCGGAGTTGATCGGCGACGCGCCCGGCGCCTTGCCGATCGATCAGGACCTCAAAGTCTCGCGCCTGTTCAGCGACGCCGTCGCCGACTATGAATACAGGCCCGCGGACCGCAGCCACGGCGTCTATATTTTTGTGCTCGAAGGCGGTGCGCGCTTTGCCCAGGCTGAATTGCGCCGGCGCGACAGCCTCGGCGTCTGGAATTCCACCGCCGTCGAATTCGAAATCACTGCCGAGCGAAGC
The DNA here is from genome assembly GCA_021799495.1 of Deltaproteobacteria bacterium. Taxonomy (GTDB): domain Bacteria; phylum Desulfobacterota; class Binatia; order Binatales; family Binataceae; genus JADMIL01. The sequence goes on from JAJZAI010000002.1 coordinate 116,719, forward strand.
GATCTCCTGATCGTCGAGACGGCGCTCTGAAGCCGGCTTCGGTCCGGCCGTCGCGGCCGGGCCGTTTACGATGGGAGCTGGAAGACGAATCGGATTTTTATGCTGCTCGCGCCGGCAACCGCCGATAGCGGAATCGCCTGATGGATTTGCGGAGTGATTGCCGCGAACGATTGCGGTTGTGGAAATTTTTGCGCAGGAGTAATGAATGAGCGTTCAGCCGCTTGACAGAGGGAGCAAGGTTTCAGTATAAGCAAGCAAGCGTTTGGTATTAAGCGCCTGCAAAACGCGCCAACCTAAAAGGTGACGACCAGATTTCGCGGAGGCTTTGATGACTGAAACCGAACATCGTATCCAGAGCGAATATGAGACTCTCTATCAGCGGGAATACGCCGTGCTTGCGCCCGATATGCGGCGGCTCTACGAAAACGCCAAGCGCGACCAATGGAACGCGTCGCGCGATATCGATTGGTCGCAGCCGGTCGATCTGGACAAGGGAATTTTCGCCGACGGCCTGATCGACGGCTACGGCAGCGAGTTCTGGAACAAGCTCGACGAGAAGACCCGCCGCGAACTGAACGTCGAATTTTCCTGTTGGCGCATCTCGCAGCTTCTTCACGGCGAAGAGGGCGCGATGCTCGCCTGCAGCCAACTGGTCGATATGGTGCCGACCAACGACGCCAAATTCTTCCAGTCGACCCAGGTGGTGGACGAAGCGCGGCATACCGAGGTGCTCAGCCGCTATCTCAACGAGAAGTGCGGCGGCCGCGTCTATCCGATGAACCACAACGTCAAGCATTTGTTCGATTACCTGCTCGGGCAGGGCAAATGGTTCATCAAAACGGCGGGCTTGCAACTGATTGCGGAGACCTTCGCGGTGGGACTGTTCCGGATGCTGGCGGAGACCGCGCAGGATCCCGTGCTGAAGTCGATCAGCAAGCGGATTTTGCTGGACGAATCGCGGCACATGGGCTTTTCGGTGATCGGCCTGCCCGACATGGTCGCGAACTTGTCGCCGGCGGAGATGAGCGAGCTTGAGGATTTCGTCGCGGAAGCGTGCCGGCTGGTGTTGCGCGGCCAGTTCCCGCGCGAAGCCTTCGAGAAGGTTGGCTTCAGCAAGAGCGAGATCGACCAGGTTCAGAAGATCCGAGTCGAAAGCGCCAAGAGCAACGATTACGCATTCTTCCGCCAGGTCTTCCGGCGCGAGATGTACACGCAGGTCGTTTCCAACATGAAGAAGGTTGGCCTGATGACCCCGCGCACGGCGGAAAACTTGCGGAAGTTGGGAATCGATTCCACAATTGATGGACGAGCCGCCACTCTCGAATCGCCCGGCGCCTGAACGCGAGCGAAATCTCGCGGGGTCGGCCGGCTGGAAGGAAGAAAGTTGACCGATGCCCGCGAGTTCTTCGCAAGTGACGCTGCGCGCGCCGCGGCAGGATAATCGCCGCGCCCAACTGCTCGACGCGGCGGCGCAACTATTCAGCGAGCGCGGCTTTCACGCCACGTCGATGCGGGATATCGCAAAGACGGTCGGGATGCTTTCGGGTTCGATTTATTATCACTTCGAATCCAAGGAAGAGATGCTTCTGGCCGTTTATGAAGAAGGTAAACGGCGGATCGCCGACGAGGTTGACGCGGCGGTGGCGAACACGACCGAGCCATGGATGCGGCTCGAAGCCGCATGCGCGGCGCATCTGCGCGCCTTGTTATCCCATCGCGATTATTCGCAGGCGATGATTCGCGCGCGTCCGCAAGAGGCCGGCGCTTTCGCGGGGCGGATTCGCGAACTTCGCCAGGATTACGAGATGCGGTTCCGGCGCTTAATCGAGGATTTGCCGCTACCGCCCGAAATCGATCGTCATTATCTTCGCTTGCTTTTGTTCGGCGCGCTAAACTGGTCGCAGGTCTGGTACCATTCAGGCGGCGATTCGCCGGAAATTGTAGCGCGCCATTTTGTTAGTATACTTCGCAGACCACTTCAGGCCTGATGCGGCATCGCGGGGCGCCTCGGGGCGCCGATGCGCCGCCGTCGGCCGCGTTCGATTCGCCCTTCCGGCGCTCGCGATTTATTTGCTGCTGGCGGTCCTGATTGGGCCGCGCGCGGCGAATGCGACCGATTTCTACGAAATTCAGATTTATTCGTTCGATACCGTGCCTCAGGACCAACTGATGGCCGAATTGCATCTGAATTACGTCAGCACCGCGGTCGGCATGGCCTCGAAATCGAATCTTCCGCTGTATCAGACTCATGCGACCTATGAATTCACCTACGGCCTGCTGCCGTACTTGGAAGTGGGACAATATGTCTGCACGGCGATGTTCGAGCCGGGGCAATGGGAGTACGCGGGTGCGCGCAGCAAGGTTCATTTCGGCATCCCGCAAACCGCGGATTGGCCGGTTCAATTCGGCGCCAATATCGAGCTTCAGTATATGCGCCGCGCCGCAGTTCCGGATCCGTTCAATATCGAGTTCATGCCGATTATGGAATCTCATTGGCGGCGTTTCACCGCGATAGCCAATCTTTCCTTCGAAAAACAGTTCAGCGGGCCGGGAACACAGGCAGGAATCTCATTGGAGCCGATGGGTCAGCTAAGCTATCTGCTGACCAAATGGTTTGAGCCGTCTCTGGAATATTTCGGCGATATAGGGGCGGTCAAAGAACCGTATATCTGGCCGGAACAGCAACAGTTTATCGTTCCGGCCGTGAATCTCTATTTGATACCGCAACTTGAGTTCAATTTCGGCGTCGGCTTCGGAATTACGCGAAATCAGCGCGGCACGTTCGAAAAAGGCACGATCGGCTGGCTTTTTTGACACCGCCCGCGCCAGTGCCGCCACACGGCACCATTCGACGCCCCGCGCTGTACGGCGGCGCCACTTGGCGCCCCGGACTGTACCGCCGCGGTCCGCGACCGCGGCGGATGACCGGAGATGTCCCGCGCCGTCCCGAACCGGCCGGCGGCGCCATTTCGTGTCTCGGCGGGCGTCGGCGCTGCCGTTATTCCTTGCGCGGCGGCATCGGTTCGACCGGACCGCCCGCCGCCTTCCATCCGCGGAAGCCGGTTCCGATATGACAGACCGGATCGACGCCCATATCCTTCAGCGCCAGCGCGGCCAGCGCCGAGCGTCCGCCGCCGGCGCAGAAGATCACCAGCTTTTTGCCCGCGCCGAAGGCTTCCTTGTAATAGGGGCTTTCGGGATCGACCCAGAACTCGAGCATCCCGCGCGGCGCATGATACGCGCCCGGCACGCGGCCGTCGCGCTGCAGCTCGCGGATGTCGCGGATATCGACCAGCATCACGCCGGGATCGTCCTTCATCGCGATCGCTTGTTCGGCGCTGATGGTTTCGATTTGCGCACTGGCCTCGGCGACCAGTTCTTTTACGCCTTTTTTCAATTTCGTAGGCATGACGGATTCCTTCGTTACGACTTGACGCGGTTCGCGGCTCAGCGGCCCTGATAGTTGGGCTTGCGCTTTTCCATGAAGGCGCGCGGACCTTCCTGCGCGTCGCGGGATTTCATCACCGGGCGCGTGACCTCGTTTTCGATCGTGAAGCCTTCTTCATACGGACGGCCGGCGGCGCGGCGCACGCCCTGCTTGATCGCCTTGACGGCGAGCGGGCCATTGGCGGCGATCGCCGCGGCCAGTTCCTCCGCCTTGGCCATCACCTGATCGGCCGGCATTACGTAATTGACCAGGCCGAGCCGATAGGCTTCGGCGGCGTCGATCAGATTTCCGGTCAGCAGGATTTCCATCGCCTTGCAGTAGGGCATCTGGCGCTGCAGCCGGACGAGCGAGCCGCCGGCCGGAACGATCGCCCATTTGACCTCCTGCAGGCCGAAGCGCGCGTGCTCGGCGACGACGCGGAGATCGCACGCCTGCATCAGCTCGAACCCTCCGGCGATACAGAAGCCGTTGACGGCGGCGATAATCGGCTTGTCGACGTCGAATTTGCGCAGCAGGGCGTGGTCGCCGAGCTTGCGGTCGGCGAAGAGTTTCTGGTCCCACTCGTCCTCGGGCTTGCGCGCGCCGGTGAAGAGCGGAATCAGCTTGCCGAGGTCGGCGCCGGCCGAGAAGGATTTGCCGCCCGCGCCGGTGACGATCGCGGCGCGGATTTCGTCGTCCTCGTTGACGCGCCGCCACGCCTCGGCCATCCGGACCAGCACTTCGGGATTGAGCGCGTTATGGACTTCCGGGCGGTTGAGGGTGAGATAGGCGATACGGTTGCGGACCTCGAACAGCAAAGCTGGCATGATGCGGCTCCGTCGCATGGCCGCGTCTCGATGCGGCCGCGTTTGGCGAGAGAGCTAGCGAACTCGTCGCCCACATGCAATCAACGCCATGATCGCGCTCACGCTTTTCTGCGGCGTTTTCAGATTCGGATCAGGGATTCTTCGCCTTCGGCTCAGAATGACAAGCGGGGGTTGGCCTTCGGCCGATCGGCGCCTCCGGTTCGACGATTTCTACGCCGACCTTCGCGGTCGTTCAAGGCTTTTATTCTGTCATTCTGAGCGCAGCGAAGAATCCCTATTTGTTTAAGCCCGCTTGTCGAGTTTATTCGATCGTCGCACAATTTCGCATGAGGCTAACCAGCTTTCGCGCTGTTTTTGTCGAAAACGGATTTCGCTTCGAAATGCCGGGATATTCGGTCGAGCTGCTCTTCGAATAACGGCGGATCTTCGGCCGCGCGATGAATTGCGTCGCTGAGCGTGCCATAAATTTCAGCGAATGAAGGAAACCTGCGCTTGAAATCTTCTGGCAGCGTTTCATTGTATTTTTTGCAGAGCTCATCGCCGCGGATGGCGTCGTCGTTTATCACCGACCTCATGAATTGTTCGATTAATGTTCTGAGCATGAACAACGCGGGCAAGATTTGTCCGGAGTTAAAAGCTATCCGCGCTTGTGAGTAGTATTTTCGTTGAGCCTTTGGAATATATTCGGGCGCTTTTACCTCCTCGAATTCGCTTCTTCCGGTAAGAGTCAATTTCAATCCTTTGCGGGTCACCATGAAAAGTATCGGATCGCTCTTACAGCCCTGGCATTGGAGCGGAAGGCAAAGAACCTGAAATGTCGCCTTTCTCGGCGGCGCGCTAAACTGGGTTGTAAATGGACGTTCTTGATCTAAATTGAGGTTAAACGGAGTTCTAGCGTCGCATTGAGAACAAAAGTTCCATACATTCGGAAATCTAAAAGTAAACCCATTAACAGGCTCCGAATTTTGCGCCTTTTGCAATGGTAGCCAAGGTTGTTTCTCGAACTTCTGCGTAAGAAATTGATCGAGAATTCTTCCAATTCGTCCGCCATTATGCTCCTTGTACAATCGGTTGCGATCTATATTGAGAGATTGATAGAGGTGCCTTTCGTTAAGAAGCTTTTCAAAGGCTTCATTTACGAGCTCCCCGGCAATTTTGAGCAATTTAGCGGCTGCGGCCCTTTGGTCAGTTGACAGGATGCTCCTCAATTCGGGGAATTCGATCGCCATCTGCGCGCCTTCCGATTTTCCAGTGGTTCGCGGGATTCAACCGACCTTAACCTATCGGCTATGCCGCGCGTAATTTGACGCGGCGGGGGCCGAAGGTCGCGACAATTTCTAACTCGCCGCCCAACGCTGCGACATAGCGTTGTAGAGTGGAGAGACGGTAATCCGAACGGCTTTCAAGGCGCGAGATTTCCGATTGCGCTTTCTTAAGCGCTTCCGCCAGCTCTTCCTGCGTTTTGCCGGCCGCCTCGCGCAGCTCCCGCAAGTCCATTTCGAGCAGTTCATCCGCAACGGCGCGATCGATTTCCTTTAATTCTTCCGGCGAAAACTTGCGCGCCCGGATTTCACGCCACGGCTTCGTCTTCATTTCTCACGCTCCCCTTTTTGCAAATAATTCAAATAGTCATTCCAAATCCGCTCGGCGCGCGGAATGAACGTTTCGTAAAACCTGTTGTCGCCCGTCTTATCGCCGCCGATGAGCAACACCGCCCGCCGAATCGGATCGAATGCGTAAAATACCCGCAACGGACGCCCGGCGGATTGAATCCTGAGCTCGCGCAGCGCCCGCGATCCTTTAATTTCGCTGCTATAGGGAAAACCGAGGGCCACGCCCCTTTCCTCAAGCAGGCCGATTACGCGCGAAACCGCATCGGAATCTCTTTTGGCAAGCTCCAGAAACCAAATTTCAAATTCCTCGGTACCTTCAATCTCAACCATCGCCACCGCCCGCCGGATGAATTATGCGTCCAAACGCATATATTGTCAAGCGCATATACGAATGCAAGCGATCGTGCGTCTGTTTCCGCGAACTTGTTGATTCTCAAAAAAAAGCGGATCGCGCTATAGTCCGCTCGTGCGCCTGAGCGATGCGCGCCGGGCAGTCTGTATGGAGCGATTTTGGCCATGAGCGAAAAGGTGTTGCACACCGCGATCTGCGATCTGTTCGGAATCAAATATCCGATCATGCTGGCCGGGATGGGCGGCGCGTCCACGCCGGCGCTGGCCGCCGCCGTCTCGAACGCGGGCGGACTTGGCGTGCTCGGCGCAGCCGCCTGCGCGCCCGACGAACTGCGCCAGTGGATCCGGCGCACGCGCGAGCTGACCGACAAGCCCTTCGGCGTCGATACCCTGCTGCCCTCGACCGTGCCGGCGGGAGGCAGCGCGCAGAAGTTCAAGGCGGAGTTGCCGCAGGCGCATATCGATTTCGCGCGCGAGTTCAAGCGCCGCCATAATCTGCCGGATCCCGACCCGGCGAAGATGCACGGGCGCGGGCTCGCCTTTTCGCGCGAATTCTTCAACCAGCAGATTGAGGTCGTGCTCAACGAGCGCGTGCCGGTCTATGTCGCCGGATTGGGCGATCCCGGCTTTATGATTCCGGAAGCGCACAAGCGCGGGATGAAGGTGATGGCGATCGCGGGCGCGGTGAAGCACGCGCGGCGCTTCGTCGATTCGGGCGTGGACGTGATCGTCGCGCAGGGAACCGACGGCGGCGGCCATAACAGCCGCGTCGGCACGATGGTGCTGGTGCCGCAGGTGGTCGATGCGGTGCGGCCGATTCCGGTGCTGGCGGCCGGAGGAATCGCCGACGGGCGCGGACTGGTCGCGGCGCTGGCGCTGGGCGCGGCGGGGGTATGGATCGGCACGCCGTTTCTGGCGACGCCGGAATCGGGAATCGAGGATTTCCAGAAAGAGGCGATCGTCGAGGCGAATTCGGAAGACACGGTCGTCGCGCGCTGCCTGACCGGCAAGCCGGCGCGCTTTATCAAGAACAAGTGGGCGGAAGAGTTCGAGGCGTCGGGATTGAAGCCGCTGCCGATGCCGTTCCAGGGATTGATCGCGATGCCGGTGATGGAAGCGGCGCGGCAGGCCGGGCGCAAGGATATAGTGCCGGGCTTCGCGGGGCAGTCGATCGGGATGATCCGCAAGATCCGGCCGGCGGGAGAGATCCTTGAAGAGATGGTGGCGGAGGCGGTCGAGATTCTCTCCAAGAGCATGCCGGCGACGGTGCGTTTCGCGGGCTGAGCGGGTCATCTGCGAGGAGGCGTGAGGATGGCGAAGGCAGCGCTGGACGATCTGAAAGTCGTCGAATACGCCGAGATGGTTTCGGGGCCGATGTGCGGCAAGATGTTCGCCGACCTTGGCGCCGAGGTGATCAAGATTGAGCCGCCGGGATGCGGCGACGAAGCGCGGCGCCATCCGCCGTACCCCGGCGACGAACCGCATCCGGAAAAAAGCGCCTTTTTCGGCTACCTGAACACGGGCAAGAAGAGCGTCACGCTGGATCCGGCGACGGCGAGCGGCGCGGAGATTTTCCGCAAGCTCGTCGCGGACGCCGACGTGCTGATCGAGAACTATCCGGTCGGCCATCTGGCGCGGCTCGGGCTTGGCTACGACGCGCTGAGCGCGATCAATCCGAAGCTGGTGATGGCCTCGATTTCGCCGTTCGGGCAGACCGGGCCGTATCGCGACTGGCAGGGCACGGACCTGATCGCGTGGGCGATGAGCCTCACGGGCTACAACACGCCCACGCTGGTGGATGACGGCGAGCGGGAAAATCCGTTGCGCGCGCCGGGCCATCCGGCGGAAATGATGGGCGCGGCGAACGCGGCGGCGGCGGCGATGGTCGCGCTGGCAGCGCGCGACGCCACCGGACGCGGCCAGTGGATCGACGCGCCGTGCTGGCAGGCGACGGCGAACACGGCGAAGCTGGAGATGGCGGCGTACTCATACGTGGGGATTCCATTCAGCCGCCTGCGCGCGAACGTCCAAGTGGGGCTGGAACCGCTGCCGTGCCGCGACGGCTATATCTACACGCTGTGGGCGGCCGAGGCGCATTGGCGGGCGCTCAAGCAGTTGCTGGGAAATCCGCCGGAGCTGGACAACGAGATTTTCGACGATCTCGCCGGCCGGCACGAAAACGACGATATCCTGCGCACGCTGATTCGCGGAGAATTGGCCAAGCACGACATGGATTATCTGGTGACGGAGGGGCAGCGGCTGGGGCTGACGATCGGCCCGGTGCATACGGTGGAGCAGGCCGCCAACCATCCGCATCTCGCGGCGCGCGAGGCGTTCGTCGATATCGCTCATCCGATGGCGGGAACGATCCGGATGCCGCGGACGCTGGTGCGGATGACGGCGACGCCACCCGAATCGCGGCGGGCGCCGATGCTGGGGGAGCATAACGGCGAGATTTTCGCGCGGCTCGGAATCGAGGCCGGGGCGCAGGCGGGATTGCGCGCGGCGGGCGTGATTTAGGCCGCGCGGTAACGGAGGGGACGTTCACGATGGGACGGCTGCCGCTGGAAGGACTGAGGGTCGCGGACTTCAGCTGGATTATAAACGGGCCGCAAATCGCGCAGTGGTTCGCGACGATGGGCGCCGAGGTAATCAAGATCGAGTCGCAGACCTATATCGATATCGGGCGGACCAATCCGGCCGGGATGGCGGATCGGAAGCCGGGGATGAACCGGAGCGGTTTTTATCACGCGCTGAATTACGGCAAGAAGGCGATCAATCTCAACCTGAAGCATCCGAAGGGGCGCGAGCTGGCGCACGAGATAATCCGGCGCAGCGATTTCGTGCTGGAATGTTTTCCGCGCGCGACAGCGGAAGGGCTCGGCCTCACGTACGACGCGATGCGCAAGGTGAAGCCGGACATAATCATGATTTCGGTTTCGCTGCTGGGAAAATCCGGGCTCGATCCGTCGCGATGGGTGGGATGGGGGCCGATGGCGTGCGCTTTCGTCGGGCTGTTCGACGCGCAGGGCTATGCGGGCGGGCCGCCGCGCCAGACCGGAGGCACGTGGCCGGACTACGCGGTCGCATCGACGGTGGTGTTCCACGCGCTCGCGGCGCTCAGGCATCGCAACCGCACCGGCGAGGGGCAGTGGATCGATGCGAGCATGGGCGAGACGGTGATCGGGCAGATGCACGAATGGTTCACCGACTATTTCATGAACGGGCGCGATCGGCGGCAGTGGGAGAATCGCGACGACGTGATGGCGCCGCACAACACCTATCCATGTCTCGGCGAGGACAAGTGGATCGCGATCGCGGTCGGCGACGACGAGCAGTGGGCGGCGCTCCGCGGCGCGATGGGCGATCCGGAGTGGGCGCGCGATGCGAAGTTCGCCGATCAATACGGCCGCTGGAAGAACCGCGATGCGATCGACGCGCGGCTGCGCGAGTTCACGCGCACGCGCGACCATCTGCAACTCGCGGCGGAGCTGCAAAAGGCGGGCGTTCCGGCCGGTCCGGTGCTCGACAGCGTCGAGCTGCATCAGGACCCGCATCTGTGGGAATGGGGCTACTGGTGGAAGATGGACCATCACGAAGTCGGCGAACGGATTCTGCCGGGGATGCCGGTGAAGCTGAGCGCCGACGAGAAACTCAACTATTCGTATCCGCCGGACCTGGGACAGCATAACCGCGAAATCTTCGGCGGGCTGCTGGGACTGTCGGACGCGGAGATCAAAATCCTGATGGAGGAAAAGGTCATCTACTGATGGACACGCTCAAGGACAAGGCTTGCATCGTGGGCGTGGGCGAAAGCGCCTTCACGCGCGGATCGGGCAAGACCGAACTGAGGCTGATGCTGGAGGCGTCGCTCGCGGCGATCGGCGACGCGGGATTGAAGCCGCACGATATCGACGGCATCGTCGGGCCGCCGATCGGATCGGTGGCGGAGCATTTCGCGGCGAATCTCGGAATCGAGGATTTGCGCTTCGCGACGACGGTACACATGGGCGGCGCGAGTCCGGTGGTGTCGCTGCAGGCGGCGGCGATGGCGGTGGCGAGCGGAATCGCGACGAACGTCCTGATTCCGCTGGGCTGGAACGGCTATTCGTCGAACCCCGTGCGGGGCGGCGGCGCACGCGCCGAGACCGGCGAAAAGCCGATGCCTGAACCGAATCCGATGATGAACACGATCGGCGCGTTCTATCTGCCGTACGGCGCGACCGTGCCGGTCCAGTGGTACGCGTGGCTGGCGACCCGCCACAAGCATCTGTACGGCACGCCGTTCGAGACGATGGGGGCGATCGCGGTGAACGGCCGCGCCAACGCGCATCTGAACGAAAAGGCGATGATGCGCGGCCGGCCGCTGACGATGGACGACTATCTCGCGGCGCGATGGGTGTCGTATCCGTTCCGGCTGTACGATTGCTGTCTCGAAACCGATGCGGCCTGCGCGGTGGTGGTGACGTCGGCGGAGCAGGCGCGCGATTTGAAGCATCCGCCGGTCTATATTTCCGGCGTCGCCGAGGGCCATCCGTATCCCGCCGACGACATTCCGGCGCGTCCCGATCCGTTCGTGATCGGGCTGAGCTTCGCCGCGCCCAAGGCGTTCGCGATGGCGGGCGTGACGCACAAGGACGTCGATTTCCTTGAGGTGTACGACTGCTTCACTTACGTCGTGATGCTGCAGATCGAGGCGATGGGTTTCTGCAAACGCGGCGAAATCAAGGATTTCATCACGCCCGAGCTCATCCGGCTCGGCGGCGAGCTGCCGCTCAACACGCACGGTGGCCTGCTGTCCGAGGCGCACGTGTGGGGCATGAACCATATCGTCGAAGCGGCGCGCCAGTTGCGCCGGCAGTGCGGTCCGCGCCAGGTCAAGGACGCGGAAATCGGGCTGGTGACGGGATGGGGCGATTTCGGCGACGGCGGGCTGGCGATTCTGAGGAGATAGGGCGCGATGGCCGACAAAATGTACAAATTGCCGACGCCGCGAGTCGGCGGATATTCGGCGGAATTCTACAAGTTCTGCAAGGATCACGAACTGCGCTTTCAGCGTTGCACTGGATGCGGCGCGTGGCGCCATATTCCGCGCGACATGTGCGCGAAGTGCGGATCGTTCGAGTTCGAATGGGCGCGCTCGAAGGGCCGCGGCAAGGTGTTTTCGTGGACAACGGCGCACCAGCCGATGATGGCCCAGTTCGCCGCGCACATTCCGTACAGCCCGGTGATCGTCGAGCTGGACGAAGGCGTCAGGATGGTGACGTGGCTGACCGGCGTGAAGCCGGAAGAACTGGAGCTAGCGATGCCGGTCGAGGTGGTTTTCGACGACGTGACGCCCGACGTGTCGTTGCCTAAATTCCGGCGCGCGGCGTGAGCCGCGCCACGCGGATCAATGCGGAATCCAGAGCGGCGCCGCGCCAAAGAGGCGATCGACGATGCCGATCCGGTAAGCGAGCACGAGTCCGAAGCCGAAGCTGAGCAGGCCGGAGCCGGCGATTAGCGCCTCGTGCAGATGCGCGAAGCGGCGCGCGGCGAACACGAACGGCGTGGCGATCGCGATCGTCAGCAACGCCATTCCGAGGATTACGCCGGCGCAGAATATCGCCAGGTAAGCCGCGGCCCACACTGGCTGCGGAATTGCGCTCAGCACCAGCAGGGCGATCGCCGCGCTGCCCGCCAGGCCGTGGACAAGTCCTACCGCGAATGATCGCATGAGCGGCCTGGCGGCGGCGAAACTTGCAAAGAATCCGTATCGCGCGGGTTCGTCGGCGAGCGCCAGGTGTTCGTGCCCGGCATCGACAGCGCCGGCATGGGCGACGCCGTGAACATGCGGATGGCGGTGCGCGAAACTGTCGCGTGAACCCTCGCGAAAATGGACATGCCGATGCGAATGAACATGTGAGTGCGAGGGGATTTCTTCAGCGCCATAAAAAATTTTTCGCACCAGCGAGCGCGCTAAATTAATCGCCGCGCTCGCGCCCAATGCGATTAGCGCCAGCGCGACGGCGAACTCCATGGCAAGTCCAAGCCGCGCGGGAATGGCGATTTTCAGAATGATGATCGCCGCTCCCACCGCCATCAGGGTCAGCGTGTGGCCGAGGCCCCAGACCGCGCCGATTCGCGCCGCCGCGCCGACCCTGCGCTCGCGGCTCAAGATCGCGGTCACCGCGACGACGTGGTCGGCGTCGGTCGCGTGGCGCATTCCCAGGATCAATCCCAGCGCCGCAATTCCGGCGGGTTCTGTGGAGACGAGGCTCATCGACGCAAAAATCCGATTGCGCCAATGAGTATGCGATTTCACACGGAGAGTAAATCTCCTGACAACCGCGGGCGCGGCGCGCGAATCCAGCTTGAAGATCCGCGCGCCACGCCGTCTCCGGTTTCTCGGCTTAATTTTTCGCCTTCCTGACCGGCTGGGAGCCGAAGAACAGGAAGAAGTTCGTCGGCACGTCGCCGATTACGTCGCCCGATTTCTGCGCCGCCCGCAGCGCCTTGACCGAGGTGATGCCGCTGCCGCCGTCGGCGCTCGGCCAGTCGGCCTCGTTCGTCACCAGTTCGGTCACGACCTGCCACCACACCGGCCGGCGCTGGGATGCGTCCGTATTGATCACGTGGCTGTGATTCGGCGTGGGCGTGAAGACGTTGGTGTTCGCGGGCACTTCGCCCTTGGTGAGGATATTCAGGGCGGGGCCGAGATCGAGCCGCGACGCATGCATCGTGCAGCTTCCCGGCGGATCGCCCGGCGCCGGACATTGGACCGGCACGGCGGGAGTCTGCTTGTACGCTTCGGGAATTGTCCCGAACAAGCTGATCAGCGCGTTGCCCAAATCGGCGCCGCACAGCGTGACCGGCAGATTCGGATTTTGGCCCGGATTCCCATTTGGATCGTTGTAAGGATTGTTCGTGTTGTCGCACGCGATCGCGTCGTTCGGGTTGGTGTCTTTGACGCCGCCGTGGTCGAACATCGGAACCAGAACGTAGAGCTTGTCGGTGCTTTGTATCTTCGCGCCGGTGGGATCGCGCGGCGGTTCGTCGGTGACCTGGCAGATCGGAATCTGCAGCTCGGCCGGATCCGACTGAGCGGGGACTTTGTTGAAATTGAGGTCGTCGGTCGGCTGCTCCACGCAATCGTAGTTTTCGGCGTAGGTGAAGATGAAAGGCCTGCCGAAGGCGAAAGCCGCCGTCTGGTTCGGCGCGAGAGTCTGGGCTCCCGCGCCACCCGCCGCCGCGATCAGGCCGATCGCCGCGCCCGCGATTGCCGCTCCAAGTTTTTGTCGCATATGCTCCTCCGATTCTCCGGCTCGGAATTTGCCGGTCATCGGATATACGGAGCGGCGCGGCGTTCGGATCGTGCGGACGTTATGGTTCGGGCGGCGGATTAGCGCGCCGGAATTCCTCGGCGGCTTCGCGCATCGTGACGAAGCGCACGCCGGCCCGCATCCGCATCTGCTCGACCAGCCGCTCGAGCATCAGCAAGCGATGGCCCCGGCCGATCGATTGGGGATGCATCGTCAAAATGTAGACGCCCGCGCCCAGCCGGTCGTACAAATACTCGAAATCGCCCCACCAGATTTCGAACATCCGCGACGGCGCGGCGAGGCCGGGGTTCACGCCGTTGCGCGTCCATACGTGTTCGAAGGCGGGAAAATCGTCGAGCCCCCAGGTGAACGGCAATTCGACCAACGATGTCGGCGTGCCCCATACGAAGGGTCCGTCGGCCGGCGCCTGATCGCCGATCCGGCAATAGTAGGGCGTGAAATCGTCGCCCATCATGCTGCTGTCGTAAAGAAAGCCGCGTTCGCGCAGACATTCGAGCGTCGATGGCATCAGGCCCGCCGCCGGCGATCGGTAGCCGACAGGAACCTGGCCGGTGACGCGTTTGAGCGCGGCGGTCGCGCGATCGAAATCACGCTCTTCTTCCTCGAGCGACGGCGGGCGATCGTGAAAATATCCGTGATGTCCGATTTCGTGGCCGGCGGCCGCGATTTTTTCGACCGTGGTGGGAAAGGCGTCCGCAGTGTGGCCGGGGATGAACCAGGTCGATTTGATTCCCCATTCGCCGAGCATCCGCAGCAGGCGTTCGCTGCCGACGCGGCCGAATTCGCCGCGCGAAATCGCGCTGGGCGATTTCGCATGGAAAGTTCCGATCCAGACCGAGATCGCGTCGAAATCGAAACTCAGACATACGGTGACGTTCTTGTTCATTTCGAGCAGGCTCCTTTTGGACCTTGACTGGCCGCCGGTTCCGGTTCGATCTGTACTGCGCCGGGAAGACCGGCGTAAAGCGAATTCGGGCCGCGCCTATGGTCGCGCGCGGCGCCGGCGCGTGCCTGCGCAAGCGCTGGCGGAGGCGTGCGAGGTTCGCTCATTTTCAAATGCCGTCCGGACTGGCGGGTATCGTTTTCTCTCCGCCCGCGCCGGAGCGTTTTCGCCGTCTGGCGCGGCGTCGCGCGTCATCGCGCGCCGCGGGGAAGCTTCGCTTGACAGCCCCGTCGGCCATGTTGTAAGCCCTTGCAGAACTTTGGACCCGGGGGTTCCCGGAGAGCGGCATCTTTATCTCTTGACGAGCGCTTTCGGGGATTGGGGATAATGCGAGCGAACTGACCTGCGGAGCGATGCGTCCGCGTTTTTTCCTCGCGCCGGGAGGCGCGGGCGGGCAGATGCGAAAGTTGCGCGCCGGAAGTCGTTGCCACGGCGCGTTTTGAGCATGTGCCGCGAATGTACAACGCCGCCGACGGAGTTCGACGCGAATAATGAGGTAGTCGAGGTTTGAAATTTCAGCCAATGCGTTCCAGCAAATTTACGATCGTAGCGGCCGCGGCCGCCTGCCTTCTGACAGTGGCGGCGACGGCGATTACCGCTGACAGCGCTACCGAAGGCGTCAAGCGTACCTCCGCGCCGTCGTGGCTCAGCCTGTTCGGCGTCGCGATTCGTCCCGACAACGAGATCTTCGTCGTCGGCTCGAAGGCGCTGCTGCTGACTTCGACTGACCAGGGCAAAACCTGGCTTCAGCGAACGATGCCGGAGCGCCCCGGCGGACCGCTGTTCCAGGACCGCGACCTCTACTCGATCCGCTTCGATTCGTCGGGCAAGTCAGGATGGGTCGTCGGCGAGGAAGGAATCATTCTTCATACCGCCGACGGCGGCGACACCTGGAGCTTGCAAAAGAGCGGAACCACCAAGAATCTGTTCAAAGTAGCCGTCATTGACGACAAGAACGTGGTAATCGCGGGAGCCGACGGCACGATTCTTCGCACTGCCGACGGCGGCGACACTTGGCAGTCGATCAAATCGCCGAAAGACGTCACCTGGTTTGACGTCACCTTCACCGATCCGCAGCACGGATGGATGGTGGGCGAATTCTCGACCATTCTCGCCTCGACTGACGGTGGGCAAACTTGGACGGTCAATTACGGGGGCAATACGGGAGATTTCACGATCGGACCGTTCTTTACCGTGACTTTCACCGATCCGCAGCACGGCGTCGTCGCCGGTCTGGCCGGCGATACCGCCGTCACCAGCGACGGAGGCAAGACCTGGCAGAAGCAGAAACTGCCCGATCCCGTGGCCAGCTATGTGGTTGCGGAAGACCAGGCGTCAAAGGCGCTTTGGGCCGGCGGCGCGGGCGGAAGGATGTTCGAACAGGCCGCCGGGGGCGAGTGGAAGCCTTCCGATCGGGCGACCTTTCATGATTTGACGGATTTGGCGTTCGCGGGAAAACTCGGCGTCGCGGTGGGTCTAAACGGAACCATTCTGCTGACGGATAATGCGGGAGAGCAATGGCAAGCAGTTCAGTAAAAATGACCTCCCTGCGGATCGGCGATTTCGTCGTCCGCAACAGGGCCATCGTCGGTGCAATCCTGCTGATTATCAGCGCCTTCTTCGGCTTCGAGTGCACCAAGGTCGTCGTTCAAACCAAGTTTGACGACTTTTTCCCGAGCTATCATCACGACGTGCAGCTCTATCAGGAGTGGCACAAGTATGGCGGCGCGCAGACGCTGGCCGTGATGGTTCAGGTCAAGCACGGCGACATTTTCAATTTCGACACGCTGGAGAAGATTCAGAAAATCCAGCGCGACGTGGACAAGCTGCCGGGCGTCGACCACAACGAAGTCCTGTCGCTCGCTTCCTATCGCGTGAGCTACGCGGAAGCGACGCCGGGTTCGCTGACGATCAAGCCCTTCATGTTTCCCGAGGTGCCGAAGGACGCCGCCGGAATCGCGGCTCTGAAGAAGACCGTTCAGGCCAACCAGTCGAACATTTCCCAGTTGGTCAGTTCGGATCTTACGAGCGCCATGGTGACCGCCTCATTTAACGAGCGCGGACTGGACTACAAAAAGCTCTTCTACCAGGTTCAGGATATCGTCAAGCAGTATCAGGACGATAACAATCGCATCTATATCGCGGGCGAACCGATCGTTCGCGGCTACGGCTATTACTATGAGTCGACCGTCCTGACGCTGTTCCTGGTCGCGGTCGGCGTAATGATCTTCATCCTGTGGATTACCGGCAGCCAGCGCAGCCGATGGTGGGCGCCGATCGTCACCGGGTTCCTGTCGGCCATCTGGGGCCTCGGCTTCGTTGGCCTGATGGGTTACGACTTCGACCCGGTCATGCTGGTCATACCGTTCATCCTGACCGCGCGCGACATGTCGCACGGTATTCAGTGGCAGGGCCGGTTGCATGACGAGCTCGACCGCTTGGGCGACAAGCTGGCGGCGTGCGCGGCCACGACCGACTTCATGTTGCCGCCGGGATTGCTGTCGATTCTGGCCGATATCAGCGGCATCATCTTCATCTCGTTCGGCGGCATCCCCGTCCTGCAGCATATCGCGCTGGCCGGCACCGTATGGCTCGCCGGCAGCCTCACGATGGTCTTCATCTTCCAGCCCATCCTGATGAGCTATCTGCCGACGCCCGAAATCAAGCATCGCAAGCAGCGTGACGGGTCGGACGCGCGGAGCGCGGTGCGCGAATTCCTCGATTGGTTCGTGCACGTTCCGACTCGTCCGGGCACGCTGCGCAAGGTTCTGCTTTGGGGATCGTGCGGGTTCCTGGTGTACGGCGTAATTTCCGGCCTGGATTGCAAAATCGGTTATTCGACCGCCGGCACGCCGCTCTACAAGAACAACTCGAAGGTCAATAAGGACATTCTGGCGGTCGGCAAGAAGTTCCCGCTCGAAGAGGGATGGA
The DNA here is from genome assembly GCA_021799495.1 of Deltaproteobacteria bacterium. Classification (GTDB taxonomy): domain Bacteria; phylum Desulfobacterota; class Binatia; order Binatales; family Binataceae; genus JADMIL01. The sequence continues at coordinate 134,133 of JAJZAI010000002.1, forward strand.
TCATCCTCACTACTCCGTCCTATCCCGACAAGCAGTCGGTGTTGGGGCCTGACGTTTTGCGGATGGTCGACGACATGCGCGCCTATCTTTTCGAAGATCCGAAAGTAGCGCAGGTCGTCTCCTTCTCATCGACGGTGTCGGAGCCGTTCAACGAGATGTTCCACTACGGCTTTCCGAAATATCTGGCCGTGCCGGATTCGGTCGAGATGTCCGGCAACTTGTGGTTCCTTTATCTGAACGGATCGGCGCCCGGCGAATTGGAGCGCTTCATCTCGAACCGTTCCAACAACGACACCTGTATCCGGGTGCTCCTGCGCGACCACAACTACGACACCCTTGAAAACATCCGCGAGCGCATCAAGCAGTTCGTTGACGAGCGGGTCTCGCCGGATCCGTCGCTGAACAAAGTCCACGTCGATTATCTGGCCGGAATCGCGGGCCTGTATCTCTCCGCCAACGACGTGTTGAAGCAACTCGACTTCTACAACATTACGTTCGTGCTGGGCGTGGTGTGGGTGTTCTGCTTGTTTTCGTTCCGATCGTTCGTCGCGGCGTTCATGTTCCTGTTCGCCTGCGTTCTGGCCAACTTCGGCGCTTTCATTTACATGAATGCGCGCGATATCGGCCTGACGATCGATACGATTCCGGTCATCTCGCTGGGTATCGGACTCGGCGTCGATTACGGAATTTACATGGTCGCCCGAATCCGCGACGAGGTCATGGGCGGCATGGACGTCGACGACGCGATCGTGCTCGCGCTGCAGAGCACCGGCGTCGCGGTGTTCAACACCTTCCTCGTCATGATCGGCGGCATTTTCCCGTGGATTTTCTCGCCGCTGCTGTTCCACAACGAGATGAGCACGCTGCTGATCTTCCTGATGGGCACGAACATGATCGCCGGCTGTATCATCCTGCCGTGCTATCTGTCGTGGGCGCGTCCAAGCTTCGTGTTTGGCGGCCGCGGCGCGATGAAGGAGCGCGAAAAGCCGAGCGCGACGGCAGCGGCGTCGTGACGGCAAATCTGGTTGCGAGGCGAGCAGCTGAATCGGCATGATTTGCCGGTAAGAGCGCATCAATTCGACCAAGCCAGCGTGGCGGACGCCAAAAGCGTCCGCCACATTTTTTATCGTGCCATGTGGCGCTTTAGTTGTCCGGTCGGCGGGTCAGAGGATTTCGGACATTCCCCGGATTAGTGGTTATAATTAGCTGGAGATCGCAAATCCGGGGCGTAATTGCGAACAATCCGGCCGCGATTGAAGTTTTCGCCCGAATTTGTCGTCCATTATGAGGATTTCGACCCGGCGCAGGCGGCAGGCTTCGAGTCGGATGGCTGAAGGCGCGGGAGAGCCACGTTTATGATGCGGAAGCTGATTCTACTGACAGTTGCGGGACTTGCGGGCGCGCTGTTCATCGCGTGCCAAAAGCAGTCTCAGGCGACATTCGACACCCGAACCGCGAGCGATTTTTTCCCGCTTCCGCCCAAAGCCGTCTGGACGTACAAGGTTGACAGCAAAAGCCAGCATACGACCTACGTCGTTACGGATACGGTGGTGGGGCAGAAATATGTTCCGGCGCTAAACGTGACCGGAATGGTGGTCGAGGAATATTACAACCTCGATCGCGGCGGCGTGCGGCCGATCGTTTATACCAGCCACAACGGCTATCTCGATCGCCTGTCCGGACTGGCCTATCAAAAGCAGGATATCGAGGCGCCGGCGTGGGGCCGTTCCGAAGAGGGCGAATTCATGCCGCAACTGCTTGCGCCAAATCTGAACTGGAAGAGCAAGATTTATCCTTTCGGCCACATCTCAGGGGCCTTCGATATCAATCAAACCCATCACACCTATTTTGAGCCCGAAGCGATCGCGGTGCCGGCGGGAAGTTTCCTCGGTTGCGTCCGCATCGATACCGACGCGAGATATGAGGGCGGCACCTATGCGCAGAAGGGCAACAAGAATCTGAAATTGATGTATCGCGACTGGTACGCGCCGCATGTCGGATTGATCAAGACGATCGCGCTGGAAGGCGGGCCGGGCGGCTCGGAGATGGAGCACGTGGAATTGCTGCGCTACTCGATTCCACCCGCGGCGGGCGGCGCATCCGGCGCGGCGGACAATCCAGGAGCGCCGAGCGTTGGCAATTCCGCCGCTGATGCGCCACAATCCGCGAAATCGCCCGCGGTCGCGGCCAAAACCAACTAAGACCGAAAATTCGGGCGTCAACTGCTGTTTTCGGCATCGGGGACCGGCGACGTCTGATCGCTGCCGGTTAGCCGGGACGGCATTGCTCTCGCGCCATCGGGACGGCGCGAACGGGGGACAATAACGATGCGCGATTGGTTTGCGGCGGCCGGTCTGGCCGCGCTCGTGACCATTGCGGCGGCATGCAGCAGGCCTGCGCCCGCCAAAATCGATCTCCGCGCCAACTTCTTTCCGCTCAAGACCAACATGGTCTGGACCTACCGGATAGACAGCAAGAGCCAGCACACCTCCTATGTCATCACCGACCGCGTGGTTGGAAGCCAATACGTGCCCGCACTCAAATTGACCGGGTTGGTGGTTGCGGAGTTTTACAATCTGGATCGCGCCGGCCTGCGCCCGATCGTCTATGTCGATGATTCCGGATATCTGACGCGATTGTCGGGCCTGGATTACGACAATCATCGCATCGTCACGCCCGCATGGGGAAAGTCGGAAGAAGACGATTTCCTGCCGGCGCATCTGGCGCCCAATCTGGCCTGGAACAACGAGCTCTTTCCGTACGGTAAACTTCCAGGCGGATTCGAGATCGTGCAGCGCCACAAGAGTTTCGGCGAACCGTCCGCGATTGCCGTGCCGGCGGGCCATTTCGCCGGATGTATTCGGATTGAAACGCGGGCGCGCTATCAGGGCGGCGCGTACGCCGAATCGAAACAGCAACTCAAACTGACCTACGAAGATTGGTACGCGCCGAATGTCGGCCTAATCAAAACGGTCGCGTATCAGGGCGGTCCCAATGGCCCGGAGATGGAGCGGGTCGAATTGATGAGATTCGACGTCGCGTCCAAACCAAACCAGCTCTCGCCAGCTCAAGGAATCCGGCCGGCGGCGAACCGGCCGCAGGCGAGCGAAGGAGCTTCAGCGCGCAAGGCGCGAAAGCGGGCGATCGCCGGATAAGGGCGCTAGGGTCATGTCTCACAACTATGAGTAACGACTTAAACGTCATTCTGAGCGCAGCGAAGAATCCCGGCTTCCGCAAAAAAATCGCACAAAAATCAGGGATTCTTCGCTCCGAGGACTCCGCTCAGAATGACAATGTGGGGGCTGGTGCAGTTATCGATATTTGCGAGACGCGACCCTAGCGCTCTATCTCAGACTTGCAGAGCTGAGTTTTGCGGATTTTGCGTCAATCGCGCAAAAGTCCGTGCGGCCAGCTTCTTCTTCGTCGCGTCCGGAAATGTCGTTTATAGGTCGCGGCATGCTGCAGGCGCGATTCAGACACAACTGGACGCTAGCAGCCGATAAAGAAAGGCTCGTAAAGACCCGCGACGCCCTGTTTGCGAAGCTAGCCGTTTGGAGGCGGTGCCGGCATCGAGACCGTCGGCGAACCCGGGCCGAACAACGGCTGGTTCTTTTGATGGACGTAGTTGATCGCCACCGCGTCGATATAGAACCCGTTGTGGCCGACCTCGCCGATGCGCCGGGTATGTTCGGCCGCCTGAATGTAATCGGCCGACGTCGCATAGGCGTTTTTCTCGGTCGTTTCCGTCATTTGTTCGTTGGGGGAGGCGCGATAAAGCAGATTCTTGATATCCTGATGCTCGCTGTTGATGATCACAAGCGCGTCGGCGCCGGTTTCGCAAGCTTTGCGCTGTAGAGCCGGCATGACGTCGGTTTGTTCGTCGCGTTCGTCCGCCCATGCTTCGACGATCGCGACCTGCTTAAATCGCGTCAGCGGCATCTTGTCGAGCAGCGGCATATTGCAGCTGGGCGGTTTGGCGGCGCGATTGTACGGCGCTATCTGCGTAAGCTGGACTTGGAGCGGCTGCTTTTCCGCAGCGCATCCGGCGACCATCGCGAGCGTTAGAATCAAGCTGGCCGTCCAACGAAACGACCCGCTTACGCGACGGTGGGCGAGGCTGACCATACTATTGATTTCCATCCCCGGCCTCGCGCGACATCGCTTGTCGCGCTACATAGCTGACGGCAGATTAGCATAAACCCGTTCCAAAATCGCTAACGCCGGCCCAGGAAGTCGCACGCGAGTTCAAGGTTTTTGGAACTGGTCGATTAGAGTAAAATAATCGGCATGGGGCGCGCGGCGCGAATTCTGCTGGGCCTATGGTTGGCCGGCGCGATGACGCTTGCTCAAGCGTGCGCCGGACCAGCCAGTAGTGCGCGCAACTATGGTTCCGGCGCGTCCAGTGTCGGCTCCGATGCGGCGTCAAACTCCGGGCGGCCGCCGGTCGCGCCTGGCGGCGCGCCGAATATGAACGGCATGGTGGTCGATAAGGACGCAAGCCTGGCCTTGACCGCCCATTTTAAGCGCAATCGCCTGCCGTTGGTCGGCGGGCAAGTCTTGCGGAATTCATCGACCGGCCAACGGGCCGTCGTGCTCTACGGGTACGTCGCATCCGATCGCGGAAAATCGGACGCACAGCGGCAGGCCGAAGACTATATCAACGATCCGGAAGTTGACGTTGAAAACCGGGTCGTCGTCGATCCGCAATTGCTGGCTGCGAGCGGTTCCGGCGGGCCGGGCGCAACAGGCGCGAATAATTCGGCGGGCGGCTACTACGATCCGAATTCCGCACAATCCGCGAACTCGACGCCCGGAGCGCAGAGCTATTACGACCAGCAAAATCAGTCAGCGCAGATTCAGCAATACCAGCAGAATCAACAGCCGAGCGCGCAAAGCATGAGTTCGATCGCGCCATTGATCGCGCTGCTGGGAATTTTGAGCGCGGGGATGGCCACGGGCGGTCCGGGAGGGTTCGGAGTTGGCCCGGGCTATCCTTCAACGTATGGCTATTCCGGCGGAGCCTATCCGCCTTATGGCGGATTTCCAGTGCCGACGGCCCCAATGGCGCCGATGTCGCCGTTCGGCTACGGCGGATCACCGTTCGGCTTTAGCGGTCCTTTCCCGACTTTTCCCTGATACGGCCCGATTCCCGGCGAATTTTGGTGGATGGAGACGCTTGCCGCCGGTCTGGCCTATTGCATCGGGCCAAAGAAGGCGCGGATATCGTCGGCCAACAACTGCGGCTGTTCCATCGCCGCGAAATGGCCGCCGACCGGCATCACGGTCCAGCGTTGGATATTGAAGGCGCGTTCGGCCCACGCGCGCGGCGGTTTCAGGATTTCGCCCGGAAAAATTGCCGCGGCGGTCGGCGTCTCGATCCGCCCGGACCGGTCCGGACGCCACGGATGATGCCGTGCTTCATAGTACAGACGGGTTGACGAATTGATCGATTGGGTGACCCAATAAATCATGATGTTGGTCAGAACCTGATCCTTGCTCAGGGCTTTTTCCAGATTTCCGCCGCAATCGGTCCAGGTACGAAATTTCTCGACGATCCACGCCGCCAATCCGGCGGGCGAATCGTTCAGGCCGTACGCCAGCGTTTGCGGCTTGGTTCCCTGAATCCACTGATAACCGCTTTCCTCGCGCCGAAAATGATCCATGTCGGCCAGGAAGACCTTTTCTTCGCTGGATAGCTCGCTCGAATTGTCGCGCCGGCCGCCGACGAAGAGCAGGTTCAAATGGATGCCATAAAGGCTTGCGCCGTGCACCTCGCCGAGACGCGAGGTAATAGCCGAACCCCAATCGCCGCCCTGCGCGCAATAGCGCGAAAAACCGAGCACATCGGTCATCAACGCATGGAAAATTTCCGCGATTGCCTGAATGTTCATCGCGCGCGTGCGCGGATGGCCGGAGAAGCCGTAGCCGGGCAGGGAGGGCGCAATCACCGTAAAAGAATGGTTCGGATCGCCGCCGTGCGCGCCGGGATCGGTGAGCATCGGAATGATGCGTGTGAACTCGCAAATCGAACCGGGCCATCCGTGCGAAAGCAGGAGCGGTTTGGGATTCGGACCGCGGCCGGGTTCGTGGATGTAATGAATATCGAGTCCGTCGATCTCGACGTGAAATTGGGCGAAGCGGTTAAGCTCGGCTTCGTGTTTGCGCCAGTCGTAATTCGTGCGCCAATATTCGACCAATTCCTTCATATAGGCGAGATTAGCGCCGTATTCCCATCCGGTGGCGGGCACTTCGTCAGGAAATCGGGTGCGCGCCAGCCGCTCGCGCAGGTCGCGCAGAACTTCGTCTGAAACTTCGATACGAAACGGAGCGATTGCGCCGTGCGCCATAGCGAGCCTCCCCGGACCGATTCGCTTTTACCGCGGCCGACAGACGCGAGGCGAGCCGAGTCCGAAGGAATTGCTATAGGCGATCGCGTGCCGCCGTCAACCGCGCGAACCGTGAAATCGCAGTGAATCTGTGGACGCTGAAGATCGTCGAGCATGGTGCGCCTTGATCCGTTGATTCGCCAAGTGGGAGAATCTTTGCGACGGCGGCGGACATCGCGTGTCCGCAGGCGCCGTTCGAGAGCCGGATTTGAGCGGCGCGGAAAGATTTACGGCAAGCGGCCGGCTCCGGACCGCAGCGCGATCCGCCGAGCGGGCCGGCCAACGAAACCCATCACAAGGAATTGGAGCCAAGGTGGCACTCGCATTGGATTCGAAACTCACGCAGGCCGAACTCGACCAACTGTGCGTCAACTCGATTCGCGTACTCGCGATCGACGCGGTGCAAAAGGCCAATTCGGGTCATCCGGGGATGCCGATGGGGATGGCACCGGTAGCGTATCTCCTCTTCACCCGCTATCTGAAGCACAACCCGAAAAATCCGCATTGGTACGGACGCGACCGTTTCGTGTTGTCAGCCGGGCACGGCTCGATGCTGCTTTACGCGTCGCTGCATCTGACCGGCTACGATTTGCCGCTCGACGAACTCAAGCGGTTTCGCCAGTTGCACAGCAAAACGCCCGGCCATCCGGAGCACGGCTTGACGCCGGGCGTCGAGACGACGACCGGCCCGCTCGGCCAGGGTTTCGGCAACGGCGTGGGGATGGCGATCGCGGCAAAACACATGGCGGCGCGGTTCGAGCGCGACAATGTGCGCCTGTTTGAGCATCGCATTTTCGCGATCGTCAGCGACGGCGACCTGATGGAGGGAATCGCGAGCGAGGCCGCGTCGATCGCCGGCCATCTCGGGCTTGGCAACATTGTTTACCTCTATGACGACAATCACGTGACCATCGACGGTCATACCGACCTGTCGTTTTCCGAGGATGTGACGCGCCGCTTCGACGCCTACGGATGGCATACGCAGGTGGTCGAGAACGCCAACGACCTCGCCGCGCTTGGCCATGCGATCGACAACGCGATTGCCGAGGACGGCCGGCCGTCGCTGATTCGCGTGCGCAGCCATATCGGCTACGGCAGCCCGCATCGCCAGGATACGTCGGAGGCGCACGGCAAGCCGCTCGGCCCCGATGAGATCAAGCTGGTCAAACAGTTCTATGGATGGCCGGCGGAGCCGGATTTTTACGTTCCCGACGCGGCGCGCGAGGAATTCCGAAAATGCGTCGAACGGGGCGCGCAATACGAGCGCGACTGGCAGGACCGCTTCGACGGCTGGGCGAAGGCGCAGCCCGAGCCGGCGGCGCAGTTTCGCGCGATGGTCGCGGGAGAATTGCCCGAGGGATGGGACGCCGGCCTGCCGGTTTTCACGAAAGACCAATCGTTCGCGACGCGCGAATCGGCGTCGAAGGCCGAGCGCGCGATTCATCCGCTGGTGTGGAATCTGTTCGGCGGCGCGGCCGATTTGAACGAATCGACCTTTACCGACGTGGTTGACGGCGGCGATTTCGAGCGCGGCAACTATGCCGGCCGCAATCTCCATTTCGGCATCCGCGAGCATGGGATGTGCGCGATTCTTAACGGCATCGCGCTGCACGGCGGATTCATTCCGTACGGATCGAGCTTCTTCGTTTTCACCGACTATTGCCGCCCGTCGATTCGGCTCGCCGCGTTGATGGAACAGCACGTGATTTACGTTTTCACGCACGATTCGATCGGCGTGGGCGAGGATGGGCCGACCCATCAGCCGGTCGAGCATCTGACGGCGATGCGCGCGATACCGAATTTGACCGTAATCCGTCCGGGCGACGCCAACGAGGCGGTCGAGGCGTGGCGCGCCGCGATGACGCATCGGGGCGGCCCGGTGATGCTGGTTTTGTCGCGGCAGAAAGTTCCCACGCTGGATCGGTCGGCCACGGCGCCCGCCGCGGAACTCGCGCGAGGCGCATACGTGCTGTGCGAGACGGCCGGCCGCACGCCGGAATTGATCCTGATCGGGACCGGCTCCGAACTCCATCTGGCGGTGGGCGCGAAGGCCGAGCTGGAAAAGCGCGGACATGCCGTGCGGGTGGTGAGCATGCCCAGTTTCGAGCTTTTCGAGCGGCAGTCGCAGGCGTACCGCGACGAAGTGCTGCCGCCCGCGATTCGCAAACGGCTGGCGGTCGAAGCAGGCGCGCCGGACGGATGGTATCGCTGGGTCGGGATCGACGGCGACGTGGTCGCGATGACGAGCTTCGGGGCGTCGGCGCCGGCGAACGACGCGATGAAGCATTTTGGCTTCACGGTCGAAAATGTGGCCGAACGGGCGCTCAAGTTGATCGGCCGCTAGGCCGGGACCGCGGGCGCGCGCATCCGCGTTCGCGCAGGGAGCAATCGCGATGAGCAATTCAGTAAGTCCGCTCAAGCAATTGGGGCAATTCGGTCAGAGCGTTTGGCTCGACTACATCCGCCGCCACCTGCTCGTTTCGGATGAATTTCGCAAGCTGATCGAAGATGACGGAGTCGACGGGATGACGTCGAATCCGACGATTTTCGAAAAGGCGATCGCCGGCTCCAACGACTACGACGAGGAATTGACCGAGCTGGCCCGCGCGGGCAAAAGCGTGGACGAGATCTACGAAGCGCTTTCGACCGCCGATATCAGGATGGCGGCGGATCGGCTGCGGCCGATCTGGGAGCGCAGCAATGGGCGCACCGGCTACGTCAGCTATGAAGTTTCTCCGCTGCTGGCGCATGACACCGACGGCACGATCGAGGCGGCGCGGCGCTATTTCAAGCTGATCGATCGGCCCAACCTGATGATCAAGGTTCCGTCCACGCCGGCCGGAATTCCAGCGATCGAAAAGCTGATCGCCGAGGGGCGGTGCATCAACGTGACCCTGATGTTCTCGCTCGAGCATTACGAGAACGTCGCGAATGCGTATATCCGCGGTCTTGAAGCGCGGGCGCGCGCGGGCCAGCCGCTGGATAAAATCGCCTCGGTGGCGAGCGTGTTCGTGAGCCGGGTCGAAACGTTGGTCGATAAACGGATCGACGAGAAGCTCAAGGCGAATCCGGACGAAGCGATCGCGGCGATGCGCGGCACGTCGGCTGTCGCAAACGTGAAGATTATCTACCAGCGCTTCAAAGAACTGTTCGGCGGAGCGGAGTTCAAGGCCCTTGCCGCGCGCGGCGCGCATGTGCAGCGTCCGCTCTGGGCTTCGACGGGAACCAAGGATCCGAAATACAGCGATATCAAGTACGTGCAGGAATTGATCGGCCCGGATACGGTGAACACGATGCCGCCGGCGACGATGGACGCGTATCGCGATCATGGCGCGCCGCGCGCCACGCTGGAAGACGGCGCCGCCGAGGCGAAGGAAACGGCCGAGCGGTTCCGCGGCATCGGAATCGATCTGTACGAAGTCGGGGAAGTGCTGCAGCGCGAGGGCGTGGACGCGTTCGTCAAGTCGTTCGACGATTTGCTGGCGGTGATCAAGAAGCGGTGCGACGCGATTCTGTCGGGAGCCCACGATCGGCAGCGGATCGCCGCGCCGGCGGCGGAGAAAGAGATCGCGGCGGCTTGCGCGCGCCTCGATGCCGAGGACTTTCCCTCGCGGTTGTGGCGGAAGGATCCGACGCTCTGGAAAAAAGAACCCGCGCATCAGGAGATAATCCGCAACGCGCTCGGATGGCTGACCGTGCCGGAAACGATGGCCGAGCAGGCGGGCGCGTTGCGCGATTTTGCGGACGGCGTGCGCAAGGAGCGTTACCAGGACGTTGTGCTGCTTGGCATGGGCGGTTCGAGCCTTTGTCCCGAGACGCTGGCGAAGACCTTTTACAGCGCGCCGGGTTTTCCGCGGATGCACGTGCTCGATTCCACCGTGCCCGACCAGATTCGCTCGATCGAGCGGCGGATCGACATCATGTCAACGCTGTTCGTGGTCTCGTCGAAATCGGGCGGCACGGTGGAGACGATGTCGCACTGCGCCTATTTCTTCGAGCAGGCGGCGGCGCGGCGCGGAAACGCGGCGGGACGCAGCTTCGTCGCGATTACAGACGCCGGCACGAGTCTCGAAAAACTGGCGCGCGAGCGCGGTTTCCGCCGCATCTTTTTAAATCCGCCGGATATCGGCGGCCGCTATTCGGCGCTTTCGTATTTCGGACTGGTTCCGGCCGCGCTGATGGGAATCGACGCCGGCGCGCTGGTCGACCGGGGAATCCGGATGACGCACAGTTCGGCGGCGTGCGTGAAGGCGCGCGACAACGCGGGCGTCAGTCTGGGCGCGGCGCTGGGCGTGCTGTGCAAACAGGGCCGCGACAAACTGACGCTGATCGTCTCGCCGTCGATCGCGACGTTCGGCCTGTGGCTGGAGCAGCTTGTCGCCGAAAGCACGGGCAAGGACGGCTTGGGAATAGTGCCGGTTTGCGACGAGCCGGCAGGCGCGCCGGAGGTTTACGGCGGCGACCGGATGTTCGTCTATCTGCGGCTCGAAAACGGCGCCGATCCGGTGCAGGACGCGGCGGTCGCGGCGCTGGAAAAGGCGGGCCAGCCGCTGATCCGCGTTTCGATCGAGGACAAGCTCGATTTGGGCGAGGAGTTCATGCGCTGGGAGATCGCGACGGCGACCGCGGGCGCGCTGCTCGGGATCGACGCATTCGATCAGCCCAACGTGCAGGAGAGCAAGGACAATACGAACCGGCTGCTCAAGGAGTTCGCGGCGCGCGACAGATTCGCCGAAGAACATCCGGCGGCGGAGCACGGGATCGTTTCGCTTTTCTGTCCGGATGGCGTGCGCGCGAAGCTGGGCGGCGCGGGCGATTTCGAAGCGCTGCTCAAGGCGTTCCTCGGCCTCGCGCGGCCGGGAGACTATTTCGCGACGATGGCCTATGTCGCGGCGGATCCGCTGGTTGAGCGCGAGATCGCGCGAATCCGGACGCTGGTGCGCAACCGGCTTAAAATCGCGACGACCTTCGGCTACGGGCCGCGTTTTCTGCATTCGACCGGGCAGCTTCACAAGGGCGGGCCGAATACGGGATTGTTCCTGCAAATTACGCAGGACCATTCGGACAATCCGATGATTCCCAACGCGCCGTATGGGTTCGCGACGCTCAACGAGGCGCAGCATCGGGGCGATTACGAATCGCTCGAGCGGCACGGCCGGCGCGTCTTGCGGGCGCATCTGCATGGCGACGTGGCGAGCGCGATGGGCGTGCTGCGCGGGGCCATCGCCGAAGCGCTCGGATGAGTGCGAGCGGCGGCGCGAGAAAATCAAATCTGACGGAACGGATGGAGATGAGCGAGCCAAAAATCGTGGTGCTCGACGACGCGCAGGCGCTGCACGCGCACGCCGCCGAGGAAATTGCGCATCTTGCGGGCGAAGCCGTGTGCACGCACGGCGAATTCACGCTGTGCCTTTCGGGCGGATCGACGCCGGCTTCGGCGTACGCGATGCTCGGCACGAAATTCATGTTGAGCGTTGATTGGAAGGAAGTGCAGTTTTTCTGGGGCGACGAACGCTGCGTGCCGCCGGACGATCCGGCGAGCAACTATGCGATGGCGTCGCGCACGCTGCTCTCAAAACTGACATTGAGGCCGAATCAGATTCACCGGATACCCGGCGAGCGTCCGCCGGCCGATGCGGCGGCCGCATATGAAGAGGAAATCCGCGGCCATTTCGGTTTGGGAGAGGGCGAGTTCCCGCGCTTCGATCTGGCGCTGCTGGGCTTGGGGGGCAATTCCCATACCGCGTCGCTGTTTCCTGGAAGTCCGGCGATCCGCGAAGTGAAGCGTCTGGCGGTCGCCGTCGAGGTGGACGATCCGACGCAACGCCATCGCGTGTCGCTGACGGCGCCGGTCTTCAACAACGCTGCGCATGTGATGTTCATCGTTGCGGGCGAAGCGAAAGCGCAGGCGGTGTGGAACGTGCTGCGCGGTCCGCGCGACGCGGGAAAATATCCCGCGCAGGTCATCGCGCCGACCGACGGCGACGTCATATGGTTGCTCGATCGGGCGGCGGCGGCGAAACTGGCGTGAGCCTTCGCGGCAAATCCAGGGAAGGGCTGGACGATCTCCGGCCGGGCGCGAAAGGACGAACATGGCGCGGTTTGCGATTCGTCATCTGACGGCGATTCTGATCCTGGCGGCGGTGGCGGCATGGGCGATTTTCTACCTGCCCGGCACGCCGTCATGGACGATTTTTCAACTCAAACAGGCGGTGGACGCGCGCGATGGGGCCGGCGCCGCGCGTTTCGTGGATTTCCAGAAAGTCGTCGTCAACGCCGGCGACGAAATGGTCTCGGACCAATCTGGCGGCGGCAATCTCGTCACCGAATTTCTCGGCAAGGGCGCCGTGCAACTGTTCTCGGGTCCGATGGCGGCGCTGCTGGAATCATGGGCGGAAAAAAAGGTTGACGACGGCGCCCGGCAGGTGCGGATGCCGGCGCTGGCGGTCGTCGGCGCAATCCTGATGCTGCATAGCAACGGCGACAGCGCGTACACCCGCTGGCAGGACAACAAGGGCAAGGTTTGGGAAGTGCGGATGGCCCGCGAGCAGGGCCAATGGAAAATCGTACAGGTCAAGAACGTCAGGCAGTTGCTCGCCCAGCTACAGCGCGAGCAGAACAAGAATCCGTATGGTCCGCCCTATGGCTCGGCGCCGCCGAGCGCCGCGGCGACGCCCTGAACCAGCCTGAATAAGGGTCGTGGCGGACCGCGTTTACTCGAACGGGTTCGGCCGGTAAGATAAAGGATACGCGGTCGGCGGGCGTAAGCGTCTCGGCCGCGTATTTATATTCAGGGCGATATGCGACGGCAGGATATTCGAAATCTCGCGATTGTGGCGCACGTCGATCACGGAAAAACCACGCTGGTCGATGCGTTGTTACGTCAGTCGGGCGTTTTTCGCGCCAATGAACAGGTGGTCGATCGGGTAATGGACTCGAACGCGCTGGAGCGCGAGCGGGGCATCACGATCATGGCGAAAAACACCTCGATCACGTGGGGCGATATCCGCATCAATATTGTCGATACTCCCGGCCATTCCGATTTCGGCGGCGAGGTCGAGCGGACGCTGTCGATGGTCGATGGCGTGCTGCTGCTGGTGGATGCCTGCGAGGGGCCGCTGCCGCAGACGCGCTTTGTGCTCAAAAAAGCGCTGGAGGCCAAGCTTCCGGCGGTGGTGTGCATCAACAAGATCGATCGGCACGACGCGCGGCCGGCCGAGGTGCTGGACGAAGTTTACGATCTTTTCATCGATCTGGGCGCCGATGAGAATCAGATCGATTTTCCCGTCCTCTATACCAATGGACGCGCGGGTACGGCGGCGGCCAGCCTGAACGAGACGGGACGCGACCTGCGTCCGCTGTTTGAAACGATCATCGGCCAGTTGCCGGGTCCGGATGTCGATCCCGGCGCGTCGGTGCAGTTTCAGGTCAACAATCTCGACTACGACGATTACGTTGGCCGTCTGGCGATCGGCCGAATCGTCGCGGGTGCGCTCAAGGTCGGCGAAAATTATTCCGTATGCCGTCCCGACGGCACGCGCGCGGCCGGCAAAATCACGCGGCTATACGGCTGGCAGGGATTGAAGCGGGTCGAACGCGATGAGGCGCGCGCCGGCGACATCGTGATGGTCGCGGGCAGCGACGAGATCGAAATTGGCGACACGATCGCGGACCTCGAGGCGCCGCGTTCGCTGCCGGGAATCCGCGTCGACGAACCGACCGTCGCGATGACGTTTTCCGTCAACAACGCTCCGTGGGCGGGCCGCGAAGGCGAATTCGTGACCTCGCGCAAGCTCGGCGAACGGATTCTGTACGAATCGCGGCGCAACGTGAGCGTGCGCGTCGAGCAGATTAGCGCCGAGGCCTGGCGCGTAATGGGCAGGGGCGAATTGGCGCTCGCCGTGATTCTGGAGACGATGCGCCGCGAGCGGTATGAACTCCAGGTTTCAAAACCCACGGTTCTCACCCGCGAAGAGAACGGCGCGGTGCTCGAACCGATGGAATTCATCGTATGCGATATTCCGGAGGAGCATATCGGCACGGTCACGCAACTGCTTTCGGCGCGGAAAGGCCGGATGCGCTCGATGGAAACGCATGCGAGCGGGCGCGTTCGGCTCGAATACGACGCTCCGTCGCGCGGGCTGATCGGATTTCGCGGCCGGTTTCTCGCCGAGACGCGCGGACTCGGCGTGATGCATACGATCTTCAACGGATACGCGCCGTGGGCGGGTTCGATTCGATCGCGCCAAAACGGCGCGATGATTTCAGATCGCGAGGGTGTGGCGACCGGCTACGCGATTTTCCATCTTCAGGAGCGCGGCCGGTTTTTCATCCCGGCCGGCGATCCGGTGTACGAAGGTATGATCGTGGGCGAATATTCGCGCGAGACCAATCTTCCGGTGAACGTCTGCCGCGAAAAAAAGCTCACCAACATCCGCGCCGCGGGCCACGACGAGGCGATTCGCCTTACGCCGCCCCGCGTGATGACGCTTGATACGGCGCTTGAGTGGATCGACGAGGAAGAGCTGGTCGAACTCACGCCCGGTTCGGTCAGGCTGCGGAACAAGATACTGAAAACCGCGCTGCGCGGAAAGCATCGCGCGGCGTGGTCGGACGCGGTTGAATCCGGCGCGGCCGGCGCCTGATGGCGGAAATCAATTTAAATTTGTAAAACTCTTCGGCGCGGCGGAGAATTCGGCGCACGTCGAGTCCGATGAGGTTTCTGCGCGCACTGCTGGCGATCGTCCTGGTCATCGTGATTTTGGCCGGAATCGCCGTCGTGGCCGCGTTTCACAATCAGCCGGCGCTGGTCGCCGTGGTCCTCGCGCGCATCAACGCCGGAACCGGACTCGAAATTAGGCCGGCGCGGACCCGATTGAGATTCGGCGGCCATCTCGACGTCCTGCTCGAGCGGCCGACGGTCTATTATCACGGCCGTGAAATGGCGCGCCTCGACGATCTTCGCGCAATCGTGAATTATCACGCGATTTTCGCGGGCAATGGCTTGCCGCTGCATTCGCTTGAACTCGATCGTCCGATAATCCGGATGCCGGCGAGCGCCGCGGGAGTCACTCCGCATGGATTGCCAAAACCCGATATCGAAGCGGCTGACAATCTGCTCGCCGCGCTCGATGCGATCGGCGATGTCACCTATCGTGTCGAAGTGCATGGCGCGCAATTGCACGACGTGAATTCCGCGCCTTTGATAGACGACTTTACCGTCGTCGCGCGCAAGGAACATCGCCGTTCCGGACCTTTGCCGTGGCTGCTCGAATTCGACGCGCACTGGGCTCACGCGCCGTTCGCCGGATTCGGCGTTTCGGGCAATGTGCGTCTGGGCGCGGAGCCCGGCCGGGAAGCTGGACCGATCATGGACGGCAGGATGGTTTTCCGCGGCCTTGAATTGGGCGGGTTTGAAGGACCGGCGGGTTTGAAGGCGGCCGGATCGGCGGCCGGCTTTATCCAATTCTCCATGTCGCGCAACGGAGAAGTGGCCGGCGCCGAAGATGCCGATTTCACGCAACTGGCCGTTTCCGGCCATCCCCTGGCCTCGCCGATCATCTTTGGGGATTGCGCGCTGCGGTCAAGGTTCAGCGCATCCGCGGCGCAAATGCAATTGAGCGAAGTGGAAGTATCGAAGGGCCAAGCGGTGGTGATTGCCGGCGCGCTGGAAATCGGCGCTCCTTACGATCCCGATCGGACGATCAGCCTGAACGTGGGCGATGGCAAGTTCGCGATCACGGGCGTTGTGGCTCAAGTGCGCCATCTCCGCGCGATTCCGTCGTGGCTCAATGCGGCGCTGAGCCGCCTGAATGCGGGCCAAGTGCGGTTGACCGAAGCCTCGCTGGATTCAACCACGCCGTTGCGGAAGTGGAACGCGCTCACGATCCGCGACGATCTGGCGCTTAAAGCGTCGGTCGCCGGCGCCGGATACAACTCGCCGACAAGCTCAGGATTGCCACCCATCCGTCGCGTGTCGGCGACGGTCGTTTACAACCGCGGAAAGCTGGCGCTCAGCGGCGCTTCCGGTTATCTCGGCAAGTCGAACCTGAAAAAATTCGATGGCGAGGCTCAACTCCGCGCCGCGCCGCGGGAGATTTTCTACCGTCTGCGTGGGAGCGGCAAATTCGACGCGGGAGAAATTTTTGCGCTGGCGGCGCCGCTGCTCGCGTCGCGCGGACTGGCATGGGCGAATCGATTGCAGGGCGCGAGCGGCGCCGCGAACATTTCCGGCCGCGTCGCCGGGCGCGTGACGAATTCGCGGTTGCTCGCGCCCGATGAATATTCATTTGACGTTTCGCCCGAACGGTTGGGTTTGAAGATACGCGGCGCGCCCGCGCAAATCGATCTTGACGGCGGCGCGGTCGCCGTACGCCCGGACGGCCTGCAGGTAAAGAGCCTGATCGTGTCGCCGTCGCTTCCCGGCGCCGGCAACCTGACGCTTAACGGCGCGATCGGGCCGGGCGCGCCGTATCCGCGGTTTAAAAATCTTGTCGTCGAGGTTCATCATATTCGCGCCGAACGCTGGATGCCGCTGTTCGTCGACGAAAAGCAGATGAATGCCAGCGGAGCTATCGGCGGCAGGCTGAATCTCAACAGCGATTCGCCGAATAATTATGCGCCGACCGTCACCGGCAATCTGACGATGCGCGCCGGCGATTTGGGTTTCGGTTTCCTGCGATCGCCGATCATGGTCGATTCCGCGACCCTCGCCCTGAATGGAAGCGGCATCGAGTTCAACGCTCCGGGCGCGACGCTTGAAGGAAAGCCGATCGATTTGAACATGAAAGTCGCGGATCTGGCGAATCCCAAAGTCGAAATTGACGCGAACGCGGCGGCTTTCGATTTCGAGGCGTTGAAATTCATCCGAATGCCCTGGTCGCCGAGGACCAAAGTCACGGTTTTCCCGCTGCCGGTGTTTGGACATCTGAAGGCGCGGCGCGCGAAGTTCGGAAATCTGGCGATGACGAACATGGCCGCGGATTTTGAAAGAGGCGGCGGCCATTGGCGCGTCTATAATTTTGTCTCACGCGCGCTTGGCGGCCGCGCGCGATTGTCGGTTTCCGGCCTCACGGGACCCGACAACTGGATTCACATTGTCGGACGCGGCGTGGAAATGGACGCGGCGCAGATTTTCCTGCTTTCCGGGAATCGCAAGCCGGCCATCGTGGGAAAGCTGGGGACGACGGTCGATATTCGGGCCGACACGGACGTGGATTTTTTTTCCTCGATGTACGGCAAGATTGGAATCGAGGCGACCAACGGAACGCTGAACCGGTTCGCGATGATCAGCCGAATCCTGAGTTTCATCGATGTTAAAAATTGGCTGACCGCGCGCCTGCCGGATCCTGGCGCGTCCGGAATACCGTTCACCAAACTAAGTTGCGACGCCAACGGCATGAACGGGATTTTCGAGACCAAAAATTTCAAATTGCGCGGTCCCGTCATGGAAATCGCGGCCACCGGTTCGGTGGACGCCGGCAACGACGTCATGAACATGCACGTGGCGTTGATACCGTTCGATTCGTTCAATTGGCTGGTCGCCCATATTCCGTTTATCGGCCGGAATCTCGCCGCCGGCAGCAAAGGACTCGTCGCCGCCTATTTTCACGCATACGGGCCGATAAATAATCCCACAGTCGTGCCGCAACCGATCACCTCGGTCGCCGAGTTCATCGCCAAGACGCTCAGCCTGCCGATAAATTTAATCGCGCCGAACACCATCAAGCCGTGAGGAGGCGAGCGCACATGACCGGGCAAGCCGATGGCGCCGGGCGGATTCGTCGGGCGCGGCCGGATGCGGCGCGGGCGCGTCTCGCGCTCGCCACCGCCGCGGGGGAGGAACAGGCGGTCGCGATTGCGCGCGCGCTCGTTGAGGAACGGCTCGCCGCGTGCGTCAATCTGATTCCGAACATTCGGTCGATCTATCGCTGGCGCGGCGCGGTCGAGGACGATCGGGAATGGCTTCTTCTGATCAAGACAACGGCCGCGCAATATAAGAAGATGGAGCGGCGGATTCTGGAAATGCATTCCTATGAAACGCCGGAAGTGATCGAGCTTTCGATCGCCGGCGGCTCGGCGCGTTATCTTCGATGGCTGTGCGAAACGGCCGCTCCGGTCAAACTCTCGCGACGGCCGCCGGCGCGCGGCTGAACCTGCTCGTGCTTTCCAACTCCAACAGGTAGAACAACAGCCGATGTTTCGCGAAGCAATCGAACGAATGGCGCCATACACGCCAGGGGAACAACCCCGCCCCGGCCAGCGCCTGATCAAGCTCAACACCAACGAAAATCCGTATCCGCCGTCGCCCCGGGTCCGGCGGGCCATAATCGATTCCGCAAACGCGGCGCAGCGCCTTTATCCACCGCCGCGCTCCGACGCTTTCGTCGCGGCCGCGTCCAGCCTTTACAAAATTCCGCGCGGCATGATTCTGGCCGGCAACGGTTCCGACGAATTGCTCGCGATGTTGTTTCGAGCGGCGCTCGGGCCGGGCGACGTGGTCGCGTATGCGATGCCGACTTATTCCCTTTACGACACGCTCGCCGAAATCCAGGAGGCGCGCGTCTTGGCGATTCCGCTCGGTGAAAATTACGCGCAACCTCTCGAGGCCCTGGGCCGCGAACAGGCAAAACTGACGATTGTTTGCAGCCCAAATTCTCCATGCGGCACGCTCGCGCCGGCGGCGGAGCTCGACGCGCTCGCGCGGCGTCTGGAGGGTCGTCTCCTCGCGATCGACGAGGCTTACGTGGACTTCGCCGAATCCAATGCGCTTCATCTCGCGAGACGGCATCCGAATGTCGTCGTCATGCGCACGCTGTCGAAATCGTTTTCGCTTGCCGGGATGCGTCTCGGGCTGTTGTTCGCCAATCCGGCGATTATCGAGTCGCTGCTGAAAGTGAAGGATTCCTACAATCTTAATCGAACGGCCATCGCTGCCGGCGCCGCCGCTCTCGCGGACGCGGCCTGGATGCGCCGTAACGTCGAGCGCGTCCAAAAAACCCGGGCGCAAAGCGCGATCCGGCTGCGCGCGCTCGGATTTGAAGTGCCTGAATCTTCATCGAATTTTCTGCTGGCGCGGATGCCCGGCCGCGACATGGCGCCGCTCGCATCCGCGCTGCGCCGGCGCGGAATTCTCGTGCGGCATTTTCCGAAGTCTGTTTTTCGCGACGCCCTGCGGATTTCGGTCGGCACGCCCGCCGAGATGACGGCGCTCTTTGCCGCGATGTCTCCGCTGGTTCCAAAAATCCGGAAATCGACGCCGAAAACTGACGGCCGGGACGACTGATGAGCCGAATGGGCCGCCTGTTCGAGAAATTCCGCCCGGCGCGCCCTTCCGAGCCCGACGGCGTCGGCATTGAGGCTGGTTTGGAACGGTGGATGGCCGTCGGTCTTGGCAATCCCGGCGAGCAGTATCGACGTTCCCGCCACAACGCCGGCTTCATGACCGTCGAACGCATGGCGGCGGCGCGCAACGCGGATTTCTCGCGCCGCAAATTCAATGGCGAATATGCCGAAATACGCGAGAACGGCGCGATCCTGATGCTGGTTCGGCCGGAGACTTTTTATAATCGCAGCGGCGATTGCGTGGCTGGAATCGCCGGTTTTTTCCGCATTCCGCCCGAACGGACAATCGTGATTCACGACGAAATGGATCTGCCTGCCGGCCAGATTCGCGTCAAGCGCGGCGGCGGCGACGCTGGCAATCGCGGCGTGCGCTCGATCGCCGGCGCGATCGGCAAAGAGTTCAATCGCGTGCGCATCGGCATCGGCCATCCGGAAGGGCCGGAAGGCGATATCGATTACGTGCTGCGCCCGCTAAGCCGGGCGGAAATGGCCCAGTTCGAGCCGATTTTCGACCGCGCGGGCGAGGCCGCATTGGCGGTTATTCGCGACGGGCTCGAGCGTGCGATGAACCACTTCAATCAACGGGCTTGACGCGCGCCGACTCCGCTCACGCGGTCGATTTTGGCGGCTGCGCCAGCCCGCGATGTCCCCAGATGCTCGGCGCTTCGTGCCGTTGAACCTTCCATGTCGCGTCATCGACGGTGCGCGCGCCGTATCCGTACTCGATTTCAAACCCCGACGGCGACCGCATGTAAAACGACATCATGTGATCGTTGGTATGGCGCCCGAGCGAGCCGGTGATCGGGATTTCCCGGTCCTGCGCCAGATAATAAGTTGAACCGACATCATCGAGCGATTTCACCTGCAACATGAAATGCAGCAGGCGTTTTTGCGCCGGAACGTTTCCAAATGCGATCGAATGATGCCGCGGGTTGCAGTGCATGAAGGTGAGCATGATCGCATCGGTCGGCCGCCCGCGCCGCATCCGCATCTCGATGAAGTCGCTGATCCGCATGCCGAGCAGATCGCGGTAGAAATGCAGGCTTCGTTCGGCGTCGTCCACGCGCACGACGATGTGGCCCAGGCCCATCGTGCCCGTCTCGAAACCGCTGATCGCGCGCGGCGATTTGAACGGCCGCTCGAACGTCATCAGCGGGCCGTAATAAGCCTCGGTGGCGATTCCGCTCGGGTCGCGGAATTTGATGAATTCCGCGACGCCGCGCAGGTGCGCTTCTTCCGTCGTTCCCGCCGCCGCTGCGACGCCCGCTTGCTTCAACTGCTCCGATAATTCGCGCAGCGCGCATTGATCGGATACTTCCCATCCGACGAACGAGACGTCGTCCTCGCTTCCGCTCGCGAGGATGAAACGATGATGATGCTCGTCCATCCGCAGCAGCAGCGCGCCGCCGTCGCCGTCGGACGCTTCGAGCCCGAGGACCTCCGTGGCGAATTTGCGCCACGCGTTCAGGTCGGAAACGCTCAAACCGAGATATCCCAACTGCGTTACGCTCGCCATTTCGCTTCTCCCTGATTGCGCCAGTTGCGCGATTCTCGTTTTCGATCGCGATCTTGCCCTATCCGCATCGGCTCGGCCAGCGGCAGCCAATGCGCCGCTCAGCGTCCGCCGCCGTGCTTGTCGATCAGCTTCATCAGGGCGTACGCCGCTTCCATGTATGGCGCCGCGATTCCGTGGCGATGCGCGGCGCGCACGACGGCGCCGCACAGCGCCTCGTATTCCAGCGGCTTGCCGCGTTGATGATCCTGCAAGGTCGAAGGGCGGACGGCGCTCAACGCCTCGCGCGAACGCGTGAATTGATATTCGATTTCGCGCTCGCCCAGCGCGACGCCCTCGGCGCGCGCCGCCGCCGCGATTTCGCCCATCAGGTTGCGCAGCAGCGCGACGGCGTCATCGTCGGCAAGCAGCGTGCCAACGTCGCTTTCGGTCAGCGTCGCGACCGTGTTGAACGCCCCGTTCCAGAGCAATTTTTCCCAGCGAATCGCCTTGATATCCGCGACGAGGCTTTGCAGGATTCCCGCCTTGCGGAAATGCTCGGCCAGGCGCCGCGCGCGGTCGGTTTCTCCGCCCTCGAGTTCGCCGAATTCGATCGCACCGCCGGTGCGATGCTCGATTTTGCCGGGCGTCACGAGTTCCGCGCCGATTCGCGCATTGCCCGCCATCACGCGGCCCGCGCCGAACACCTCGGCCAGCCGATATTCGTTCTCGACGCCGTTTTGCAGTGTCAGAATCACGCCGTCCGGCGCAAGGCATCCTTCGATTTGCCGGGCGGCCGATTCCGTGTCGTAGGATTTCACGCAGAAGAGCACGAGGTCGTAGGGAGCATGATCGCCAGGCTCGGCGGTCGCGGCGGCGCGCAAGCCGAAATCGCCCTGATAGCTGGCGAAATGCAGGCCATGCGTGCGCATCGCCTCCAGATTCGCGCCCCGCGCGCAAAAGACGACTTCGTCGCCGATCTGTTGCAGGCGCGCGCCGAAATAGGCGCCGACCGCTCCCGCGCCCATCACCAGAACTTTCATCGCGGCGTTCTCCGTCCTTCGTTCCGATTCATTGCGGACGATTTAAGCTCCGGCGCGCCAAAAACGAAAGCGCCGCCGACGATCTTCGCCGGCGGCGCTGTTGCGCATTTTCCCGCGCGTCTCAGATGCTCAGATGATAAAGCTCCGCGACGTTGTCATGCAGAATCGCGTCTTTCTCCGCCTGCGTCAGATGTTTGGTCTGTTCCGCCAACACTTCCTGCGACCACGGCCAGGTCGAATCGCTGTGCGGAAAATCGTTCGCCCACATCATCCGCTTCACGTTGCACAGATCCTTCATCTGGAACGCCACCCAGTCGTCCTGAAAGGTCGTATAGACGTGTTCGCGGAAGTACTCGCTCGGCATCTTCTGGAACTCGCGCCCCTTGAGCATCCAGTTCCGATGGCGCTTGTAGGCGTGATCCATCCGGTACATGAAATGCGGAACCCAGCCGGCGTCGGCTTCGACGCACACCAGCCTGAGTTTCGGATGGCGCTCGAAGACCCCGCCGAAAATGAACGTGCCGATCAGGTCCTGATTGCCGCGGATGATCGACAGGAAATTATTGATGCGCGGCCCGCGCGTCTTCCAGTTGTCCTGCTTGCTGGTCAGGATATGGAAGCTCAGCGGCATTTCCATGTCGATCGCCGCTTCCCAGAACGGATCGTAAATCGGATCGTCGTAATCCGAAACCTGCGGATTGCCCGGCATCATCACGCCGCGCAGGCCCATCTCTTTCATCCTGCGCAGATCGTCGATTCCCTCTTCGACCGAGCGCATCGACGTTTGCCCGAGTCCGATCAGCCGGTCCGGATGCGCCCCGCAGTACTGCGCGACCCAGCGGTTGTACGCGTCGAAGCAGGCCTTTTTGTAATCGTAATCCGGATGGTTGCAGAGCATCATGCCGACGGTCGGATAGATGATCTCGCAGGCGACGCCGTCGCGCTCCTGATCGGCCATCCGCGCCTCGGGGTCCCATCCGCCGCGATGCAGTTCCTCGAACTTCGCGCCGAACATCTTGAGCGAACTCGCGTCCTGGCCGGCCGCCGCCACTAGCCCCATCGGAATCGGCTTGCTCATTCCCTCGATTACGAAAATGTCGCCGAGCTTGTCGTCGCGCATCATGCGCGGCGCCCGCTCGCGAAATTTCGGATCGATATGGTCAACGTAACAGCCGGGCGGCTCGGTGATATGCGAGTCCGCCGATATGATTGGCTTCTCCATCAAAGGCCCTCCGTATGCGGGGTCCGCCGCGTCATTTTGCTCGCGGCCCCCAGAGTCATCTTGTCTCCCTTGAACTAACCAGAATATAGCCCGTAATTCAAACGAAATCCCGCCTTTTCGCGCATCGCTCAGCCGCCGCCGCGGCGTGCGCGCGCTTTACCCAAAGCCCTCCGATACGATAAGCAATACTTATCGGAATTTTCATTCAGGCTCGCGTCGCGCCGGTGATTACGGCGGCGCGCGGAGCCTTACCAATCGCATCCCGGCTACGCCGGAGACGGAGAACCATACGATGGACTTCGATCTGAAAATTACTGGCGGCACAATCATCGACGGCACGGGACGTCCCGGCTACACGGGCGACCTCGCCATCAAGGACGGCAAAATCGCCGCGCTCGGCGACGTTAAAGGCCGCGCCGCCGAAACCATCGACGCCAAGGGCCGCGTCGTAGCGCCCGGCTTCGTCGATATTCACACCCATTACGACGCCCAACTGCTGTGGGACCGGATGATGACTATCTCGCCATGGCACGGCGTGACCACGGTGGTGATGGGCAATTGCGGCTTCACCGTCGCGCCCACCCGCCCGGAGCATCGCGGGCTGATCATGCGCACGCTCGAGAAGGTCGAAGGGATGAGCCTTGAGGCGTTGGAAGGCGGCCTCGGCTACGATTGGCCCTTCGAGACCTTCGAGCAGTACCTCGATGCGATCGAGCGGCGCGGCACGGCGATCAACTGCGCCGCGCAGATCGGCCATACCGCCCTGCGCATGTACGTGATGGGCGAGGAGGCGACTGAGCGCGCCGCCACCGAAGACGAGATCGCCAGGATGCGCGCGATCGTCAAAAACGCGATCAAGGCCGGCGCCGTCGGCTTCGCCACCTCGAAGGCTGTCACCCATGTCGGCTACGGCGGCAAGCCGGTCGCCAGCCGCAAGGCCACGCTCGACGAAATCAAGACGCTCATCGGCGCCCTGCGCGAGGCCGGCAGCGGCGTCGTGCAGACCGCGGTCGGCCGCGAGCTGTTCCTCGGCGAGATGGCTGAAATCGCTAAAGAAACCGGCGTGCCGATCACCTGGACCGCGCTGCTCGCCGGGATGACCGGCAGCAACGACGGCCATCGCCGGATGCTTGCGCAGTCGGAGGAGATGGCGCGGCAGGGCTTGCCGATTACGCCGCAGGTGGCCTGCCGTCCGCTCAATTTCGAGCTGACTTTCAAGGAGCCGTTCATCTTCGAAGGGATGACTTCGGTGTTCGCGCCGGTTTCCGCCGCGCACGATATCGAGAGCAAAATCCGCATCTACCGCGACCCCGAATTCCGCGCCAAGTTCAAGGCCAAAGCGGGATCGGGCGCCGACGTGAAGTATCACGACCGCTGGGAGCGCGCGTGGATTTCGCATTGCCCGAGCGACCCGTCGCTGGAAGAGCGCAACGTCGCCGAGGTTGCGCGCGAACGCAACGCCGATCCGATCGATTTCGTGCTCGACCTGTCGATCGAGAACAAACTCGAAGCGCGGTTCCGTTTCGCGATTTTCAACTACGAAGAGCAGGAGGTGCTGGACCTGCTAAAATCGCCCAGCACCGTAATCGGCCTGTCGGACGCCGGCGCGCACGCCAGCCAGCTATGCGACGCCTGCTACTCGACCTACCTGCTCGGCCACTGGGTGCGCGAGCGCAACGCGCTGCCGCTTGAAAAGGCGATCTGGATGCTCACGGCGCGTCCGGCGAGCGTCTTCAATATCAGCGATCGCGGCCGGCTCGAAACCGGACTGGCGGGCGATGTGGTGATTTTCGATCCCGACAAAATTTCGGCGGGGCGGCTGCGCCGCGTGCACGACCTGCCGAAGGGCGCCGACCGGCTGGTCTCCGAAGCCGCCGGAATCGACGCCGTGATCGTCAACGGCTCGCTACTGCGCCGCGAGGGCCGCGACATGGTGGCGGCGGACGGTCCCCTGCCGGGCCGGCTGTTGCGCAACGGCCGCGCCTCGGCGTGATGCGGCGGCAGGCATAATCCGCAAGTGAAATCGGCGGGCCGCAATCGCGGTCCGCCGATTCTTTTTTGCCCCGGCGCGCTATCCGCGTAAAATCTACCCATCGCGGTCAGCCGCGCCTTTATTCACGATGACGTTTTCGTATTATTCGCTCGCCCCGCTCAATTCGGTCCTGAACAGTATCGCCGCGCTCTTGCTGCTGGCCGGTTTCGTCTTCATCCGGATGCGCTGGATTCGGGCGCATCGCGCCTGCATGTTGAGCGCCTTCACGGTCTCGGCGCTGTTCTTCATCTCCTACGCGACTTATCACTACCACGTCGGCGACGTGCGCTTTCAGGGGCGAGGCGCGATCCGTCCAGTCTATTTCAGCATCCTGATTTCGCACATCATCCTCGCCGTGGCGATCGTGCCGCTGGCGCTGATGACGTTGTGGCGGGCGCTGCGCGGCAATTTCGCGCGCCATCGCAAGATCGCGCGATGGACCTGGCCGATCTGGATGTACGTCTCGATCACCGGCGTGGTCGTCTATCTGCTCTGCTACCAGCTCTACCCGCCCGGCTACAAAGTCGCGCCATCATCCACACAAACCGCCAGCAACCTGCAAACCCGCTGATCTCGATAAGGCAATTGCCCTATCTTGAGTGCGCTTTCCTTCGGGCTTTCTTGGTGGGGAAAGCGAGAGGCGCGGTGAGTTTTTCGTACAGAGCGAACAGATATTCGATGCGCTGGCGGTCGTTTTCGAAACGCTGCGGGCGATAGCAAAGGTCCACGGCCCGGTCCAGTTCTGAGTGGGCTTTGACTAGAATCGGCGGCATGGTCAGAGGATCGTAAAGGTCGGCCAGCGTTGCGCTCGGAAATTCTTCGCGCGCGTCAAGCACCGCTCGCGCGGCGGCTTCCACGGACTCACGTTGCCTTGCGCTCGGCGCTTGAGGCCACGGGTAGTTGTTGTAAACGATTTGGCTCGAATACTGGTAATCGGACTTCATTCGT
The DNA here is from genome assembly GCA_021799495.1 of Deltaproteobacteria bacterium. Taxonomy (GTDB): domain Bacteria; phylum Desulfobacterota; class Binatia; order Binatales; family Binataceae; genus JADMIL01. The sequence continues at coordinate 160,600 of JAJZAI010000002.1, forward strand.
CCGCATGTATAACGCATCCATGCCATATGCATTCGCGAAGATACTACGCCGAAGTCGTACAGTGTCGCCTCCGGGACAATGAGCGCACTACCATTAGCGATGACGTCTGGGTTCATAAAACCGACGGGCATGTACGAGCGTGTCTCTGACGATACTTTTGGAACAAGTAAATAGCTCGTCTTAGGCTGCCGGTTTTCGCCAAAAAGCTGCGGCGTGGCTGCGAGACGCCTCGTCTCTTCGCGCCGGCTTTCGAGTCGCACCTCACGAACGGCCTCTATGCGTTTGCGCACGCTTGGGCTGCTGCGAATGATCGTAGGAAGCGCATCGACCAGCCAAAGACACCATCGTTGTGTATTGTTAAGAAATTCGTCGCCACCGACGAAACGTCGAATGAAGGGCGCGATGGACGGATTTTCCTTCAGAAGATCATCGCGAGATTGAGCATCCAGGATGAGATTGCCCAGTCCGTTGTCCGCCCTCCGTTTGTCGTTGGCCATACTACCGTACCTAATAGCCGGGCCGTCCGAAATTTGATTTCCACGCTTTAAGACAAGAACGTTGGGAGCGTCCGCGAGATAAGGATTGATGTTTTTCGCCGGAACGGCGGTTGGCTCACCTTTTTGGTCATTGTATTCGAAGAGCATTCGCGACTTAGCCGGAACCGAAGCAAATCCGATTATGACAACATGGACGTGAGCCTTTCCGCGCGCCTCGCTCTGCCATGAAAATGTCCGATGGGCGAAGTGAATGTCGAGCTTAAATCGTTTGAAAAGCTCGCTCCAAAGGATGCCGACCTGTTCACCCTGCGTGATTGAGTTGGTGGAGACGAATGCCACTTTGATTTGTGTCCCTTGAATGAAATCGGCGGCATTCACATACCAACCACATACATAATCTAAAACTCCCGCTCCCTTCACGTATCTGAAGGGGTGGTGTCTGTCAATTGGTAGAAAAGCAGTGGCATCCGAGATCCGCGAGAGTTGCGCAGTTGAATTATCAAGTTGCTACTAGGCAGCCTCCGGATGTTCGCTGAT
>JAJZAI010000068.1 GCA_021799495.1 Deltaproteobacteria bacterium
CACCGCGGACCTCCGTTCGCGACCGCTGTCGGCGAAGGCAGCCGAACCGCAACTCTGAACCCGCCGCCGCCGCACCGCCGAGAACTATGAAACTGAGTAATCAAACGCTTTCGTCAACAGCCTGCTAAAGGTAATTAGTCATCCTCGGGCTTGACCCGAGAATCCATCCGAGGCTGCGGAGCGAACGACCCGTGGATGCCCGGGTCAAGCCCGGGCATGACTGAAAAGAGCGGAGCTGGAATATGCGCGTGGCGCGGATACGCCGCCGAGCTGCGATGCGTCGCCGGTTGCGGAGCCGAATCGATGCGGCGGGATCGCGCCGAGCCTTGCATGAAATGCGAAGATCGGTGGCGACGGATCGCGCGGCGCTCCAATCCGGCGGATTCGGAGTGTACGTCAGGAAAAGGCAAATAGTCATTCTCGGGCTTGACCCGAGAATCCATCTGAGGCTGCGGAGCGAACGACCCGTGGATGCCCGGGTCAAGCCCGGGCATGACTGAAAAGAGCGGGCTGGAATATGCGCGTGGCGCGGATACGCCGCCGAGCTGCGATGCGTCGCCGGTTGCGGAGCCGAATCGATGCGGCGGGATCGGGCCGAACCTCGCGTGCAATGCGAAGATCGCGTGGCGACGGATCACGCGGCGCTCCGATTCGGCGGATTCGGGAGCGTGCGCCGGGAAAAAAGCAAATAGTCATTCTCGGGCTTGACCCGAGAATCCATCCGCTTCAGCACAAACGGACGGGGAGATGTTTGATGCCGGAGATGAAGTTCGAGCGCATCCGGCGGATTTCCCCGCACGGCTCGGCGTTGGGATAGCGGCGCAGGAACTCGCCGAAGAAGACGCGCAGTTGCAGTTCGGCGAGGCGCGCGCCGAGGCAGTAGTGCTCGCCGATGCCGAAACCGAGGCTGGGCGCCTCGGCGCGGGTCACGTCGAAGCGGCCGGGATCGCGATAGATTTCCTCGTCGCGATTGGCCGAAACGTACCACAGTATTATCTTGTCGCCGGCGCGGATTTTCCGGCCGCGAATTTCGGTGTCGGCGAGGGCGGTCCGCCGCATATGCATCACCGGACTCACGTGGCGGACGATTTCGGCCGCCGCTGTGCTGAGCGCCGCCGGATCAGCCGCGAGCCGCCGGCGTTCGTCGGGATATTGCGCGAACGTGACCAGCCCGCCGGAGATCGAGTTGCGCGTGGTTTCGTTGCCGGCGACCACGAGCAGCAGGAACGTGCCGAGATAGCGCTCCATGCTCATCTTTTCGCCGTCGATTGCCGAGTGCGCGAGCATGCTCACCAGATCGTCACCCGGGTTCGCGAGCCGTTCCTGCCAGAGCCGCAATGAGTACTCGGCCATCGCTTGCAAATCGGCCGCGACCGCCGCGGGACTTTTGCGCAACTCCGGGTCGTCTTCGGCGATCATCGAATTCGACCAATCGAAGAGTTTGAGCCGGTCTTGCTGCGGGATGCCGAGAAATTCCGCCAGCACCTGAATGGGCAATTCGGCGGCGACCTCGGTGACGAATTCGCATTCGCGCCGATCGCCGAGGCGGTCGAGAATCGCGCAAACCCGTTCGCGCACGCGCGCTTCGAGCGCGCGCAGGCGGCTCGGCGAAAACCCCGGCGAAACCATCCGGCGGTAGCGGTTGTGCTCCGGCGGGTCAATGCTGATCATCGGCGCTTCGGTCTCGTTGGCGTCGCCGATGCTCGCGAGGCCGACGACGTTTTCGTCGAACATGCGGTGGCCGCCGTGCTCGCGCGCCGAGGAGAAGAGGGCGGGATTTTTCGAGATCGCGACGATATCCTCGTACTTCGTGACCGCCCAGAAGCCGCGTCCGCCGGACTCCGGATTCCAATGGACGGGGTCTTCGGCGCGCAGCCGCGCGAACAATTCGTGCGGCGGTCCGCCAAGGTATAGGTCGGGATCCTTCAAATCGACGTGTTCAAAGTCCATCGCGGCGCTCCCTTTTATCGGCGCTTCGGCGCGGGCGCTATCCGGCTGTTCAATTTCACGATAACGGCCGGCTCGCAAGTGGTCCGATGCCGGACGAAAACGCCGGTTCCAGCCGCTCAGGCGTGGCCGAAGGCGAGGCGCAGGGCGCGGGCGTAATCGGCGGCGGTGTCGATATCGATGAAACTGCGCAATTCGGGGTCGAGCGCGCGCAATTCAGCCTCGCCGACGCGGCGCGCGCCGATTCGTTCGGCGATCGTCCGCAGGCGCGCCTCGCCCGCCGCGGCCATCGCGGAGAGCGCCGCCGCCGCCGGTTCGCGCCGATAGGCGGCGTGCAGCGGCTGGAGTTGGCCGGCGATTTCGGGAATCGCGGCGTCATGCGCCGCGACCATCGCGCACAGCGCGGCCGCGACGCACGCGTCAAGCAGCGGCAGATCGCAGGAGCAGGCGAAGATGATTCTTGAATTCGCGGCGGCGAAGGCGCGGGCGAGCGCCGGAACCGGCCCGGCCCATGGTTGCGCGTCGCGCACGACGATCAAATCGGCGCGGTTCGCGATCGCGCGTTCGACCGAAAAGAGTTCGTTCGCTTCGGGCGCGAGCGCAAGCACGATTTCATCGAACGAGGGGCGAAGTTGATCGAGGATGCGTTCGAGGACGGTGGTGGCGCCGAAGGGCAGGGCGGCCTTCGGCATGCCCATCCGGGCGCTGCGGCCGCCGGCGAGAATCGCGGCGCCAAAATCATTCATCGGCGGGCGCGGCCGCGACGGCGGAAAAGATGCGCGGGCGGCGTGGAATATCTCATCGTGATTCAGCCGGAGATGCGGTTGGCGAGCAACTCGCCGAGCGTCAACCGAACCGCCTCGTCATGATGAAGCAAACCAAGATGGCCGGTGGCGCGCAAGACCGCGATTCGTTTGAACATCGCGCCGCGCGCCGCGGCGAAGTCCGGCGCGGGAACGATCGGATCGTCGCCGCCAAAGATCGCCAGCTCGCCGGGCGAATGCTGATCGATCGACCATGGCGAGCCGAGCGTAACCAGCGAACGGACGGCGCCGTCGCGCATGATGCGCACGGCCGCGCGGGCGATCGCGCCGCCGAAGCTGTGGCCGATCAGATGGACGCCGCCGCCGGCGTCGGCCTCGTGCGCCATCTCGGCCATCTGCGCGGCGGAGACGTCGAGCGGCTGGCGGAGGGGATATTTATAGAAGCCGATCGCGTCGAAACCCGCCATCCGCACCATCACCGAGAGCATCAGCAGGTTGCTTGGATCGCCGCCGAGGCCGTGCGCGAAGACGACGGCGTCGCGCGAGCGGCGCGGGGTCCACAGCGTGCGCATCCGCATGAACGGTTCGAAGGGGTACGAGGCGAGAATAGCGCCGGCGGAAAAAAGCTCGCGGCCGAGAGTGAGCGGCTTCATGATTTCGCGCGATTTTAGCGGCGGTCCGGATGGTGCGCCAGCGGGAATTGCCGGCGGAATCGGGAAGCGGCGGATTTTGCGGCGCGCCCGCAGGCCGATATTCTGGGCGGCGGCCGTGACGATCAAGCATACACCGCTCATCGCGCAGTACCTGAACGTGAAACGCCAGGCGCCGGACGCGATTCTGTTTTTCCGGCTGGGCGATTTCTACGAGATGTTTTTCGAGGACGCCGAGGTGGGGGCGCGCGTGCTGGATATTCAGCTTACGTCGCGCTCGAAGGACGGCGTGCCGCTTTGCGGCGTGCCGTATCATGCCGCGGAGCCGTACGTCGCCAGGCTGCTGAAGGCGGGCTACAAGGTCGCGATTTGCGAGCAAGCGGCGCCGGAAGCGCCGGCCGGATCGAGCGCGAAAGGTGGCGCGTTCCAGCTTACCGCGCCGTCCGAACGGCGCGGCGGCGGGCGCGGACTGATGCCGCGGCAGGTGGTGCGGATTATCACGCCCGGCACGGTTGGCGAAGAGCTGGTGCTGGTTTCTGGAGAGAAGAATTTCCTGCTGGCGGCGGCGCCGGAAGCGGGCGGTTTCGCGATCGCGGCGATCGATGTTTCGACCGGCGAGTTTATCGCGACGCGCGTGAGCGGTATCGCGGCGGCGCGCGAAGAGATCGCGCGAATCGCGCCGCGCGAAATCGTCGCGCCGGAAGGATGCGCCGAGGCGGCGGCGATCGCGCGCGAAGCGGGCGCGCCGTTTTCGGCGATCGCGAAAGACTGGTTCGACCAGAACGCTTCAGACGGCCCGCTGGCGCGGCGTTTCGGCGCGGATTGGACGGCGGAAGGCGGCGCGGAGACGGCGATCGCGGGCGCGGCGGCGGCGGCGCTGCGCTACGTCGAGGAGAATTTCGGCGGCGAGCTTGGCTATCTGCGCGCGCCGAAAATATACCGCGCGCAGGAATTCATGCTGGTCGACGAGGTGAGCCGGCGCCATCTCGAGCTGGTTGTTTCCAGCGACGGCACGCGGGCGGGATCGCTGCTCTCGATACTGGACGAGACGCTGACGCCGATCGGCGCGCGGACGCTCGCGAACTGGATCGTTTACCCGCTGATGGAATTGCGCGCGATACGCGCTCGGCACGACGCGGTCGAGGAGCTTTTCGACGCCGACCTCGGCGGCGGGATCGAGGATTCGCTCAAACGAATCGGCGACCTGGAACGGCTGGCGGGGCGGGTGGGCGCGATGCGCGCGAGTCCGCGCGACGCGTTGAAACTGGCGCAGGCGCTGCGTGCGGCCGCAACGCTCAAGCAGGCGCTGGCCGGCCGGCGGGCTGAGCTGATCGGCGAGATAGCCGGACGAATCCGTCCGATGCCGGAACTCGCCGAGCGAATCGAGGCGACGCTGAGCGACGATCCGCCGATCAACCCGCGCGACGGCAATACGATCCGCGCGGGCGTCAGCGCGGAGGTCGACGAGCTGCGCTCGCTGGCGGTGGACGCGCGCGGCGTGATCGCGCGGCTTGAGGCGTCGGAGCGGGCGCGCACCGGAATACCGTCGCTGAAAGTCCGCTACAACCAGGTTTTCGGCTACTACTTCGAGATCACCAGGACGCATCTCGAGCGCGTTCCGGCGGACTACGAGCGCAAGCAGACGCTGGTCGGCGCCGAGCGTTTCACGACGGCTGGGCTGAAGGAGCTGGAACGCAAGATCCTGAGCGCCGAGGCGGGACTGAAAGAGCTCGAAGCGCGGCTGTTCGCGGCGATGCTGCGCGAGGCGGCCGCGTCGGCCGGCGACATTCTCGCGACGGCGGCGGCGGTGGGAGAATTCGACGCGCTGCGATCGCTCGCCGCGGTCGCACGGCGGCGCGGCTACGTGCGGCCCGCGATGGATTCGGGACGGGCGATCGCGGTGCGCGACGGGCGCCATCCGGTGATCGAGGCCGGGATGAAGCCGGGCGAGTTCGTGCCCAACGACGTCGCGGCCGATCCCGACGAACGGCAATTGCTGCTGATCACCGGGCCGAACATGGCGGGCAAATCGACCTATCTGCGGCAGGTCGCGTTGATTGCGATCATGGCGCAGATGGGGAGTTTCGTGCCGGCCGTGGAGGCGCGCGCCGGCCTGATCGATCGGGTGATGACGCGAATCGGCGCGCGCGACGAACTGCGCCGCGGCGAATCCACCTTCATGGTCGAGATGCGCGAGACGGCGCGGCTGCTCGAAGGGCTTACCGATCGCGGCCTGCTGCTGCTCGACGAGGTGGGCCGCGGCACGAGCACCTTCGACGGGCTCGCGATCGCGTGGGCGGTCGCGGAATATCTGCACGACGAGACGCGGGCCAAGGTGCTGTTCGCGACGCATTTTCACGAGCTGACCGAGCTTGCGCGGGAGCGGCCGCGCGTCAAGAATTTGAGCATGGTGGTGCGTGAATGGAACGGCGAAGTGCTGTTCCTTAGGCGGGTGATCGAAGAACCGGCGAGCCGCAGTTACGGAATCGAGGTGGCGCGGCTGGCGGGCCTGCCCGCGCGCATAATCGAGCGCGCGCGGCAAATTCTGAGGAATCTCGAGGCGGGTGAATTCGACGAAGCGGGCGGCGCGCGGCTCGCGCACGGGTCTGCCGACGCGCCGGCGCCGCAGTTCGGGCTTTTCGCGCCGATCGAACAGCGGGTGGTCGAGGAGTTGCGGGCCGCGGCGGTCGATCGGATGACGCCGCTGGAGGCGCTGAATCTGCTGGCGCGGCTCGCCGCGCGGCTCAATGGCGGCGGAGATTCGTAGCGGCGCGGCGGCGATCGCGCGGGCGATCGCGGCGCTGTGCATGCTGTTGCTGGCGCTCGGCGCCGGGCATGCGGCGCTGGCGGCGACGATCGTCGGCGCGGCGATCGCGAAGGACGGGCCGGCGGTCGAAATGCGCTTCGCGATACGCGGGCGCGGACTTCGATGGCGACTCAGCACGCATCGCCAGGAATTGTGGATTGACCTGAGCGATACGCGGATGCGGATCGGCGCGCGCCCGTTCGCCGGACGCGAGGCGTCTCCGGTGGCGAGCGTAACGGTGATCGATGGCGGCGGCGCCGCCCGGATCGTGATCGGGGTGGTCGGACGGGCCGATTACGCAGTCGTCCGGACGCCGCGCGAGTTGACGTTGCGCCTCGCGCCCGCGGGAGCGGTTTCCAATTTGGCGGCGCCGCTGCTCGCCGCGACGCGGAGCGAATCGTTCGCGTTGCGGCGAAACGCGCAGCCGCGTTCGCATCCGCCGCGCGGAGCGGAATTGGCGTCGGCCGCGCCGGCGCCGTCAAATGGCGGCGTCGTCCGGCCTAATCCAGCGGACCGGCGGCCGATAGTCATGATCGATCCGGGTCACGGCGGACGCGATCCGGGCACGGAGTCCGCCAGTGGTGTTGAGGAAAAGGAAATCGCATTGCAAATAGCGGTGAGATTGAGGTCAGCTCTCATCGCGCGCGGCGTGGACGCGCGCCTGACGCGGAGCGCTGACGCGTTCATTCCCCTCGACGAACGCACGCGGATCGCGAATGCGGCGGGCGCGGATTTGTTCGTATCGATCCATCTCAATTCAAGTCCGGATACTGCGACCACGGGAATTGAAACTTATTATCTTAACAATACGACCGACCGGGCGACGATTCGCTTGGCGCGGATGGAAAACGGCGTCGCGGGCGGCTATAGCGCGCCGGGAGGACCCGATTTACACTACATCCTGATCGATTTGCGCCAGCAATATAAGGCGAACGAATCGGCGTCGCTGGCGCGCATGATCGAAGCGGCGACCGTCGCGGGCGCCGCGGCCGAAACGGGGATCAAGGTGAACGAATTGGGGGCCAGGCAGGGGCCATTTTACGTGCTGGTGGGAGCGTTGATGCCGTCCGTTCTGGTGGAGTGCGGATTTCTGTCCAATCCGTCGGAGGCGCTGCTGCTGCAATCGCCCGCGTACCAGCAGGCGATCGCGGATGGAATCGCGCAGGCGGTGGCCCACTATTTTAACGCCGACGCGGCGATCGGGAATCTGTGAGCGGCGGCGTCATCGAATCGAATCAATCGGGCGTTCAACCGCCGATCGTGCGCGACGAGGCGGCGCTGGTCGCCGAAATGGAGCGCACTAAGGAGCCCGGCGCGGTCGCGCGGCTCCATCTGGAGGCGGCGCGCGCGACGCTGCGCGAACGCCAGTTCGCGGGGGCCGGCGGAATCGAGATCGTGCGCGCGTTCACCGCCGTCGTGGACGATCTGATGCGCGCGCTCTATCGCTACGCCGACGAGGAGCACGGCCATCGCTTCGCCCGCCTGAATCAACGCGTCGCGATCGTCGCGCGCGGGGGTTACGGCCGGCTCGAATTGAATCCCTACTCCGACATCGATCTGCTGTTTCTGCACGAGTACAAACCGGGTCCCTACGTGGAGGTGGTGACCGAACGCATTCTGCACGCCCTGTGGGACGCCGGCGTCACGATCGGCTACTCGGTCAGAAGCATCGCGGAATGTGTGAAGATGGCGGCCGCGGACCTGAAGGAAAAGACCGCGATTCTTGACGCGCGCCTGCTGGTGGGCGACGAAAAACTATACGCGCAGTTCGCAAAGGCGCTGGAAAGCGACGTTCTGAACCGCGACCAGCGGGCTTTTTTCGACGCCAAGCTCGGCGAGAGCCGGAACCGGCACAAGCAATACGGCGATTCAATCTATCTGCTTGAGCCGCAAATCAAGGAAGGCGAGGGCGGCCTGCGCGATTTGCATACGGCGCTGTGGCTGGCGAAGGTCAAATACAAGATCCATCGCCTGGAAGAGCTGGTGCAGAAAGCCATAATCACCGAAAAGGAGTACGACAACGTCGCCGCGGCGCAGGATTTTCTGCTTCGCGTCCGCAATTTCCTTCATTTCCTGACCGGCCGCCATACCGATCAGCTCACGTTCGAGCTCCAGGAGCGGATCGCGCCGCTGATGGGATTCGAGGCGGTGGAGGGCGCGCCGGCGAGCGCCAACCTGATGCGCGCTTATTATCAACAGGCGAGCACGATTCTGTTGTTCGCCGAAGGGTTGATCGCGCGCGTGACCGAGGACATGACGCCGGCGCGTTTCCTGCGCCGCAGTCCGGCGCGGCAAATCCGGCCCGGCGTGGCGATCCAGGGGAAGGTGATCGGCCTGACCTCGGCGGACCTTTTCAGGCGCGCGCCGCTCAACCTGATCACGATCTTCGCCGACTGCCAGGCGCACGAGGTCGAGCTTTCGGGCAGCGCCTATCAGATGGTTCGCGACAATCTCGGGCTAATCGATGACGCGATGCGCAGCGATCCGCGCACCGGCATGGCGCTGATGGGAATTTTGAGCGGGCGCCAGCGCGTCGCCGAAACGCTCGAAGCGATGCATCGCGCAGGCGTGCTGGGCGCGGTGATTCCGGAATTCGGCAATCTCTACGCGCGGGTGCTGCACGACCTTTATCACATCTATACGGTTGACCGTCATTCGCTGGCGGCGGTGCGCGAACTTGAGCGTTTGCGCGCGGGCGAGTTCAAGGACGCCAATCCGTTGCTGACCGAGGTCGCGCGCGAGTACGGCGGCCTGCCGCTGGTATTCCTCGCGCTGCTGCTTCACGATATCGGCAAGGGCCACGGCCACGACCATCACGAGCGCGGCGCGCAACTGGCGGTGGGCGTATGCGCGCGGATGGGGCTGGACGATGAAGAAACCGACCTCGTCATTTTCCTGGTTCGAGAGCATCTTACGATGTCGCAGGTCGCGCAGAAGGGCGATATCGACAATCCGGGAACCGTCGAGGATTTCGTGCGCGAAGCCGGTTCGATCGATCGGCTGAAAGCGCTTTACCTGATGACGTTCGCCGATATGCGCGCGGTCGCGCCGAAAGTTTACAACAACTGGCGCGACATGCTCCTGAGCGAGCTTTACATGCGCGCGCTGAAGACGCTCGAACAGGGCGGCCGCGAGGCCGTCGATCCGGCGCGCCGCCTCGCTCACGTCAAGGCCGAGGTGCGAGAGAGGCTGGCCGGCGCGAACGCGCCGGAGGCGGCGATCGCCGAGTTTCTTGAATTGATGCCCGATCGGTATTTTCTTACGGTTCCGGAAAGCGACATCAGGCTGCATTTCGAGCTGATGCGCGCGATCGACGAACGGCCGCTGGTCTGCCGGCATCGGCATTTTCCCGATCTTGAATTCAGCGAATTCATCGTGGTCACGCGCGACGTGCCGGGATTGTTCGCGATGATCGCCGGCGCGCTCACGGCGAACAATCTCAATATTCTCTCCGCGCGGATTACCACGCGCGCGGACGGCGTCGCGCTTGACGTATTTCGGGTTTCCCATATCGGAACCGGCGGCGCGATCGCGATGGACGAGGATCGCTGGGTGCGCGTCGAACGCGATCTCGAGCGGGTTCTCGGCGGCGAGCGCGACGTGGCCGAACTGGTCGCGGAATCGCGGCGTTCGCGGTTCGGCGGCAAGCGCTTCACCCGCCGGTTCGCGACCGAGGTCACGATCGACAATCGTAGTTCGGAAGAATTCACCGTGGTCGACGTTTTCACGCAAGATCGCGTCGGCCTGCTCTTCGCGATAACGCATACGCTGTTCCGCCTCGGTCTCGTCATTCATCTCGCGCGCATCTCCACCAACGCCGATCAGGCGATCGACGTTTTCTTCGTCAGCGACCGCGAAGGGCGGAAAATCACGGACCTGGAACCGATGCGCACTCTGCGCGCTGAACTGATTGCGCATCTCGACGCCGATCCGAATCCGGCCGCCGAAAAGGCGCCATCCGCGTGACGGCCGTGGCGGATGCAAGCCCGGACGCGGCGGGCGCGATCGGCTGGGACGAGCTCATCGACCGGCATCTTGCGCGCCGCGCGGTCGAACGCGGACTTAGCCGGAATTCGCTTGAGGCGTATGCCGGCGATCTGCGTGATTTCCAGCGTTTTTGCCGCGAGCATCTCGTAACGCCACGTGAACTCGAAACGCCGCAGTTGACGGCCTATCTGGCCGAACTCGGCGAACGCGGGTTTCGCGTTTCCAGCCAGCGGCGGCGGCTTTCCGCGGTGCGCGGGATGCTGCGGGAAATGCTCGAGGCGGGCGTGCTGGAACGCGATCCAACGCTCGGGATCGACCTGAAACGCCATCCGCGCCCCCTGCCGCGCACACTCGGACGCGCGGATGTGGAGGCGCTGATCGACGCGATCGACGCGACGACGCTGCGCGGCAAACGGGATCGCGCGATGCTCGAACTGGCGTATGGATGCGGTCTCAGGGTATCGGAGCTGGTCGGGCTCAAGTTCAGCCAAGTCAACCTCGAAGCCGCCGTCGTCGTCGTTATCGGCAAAGGCGACAAGGAACGGATTGTGCCGCTGGGCGGCGCGGCGCGGGATGCGCTTGAAGCCTACCTCGAGGTCCGCCGGCGCGCGGCGGCCGAGGACAATTCGCGCGGAAAACGCGGCGCGCGCGAAGCGGTCTCGGCGCGGCCGACCGCCGCCATATTCGTGACGCGATTGGGCCGCGCGATGACGCGGCAGGGGTTTTTCAAGGCGCTCAAAGGATGGGCGGCGGGCGATCCCCGGCTGGCATGGATTAGCCCGCACACCTTGCGCCATTGTTTCGCGACCCATCTGCTGGAAGGCGGCGCCGACCTGCGCGCGGTGCAGGAGATGCTTGGCCATAGCGACATCTCGACCACCCAGATCTATACGCATCTGTCGCGCGGCCATCTGCGCCGCGTCCATCGCACGTATCATCCGCGCGCGACGCGCCGGGCCGCGCCGTCCGCGCCGCGCGTCGATCGCGGCAATCCGCCGAAGGACGGCTCCGACTGATTTGGCGAACCATCAAGGGTTTATCCTCGAACTGCTGATCTGGGCGCTGCCGACGGTGTTCGCGATCGTCGCGCACGAAGTGATGCATGGCGTGACGGCGCGATTTCTCGGCGACGATACGGCGGCGCGCGCGGGCCGGCTTACGCTCAACCCGATCGCACACGTCGATCTGTTCGGCACTTTGCTCCTGCCCGCCCTGCTGCTTTTTGCGCACCTGCCGGTCTTTGGTTACGCGAAGCCGGTGCCGGTCGATTTCCGCCGCCTGCGCGATCCCAAGCGCGGGATGATCTTGGTCGCCGCGGCCGGACCGCTCACGAACTTCGCGATCGCCGCCTTCAGCGCCGGCGCGATGCGCATCTTCGCCGCCCATCTCGGCGGATATTTCGGCGCGACGGTGTTTTATCCGCTCGCGCTGATGGCGCAGGCGTCGGTGGTGATCAACGTTTCGCTCGCGGTCTTCAATCTGCTGCCGCTGCCTCCGCTGGACGGCGGTCGGGTGGCGACGGGGCTGTTGCCGCTTCCGGCGGCGCGGCGCTTCGCGCGGATTGAGCGATTCGGATTTCTGATATTGTTGTTGCTGCTCTATACGAACGCGGTGGACGACGTAATTAATCCGATAATCCATGCGATCACCCGGGCGCTGCTGTGAGCGACGAACGTTCAATCGCGAAATTTGACGCCGACGCGGGCGGACTGCGGTTTCGCCTGCCCGTGTACGAGGGACCGCTCGACCTTCTGTTGCATCTCGTCAAGCGCGCCGAACTCGATCCCCGCGACGTCGGCGCCAGCGTCATAACCGAGCAGTACCTGGCCCATCTGGAGCTGATGGAGCAGCTCAATCTCGATATCGCCGGCGAATATCTGGTGATGGCGGCGACGCTGTTGCTGATCAAGTCGTTCGCGATGCTGCCGCATCCGGAACTGGCCGATCAGGAAGAAGCCGAGGAGCTTAAGCGCGATCTGGTCGAGCGGCTGCTCGAATACCAGCGCTATCGCGAGGCCGCCGCGAAGCTGGAGGCGCGGCCGCTGCTGGGACGCGACGTGTTCGCCGCGCCGCGCCAGGCGCCGCCGGAAGCCGACGCCGCCGAGCCGCCGTGGCGCGTCACGATTTTCGACCTGGTCAGCGCGATGGCGGCGGTGCTCAAGCGGATCGGCGATCGCGCGCCGCGCCGCCTCGAATTGCGCGATATCCCCGTCGCCCATTGCATCCCGCGCGTGCTGGCCGCGCTGGGCGAGGCGGATCAGGTCGAATTTCTGGCCCTGTTCGACGACCTTCAGGATCGGGCGCTGGTGATCGCGACCTTCATCGCGACGCTCGAATTGATCCGCCGCGGCGCCGTGCGCGTATGGCAGGAGCGGCGCGATGGGCCGATAATGCTCGGGCGTGGCGAG
>JAJZAI010000069.1 GCA_021799495.1 Deltaproteobacteria bacterium
CCCCGCACCACCTCCCACTGTTCCTCGGCAAGCTCCACCCCACTTCCACCTCCGCCTCGGGTCGTCCGCCCACGGCTCAGAATACCCCAATAACCTCGACCAAACCATTTATGAGACTGCTTCTAATCAAAATACTTCGTGAATGTTCAGTCGCCAATCAAGATATCCGAGGTTGAGTGTTAGGGCGACGTTTAGCGAGTCAGCGAACCAAGGTTACGACTTTACGTATTCAAATTCGATCGGCTGATGGTTGATGCCGCGGGCGGGCGGCGCGATCCATCCGGCGAATTTCCCCGGCTCCGTCACCGGTCGCATCAGCGAACCCACGAACTCCCGTTCTTCCCGCGTCGGCAGCCATTCGCCCGCATGCGCATCCCATTCGGCCGTGCTGACGATTTCGCCCTGCGGCGTGATTCGCAGCGCCGACCAATCCCCGATTTTGCGATTGAAGCCGCGATGCGGCAGGCGCAGCTCGAAGTCCACTCCCGCATCCCGGATGATCTTGTTCCAGCGCGCTACGCCGCGCGCGGAATCTACGACGTATGAATCGCGCAGCGTCTCGTTGAGCGCCAGCAGCGCCGGCCCCTCGCACCGCTCGATCCGTCCCTCGACGGGACGCTCCACCGCATATTGCGCCGTATCCAGCCGATGGTCGTCGTCGCGCGATTCCTCATTGAAGCGGCCCTTCAGGCCCATCGTGAAGTAATTGGCGGCGTTGGTCGAAAGCTCCGATCCGAACAGATCGAGCGAGACCGAAAAATGAAAATTCAGATATTTCTGAATCAGCTTGAGATCGATTCCGCCGAACCGGCCGACCGCGTCAGTGTCATGCTCGCGCATCAGCTCGCAGGTCCGCTTGACCACGCGGCCGACTCCGGTCTCGCCGACGAACATATGATGCGCCTCTTCGGTCAGCATGAAGCGGCACGTGCGCGCGAGCGGATCGAAAGCCGACTCGGCGAGGCTCGCGAGCTGGTATTTGCCGTCGCGGTCGGTGAAGTAGGTGAACATCAGGTAGGCAAGCCAGTCGGGCGTCGGCTCGTTGAACGCGCCCAGGATGCGCGGATTGTCCGAATCTCCCGAGCGGCGGCGCAGCAGCGCTTCCGCCTCCTCGCGGCCGTCGCGGCCGAAATGGGCGTGCAGCAGATAGACCATCGCCCACAGATGCCGCGCCTCTTCGACGTTGACCTGAAACAGATTGCGCAGGTCGTAGAGCGACGGGGACGTGGCGCCGAGATGGCGCTGCTGTTCGACCGAGGCCGGCTCGGTATCGCCCTGTGTCACCACCAGCCGCCGCAGCGCGGCGCGGTATTCGCCGGGCACTTCGCTCCACGCGGGTTCTCCGCGATGCGCGCCGAAGGCGATTTTCCGCTCCGGCTCGGGTTCGGCGAGAAAAATGCCCCATCGATATTCCGGCATCCGCACATGGCCGAACGTCGCCCATCCCTGCGCGTCCACCGAAGTCGCGGTGCGCAGATAGACCTCGCGGTTCTGAAAGCCGATCGGCCCCATCTCCATCCACCAATCGAGAAAGCCCGGCTGCCACTGTTCGAGCGCGCGCTGCAACCGCCGATCGCCGGCCAGATTCACGTTGTTCGGAATCTTCTGGGAATAATCGATAGGCATCGCTATGCCCTCCTGCGATCGAATTCGGCGCGCTTGCCGGTGCCGTAGGCCTTCAACGCTCCGCTCTCGCCGGCCGCGTTGGGGCGCTGGAAAATCCAGTTCTGCCATGCGGAAAGCCGCGCGAAAATCCGCGTCTCCATGGTTTCCGGGCCGGGGAAGCGGAGCGACGCTTCCATCCCGGTTAGGGCGTCGGGCGAAAACGCGGCGCGCTCTTCGAGCGCCAGCCGCACTTCGTCGTCCCAATCGATATCGTCGGGCGCGAAGGTGATCAGGCCGTCCGCGGCGGCGTCCTCGGCTTCGATCTCCGCTCCGATTTTGGATCGCAACCGCTCCAGATGCGCGCTGTCGCCGAGAAAGCGCGTCGCGAGGCGCGTCAGTCCATTGAGCGTCGGATAAGCGCCGAAGTTCGCCGCGGTCAGCGCGATCGCGGCGGGCGGCGCCTCGATTCCTTCGCGCGCGCCGGCGAGCATCCAGGAGCGATCGGCGGCGAGCGCCAGTTCCAGCAGCGTTCCGGCGAAGCACGATCCCGGTTCGATCAGCGCGAAGATCGATCGCGAGGTCACTTCGAGCCGCGCCAGCGTCCGCTTCAGATAAAGGATGATTTCGTTGACCAGCCAATCGTCGCGATTTTCAAGCATGGCGCGGTCGTACGCCGCGACCATCCGGGCGTCGCCGACGGTGCGGAAAATCCATGTGCCGACCGACTCCTCGTTGAACCGCAGATGGCAAATCGCGTCGTCGAGCTCGCGGGCGATCGCGAGCGGCCAGAAGCGGCATCCCTGGGTCTGGATCGCGGCGCGGTCGGCGGGCGCGGGCGCGGTCGGGCCATGGACGGTGATCGTCGCGGCGCCGCGGGCGCGGTCGATCTCGACCGTCAAATTGGCGTAGCGGACATGATCTGGCTCGATTTGGCGGTCAAGTGGCGCCAAGTGGCAGCCGCGTGCATCGCGTGGCCGCGCCGATTTTTCCGCATATTCAAGCGCGCGTTGGCGTGCGATATCAAGCAATTTCGTGCGTGGGACGAGTTCATCGACGAGCCGCCATTCGACCGCCCGTCGGCCGCGGATACCCTCCTGCGTCGTGCTGAAAAAATCGGCCAGATCGCGCCGCACCTTACGTTTATCTATAAGGCGTGTAAGCCCGCCTGTGCCCGGTAATACCGCCAGCAACGGAATCTCCGGCAGCGATACTTCGGTCGAGCCGTCATCTGCCATAAGCAGATGTTCGGTCGCGAGCGCCATCTCGTAACCGCCGCCGGCGCAGGAGCCATTGATAGCAGTAAGCCAAATCTGACCGGAATAGCGCGACGCGTCCTCAATCGCGATGCGGGTTTCGTTGGTGAAGCGGCAGAAGTTCACTTTGAATGGATGGCCGGCCGCAGCGAGCGCGCGGATATTCGCGCCGGCGCAAAACACGCGCTCCCGCGCCGAGGTCAGAATCACTGCGGCGACCTCAGGATACTCGAAGCGCAAGCGCTGCATAGCATCGTATAGCTCGATATCGACGCCTAAATCGTATGAGTTGAGCTTGAGTTCATAACCGGGAAAGAGACCGCCATCCTCGGCGACGTCGAGCGCCAGCGTCGCCACCGGACCGTCGTACGACAGCCGCCAATGCCGATACCGTTCGGGATGGGTCTGGAAATCGATCACGCGGCCCTCCGCCGGAAGTCTCAAACCGTCATTGAAGATGCATTATAATGCATATCATCGGCATGATCTGTCAAGCGCACAGACCTGAACGGAGTCTCATTTCGCGCTTTCTCATTATTTTATCTAATAATTTCAACTATTTACGAGATATATCAAGGCTGGCCCCAATGCTGTCGATCTAGCTATGGACGGCGCTTGATGGCCGGTGCCGTCCCGTGCTGGCCCGTGGCGCCACATGGCGCCATTTCATGTACCGGCGCCGTCCCGTTCCGCCGCCTGCACGATCCCGCGCAGGTCTTCGAGCGACTCGGCCGGCGTCCGTCCCGTTGTATCGAGCCGGGCGTCGGCCTTGCCATACATCGGGGCCCGCTGTTCGAGGATGCGCCGCAGGTTGGCCATCGCCTCCGTGTCTCCGGCGCCGCCGAGCACGCGCTCCTCGCCGGCTTGCCGCACGACCCGCTCCCAGTGGTCCTCCGGCGACGCGACCAACCAGATCGTCAGGCATCCGTCGCGCAGGGTCTCGAAAGCGGCAGGTTCGGCGCCCAATCCGCCGCCGGCCGCGATCACGATTTGCGAGCGCTCGCGAATCAGCCGTTCGATCGCGCGCCGCTCGTAGCGCCGATATCCCGCCTGGCCGAAGCGCGCGAAAATCCGCTCGACCGGCGCGCCGGCCTCGCGTTCGATTTCGCGGCTCAACTCGACGAAGTCCCATCCCAGCCGATCGGCGAGCATCGGGCCGAGCGTGCTTTTGCCGGCGCCGCGCACGCCGATCAGCGCGATTCGGCGCAGCCGGCCGCGGCCCGCGCCGAAGCGCTCCGCGAGGATTGCGTCGGCCGCGGCCATCTCGGCGGGCGAGAGGCGGCGCAGCCGTTCGGCAAGCAGGGCGTACTCGACGGGAGGTTCGCTTTCGGCGACGAGATTTTCCAACGCCACGCCGAGCGCGGCGGCGATTCGCCGGAGCAGGGCGATCGAAAGGTTGCCGCGTCCGCCTTCAAGTTCGGCGAGGTAGCGTTCGGAAACGTCGGAGTCGTGGGCAAGCATCTTGCGGGTCATCCCGTGGCGGGCGCGGGCGTTGCGCACGCGCTCGCCGAGGCGGCGCAGGTAGCCGCTCGCGTCGAGTTCCGCGGCCGGAGCGGGATGCTCCGCGTCGCATGATTGAATTTTCGCCGATCGCCGCGCCGCCATCGTGATTCCTGACCGGGAGGATATGGGAAAATACTCAATTTTCGCCAGCAAGTGTCGCGGCCTCGGCCTTTTTGAGACTGCGGAGACTTTCGCGATTGTAAACGCGATAAGCGAGGCGATCGATCCTCGGGTCACCTCCTGCGTTCCGCCTTCCGGCCTACGACATTTTGGAACACAACGTTGGCGAGTTGCTCAAGCAGCCGGTGACGAGGCCGAGCTACAGGCCGGTGGTCCGTTACAAAAGCTTTCTTTACCAAGCGGCGAGCTGGAAGTGGGCGCGGCGGCACATCTCTCGGGAGCTGGCGTTATTGCGCACATTTGTGCCATGTTGCTCTGACAGGATGAGACGAAGCAATCATTTCAGCTTATTCTTCCAAATAACGATACATGCATCGTAAAAGATCGCGATACGTGAAACGGAATTTCCGATGCATGCATCGGGGGAAAAATGCACGGGGTCACGATGAAAAACCTACGACGGTGCGTTCAGGTTGTTCTGATTCCCACTTACTGCATTCTCCTCAGCGCAGCGCTTGCGGCCGCGATCGCCGGAGTCGTTACCTTGCTGTGGGTAAGGCAGGCGCCGTCGCGCTCGGCGCAGAATGCTTACGCCGCGCGGCGACAGGATTACGCTTCCGGAAATACGCCCGCGATTAATCTCCGCTTCGCCCGCCTTGCTCTCGCGTTTGAACCGAATCGCGGCCAGACCGATGCGCGGGTGAAATTCCTCGCCCGCGGCTATGGGTACACCTTGTTCCTGACGAACGATGAGGCGGTGCTATCGCTGCGCAGTTCCTCCCATCCTTCTCCCGCCTCTTCTTCCCCCTCTCCCGTTATTTCACGGGAGAGGCGGCCCCCCCTTGAAAGAGGAGCGCCGTAAAACCGATGGCGGTGAGGGCGCCGGGTCGCTCGCGTCGAAAGAGGATGTGCTCCGCATGCGGCTGGCCGGCGCGAATCCGCACGCGCAAATCGAGGGCATCGATGAGATGCGCGCAAAGGCGAACTACTTCATCGGCAACGATCCGAAGAAGTGGCGCACCGATGTTCCGATGTACGCGAAGGTCCGCTATCGCAACATCTATCCGGGAATCGATTTGGTGTTTTATGGAGGTGAAGCGTCCGACCTAACCCCCTCAATCCCCCTTCCCATGAACGGGAAGGGGGAGCGCAAGCCCCGCACCTTCTCTAACGTCCCCGCGCTATCGCCTGCCCGTTTCCCTCACCCGCATCCATTCGCGGGAGAGGGCAATCCCGGACTAAAGGAAGCTAACGGCAGCGCCGCACGCCTGCCTGTTTCACCAATTGCGGACCGCGCTGGTGAGGGTGCAGACATCAGCCGCGCCCTCGAATACGACTTCATCCTCCATCCCGGCGCCAATCCCGATGCGATCCGATTGCGCTTCGACGGCGCCAGGAAGCTCGCGCTCAACCCCGACGGCGACGTGATCGCGACGCTCCCGGACGGCGGCAAGGTCGTCCAGCATCTGCCCGCGATTTATCAACTGCGCGGCGGCAAGCGCGAGAATATTGCCGGCAAAGCCGTCATCCGCGGTAAAGCCACCGTCGGCTTCAAGTTGACTTCCTATGACCGGAAGCGCACGGTGAATATCGATCCGCAGCTGCTCTACTCCACCTACCTGGGCGGGAACAATAGCGACTTCGGCTTCGGTATCGCGGTCGATTCCGCCGGCGATGCGTATGTCACGGGGCAGACGACTTCCACCAACTTCCCGGTTACCGCGGGCGCTTTCCAGAGCACGCTTGCAGGCTCCTCCGGTAACGCGTTCGTGGCCAAGCTCAATCCGGCGGCGTCGGGAGCGGCCTCGCTGCTCTACTCCACCTACCTGGGCGGGAACAATTACGACGTGGGCTCTGGCATCGCGGTCGATTCCGCCGGCGATGCGTATGTCACGGGGGACACGCGGTCCACCAACTTCCCGGTTACCGCGGGCGCTTTCCAGAGCACGCTCGCGGACGGCGAGAACGCGTTCGTGGCCAAGCTCGATCCGGCGGCATCGGGAGCGGCCTCGCTGCTCTACTCCACCTACCTGGGCGGGAACAATAACGACGTCGGCCAAGGCATCGCGGTCGATTCCGCCGGCGATGCGTATGTCACGGGGTACACGGGTTCCAGCAACTTCCCGGTTACCGCGAGCGCTTACCAGAGCACGCTCGCGGGCAGCCAGAACGTGTTCGTATCTGTGCTCAGCCCGCCGACCCCAACCGTATCGCCGACGCCAACTGCGACGGCAACGGCTACTGCGACGGCTACTCCGACCGCTACGCCGTCGGCGACGCCAACTGCGACGGCAACGGCTACTCCGACCGCTACGCCGTCGGCGACGCCAACTGCGATACCGACGCCCGGCGGGACGATTTCCGTACCAGGCGTGCTCCACTTTGGCGCGGTGGGAGTCGACACCGGCGCTGTAACGAAGTCGTTCGCGATCAGGAACAGGGGGACCACAACCCTGGTCGGCAACGTGAACACCAGCGCTCTCAGCGCGCCGTTCACGCCGAGTTCGGGCAGCGGCGCTTTCAGCCTTGCGCCGAAGGCCATTCAGACGGTTACGGCTCAGTTCGCACCGACGGCGCCGCAGAGCTATATCGGCACGATCACGATTACCTCGAGCGACGCCAAGCGCCCGAGCGTGAGCGTAAAGGTCATTGGAATAGGCTCTCCTGGAATCCTGTTAGCGCCGCGCGCGGTCTTATTCCCCAAGACCGTGCTGAATGCTACAGCGACCAAGAATTTCCTGATCAAAAATAGCGGCCGCGGCGTGCTCGGCATGCTGCACGGCAGCGTGGGCGGCGCGACGGGCGATTTCAGTGTTCAATCGGGAGGCGGAGGGTTTACGATCGCGCCCAGGGGGACACCGGTAAGCGTAACGCTCGCCTTTACGCCGACTGCGGCCGGCCGGCAGACGGGAACGCTCACGATCACCAGCGACGACCCCAAGCGTTCGAGCGTCACGATGAAACTGACAGGCGTCGGAAAATAAGCTGCGCTATCGCGGGCGCGCCAACCCCCAATTGGCGCGCCCGCTGCGCGGTTGGCCATACACCTTTACCACCCAGGCATCCGCCCGTCGGAACAGCTCTTAATTCGCAGAACCGCCAACTATTGAGTCCTGCATATCATAGTGACAGATAGCCGCCATATCGCCTATTTCAGCCCGCGAAACGGGAGCATGCCGAAGAAGTAAGCGCACATCACGCAGCGCGCTTTAAGGAAGCTCTGCAAAAGGTTCATTCCGTCATTCTGAGCGCAGCGAAGAATCCCGGGATTCTTCACTCCGCTGCGCTCCGTTCAGAATGACAAACTGGCTTGTGCAGAGCTTCCTTAGCGGGCCGCGCCAACTCCCGTTGCCACCGGCGCCACCGCGGTCGCTTCTTCCCGCATCAGCCAGCGATAGAGCAAGCCTCCCAGCATCGCACCCACAATGGGCGCGAGCCAAAACAGCCACAGTTGTCCGATCGCCCAGCCGCCTGCGAACAGCGCGGGTCCCGTGCTGCGGGCCGGATTAACCGAAGTATTGGTTACCGGGATGCTGATCAGATGGATCAGAGTCAGAACCAGGCCAATAGGAATCGGCGCGAAGCCTGCGGGAACGCGCACGTCCGTGGCGCCCATGATCACGAACAGGAAGATAAGCGTCATCGTGACCTCACAGACGGCGCAGGAAAGCAGCGGGTAGCCACCGGGCGAGTGGGCGCCATAGCCGTTAGCCGCGAACCCTCTGGCCAGGCTGAAGCCGGGCGCGCCGCTGGCGATGACATAGAGCACCGTGGCGGCGAGGATTGCGCCGAGCACCTGCGCGATCACGTAGGGCGCCAGCTCGCTGCCTGGAAAGCGGCCACCGGCCCACAATCCGAAGCTCACAGCGGGATTGATGTGGCATCCGGAGATGTGCCCGATGGCGTAAGCCATTGTCAGCAGCGTAAGCCCGAAGGCCAGCGCCACGCCGACGAAACCCACGCCCAAGTGCGGAAAGCCCGCGGACAAGACCGCGGTCCCGCATCCGCCGAGCACCAACCAAAACGTTCCGATGAATTCCGCTCCCGCGCGACGCGAAAGGCTAATGGACATAATCGGTCTCCTATTGATCGCTGATCGCGGTCAGAAGGCGCGGAGAATCCGCACGCCTTTACGACGCTCCGGTGTTCCTGTTTTCAGCCCTGGCGCTCCCCCCAGTCACTTGCAGACCCGGACGACCAAGAGCCGTTACTCAATATTTCGGCATCGAGGGCATCCCGCTCGCTCCCGGAACCTGGTTGATCAGTCCGCCGGTGGCGTTACTGGCTGCGCACGTGGCCAGGATATCGGTGGCGTGCGCCGCCACGTAGCCTTTAAGCAGCTCGGTGGCGCTGGGTAGGGGAAGATTGGCGCCGCTCGCAAACGAAGACGCCGCAACCGACATCACGCCCGGGCTGCCAAGAAGGGAGGGACTGGCGGGCGCGGTATTTGAAACCTGACTGCCCAGCGCCGAGCATAGCGCCTTGTCCGCTAACGACTGCTGATTACCCGTGAACGCGGAGGTTGCCTGCCCCACGTTAGGGACCACGTTACCAAGACCTTGCGCCCCCAATCGAAGGGGGCTGCACAGGAGTAACACGAACGCCACGACAACGGCGGAATTCTTAACTCTGTGGGATTTCATCCGGAATCTCCGTTTTGACCCCTTCTGTTCGGCAGATCCTTAGAACAAATGAGCGTGGCCGCGCAAGTTTTGGGGCGCGGAGGCTTTCATAATTTCAAATGCGCGGGGCGGGCTGTGGACCCTCGGGTCAAGTCCGGCCAGCCGTCGGCGGGCGTGGAGCGTATCCATTCGGGCTTTCGATCGTTCGGGACGCCGCTAGGCTATAATGCGGGCGCGATGGATCGGGCAAAGCGGGAAAATCCAGCGACGGGCGGCGGTGAGGCGTCGGCCATGCACAACGCCGCCGCGCATTTTGTCGATCGCCATCCGCACGAAGGGCGCGGCGGTAAAATCGCGATTATCGACGACGCCGGCGCCTACTCCTACGACGAGCTTGCCGAGCGCGTGAATCGCGCCGGCAACGCGCTGAAGAATCTTGAAATCGGGCCGGGCGAGCGGGTGATGCTCGCGATGCTCGACGGGATCGACTTGGCGGCGGCGTTCTGGGGCGCGATCAAAATCGGCGCGATTCCCGTGCCGGTGAACACCATGCTTGCGGCGGAGGATTACGACTATCTGCTGCGCGACAGCGCGGCGCGGGCGCTGATCGTATCGGCGGCGCTGCTGCCGCGAATCGAACCGGCGCTGGCCGGCGCGGCGCGTCCGCCGATCGCGATCGTGAGCGGTGGCGTGCGAATTTCGGGCGCGCATCAATTCGACGAACTGACAAAATCCGCCGATGCGCGGCTGGCGGCCGTGCCGCGGCATCCCGATGATATCGCCTTCTGGCTCTATTCGTCGGGATCGACCGGCAAGCCGAAAGCGGTGATGCATCGCGGGCGCGCGCTGCTGCCGACCGCCGTGCTTTATGCGGAGCGGGTGCTCGGAATCGGCGGCGGCGACGTCTGCTTTTCCGCGTCGAAGATGTTTTTCGCCTACGGACTCGGAAATGCGATGACGTTTCCGTTGCACGCGGGAGCGACGGCGGCGCTGATGGCGGAACGGCCGACGCCCGACGCCGTGATGCGCGTCTTGCGAACGCATCAACCGACGATTTTCTATGGAGTGCCGACGCTCTACGCGGGAATTCTCGCGCACGCCGCCAATTCGCGCGCGAACGGTTCCGCGCGCCTGCGCATCTGCACTTCGGCGGGCGAGGCGCTGCCGGCCGCGGTCGCCGAGCGCTGGCGGGAACGGTTCGGGGTCGAGATTCTGGACGGAATCGGATCGACCGAGGCGCTGCACATTTTTATCACCAATCGAAGCGGCGACGTGCGGCGCGGCAGCACGGGCAGGCCGGTCGCGGGCTACGAAGTCGAACTGCGCGACGAAGCGGGCGGGGCGATGTCCGGCGCCGCGATCGGCGATTTGTGGGTGCGGGGAGAGTCGATCGGCGCGGGATACTGGAACAAGCCCGAGGCGACCGCGATGACCTTCGCCGGCGGATGGCTGCGGACGGGCGACAAGTACCGGCGCGACGAAGACGGCTACTATCATTTCGCCGGGCGCGCCGACGACATGCTGAAAGTCGGCGGCATCTGGGTCTCGCCGTTTGAGGTTGAAAACGCTCTGATCGCCCATCCGGAAGTGCTCGAAGCGGCGGTGGTCGGCGGCGCGGACGCGGACCGGCTGATCAAGCCGAAAGCGTTCGTGGTGCTGAAGGATCGATCGCGCGCGTCCTCCGCGGTCGCCGAGGAACTGAAGGAATTCGTCAAAGGGCGGCTGGCGCCGTACAAATATCCGCGCTGGATCGAGTTCCGCGACGAGTTGCCGCGCACCGCGACCGGCAAGCTGAAGCGTTACGAGCTGGCGCGCGAAGCGGAAACGGCAGGGGAGAAGCGGCGATGAAAGTTATTTTCGAGAAAAAGGGCCATGTCGCGTACGTGACGATAAATCGGCCGGAGCGGCTGAACGCGTGCGACTTCGAGACCTACGGGATGCTCTCGCGGATTTGGCGGGAGTTCCGCGCGGACGACAATCTGCGGGTCGCGATCATGACCGGCGCGGGCGAACGCGCGTTCTGTGCGGGCAGCGATATCAAGGACAACTACGTCGCGCGGCCGGGCGAGGAGCCGCCGGATTCGCCGTTCATGCTGATGCATCAGATCGACAAGCCGATAATCGCGGCGATCAACGGGCACGCCAACGGCGGCGGGCTGGAACAGGCGCTGGGATGCGATATCCGGGTGGCGGCGGCGCACGCGCAGTTCGGTCTCGGCGAGGTGCGGCTCGGCTGGCTGCCGGGAGGGGGCGGAACGCAGCGGCTGCCGCGGCTGATTCCGCTCGGGCGGGCGCTGGAGATGTTGTACACGGGAAACCGGATCGGCGCGGACGAGGCGTTCAGGCTCGGGCTGGTCGATTACGTCGTGCCGATGGAGCGGCTGATGGCGAAGTGCGAGGAGATCGCGGCGGAGATCTGCAAGAGCGCGCCGCTCGCGGTGCGGCGGATCAAGCGGGTCGCGATGGGCGGCCTCGATCTGCCGCTGGAGGAGGGCCTCAAGCTCGAACGCGAAAATTATTTGTGGCTGCAGGCCACCGACGACGCGCGCGAGGGCGCACGGGCGTTCGCGGAGAAGCGTCCGCCGGATTGGAAGGGGCGCTGAGCGCGCGCTTCAATGGGCGGTGTGTTTAGCCGCGGCGCGCAGTTGCGCGAGCGAGACGGCGTTGACCGTTTCGATTTGGCTGAGCGCGGCGACGATTTTGCCGCTCATCTCACCGGTGGCGTCGATGCCGACGCGGAAGACGGACGAATCTTCGTAGATTTCGCCCGGCAACTGGTCGGAAAAGATGGTGAAGGCGACCGAGATGGCGGACATCCGATCGATCAACTGGTCGTTGATGCCGCGCCACATGTCGATCGACGACACATGCACGGCCATCCCGAGCCCGCTCGCGGCGGTCGCCAGATGAAACGATTTGGTCGCGCCGATCCGGTCCTTGAGCGCGGCGCAAAATTTCTGTCCCACCACGTCGGGGCAGTGGCAATCGACCACCACGTCGAGCGGCGGCGCGGCTCCGGCGGCGCGCGCGGAGCGCGCGGCGCAAAGTGCGGCGAGCGAGAATGCGGCCGCGATCGCAACGAATCGATGAAGCTTCAAAACGCCAGCAGGTTAACGAAGTGGACGCGGGCTAGGCAAGGCGCCGCGCGGCCGGGCAGGGTGCTGTCCCGCAATTACCTTGTAACTGATCCGGGATTCTTCGCTGCGGCAGCCTTCGCTCAGAATGACAATGACGACATGTGTTTCTGTCATTCTGAGCGTAGCGAAGAATCCCGATCTGGCGTCGCGCTAAAGTAAACTTATATGCGGGACGGCACACTAGCAGGGCGTTGATAAACGCCTGAATTTCACTCGCCTATAATTCGTCTGAGTGGGTAATCGTGGTTGAGGAGGAAGTGGCGGATGCGCGGTGAGGAGCGGCGGCAGCGGCCGATGCTGATGG
>JAJZAI010000025.1 GCA_021799495.1 Deltaproteobacteria bacterium
CGAGCGCCGCCAAGCCCATCACGCATAATGCGATCGTGGAGAGCATCAGCGGCGCCCCGACGATCGCGCCCAAGCCGACCGCGCTGTGGGCCGCCGGGTCGTCGCGGCCGGTTAGCAGCGCTACCGCCGGAATAAGGGTTTCGGGCAGCGCCGTGCCGACCGCGGCCATCAGGCTGCCGACGGCGGCTTCGGCGATTCCCAGACGATGGCCGGCCCATTCGACGCCGTTCGTGAACAGTTCGGAGCCGGCCAAAATTATGGCGAAGCTGAGCAGAAGAATCAGGAAATGGATTGGCACGAGCGATGGTTAGAATAAGCCGGCGCGCCGTCGAAATCACGTGAACAATGAATCCGAAGCGCCCGTCGCCATCCTCGCGGGCGGGTCGGGCGGCGCTGTCATTTTACGATAATCGGGGCCGCGATGAAGCCGATTTTGCGTTGAACCGTCCTTATATTATAGAAGGGCGGCGGAAGCGGGGAGGGGTAAGTTTTGACTCAGAGCCGTTAGTGGTATATTTTGAGATACTTTGGCGATCGTTTTATCGTCTTTGGTGCAATTTCTTATTTTGGGCGGCCAGAAACGGTTCCAGCCGGCAGATTGGGTTGCTTTTAGCCGATGCGCGCAGGCGCGCATGGACCGGCGCTAGGGCCGGCCAAGGGTGACGCGAAATAGGATGAAATCCAAGTACGAAGGCAAGGATTTGCAGGGTCTCGTCGATCTCGGCCGCGAGCAAGGCTATCTGACCTTCGATCAGGTCAACGATTTTCTGCCGCAGGACGTCGCCTCGCCGACCGATCTGCGCGCGGCGCTCGAAAGCTTCGAGGACATGGATATCAAGGTCCTCGACGAAGTGCCCGCCGCCGGTGAAGACACCGAGCTCGAAGCGGAAGGCAAAGAGGAACCCGAAGAAGCCGCCGAGCCCGTGGCCGAGGATTCGCTTGCGGAATCTTCGGATCCGGTGCGGCTGTATCTCAAGGAAATGGGCAACTTCCAGCTCCTTTCGCGCGAGCAGGAAGTCGAAATCGCGAAACGGATCGAGGCCGGCGAAAACGAGGTCGCGGACGAAGTTTTGCGCTCGCCGGTGATGCTTGATTTCGTGATTACCCTGGGCGAGCAGGTCGAGGCCGGAGAAGCCGATCTGACCGGGGTGTTCGAGGAAAACGAAGAACCGTCCTCGGATTCGTCGGACGAAGAGCGCGGTCCCGAAGCCAACGAAAAGCATCTGCTCAAGCTCGAGGCCGCAGTCAAAAAACTCAAAGCGTCGCGCGCGCGCCTCGAAGAGGCCGAATCCAAACTCAAGGACAAGCCCAAGGGCCCGAATAAGGCCAAACTGGAAAAGGCGATCGCGCGCTATCGCCAGGGAATCAAAGAGGAACTGGAAGGACTCGACCTCTCGCGCCGCGTTTACGACGAGGTGATCGAGCGGATGCGGCGGATGCTCGGGGAGGCGCGCAAATCGCAATACCTGATTCAGCATTACGAGGAGGCGACCGGCCGCAGCAAGAGCCAGTTGGTGCGCGAGGCCTCGGACGTCGCCGACCGGCGGCATCTGCTGAAAGTCAACGGAACTCGTGAAAACCTGCTCGATATCGCGGCGCGGATCAAGGAAGCGCAGAAGACGATCCGCGAAGTCGAAAAGGCCGTAAAGGCTCCGAGCGACGAATTCGCCCGCTCGATCGAAACGATCGCGTCCGGCCAGGACAAGAGCCGCCGCGCCAAAAAAGAACTGACCGAGGCCAATTTGCGCCTGGTGGTGAGCCTCGCCAAGCGCTACACGAACCGCGGCCTCGGCTTCCTCGACCTGATTCAGGAAGGCAATATCGGCCTGATGCGCGCGGTCGACAAGTTCGAGTACCAGCGCGGCTACAAGTTCTCCACCTACGCGACGTGGTGGATCCGCCAGTCGATGTCGCGCGCGATCGCCGATCAGGGCCGCACCATCCGGATTCCGGTGCACATGGTCGAAACGATCAACAAGCTGCTGCGCGTCACCCGCCTGCTGGTGCAGCGGCTGGGGCGCGAGCCGGGGCCCGAGGAGATCGCGGAGCAGATGGAGATGCCGCTGGACAAGGTTCAGCGCGTGCTCAAGATCGTCAAGGAGCCGATTTCGCTCGAAACGCCGATCGGCGACGAGGAGGAAAGCTCGCTGGGCGATTTCGTCGAGGACGAACTGGCTCCGTCGCCCGTCGAGGCGGCGATTCAGGGCAACCTCGGCGAGCAGACCCGCAAGGTGCTGGCTACGCTCACGCCGCGCGAAGAGCAGATTCTGCGGATGCGCTTCGGGATCGGGCAGAAGACCGACTACACGCTCGAAGAGGTCGGCAAGCAGTTCGCCGTCACGCGCGAACGTATCCGCCAGATCGAGGCGAAGGCGCTGCGCAAGCTGCGCCAGACCGGCCGCTCGCGCAATCTCGAAGGCTTCATGGAGCGCGAATAACCGGGCGCGTTCGCGATGGCCGCCGCCGGGCAATCCGCCGCGATGCTTGCGGAAATCTGGCGCGCGCTCGGCGGCGATTCGAGCGCCGACCGATCGCCTCGGCGTGGTCGGTGACGTGGGTTGCCGTCCAATGCCGCTTCGTGAGGCGTGACCCGCATGGCGTACCTGATGTTCATGGATGAAAGCGGGAGCGATCATCAGGAATCGCCGTATGAGGTGTTGGCGGGACTTGCCGTCGAAGACTGCTCGGCGTGGAGTCTTATAAATGCAATTCAGAAAGCCGAGGGAGAACTATTCGATCGCCGCATAAGCGCTGGCGTGTCGGAACTCAAAGGCAAGGAACTTCTGAAGCGAAAGACGTTCCGATTAGCCGGCCAGATGCCGCCGATTGACGAAGCCGAACGCCGTCATCTGGCTGCGGCACTGTTCGATAGGAAAGCAGCGGTTACTAAAAAGCAATTGACAGCGTTCGGACAAGCCAAGCTGGTTTTCGTGGGCCGCGTGCTTGAATTGTGCGCGCAGCATCAGGTTCGCGTTTTCGCTTCGATTGTTGACAGAGACGTTCCCCGTCCACCAGGAAAAGATTTTCTGCGCAAAGACTATTCATATCTGTTCGAGAGATTTTACTATTTCCTAACGGAACAGCATGGTGCTCCGCAGGGCCTCTTAATCTTCGACGAACTGGAAAAGAGCCGCAGTCGAATCTTGCTCGACCAAATCGGCAGATATTTTCAATACACCGCAAAGGGCCGGATCAGGGCTTCGAGAATCCTGCCCGAACCATTTTTCGTGCATAGCGATCTGACGAGCTTGGTCCAGATTGCGGATTTGATTGCCTACATCATTGTCTGGGGCGTCAGATTCGGGCAAATGAACCGGCCAACGCGGCCGGAAATTGAACAATTTGCCGACGCGGTGATGGCTTTGCGTTACAAGGTTCAGGATCCGACCATCGCGGGATGGCAGGGCGTGTCTCCTCCGATATGGAGCTTGACGTTTATCGACGACCTGCGTCCAAGCGGCCAGAATTAAAAAAGGCAATGCCCGACGTTGCCGTCGTTCAAAGCCTCCACCTCCAACATAAGCACATTCCGACGTCGAGTCAATCGGTCGTCTGTCAGCTAGCTGAATTACGCCCGTGGAAATAGCCTGTTGCCGGCGCTCGGCTGGATCGCTCGACGGCGCGCCGCTCCGCTGGACAATTCCGGCGAGCGCTTTAGGTTCATCGCCTCCCCGCTGGTGATTATCTGCTAACGGAAGATCGCTTGCAGCACGACCGGAATCGATGGTTGTGCGGGATCGTCGGTTGCAATCATTAACGTTGCAGAGACAACCGAGTGCGAAGGATACGGCTGAGCAAGCGGGCTCGGCGGTGGGGCTGGCGGTTCAAGAGTCACTTCGACAATGTGCGTCTTGCCATGCGCCAGCGTGAACATTCCAGCAGTGCCTCCAGTTACACCATAGGGTCCAGCCCCTCCGGGCACGTAGCCGTGCAGAACCGCCGTACCGAGATTGCGAATTCGTAGCTGCCGAGTTTGCCCGCGTTTGCTATTCGCCACTTCGAAGAAAAGTTGCTTCGGAACAACCTGTGCCTGTACTCCGGGCGTGGTATTGCCAATTCCTGAAAAATAGATGCGTGTAGGTGCGATAACGGCATTGTTCGCGATTTCTATGACGCCAGTGCGCTGCCCAACGCCGAGTGGCCTGAATGTAAGAATGATTGTGCAACTCCAGCCCGGAGTAAAAATTCCTCCACGAGCGCAATTATCGACCACCGGATAGAACTCGGGCGATGATGTTATCGAAAGGTAATTGATCGCATAGCTGAGCGTATTCGTAATAGTAAGTATTTGCGTCGCGCTTTCCGTTGCGATCGTCTGCGCGCCAAAATCAATTGAGGTCGCCGATGGCGTCAGCGCGGGCGGCAGCACCTCGATCGGCACGCTCATGCTCGGCCCGCCGCTCAACGTCGCCAACAGCGACGTTTTGCCCGGTGCGACCGCCGTGACCATCGCATTTGGCCCGACCGAAACGATCGACGGATCGGACGCCGTCAGCGCCAGATTTTGCGAGCCGGTCAGATTGACCAATCCGCCCGACGTGTTTCCCACGATCCTGAGCGGCAACTGTTCGCCGATCGCCTCGAAGACCATCGGCGGCGGAGGCGGCGTCAGGCTCAGCAGCGCGTTGGGCGGCAGCTCGATTTGAACGTACACCGGAGCGCTCGCAACCAGTTTATCGCGCAGTCCGCGCGCGACCGCGGTCAATTTGTATTGGCCGGGTTTGAGATTCGCCGGAATCACGATCGAGCCGCCAAAAACGGGAGGGCCTTTGCGGGGCAGAGGCGTTCCTAACGGCGACGCAAATGCGCGACGACGATGCAGGACCGCGCCGCCGAGGCCGCCATCGCCGAGCACTGCGATTCCCGGCCGCCTGGCGGCAAGGGCGTGAGTGGTCAGTACGGTGAGTTGAATCGTCTGCCCGCTCTGAAAGACAGTCCCGGTCGTGGGCGTGACAATTTCGAGCTTTGGAGCTGGATCAGCCGCCAACGCGCGTGACGCGCCAGAGAGAAACGTCAGCACAAAGGCAAGCGCTGCAATGGTCGAGATTCGAGCTGAATTGTTCCGCATCCCCGCGCGCCTCATCGCAGCACCGTCCATACCGAGTCAGTAATCGGCGTATTGAGCAGATTGATTACCGCGTCGGGATTGCCGGTCACGCTGTCGAGCGCGTCGGGCGCGCCGAAACCGAGGGTCTCGGCGCCGCCGCTATGAACGGCCGCGGCCGGGGTCGCCGCCGGCGATGCGTTGTTGACCTGACTCGTGTAAGGAACGATCGCGTCGCTCTGGTTGCTCAATAGATTCGGCCATTTCTGGGGCGTGAGATCCTGCGCGAGCGGATCGTCGGAGCACCATGAGGTCAGGAATTCCTCGGTCAGAGTCGGATTCGTGGTCAGATCGTTTAGCTGCGTCTGGCTCATCACGCCCGCGATATAGGCGGTCGGAATCTGCGGCGTGAAAATGGGAATACTTGAGCCGGGTTGCAACGCCGCGAGGGCGTAGCTGAGCGCGCCGCCGGCGCCGTTGCCCGACAAATCGCCCATCGCGCCGGAAATGATGATATTCAGCTCGTCAATCGTGACCGACTCGAACGAATAGAGATCGTCGGTCGCCAGCGTGTCGCGCGCACACTCGTTCGCGTTGGCCAGCAGCGCCAGCGCCAGAGGCGATCCGAGATGGGGAGTATCGACGGTGACGAGTTTGTGCACGTTGCCCTGGCCGAGCGTGGTCGCGCTGGCGAAGTTCTCCAGCAGCGGCATCGTGCGCGTAACGTCTCCGCCCATGCTGTGGCCGACGACGTCGGCCTGCACGGCGGCGACCGCGATCCCGGCGGGATTCGCGCCCGCTTTGAACGCGGCGACAAAGCTGTCGATCTGCTGCGCGACCTGTCCGGCGTTGTAAGCGAAGCCGAGCGAGTTGGCCTTCGCGCCGCCGACGATATCGTAAGAAGGCGTGGTGCTGGCGAGCGACTCGCCGATATCGAACGAATAGTCAGCCGTGCGCACGGCAAAACGCGGATCGTTTCCGGCGGTGCTGTAAAGCGGACCGAAGTCGTTCCAATCCGACGGCTCGCCCCATAGTCCGTGGACAAGCGCGACCAGCGGGCGAATTATAGTGACCTGGGTGGAACTGTTATCCGCGCTGTTCGACGCGGTCCATTGAATCGTGATCGCGCGCTGGGTCAGCGAATCGTCGCCGCCGCCGGCGCGCGCGAAATCGAGCGGTGCGCGATAGATCGCGAACGCCATCGGACCAGTCGAGGTGGATACCGACGCAAGGTTGACGCTGCTTTGATCGATTGTCGGGGAACCGGCGGCGCCGATCGCGCCGTCGTCATTGATCGACGTGCTCGGCTGATTCTGATCGTTGATCACGGTGAAGGTGAAACTTTCGTTTGCCGCCGACGCCGTCACACGCAGCACGATTTCCGCGACGCCCTCGGCCGCGACTCCCTGCACCGCCGTGCCGCCGGTCGCCAGCGCATTGGGGTCCGTCGTGATCGCCGGACCATTGAGCAGGTCCGGCACGGGATCGATCATCGCAAAGCTCGCCGCAGCCGCGCGGTGTGCGCAAATCGTCAAAAGCGTCAGGGCGGCGAACACGATCGCCAGCAGCGTGCGCATGGGCAAAATCCGCGAAAATTCCGCGCAATTATTCACAAAAACGAGTTATAGCTGATATTCGCTTGCGATTACAGCGCGATCGAATTCGTCCGCGCTTTACGCCCGCGCTTGAGATCGATTAGAAATGTTCAGGGGATCGAATAAGAAAATTTTATCGTCGGAAGGGAGCAGCCATGGCCAACAGGGTGACTTCGAAACCGATAATTTCGGCGGATTCGCATGTGATGGAACCGCCGGACACTTATCTGCCGCGAATCGATAGCAAGTACCGCGAAACCGCGCCGCGGATGGTGTGGGACGACCGGCGCGGCGACACCGTCGTGATCGACGGAATGAAAGAGACCTTGCCGATCGGGCTGGTTGTCGCCGCGGGCAAAACCGCAGAGGAGCTGGCCGGAGCGGCGGCGCGCGCCAAGTTCGACGAATTGCTGCGGGGCGGATGGGACCCCAAGGCGCGCATCGCCGATCAGGATCGTGACGGCGTCGCCGGCGAGGTCATCTATCCCAGCGTCGGCATGATTCTGTGCAACCATCCCGACCCCGATTACAAAAAGGCCTGCTTCGACGCCTACAACCTCTGGATCGCTGAGTATTGCGCGCCGTCGCCGGCGCGGCTCATCGGATTGGGACAGACCGCGATGCGCACGCCGGAGGAGGGAATCCGCGACCTCGAAAAAATCAAGTCGATGGGCCTGCGCGGCGTGATGATGCCCGGTTTTCCGGTGCAGGAGGATTACGACAGCGCGATTTACGACGATTTTTGGGAAGCGGCGATCGCGCTCAAGATGCCGCTCAGCTTTCATATCCTCACTTCGCGCGAGGGCGTGGCGAAACCGCCGCGCGGGCCGAAGATCAATTCGTTCATGTCGATCATCCGGGGCAACCAGGACATTATCGGCACGTTCATTTTCGGCGGCGTCTTCGAGCGCCATCCGAATTTAAAGATCGTTTGCGTCGAGGCCGACGCCGGCTGGGCGCCGCACTTCATGTACCGGATGGATCACGCCTACGATCGGCATCGCTTCTGGATGACCGGCGCGAAGCTGTCGCATCCGCCGAGCCATTACTTCAGCGAGAACGTCTATATGACGTTCCAGGACGACTGGGTCGCGTTCCAGATGCGCGAGATGTGCAACATGCGCCGCCTGATGTGGGCGAACGACTATCCGCACAGCGATTCGACCTGGCCGCGCTCGCAGGAGCTGCTGGAGAAGCATACCGCCCGGATGCCGCAGGCCGAGCGCGACTGGGTATTGCACGACAACGTCGCGGAACTGTACGGCCTCGCCTCCTGAAGTGGACGGCTGGGTGCGCTCCGCATCGAGGGCGCACCCAGCTGGTCTATCCGACAGGTCGTTAATATCTGGAATATGGCTGTGGCCTCAATGGTTTTTGCGGGTTTCGCTCAGCGTATCAATCAGCTCGCGCATAAGCGCCTCGACGCGCTCTGATTCCGACTCCCTAGCCGCCATCCGGCGGTCGAGCAAGGATCGAATCTTTTCCCATGCCTGATCAGCGTCACGGGAATCGGTGAATGTTTTGAAGAATGCTATCCAGTTCTTCGCGGCGATTCCGGCGACAGGTTCTTCGATAGATCGAATAATGAATTGATCAAGCTCAGCGAGACCCAAGCGAGCGACCCGGCCGAAATTTCCGCCTTTGTCCGACTTTGGCTGATCATTTATGCCGGATTTCGAATTTGGGTACGGATTCGCGTTTGCGGGTGGTTGAATTCCTGTATCCGTCTTTGCGTCGCGTATATGCCGCCACCAGTGATTGCGCGCCTCGGCGGCATATCGCGCGCTTTCGATGAAAGGAGGATGAATCATAGGTCGGCCGGAAAGAGCATTCTTGAGCCGCCACGGCACGATCACAAGCAAATCATTTTCAGCGCAAGCCGCTGGCGTTACTGTGTACCGAAACGACGGTTCGCTCTCCTTGGATAGCAAGTACCAACCTTTAAGCTCGATTCCGACCGCCGTTTCAATTTTTTCGCCCTTCCGTGCGACCAATCGAACGTCAGGGAACGATTGCGACCGACGCTCGAAGCGGTATTCAGTCCACTCTCCGTCAGGATCCCAGACCTTCCGAATCGCGTTTAGCGTTTCGACGACCTGATTTTCGATTGTCCCTCCAAGCGACGAATTCAACGCGAACAAATCGGCCGCATCGATGCCTTCGATGAAAGTTTCGGTCGTGAAATAAGCTGGCAATGCGCGAATCGCATCGCGCAACAGGAGGTCGAGCGCGGCTTTACGCTCGTCTTTGAGATTCGGACGAGTGGGGGATGGAGGTTTAGCCAACGCGAGATTCTCGTTGCCGTAATCGAACGGCCTCGGTAAGCCGCTTTCGCGCAATTTCAAAGAAAACGTCGTCGATTTCCGCGGCGAACGGCCGTCTGCGCAACTCGATAGCTGCGACCGAACCGGTGCAAAGTCCGCCAAATGGCTCCCAAACGATGCCGTCAACTGTCGTCGATGCGTAAATCATGCGCCGCATGAAGCTGAGCGGCTTCTGATTCAAGTGAACAGCGGAACCTTTCCCGGGACGATATACCCGTGGCGCAGATCTTCGATGATTGCCCTTGAAACGTTCGTCGCCGTTCAGCGGCGGATGCGCCCAAACGTTGGTCACGGCATGTTGATGTTCCCACGGATGTCGCAGCGAGGCCCATTCTTGAGATGTGATCGGCGCCCTTCCATCACGTGAGAAGTACGGACGCCCCGAACGATCGCCGAATTCGTTTGCGTATTTTACGAGCTTTTCCATCATATCCGGAGGAGGAAAATACCATAGCCAATCCTGGGTCAAATATTTTCGTGTAGCGGCGTTTTTGACTCCACAAACCTCATTCGCTTTGTTGAGAGGAAGCCCGGCTCGGCGCCATTCGTAGCGCAACCATGTTCGTGCCGGCATCATCCCAAGAGGTGTCGCGAATTCAAGTCTGCGCCGATAGAATGCGCACAATTCAGTGACGACAGGGAATTGGCGAATCGTGTCGCCATTTACGTTTCCCGCGATATGCTGTACGCCCTTGTCCCATATGATCGACTCGACATAATCCCAGCCGCTTTCGGTCAGCAACGAATGAACTATCGCCCAGCCTACCTCTGTATTCCAAAACCACAGGGTGGTCGCGGGCATCGCATTTTTAGACCATGCGCGAACATGAGGCCTGTACCAATCGAGAATTTCTTCCGGGGTTCGCGGGTCGCCATGAAAACCGCCAACGCCATAGGCTCCGTCAGAAATTATCGTGCTCGGAGCGGGCCAGCTATCATAAGCTTCAAGCGCATCGCCCCGATATAGCGTCCAATTTGACGCCGCTTTTGGCGGCCTTGCACCATTGTCTTTGGAAGGTTCGTCAACAGAAACTTCTCCGCGGTCGTGCTGCGACCGCAATCCGGCATAGCTCGGAGCAGCCAGTGTCAGTTTGAATTGTCGCTCGGCCTGAGCCACGCCGAAAAGTCCTCCCAAGATAAGCAGCGTTCTAGCAGACGACCGGAAGGTGCGCCACGATAACGATTTAGTAAGCTCGTCTCGGCATACGCGACTTGATCAAAACCTGCGCCTTAATGGCATGACCAGCGAGAGCAAATGGCCACAATTGTCGCCCGCAATTACGCTGGTGCGGGGGACGACGCCGCCGCGCCGGAACTTTCCGCCGGAGCTTCGGGGGCGGCGATCGCGTAGCCGCAATCCTTGTTCGGGCACTGCCAGCGGGTTCCTTCGCGCTTGGTGGTCTTCTCGACCAGGTAGCTCGAACCGCAATCAGGGCAGGGCTGCGCGATCACCTTGTCCCAGCTCGCGAACTTGCATTTCGGATAACGGCCGCATCCGTAGAACAGTTTGCCGCGGCGGCTGCGCCGTTCGAGGACTTCGCCCTCCTTGCAATCCGGACAGGCGACGCCGGTGCGCACCGGCTCGCTGCGCGTGCGCTTGATTCCGTCGCATTCCGGATAACCGGAGCATCCAAGGAACTCGCCGAAACGCGAACGCCGGCGCACCATTGGCTTGCCGCATTTTTCGCAGGTCTCGTCGGTCGCCGCAGGCGCGCTCGCCGCGCGCGGCACGATCGCGATATTGCCCTGCTCGTCGCGCTTGAAATCCTGCGTGTTGGAGCACTCGGGATAGTTCGAGCAGGCCAGGAACTCGCCGTTGCGGCCCCACTTGATCACCATCTCGCCGCCGTCGAGCTCGCACTTGAGGCCGGTCGGGATGCCCTTGCGCTTGACTTCGGGCATCTTCTTTTTCGCCTCGCCGAGGCGTTTCGCGAACGGCCCGTAAAATCGCTTGAGCGCCATGACCCAGTGCTCGCGCCCCTCCTCGACGCCGTCGAGCTCGTTTTCCATCTGCGCCGTGAAGCCGGCCTCGATAATGTCCGGAAACGCGGCGACCAGCAGATCGGAGACGACGCGGCCGAGCGAGGTCGGTCGCAGCCGCTTGCTCTCGTCCTCCTCGACGTATTCGCGGTTCAGGATGCTGGCCATGATCGCGGCATAGGTCGAAGGCCGGCCGATGCCTTTTTCTTCCAGCTCCTTGATCAGCGTGGCCTGGGTGAAACGCGGCGGCGGCTGGGTGAAATGCTGCTCGGGAACGAATTTCAGCAGCTTGAGGATTTCGCCTTCCGTCATCGCGGGCAGATTCGCCGCCTCGTCGTCCTCGGACGCTTCATCCTGCCCTTCGAGATAGACGCGCATGAAACCGTCGAACTTCATCGTTTGGCCGGTCGCGCGGAAGGTCGCGTTGGCCGCGTCGATATCGACGGTGGTGCGGTCATACACGGCCGGATTCATCTGGCTCGAGACGAAGCGGTTGTAGATCAGCGTGTAGAGGGCGAGTTCGTCCTTGTCCAGGTAACGCGCAAGCGACTCGGGATCGCGGGCGAGCGCGGTCGGGCGGATCGCCTCGTGAGCATCCTGCGCGGATTTGCCCGAGCGGTAGAAGTTGGGTTTTTCCGGCACGTAGTCGCGGCCGTAGCGCGCGCCGATATATTCGCGCACGCCGGCCAGCGCGTCGTCGGAAACGCGCGGCGAATCGGTGCGCATGTAAGTGATGAGGCCGACCGCGCCCTGATCGCCCAGTTCGATACCCTCGTACAGGCGCTGCGCCACGCGCATCGTGCGCGACGGCTGGAAGTAGAGCTTGCGCGACGCCTCCTGCTGCAGGCGCGAGGTGATAAACGGCGGGGCCGGCGAGCGCCGGACCTCCTTGCGCTCGATCTTGCGAATCGTGAACGGAGCGGGTTTGCCGTTCGCTCCGCCCTCGCATTCGGCGATAATCGCGCGCGCCTCGGCCTCGGTCAGCTTGCGCGCCTTGTTGTCGATCCGTTCGCCGCGATAGCTGAACAGCCGCGCGCGGAAAGGCGGCGGATTTTTCGCTTCAAGGTTGGCGTCGAGCGTCCAGTATTCCTCGGGCCGGAACGCCTCGCGCTCCTTTTCGCGCTCGACGATAATCCTGAGCGCCACCGATTGGACCCGGCCGGCGCTGAGTCCGCGCTTCACCTTGTCCCAGAGAATCGGGCTTACCTGATAGCCGACCAGCCGGTCGAGGACGCGGCGGGCTTGCTGCGCGTCGAACAGATTGTGGTTGAGGTCGCTCGGACGCGCGATCGCGTCCTTGATCGCCCGTTCGGTGATTTCGTGCAGGAGCACGCGATGAACGCCGGCCTTGACCTTGCCGAGGCGGTCGGCGATATGCCATGCGATCGCCTCGCCCTCGCGATCGGGGTCGGTGGCGAGAAAGATATTTTCTTTGCCTTTGGCGGCGGCCTTGATGCCCTCGATTACCTTCGCTTTGCCGGCGATCACGTGATATTCGGGCTTGAAATCGTGCTCGATATCGACGCCCAGCTTGCTCTTGGGCAGATCGACGACATGACCGACCGAAGGCGTCACCTGAAAGTCGGCGCCGAGATAGCGTTTGATGGTCTTCGCCTTGGCCGGCGATTCAACGATTATGAGATTTTTGGCCACTCATGAGCCCCTTTTTGCTGCTCGCGACGGAACCGGAATCGGTCAGGCCAGGGAAAAGAGCTTGCCCGGATATTGGGTCACGAGGCCCCTAAGCTCAAGTTCTGTCAGTAAGTTAAGCACGATTCTGGCGTTAAGTCCGGAGTTTTCAATTATCGAATCTATATGAAGCTTTTCAGCATTCTTAAGCGCATTTAATATCATTTTAACTTCATCAGGCTCTGACTCAGCCGCAATCGGCGCGCGCGTGCGAGATTCTTTTCCGTCGTCCTGCGGCGCCGTTTGCGCGGCTGCGACAGCCGCTCCGCCAAGCTGCGGCGCCAGCTCCTCGATTACATCCTCGACGCAATCGACCAGCCGGGCGCCGTCCTTCAGTAAACGATTGCTGCCGCGGCTGCGTCCGGTCAAGGGGCTGCCGGGGACGGCGAAAACCTGGCGATCCTGTTCAAGAGCCATCCGCGCGGTGATCAGCGAGCCGCTTTTTTCGGCCGCCTCGACCACCACGACGCCCAGCGCGAGTCCCGCGATCAAGCGGTTGCGGCCGGGAAAGTTCTCCGCGATCGGCGGCGTGCCGACCGGCAGTTCCGAAACCAGCCCGCCGTGCCCTTCGATAATCGCGTCGGCCAGTTTGCGGTTCTCGGGCGGGTAGATGACATCGATTCCGCAGCCCATCAGCGCGACCGTTTGGCCGCCGGCGTCAAGCGCCCCCTGATGAGCTTCCGCATCGATACCGCGAGCGAGGCCGCTGGCTACAACGTAGCCTTTGGCGGCCAGCTCGAAGCCGATCCGGCGCGCCATCCGCCGGCCCACTTCGCTCGCGGCGCGGGCGCCGACCACGGCGACGCATCGCGGATTGGCGGCGTCGAACTGGCCGCGGATAAAGAAATAGGGCGGCGGATCGGCGATCTGCTTGAGGTTGAGGGGGTAGTCGGAATCGGTCCAGCGGACGAGACGCGCGCCGATACGGGGCAACTCGCACAATTCCATTTCGAGCGGGGCGAAGTCGTCGAAAGCGTGGATCGCACGCGCGGTCGGACGCGGAATTCCGGCGGCGGCGAGCGCCGTTTCACCGGCGGCGAAGATCGCTTCAGGCGAGCCGAAACGTTCGAGCAGCAGGCGCGCGGTGCGCGGGCCGACGCCGCGGACCCGCCGCAGCGCCAGCCAATAGGCGTCAGGTGATGGAGGCATGGCGATCCTGGCCGGACGCCGCAAGGCCGGCGCGCCGGCCATTTCAGGCACGCCGCGGCCCGAGTCGTCCGCCCTTCAATCCTTTGGGGCGTATTTGTACAAGATGCCGCGCCAACGGCAAGCGCGAGATCGATTTCGTGCAAATGGAGCTTATCTTGACCCGTCAAAATGAATCCTATACTAATGCTCAAACTGCCGTGAAACCGACCGTCAAGTCAGCGGTTGTGATCCTGCAAATAAAGAAGGGACGATGGGCCTGACCAACGGATTGAATGTGGGTGGGGAAGAGCGTGGTTATGGCGAACGGCGCGGGATGTCGCCGGTCGACAAACAGATTCTGATTTTTAGCTTTTACCGCGATGCGGAATTGCGCGGCGCCCGCCTGCTCTTCAATATCATCAATCATCTCAAGGACAGCGATTCGCAGCTTAAGCTGTCGCGCCATCTGGCGGACGAAACCCGCCATGCGTGGCTCTGGACGCGCCGAATCGCGGACTTGGGCGGCGTGCCTGAATTCGTGCCCGACGGCTATCAGCGCCGGCTGGGAACCCGAATCGGCGTGCCCAAGGGAATCGTCGAAATCCTGGGCCTGACCGTCGTGGTCGAGGAGCGGGCGCAGAGCCGTTATATCGCGCACGCCGCTCTGCCAAACGTGGACGAAGAAACCCGCGAAGTCCTCAAGCTGGTTACCGAGGACGAAACCTGGCATCTCTCATGGATAGAAAAGAAGATGCGCGAGATCGCGCGGGAAGAGGGATGCGCCGACAAAGCGGACGAAATCCTCGAACGCTACCGGCGAATCGATCGGGAGGTTTACGAAACTCTCGCCGTCGATGAAGCTGAACTAATGCGTTCGGCGTAGCCCCGAAGCGTACAGCCACGGCGAATCGCGACCAGTATCACGGCCGCGCGTCACATTTGTGGCGCGCGGCTTTTGTTTGGTTCCATCGAAGCGCAAAGGATGGCTGGATTTCGCGTGGCCGGCGCCTTCCGGCCCGGACCGCGCGTGGCGGCGAAGCGAATCTGTCTAAATCGCCGAAGACGTGCTTAGCCCGGCGGCGTCTTGCCGGCGGCGGTTAGTGCGGCGTTCAGTTCGTCGCGCATCGCCGTGGCCGCCGCTGCGGCCGAATCGCCCGGCTTGAGTTCGGGCCGTTTGGCGAACGCGTACATCAGGGAGCGGCTGGCGTTGACGATCGCGCCGAGACCGTCAGGACGGGCGGCAACGACCGCGTTGGCCGCGGACGCGCCCTGGGCGCCATAGCCCGGCACGAGGATGACCGCATGCGGCATCAGTTCGCGGGCGCGCGCGGCGTGTTCGGGCCAGGTCGCGCCGACCACGGCCCCCACCGGCGAGAGTCCGGCCGCGCCGACGAAGTCTCCGCCCCATCCGCGCACCCGCGCCGCGACGGCTTCCCACAGGGGACGATCAGGGGCCGCGAGGTCCTGGAATTCGCCTGATGACGGATTTGAGGTTTTTACCAGCACGAACAGGCCCCGGCCGGAACGAACACGCGCGACGAACGGCGCGAGCGCGTCGCTGCCGAGATAGGGATTGACGGTGATTGCGTCGCAGGCGAAATCGCCGTCGCCGAGGAAAGCTTCGGCGTAGGCGGCTGAAGTCGTGCCGATATCGCCGCGCTTGGCGTCGGCGATCGTGATCAGGCCGAGCCGGCGGGCGAGTGCCAGGACCTCCGCGAACGCCCTCATTCCGGCCAATCCGCGCGCCTCG
Organism: Deltaproteobacteria bacterium; assembly: GCA_021799495.1. Classification (GTDB taxonomy): domain Bacteria; phylum Desulfobacterota; class Binatia; order Binatales; family Binataceae; genus JADMIL01. The sequence continues at coordinate 15,511 of JAJZAI010000025.1, forward strand.
AAGAAAGCGAGTTGCGGCTTGATCGCGGCGACGTAAGGCGCGCAGGCTTCGACGATTTCACAGCAAAAACGCGCCAGCGTGTAACCGGAAGGAACTCCCGGCGCGGTTTTCGAGTCAAGTTGCGGATCGACGCCGAGCACGGCGAGGGAGCGCTTGGCGCGCTGCGCGGCAATCAGTTTTTCGATCAGGTCCATGACGCGAAATCATCGCATAACCGGACTCGCAAGCGAATTGCGCCGCGGATTCAGCCGGCACCGCGATGGAAACCGTCCGGCCGCCACGGCGTCTTATTGGATGGAGCGGGCGGCCCGCCGGAACGAACGCAAATCGCGCGCGCGGCGCAGCTGCATTCAAATCTGACAACCGTTGTCAACGGCGCAAGCTAGATTCGCAAACGAGCGGGGGTTAACGCATGGCGCAAGACAAATTGGTTAACGTCGGCAAACTTCACGCGGTGAAATGCGAGTGGTGCGGCCTCAAGATGGGCTGCACCTGCTTCGACGGCAACGATCCGAGCCGGGATGGCCATATCATGGTGCTGTGTCCGCGATGCCAGGTGACGGATTTTTTGAATCTGCTGTTCGGAGGAACCGATCGCCGTTCGGAGATCGTGTCGAAGCTCAATCAGCCGTTTCCGAAGCGCGCGGCCGAAGTCGTCGCGTTTCGTCCGCGCGACGCGTGAGCGCCGGCGTCTTCGGAAGCCTTGGCGGGCGCTCGTATGACGGCGCCCGACAGAGATAGAATAATCGATATGAGCCGAATCGCGGGTTTGGCGCTGGCGGCGCTGCTTATCCTGCAGAATTGTTACGGATGCCTCGGAGCGCCGGGTTATGCGAACGCGTCAGAATATTCCAGCTCGCCGAGCGGCGGCTCATATGGCGGCGCGCCCCGGCTGACGACAGTCGCTTACAACTCGGGCGCGAGCGACAAGTCGGAGCTGTCGAATTCGGCGCTGTCGGGCGCGCTCACGACCTATCTCAAGCATCACCGGTTGCCGCTCGTTGGCGCCAACGTTATCAACGAGTCCGACGGCAGTCGCAAAGTGATTTTGTACGGCTTCACCGCGACCAATTTCGGCAAGGCCGACGCCGTGACCAAAACCGCGCGGTTTTTGAACGATTCGTCGATCGCGATTACGAATCGCATCGTCGTGCAGCCGGAACTCGCGCATATGCATGCGCCCACGCCGTCGCGTCAGGCGGTCGCCGCAGCCGGCCCGAGCGATAACTATAAGCCGCCGGGCGTCGGCAACATTCAGGGCTATGAACAAAATCAGAGTCCCGCGACCTATGCCGGCGCGTCATCCGGCACGAGCGGCGGCGGAACGAACTGGATGAGCGCGATTGGACCGCTCGTCGGAATTGCGGCGCTGGCGGTCGGCGCCTTGGCGATGGGCGGCGCTGGCGGATACGGCGGGTATGGCGGGGTTTATCCGAACTACGGGTATGGCGGCGGCTATCCGCCAAATTATGGCGGTTATCCCGGATACGGCGGATATCCGGGTTATGGCGGATATCGCTAAGCGGCGCGTCTATTTCACCTGAAACATATCCGGCGGCGCGGCGATTTCGCCGGGTCGGCGAGCGTAAGGCGGGCTTGCGCGATCACTCCGGTGCCAGCGGCGACGGAGCTGGGGAGGGGGTTGTTGCGGCGGCCGGAGGAACGCTCGATTCATCGTCGCCGTGAAAGCCCGACGCCGAAAAGCCGTGCAGGCCCGCATGGATGCACTTCAGTTGGGCGTTGTCGTCGTTGGGGTAGCGCTGCTCGCAGCGGCCGGCGATTTCCGCGCCGACCATCCGCGTGCGCGCGTCCATATCGACCGGGCCGGAAAATACTTTTCTGATCACGCGGCGCAAGCACGCGATATTGTCTCCCGGCCGCGCCGCATATGGCGTGCTGGCGTTGCACGCGCGCATCCCGGCGCCGAGCGTCTCGCGTTGCGCGGATGTCATGCGATCCGTGACCGGCGCCATGCATCGGTTCCACTCGCCGAGCCGCGATGGAATCATCGCGGCGGACGGTTCCGGAACGCCGCGCGCGGATTCGCTGTCGCAGAAGCGCGCGCGCATCATGAATTCCCGATAGGTCGGCGGCGCGCCGCCGGCGACCGCCGTCGCGGCGAAGCAAGCGGCGGCGGTCAACGCTAACGCCGCGATTGCGAACGGCGAGGATTTCATTTTTTCGCCTTCTTTCGCGACGTTGACGAAGCGGAAATGGCGGAATCGGGCGTGACAATTCTCAGGCTCTGCCACAGGTACCACGACGCCGCCGAACGAAAAGGCCGCCAGCGCTCGCCGAGTTCGCGCAATTCTCCCGGCGTCGGCGCTTTCGGCATCCCGTAAAGCCGGCCGGCCGCGTTGCGCACGCCAAGGTCGCCGACCGGCAAGACGTCGGGGCGCAGCAGATTGAACATCAGGAACATTTCGGCGGTCCATCGGCCGATACCGTTGACGGCGGTGAGATGTTCGATGATCTCCTCGTCGTCCATCTTTGGAAAGCGATGAAAATTGATCGATCCGTCGCGGACGTGTCCGGCGAGATCGCGCAGGTAGGCGATTTTGCCGCGCGAGAGCCCGGCGGCGCGCAAAGTCTCGTCGCTGGCGGCAAGCACTTGCGCGGGCGTGGGAAAACGATCGCCGCCGGCCGCGCGAACGAAGCGGGCGAGAATCGCGGCCGCGGCGGCGCCCGCCAGTTGCTGAAAAATTATCGCGCGGACCAGCGCGGGAAAGCGTTCGCGGCGATGGACAAACTTGATCGGGCCGATCTCGCCGATGACGCGCGCGAGCGCGGGATCGGCGCGCGCGAGATGGCGGCGGGCGGCGGCGTCATAGGGCGGCGAAGCGGGTTGCGGCATCCTCATTGGCTCCTGACCTTCATTGTGGCTTCGGATGCGGCGAAAGCCAGACGCGATCGAGTCGCGTCGGCCGCATCGGATTAAGCGCGAGCCCATGCACCCATGGCTGGCGGATTTGCCAGGTCACCGGAAAATACAGAAATACCCATGGCGCGTCGGCCACCGCGATACGCTGCGCCTGGCGATAGAGCGCGAAGCGGCGGACCGGATCGGCGAGCGGTTTCGCTTGGGCCAGCAGCGCGTCGAAGCGCGGATCATAGAACCACGAATCGTTGTTGGCGCCCCATTGCGCGCGCGAGAGCAGCACGTCGAGGAAATTGGCGGGGTCGGGAAAATCAGCCTCCCATCCGGAGAAAAACAGCGGCACGGTGTTGGGTTGCCGAATCGCGTCGAGCAGGGGGGCGAAGCCGACCGGCTTCAATTTCAACTGAACGCCGACGAGCGCGAGATCCTGCTGCACGGATTGGGCGAGGACCATCATCGTCTGATCGGCGGGCAGCCAGACCGTCGCCGTGAAGCCGTGCGGATAGCCGGCCTGTTCGAGCAGCGCGCGGGCGCGCGCGGGATCGTAGGGATAGCCCCGCAAATCCGGATCGTAACCTGGGAGCGAGGGCGGCAGGACGCCGTTGGCGGGGATGCCGCGGCCGTTGATCACGGCGACCAGCTTGCGCTTGTCGATCGCGTAGTTCATCGCGCGGCGGACGCGCACGTCGGTGAACGGCGGCATCTGGCAGTTCATCCCGAGGTAGCGCGTGGTCATCGTCACGATGCGCATCGTGAGCGCCTTCAGCCGCGGAGTTTTGATCACGTAGGGGAAAACGGCGGGCGGAATCGCGGAAAGATCGATCGCGCCGGTCTCGAAGCGGAACCATTGCAAATCTTCGTTTACGCCGATCGCTTCGACCACGCCGTCGAGCCTCGGAACGCCTTTCACGAAATAGTCGGGATTGCGCACGAGGACGATTCGCTGTCCGCCGATCCATTGGCGCAGCATGAACGGCCCGCTGCCGACCACGTGGCGCGAGAAATCTTCGCCATAGCGCGCGACCACTTCGCGCGGCACGGCGGCCGCGAACGGCATCGCGAGCTTGTGCGGAAAAATCGGGTCCGGCGCGCTCAGGCGAAAGACGATGGTCCACGGATCGGGCGTTTCAATTCCCGCGACCGATTTCGCGCGGCCCGCGACGAAATCCGCCGCGCCCACGATTCCGCGGTAGTATTCCATCCCTTTCGAGCGGGTCTTCGGATCGAGCACGCGCTCGATCGCGTATTTGAAATCGGCGCTGGCGACGGCGCGGCCGTTGCTGAAGCGCACGCCGCGGCGGAGATGGAAAGTGAAGACGGTCGAGTCGGGCGACGCGGTCCACGAGGCCGCGATATCGGGAACGAGATCGACGCCGGAATCGCTGTAACGAATCAGCGTGTCGAAGATCATCTGCTCGAACATCCAGGAATCGACGTCGTAACCGGCGGCGGGATCGAGCGTGGGAATGTCGTCGAGGCTGGCCAGATGGAGCACCTGCGCGCCGGGCGGAAAAACTGGCGCGGGCGAACCGGCGCGGCAGGCCGGAAAAAAGATCGCAAGGGCCAGCGCGGCGACGGCGGCGCGGGCGCGCATCGGACGGGCGGTGGATTCAACGTGCGAATTCATCGGTTCAGCGGGTCGATGCGTCGCGCCGGCGGCGGCGCAAATAGCCGTGCCCGAGCAGATTGAAGCCCATGACCGCGTAGAGGATCGCGAGTCCGGGAAAAATCGCGAGCCAGGGCGCGGTGCGGAAGTAGGCCGTGGATTCCTCGATCATCCGGCCCCAGCTTGGCGTCGGCGGCGGCACGCCGAGCGTGAGAAAAGAGAGGCCGGCGTCGAGCAGCAGCGTGCCCGACACGCCCAGCGCGGCCATCACGACAATTATCGGCATCACGTTGGGCGCTACGTGCCGGACAATCAGACGCGTGCGCGTGGCGCCGAGCGCGCGCGCGGCGAGCACGAAATCGCGCCGCGAAATGGACAGCGCCTCGGCGCGGACGACGCGCGCGACCTGCGTCCATGAGACCAGTCCGATAACGAGCAGCACCGTCAGCAGGCCGGGTTGGAGGACGGTGACCAGCGCCATCGCGAGCAGCAACGCGGGCATCGTGAGCATCACGTCGGTGAAGCGCATCAGGAGCGAATCGACGGCGCCGCCGAGAAAGCCGGCGGCGAGTCCGATGGCGACGCCGATCGCGAGCGTGATAGCCATAGCGGCGACGCCGACAATAAGCGAGATGCGCGCGCCATAGATGATGCGCGAGAGGACGTCGCGGCCGAGCTGATCGGCGCCGAGCGGAAAGGCGCGCGAGGGCGGCCACGGATCGCCGAAGCTGGCCGCGACGGCGCGGGCCGGATCGTGCGGCGCGAGCAGCGGCGCGAAAATCGCGACGACCGCCAGTCCCAGCACCATCACGGCGCCGGCGGTCTCCATGAAATTGAGCCTGGGCTTCATTTTGACGCAGCCGCGTTCAGTCCCGGCTCGCGCCGAGCTCGATCCGCGGATCGAGCCACGCGTAAAGGAGATCAACCAAAAGATTGGCGGCGACCACCAGCGCGGCGGAGAACAGCACCGTGCCCATGATCAGCGGGAGATCGAGATTGAAGACCGCCTCGAACGCGAGCCGGCCGAGTCCGGGCCAGTTGAAAACGGTTTCGGTCAGAACGACGCCGGAGAGCAATCCGGCGAAATCGAGGCCGGCGATCGTGACCAGCGGCAGAATCGCGTTGGGCATCGCGTGGCGCAAAATCGCGGCGCGGCGCGACAGGCCCTTGCCTATCGCCGTGCGGACGTAGTCCTGATCGAGTGCTTCGGCAAGGCTGGCGTGCAGAATGCGCGAATAATAGGCGGCCGATCCGAGCGCGAGCGTGAGCGTGGGCAACACGAGGCTGAGCGGTCCGTCGAAGCCGCCCAGCGGAAACCATCGCAGGTACAGTCCGCCGCCGATCAGCAACAGCGTGCCGAGCCAGAACACCGGCATCGAGACCAGCATCAATGCGGCGACCAGCAGCCAGTTGTCGAGCGCGCGATCGCGATAGGCGGCGGCGAGCGCGCCGGCCGCGACGCCGAGCAGCAGCGAGAGGGCGATCGCGGTGGCGGCGAGGAGCGCGGTGGCGGGGAAACGGCTCAGGATAAGGCCGGTCACCGCTTCGCGCCGGATATAGGAGCGTCCGAGGTCGCCGTGCAGGGCGCGATCGACGTAATGCGCGTACTGGATGTAGAGCGGCTGATCGAGGCCAAGTTGGCGGCGGATGACCGCGAGCGTTTGCGGATCGGCCTTGGCGCCGGCGACCGCGACGGCGGGATCGGCGGGCATGACGTAGGCGATCGTGAACGTGATGAGCGAAGCGCCAGCCAGAACGATCAGGCCGAAAAAGATGCGGCGGACGACGTAGGCAAGCATCGCCGCGATCCTCCCGAGCTAGGCGTCGAGCAACCCGCGCGCATCGAGAATATGCGCGAGATGGAGCTCGGCGCGGGCGCGACGGCGCGCGGCGGCGCCGGAACGATCGCGTGGAGCGGAGCGGAGAACGGCGCGTTCAGCATCGGACAGTTCGGCGAGCGCCGAATCCATCGCGGCGAGGACCGCGGCGTCCGCGGAGCCGATCGCGCCGCGATCGCGCGCGCCGCTGAGCGCCGCATGATGGGCGAGGAACGCGGTCAGCGATGAGTAGGCGCGCGGCGTCATCCGGCGGAAGCCGCTCCGATCGGCGAGATTAAAAGGCCCACCAGGTAGCCGATCGCGGCGGCGCCGAGCGCGATCGCGAGAAAGCGCAAGCCGGCCGCTGTCGGCGAACGCTCGCCCGCGAGAACGCCTTCGAAGACATAGCCGACGGCGAACAGCACGATCGCGGTCATCGCGATTCCAGCGATCAGTCCGTAGCGCACGGAGGCGATCAATACGAAGGGCAGCAGCGGCGCCAGCGCGCCGGCTAAAAACGCCGCGCCCATCAGCAGCCCGTCGAGCGCAGGATTGCCGAGGGTCGAACCGGAAAGCCCGTAGAGCTTTTGTTCGGCGGTGGAAAAAAGCGCGTCGGGCGCGTGGCTCAGGAGTTTGACGACGCGATAGCCCGCCTCGCGCGAGAGTCCTTCCTTGCCGAGCGCGGCGAGCAGCTCCTCCTGAACGATATATGGCTGGCGCTCGGATTCGCGGCGCACCCGCTCGAGCTCATTGCGCATCACCTGGGTTTCGGCGCGCGTGCCGAGGTACGCGCCGGCGCCCATCGAGAGCGCGCCGGCGGCGGTCGAGGCGAGGGCGGCGAGTATGACCTGCGACCGTCCCGAGAGCGCGCCGCTCAGGCCCGCGAGCACGCCTGCGGTGGTCAGCACGCCGTCCTGGATGCCGAAGACGATTTCGCGGACGCTGCCGAGCCGCTCGAAGGCGCGGCGTTTTTCTTCAGGTTTGAAAGAGGCCACGCGAATCAGAATTTATGGTCGGCCGGGCCGAATTCCGCGCCGGGCTCCCAATCGGCCGGACAGAGGCGGCCGGTACGGATCGCGCGCACGATCCGCAAAGTTTCGCTGACGCTGCGGCCGACGTTGATCGGGCTGGCGACGCAGTAGGCGACGGTCCGCGCGCGATCGAGCACGAACGTCGCGCGCATCGCGACCTGTTCTTTGTCGTCGAATACGCCGTAAGCACGCGCCAGGCGTCCGCCGGCGTCGGCGAGAAGGGGATAGCTGACGCCGCCGAGCTCGACGGCCCATCGGCGATGCGATTCGGCGTCGTCGGCGCTGACGCCGACGATGCTCGTGTGCTCGGTCTTGAAGGCCGGTTGCGCCTTGTGAAAGCCGACCACTTCGGTCGGGCAGATGAAGGAGAAATCGCGCGGATAGAAGAACAGCACCACCATCTCCGAACGGATGCCGTCGAGACTGAGATGGCTCAGCTTGCCGTCGAAGGCGCACGGCAGATCGAAAGGCGGCGCGGGATCGCCGGGCTTCAGCATGACAGCGCCTGATTGGTCACGGGGATCATGTATAGCGGATTTTCGCGCGCGCGAAATCTATTGAATCTCGTAGGTTATCGAAACCGTCGCCGGCACGCTGATTTGTCCCGGCTGGATGGGCGTCTCGGCGCCCGCCGACATCGCCATCGCGCGCATCATCACGGGCCGCGGCCCGATTTGGCTTTGCGTGGTCGCGGTGACGATTGGGCCGAGCTTGACGCCGAGAGCGTTCGCCAGAGCCTGCGCCTGGGCCTGGGCGTCGCGGGCGGCGCGGCCGATGGCTTCGCCGCGGGCGCGGGTTTCGTCGCGCAAGTTGAAGTCGAGCGAATTGATCCGGTTGGCGCCGGCGCCGATCGCCGTGTCGATCAGCGGCCCGACGAGATCGAGCGAGCCGGTTTCCACCGTGATCGAATTTTCGGCGCGGTAGCCGACGACGGCCGGCCGCGCGTTTGGATTCGTCTCATTGGCGTATTCGGGATAGAGCGAATAGCCGCCGGTCCAGATTTTACCTTTGTCGCCGAGCCTGGCTTTGAGCGCGTCGGCGACTTTCTGCGCGAGCCGACCGTTGCGGCCTGCGGCTTCCGCGGCGGTCGCGGCATGCGTTTCGATCGCGAGACTGAGCGTCGCGTAATCGGGAGCGGCCTGCGCCTCGCCGGAGCCGCTGACGCTAATCGTGCGGCGCGGCGGCGCGCCCGCATCGTCGGCGGCGCGAACCGCGCCCGGCGCGGCGAGCGTTATCGCCAGAGCGAGCAGCAGCGGAATCGGCCGAAAGCGTCTGATCGGTATCATCTGAACTCTCCGTGGCGTGCGGATTCCCGACCGCCGTTTCGATTGAATCCGCCGCTCGCGGGCGCGTCAAGGAGCGGGACTGGCGCCGGGCGGGCGGGACGATGCGCCCGCGCCCGTATCCGTATAAGATGCGGCGTAATCAGAACGAGGGCTGACGCCGCATACGCATGGCCGAGAAGCAGGACGAAAAGAAAATCACGCCGCGGAGCGAGGACTTCGCGAGCTGGTACAACGATATCGTGCTCCGCGCGGAGCTGGCCGACTATTCGCCGGTACGCGGATGCATAGTGTTCCGGCCCGACGGCTTCGCGATCTGGGAGGCGCTGCGCGACGAGCTTGACCGGCGCATTCGGAAGACTGGCGCCCGCAACGCCTATTTCCCCGTGTTCATTCCGCGCAGCTTTCTGCAAAAAGAGGCCCAGCATGTCGAAGGCTTCGCTCCCGAGGTCGCGGTTGTAACGCACGGCGGCGGCAAAGAGTTGGAGGAACCGCTGATCGTGCGGCCGACCTCCGAGACGATCATCAACCACATGTTCGCGCAGTGGATCCATTCGCATCGCGATTTGCCGCTGATGATTAACCAATGGTGCAACGTCGTGCGCTGGGAGATGCGCACGCGGATTTTCCTGCGCACGGCGGAATTCCTGTGGCAAGAGGGCCATACCGCGCACGCCACGCGCGAGGAGGCCGAGCGCGAAACGCTCACGATGCTCGAGGTTTACCGCAACTTCGCCGAGGAGTTTCTGGCGATTCCGATCGCGGCGGGGCGCAAGAGCGCGGCCGAGCGTTTCCCCGGCGCCGAGGAGACCTACACGATCGAATCGTTGATGGGCGACGGACGGGCGCTGCAATGCGGCACCTCGCATTTCCTCGGCCAGAATTTCGCGCGCGCTTTCGAAATCCGCTTCCTCGACGAAAACAACCAGATGGTCCATCCGTGGCAGACCAGTTGGGGCGTATCGACCCGGCTGCTCGGAGCGATCATCATGACCCACGGCGACGATCAGGGGCTGCGGTTGCCGCCGGCGGTCGCATCGACGCAGGCGGTGATCGTGCCGATTTGGCGCAAGGCCGACGATCGCGACGCGGTGCTGACGGCCGCGCGCGCGGCGCTGGCGCAGCTCGAGCAGGCGAATATCCGGGTGCGACTCGACGAGCGCGAGGGCGTCACGCCCGGCTTCAAGTACAACGATTGGGAGATGCGCGGCGTGCCGCTGCGCATCGAAATCGGTCCGCGCGACGTCGCGGCCGGCGAGGCGGTGATGGCGCGGCGGGATATCGCGGGCGCGGCGGGAAAGTCAAAAGCGTCACTGGAGGGAATCGCGGTACATGTGAAGTCGTTGCTTGCGGAAATCCAGAAAAATCTGCTGGCGCAGGCGCGGAGCGCGATGACCGCGAACACGCATCAGGTGGACAACTACGTGCGGTTACAGGAACAGATGGCGGGCGTGGGCGGCGGCGGATTCGCCGACATCTACTGGTGCGGCCGCGCCGAGTGCGAAACGAAAATTCGCGAGGAGACGCGCGCGACCTGCCGCGCGATACCGCTCAACCAGTCGGTCCCGGCCGGGCGATGCGTCGTCTGCGGCGAGCCGGCGCCGGAACGCTCCCTCTTCGCGAAAGCGTATTAACGACGCGACGACGGACCGACTATTAAGTAGTTTTGCTGGGCGCACTCTACTCGAACTTGTAGGTGATTTTCATCGCGGTGCGGACTTCGTTCATCGTCGATTGCGCGACGGCGCGGCCTTTGCGCGTTCCCTCGATGATAATTTCATGAACCCGCTTGGGCTGCGCGGCGAATTCGGCGCGACGCTCGCGGATCGGCGCGAGGAATGAGTCGAGCGCGGCGAATAGTTTTTGCTTCACTTCGACATCGCCGACAGTTCCCTTGCGATAACGCTCCTTCAGCGCTTCGACTTCGGCTTTATCCGGATTAAACACGTCGTGATAGGTGAAGACGGGATTGCCCTCGACGTGGCCGGGGTCGGTCGGATGGATGCGCGTCGGATCGGTGAACATCGACATCACGCGCTTGCGCACTTGCTCGGATGAATCGCCGAGATAGATGCAGTTGCCGAGCGATTTCGACATCTTCGCTCCGCCGTCAGTGCCCGGCAGCCGCGCCACCGCGCCGAGCATCGCGCGCGGCTCGACCAGCACTTTCGCATAGAGCCGGTTGAAGCGGCGCACGATTTCGCGCGCCTGCTCGATCATCGGAAGCTGATCTTCGCCGACCGGCACGAGATCGGCCTTGAAGATGGTGATATCCGCGGCCTGCGAAATCGGGTACGACCAGAAACCCACCGGCACGCCTTTGACGAAATTGCGCTGTTTGATCTCTTCTTTGACAGTAGGATTTCTTTCGAGCGTCGCGACCGTGACCAGATTCATGAAATAGATAGTCAATTCGGTCAGCTCGGGCACCATCGATTGCACGACGAACTTTACTTTTTCCGGGTCAAGGCCGACTGCCAGATAGTCAAGCGCGACCTGAAATATATTGTCGCCGAGTTTTTCGGGATGCTCGAAATTGTCGGTGAGCGCCTGCACGTCGGCGATCAGCACGTAGGTATCGTACTCGTGCTGGAGCTTGACGCGGTTTTGCAGCGAACCGACGTAATGGCCGAGATGGAGCGGACCGGTCGGCCGATCGCCGGTCAGAATTCGTTTGTTCATCAGTCGCGGGATTCCAAAAGCTGATGCAGGGTTGCGATGTCGGCGATGATGTCGGCCATGTCGGGGCCGGGTTCGGTTTCGAGGCACATCGGCAGGCCCGCGAAGCGCGGATCGTTGACCAGGCGGCGGAACGCCTCCGCGCCGATGTAGCCTTTGCCGATATGCTGATGGCGATCGACGCGCGAATGAAACGGCTTGAGCGAGTCGTTGACGTGAAACGCGACCAGCCGCTTGAGTCCGACTTTTTCGTCAAGCTCGCCGAAGGTGCGCGCGTAACCTTCAGCGTCGCGCAGATCGTAGCCGGCGGCGAAAGCGTGCTCGGTGTCGAAGCAGAGCCGCAGCCGCTCGTTTTCTTTCACGGCGTCGAAGATTTGTCCCATCTGCTCGAAGCGATAGCCGAGATTGCTGCCCTGGCCGGCGGTGATTTCGAGCGCGATCGCGGCGCGGAAGCCGGCGCAGGATTTGTGCGCTTCGTCGATCGAGCGCGCGATCGCGGCGATTCCCGCCTCTTCGCCCGAACCGACATGGGCGCCGGGATGTGCGATCAGGTAGGGCACGCCCAGCGTTTCGCATCGTTCGAGTTCGTCGATCAGGCCGGCGACCGAGCGTTTGCGCAGTTTGTCGTCAGGCGCGCCCAAATTCAGCAAATACGAGTCGTGCGCGACGACCATTCGGACGCCGCTTTCGCCGAGTGCCAGTTTGAACGCCTCGATTTCCTCTTTGGTATATGGCCGCGAAACCCATTGGCGCGAAGATTTGGTGAAAATCTGGATGCACTCGCATCCGGCGGCCTTGCCACGATTCAACGCTTCGGCGACGCCGCCGGCGATCGACATGTGCGCGCCTATCAGCGGTCTCGATGAGGCGGCTTTTGCGGTTTGTTTCGATGCCATCGGTTTGGACTTTTTCGCGCTTGCGGCGTTCCGGCAATAGTATCGCAAGCGTGGGCCGCGGCGAAGCGCGCCTTGCCACAGCCATCCCGTGGGGCTAATCCTGCGGATGCGGGATCGCCGCCAGCGCGAAACGGGGCGATCGGGCCGGCAATGGCGACACGAAAATATTTTCCGCGATGGTTGCCGCCGACGCCGGAGCAGGGCGCCGCGCTGCGGCGAATCCGTCGCCGCCAGCGGGCCGTTACCGCCTGGTGGATCGCGCTGATCCCGGCAAGCTGGATCGTTATTATCGCCACGCGATTCGGACGCGCTGTTCGTCCCCTTGACGATTTTCTGGATTGCATTTGGGGTCGAATTCACCCGCCGGATAGTCGAGACGCGATGTCCGCGATGCGGCGAGGATTTTTGCCGGAAAACCGGATCGCCGTACATCTACGCGCTTTTCAATCGGCAATGCGAGAACTGCGGCTTGTCTTTGACGCCGGACGGAACCAATAGAACGTGACTATGGCTCGAACCGGAGATTCGAGACCGGCGTCCGGCGGCGTTCATGCGATCGTCGTGATGGCGAAGGCGCCGCTCGCGGGAGCGGTGAAAAGCCGGCTTGTACCACCGCTCAGCGCGGACGATGCGGCGGAGTTGAACCGATGTTTTTTACGCGATTTGAGCGCCACGATCGGGCGCGCGATCGCGATTTTCGCGTCTACGCATGGCGGTCGCGCCGCTGGGTTGATCGCCTATACGCCGGCTGGCGCGGAAAGCGCGTTTGACGGCGTAACGCCGCCGGCGTTCCGCTTGATCGCGCAACGCGGCGAAAATCTGACCGCCCGTCTGATCGGGGTGTGCGAAGACCTGTTCGCCGCGGGTCACGCCTCGGTAACGCTGATGAATTCGGACAGTCCGACTTTGCCGGCGCGGATTCTCGTTTCCACGCTGACGGCGATGCATCGTCCCGGCGATCGCGTCGCGATTGGCGGCGCCGCCGACGGCGGCTACTGCCTGATCGGCCTGAAGCGGACGCATCGGCGGATCTTCGCGAATATCACCTGGAGTACGGCGCTGGTTTATCGCGAAACTCTCGATCGCGCGGCCGAGCTTGGTCTTGAAGCCGCGGAACTCGAACGCTGGTATGACGTTGACGACGCGGCGGCTTTGCGGCAACTCGAAGCGGAGCTTTTCGGCCATGGCGCGCGCGTGCGGCAGGGCGATCCGGCGCCCGCGACGCGCGCATACCTTGAATTTCTCCGGGCACAGCGGCCAGCGGGCGAATCCGAATCGATATTTGAATAATCACTGTTGCGGACCGGCGATGCTCCGTGGCTGTCACAGCCACGGCTGGCTGGCGGATGCGTTGCCCGACAAAAGGGCGCATGATAGTTCCAAAGCGCCGTGGCGGAAAAGAAGTCCATTGAGTCGGTGGGTTTGGTGGTGCGGAATGATTATCCCGCCAATGCGATCGCGCTCGCGGCCCATCTGTGCGGATGGCTGCGCGCCGAAGGATTGCACGCCCTGGCGAATCCCGAAACGGCGGCGCGGATCGGTGCCATCGCCGTTTCCGAAGCCGAATTGATGGCGCGCGCCGAGTTGATGGTTGTCATGGGCGGCGACGGCACGCTGCTCGGCGTCGCGCGCCATATATGTCAGCGCGCGGTGCCGATTCTCGGAGTCAACCTTGGCGGCCTCGGCTTTCTGACCGAGGCGACGACCGACGAAGCGATGGCGACGCTTGCGCGCGTGATCGGCGGCGATTACGAGGTCGATCGGCGCATCATGCTGGAAGCGGAGGTCGAACGCGTTGGCGGCGGCCCCGAGTGCCGGATGACCTTTTTGGCGCTCAACGACGTCGTTATCGTCAAGCGGCCGGTTGGGCGGATGCTTACGGTGGAAATCAATGCGGATCACATGCCGTTCTGCACCTATCGCGCGGACGGACTGATCGTGGCGACGCCCACCGGTTCCACCGCCTATGCTTTGAGCGCGGGCGGGCCGATCGTGTATCCGAATCTTGGAGTGATCGTGCTGGCGCCGATCTGTCCGCATACGTTGAGCAATCGGCCGGTCGTGTTGCCCGACAGTTTCGAGCTCGAAGCGCGGGTCAATGTTGACGATAAGGGCGCGATTTTGACCTGCGACGGCCAGGAGTCGGCGCCGCTCACGTCCAACGACATTGTCCGCGTGCGGCGCGGCAAATACTCGGTCGCGCTGATTCGTTCGACCCATCCGTATTTCGAAATCTGGCGCGACAAGTTGCGCTGGGGGTGACGCGCGGAGCGGGGGATGCTGGCGCAATTGCGCATCCGCAACTTCGCCGTGGTCGAGTCCGCGGAATTGTCTTTCGGTCCCGGCCTCAACGTGCTGACGGGGGAAACCGGCGCCGGCAAGACCATCGTGATGACCGCTTTGGGCCTCCTGCTGGGCGAACGGGCGGCGCCCGAGATGGTGCGCGCGGGCGCGAAAGAGGCGGTCGTCGAAGCGGTCTTCGAGCTTGAGGGCGAGACGGCGGCGGCGGATGCGGCCGATTTTATCGATCCGGAAAATCCGCGCGAGCTGATTATTCGCCGCGTCATCGCGGACGGCGGGCGATCGCGGCTCACGATCAACGATTCGCCTGCAACGGTCGGCGCATTGGCGCGAATCGGAGCCGCCCTCGTTCAGATCTACGGCCAGCACGAACAGCAATCGCTGTTGCAGCGCGAAAGCCATCTGCGCATCCTCGATCGCCACGGCGGCCTCGACGCGGAACTGAATCAATACGGCTCCGCATACGAACACGCGCGCGCGCTCCGCGGCCGGCTCGATGAGATCGAGCGGCGCGAACGCAACCGCGCTGAATTGCTCGACGTGGCGCGCTTTCGAGCCGCGGAACTCGAGCGCGCGGCGCTCGAGGCCGGTGAAGACGAAAAGCTCGCCGCCGAGCGGACGGTGCTCGCCAATGCCGCGCGCCTTGCCGAGGCCGCGGCGTCGGCGGAACAGGCGTTGTATGGCGGCGAGGGCGCGGCCGTGGATGCGATCGCACTCAGCGAAGACCGTCTTTCCGGCGCCGCGGCGATCGATCCTGAATTGCGCGTGACGCTCGAATTAATCGCCGCCGCCCGCGCGAATCTGGAAGAAGCCGCCCGTGCGCTTGCCGCATATTCCACCCGAATTGAGGCCGATCCCGCCCGTCTCGAGCAGATCGACAACCGGCTGCAGGAATTGATGCGGCTGAAGCGCAAATACGGCGGCTCGATCGAGTCGGCGCTGGACGCCCTCGATCGCGCGCGCCGCGAAATCGCCGAACTCGAGGCGGGAAAACAGAACCGCGCCGCGCTTGCCGCCGAGCTTGCGCACGCGATCGAGGACCTTGCGAATCGCGCGAACGATTTATCGGAGCGTCGCAAGCGCGCCGCCGCGGAATTGAAACGAAGGATTGAAGCCGAGTTGCGGACGCTCGGAATGCGCAACGCCGTCTTCGACGTCCGCTTTACGCGAATCCCGGCGGATGGCGCTGAATTTTCAAACCCCGGCGGCGCGTTTGGGCCGGCGGGCCACGACGCGGTGGATTTTCTGATCGCGCCCAACCTTGGACAGCCGCCGTTGCCGCTCGCGCGTTTCGCGTCGGGCGGAGAACTGTCGCGCGTGATGCTTGCGATCAAGCGCGTCGAGGCGCAGCGGCGCGGCGTCGCCACCATGATTTTCGACGAGGTTGACGCCGGAATCGGCGGCGCGGTCGGCGAAGTGGTCGGCCGCAAGCTCAAGGAACTCTCGCGTTTCCATCAGGTGCTCTGCGTGACCCATCTGGCGCAAATCGCGGCCTTCGCCGACGAGCATTTCGTGGTCGAAAAAGAGGAGCGGCGCGGCGTCACGCGCAGCCGCGTTGCGGCCCTTCAGACCGGCGGGCGCGCCGGAGAAATCTCCCGGATGATCGGCGGCAGCGCCGACAACGAAAAATTCCTGCGCGCCGCCCGCGAGTTGATCGACCGCGCCCGCGCCTGATTCGCGCCGCCCGGATCGCGATCCGCCGCCGCGCGAAAGCTTCATCGCATTATCCTTGACCGTCGCGACACGGGCGGGTTAAGCCTTGGCGCGGAGCCGGCGCTCGCGACTTCGCCCGGCCCGCTCGATTGCGCGCGCCGATCCAATTGCGGCCGTTCGCATCCGGAGGCATTGATGGGATCGCTTACCGATAAGTACTGCATCGTCGGAGTCGGCGAGACGCCGCATATGCGGCCGTCGAACCGGACCACGCTTTCGATGGCGTGCGAGGCCGTTTCCAAAGCCGTCGCCGACGCCGGACTCAAGCTTTCCGATATTGACGGCATGACCAGCTATCAGATCGGCGATTCGACGACCTCGCCGCACGTCGCGACCGCGCTCGGAATGCGCCTCAACTACGCGGTTGACATTCTCGGCGGCGGCTCCAGCGGCGAAGCGCTGGTTGCGCACGCGATCGGCCTGATCGAGGCGGGCTACTGCAAAACGATGGTGATATTCCGCGCGATGAACGGCCGGTCCGGCCGCCGGATGGGCGGACAGACGCCGGGCGGTCCGATTCCCGTCGCCGTCGCGGAAGGCGATGGGCAATTCAACATGGGATGGGGCTGGACCACGCCGGCCCAGCGTTTCGGCATGTCGGCGATGCGCTATCTGCGCGATACCGGCTGCACCACCAGGGCGTTCGCCGAAATCGCCGTCGCGCATCGCTACCACGCCAGCCTGAATCCGAAGGCGATCCATCGCAGTCCCATCACGATTGAGGACCATCAGCGCTCCCGCTGGATCGTCAAGCCGTTTCGCCTGCTCGATTGCTGCCAGGAAACCGACGTGTCGGTCGCGATCGTTGTTACCTCGCGCGAACGCGCCTTCGATCTCCGCCATCCGCCCGTCTTTATCATGGGCGGCTATGCGCGCACGCTCACCGACAGCCCGCAATGGAATTATTCGCGCGACGAAATTCATTACGTCGCCGGCAATTACGGATGGAAGCGCGCCTTCGGTATGGCCGGAATCAGCCACAAGGACGTCGATTTCATCTCCTGCTACGACGCGTTTACGTTCACCACTCTGATCCAGCTTGAAGCCAACGGCTTTTGCGGCAAGGGCGAGGCGGGCGAATTCGTCAAGGGCGGCCGCCTGCGAATCGATCGCGAATTGCCGAGCAATCTCTCCGGCGGGCACTTGTCGGAAGGATATACGCACGGCGTGCAGATGGTCATCGAAAACGTTCGCCAGTTGCGTCATCGCGCCGACGACGCGTGCCCCGGATGGGCCGAAGGCCGCCATACCTACGATCGCAAGGCGGGATGCCGTCAGTTGCGCAAGGCCGATATCTGCTGCGGCATGGGATGGGGATGGGAGAATATGGCGAGCTGCCTGATCCTGCGCGGCATCGCCGCGTAACCCCCGCGATATTCGATATCTCGCCGGCGTTGACCAGGTATCAGCAATAGTAAAGGAATACGCAGATGCCCGCTCCGATTGACTATTCCAAACTGAGAATCGTCCCCGACTTCGACACCGCCGAATGGTGGGCGGCGGCGAAGGAGCATAAATATCTCGTCCGCCAGTGTTCCGATTGCGGTCACAAATGGTTTCCGCCGATCTTTCCGGCGTGCGCGCGATGCGGTTCGCTGAAACCCGGATGGTTCGAGACCGCAGGCAAGGGCGTGATTCACAGCTACGTGGTCGTTGTGCAGCCGATCGTCGGAGCCTTCGTCGGAACCGCGCCGTACGTGGTCGCGATTATCGAACTCGACGATTGCCGCGAGGCCGGCGGCTCGGTGACCCGCGTCGCGGGTGTGATGCTCAACGACGAGCCGGAAGTCGCGATCGGACTGCCTTGCGAGGTTGTTTACGAGGAGACCGCCGATCCGCGCATCGTGATGCCGCGCTGGCGCGTGAGCGGGAGCGCGGCCAACGCATGGCGGTTCGCCGAATAGCCGCTTCACCGGGGCCGCCTCATGCGGCCCCGGCGCATATCGTCAAACGCCCGCGAGCTTGTGCGCGTAGGCCGCGACCGTCTTGAAATCGTATTCGCGATAGGCCTGCAGCTTTTCCGCTTCGAAGCCGCCTTCGGCGTGAACCGCCAGCACTTCCTGATAGCCGCCGAAATCCGACGCCGTCAGGTCGCTGATCAGGTTCAACAGCCTGAGCCGCTTGTCCGCGTCGAAGCCCTTCGCGCCGCCCAGATATTTCAATACGTATTCGCGCGTCGCTTCGCTGGTCATGTCCTCGGCCGCCGGCGCGGTCACCAGGATTCCGCCCGCGAGGTCCTGCACGATCTGCACCGCGTGATGATAGTTGTGCGCGAAATGATATTTCGCCACGTTCGTCAACAGCGTGTTCGGCACCGCGTAGCCCTCTTCGATCGTGCACGCCGCGGCGGCATGCTCGATCAGCCCGCGCACCGTCGAATGATACGCCGCCAGATGCGTCAGCTTGTCGCGGACGTGCGCCGCGCGCTGCACCCCGTTCGCCTCCGCGATCGCGTAGCCCGCCCCCGCCATTAGTTCCAGCAGCGGCAGCTTGTACGACACGGCGGTGAATCGATGGTAGCGCACGAAGGTCAGCGCCAGCAGGCCCGCGAACTCGATTTCGCCGTTGAGGAAAATCCGTTCGTTCGGCACGAACACGTCGTCGAAGACCGTCAGCGTCTCCATCATCTTGTGCCGCGCGCTAATCGGATGCTCGTAGGGATCTTTCGGCGCGCTGCCGTGCGGACTCGCGATCAGCTTCAACCCCGGCGTGTTGATCGGAACCGCGAACGCGATTGCATAGGCCTTGTCCTCCGCGCGCATCGCCCGCGTCGGCAGCACGATCACCTCGTCGGAATTGGTCGAAACCGACGTGTGAATCTTCGCGCCGCGCACCACGACGCCGTCCGGCCGTTCCTCGACCACTCGCACGTAGTAGTCCGGATGCTCCTGCGTGGTCGGCCCCTGCGACCGGTCGCCTTTGACGTCGGTCTGCGCCACCGCGACCGCCAGGTCCCTGTCGCGGCAATGCCGATGGAATTTCTGGATGCGCTCGCGATATTGCGGCTTGCCCGCCGTCGCCAGCTTCTCGCCGATCAGATGCAGCGCGATCAGCGCGTCGCTCCCGATCTCTTTGATCAGCACCACCAGCGTCGCGCCCTCCCGCGTGGACGCCGCGATCAGTTCGCTGCGCTTGAGCAGGTCGCCCGAGTTGCGCGGCAGATGGAAATAGCGGCTGTAGCGGTCGCCGTTTTCCGTCACCACCGCCAGGTCCCGATACTTCGGATCCTCCGCCATCCGGTAATCGATGCTCGCGTGCTCGACCGCGATGCCGATTACCGGATGCGTCGTCACGTCGGCCACCCGCTCGCCCCGGAAATAGACCGCGCGGCCGTCGCGCAGCGCCTGCTTGTATTGTTCTGGCGTCCTCAGTCCCATCGGGATTCTCCCTGCTCGTCGATTTTCATTCCGCGGCGCGGTTCCGCGCGCGAACGCCCGCCACGTTCCAATCCGCCTCGCGTCTTTGCCGGCGGCGCGTTCAACCGCTCAATATAGAAGCCGGTCGCCGCCCCTGTCCAACCATCGCGCGATCGCGCATAATCCGGGCCGCCGGCCCCGCAAGGGCGGATTGGAGACTGTCACGACCATGGATTCGGACTCGCCCACAAACCGACTTTTCGATCTGACCGGCCGCGTCGCCATCGTCACCGGCGGGAATCGCGGCCTCGGACGCGCGCTCGCGCTCGCTCTGGCCGGCGCCGGCGCGTCGGTCGCGATTCTCGCGCGCGACGAGGAAAAAAGCCGCGAAACGCTCGCGATGCTCCATCAGCGCGGCGCCCGTGCGCTTGCGCTCAAAACCGATCTCGCCAATCGTCCGCAAACTTCCGCCTCTTTTGAAGCCGTCGAACGCGAACTCGGCCCGGTCGATATCCTCGTCAACAACGCCGGCTTCGCGATCCTGAAGGGCGTCCTCGACCAGACCGATGAGGATTGGGACGCCGTGATCGAAACCAATCTCACCGCCGCGTTCCGGCTTTCCCGGATGGCCGCGCGGTCGATGGCGGCGCGCGGCCGCGGCGGCAAAATCGTCAACGTCAGCAGTATCGCAGGCAACTTCGGCACTCCTGTCTTCCCCTCCTACGCGGTTTCCAAGGGCGGGATGCAGCAGCTCACGCGATGCCTCGCGCTGGAGCTTGCGCCCCATAACATCCAGGTCAATTCGCTGCTCCCCGGATGGTTCACTACCGACATGACCGACTGGATACGCAACTGGCCCGAATACGCTGAGGCGCTCAAGGAGATGATTCAGCGCACTCCGCGCGGCCGCTTTGGCGAACCCGACGAGCTTGCCGGCGCCGTCGTTTTCCTGGCTTCGCGCGCGTCCGACCACATGTCAGGCGCCGACCTCGTGATCGACGGCGGCTTCTCCGTGCGCTGACTTTTGCCCCCGATTCCGCTGTGGAGCTTCGCCGATGAGCGCGCCCGCAATTTTCGATCTTTCCGGCCGCGTCGCCGCTGTGACCGGCGGCAATGGCGGTATCGGTCTGGGAATCGCGCGGGGCTTCGCCGAGGCCGGCGCGGCCGTCGCAATCCTCGCTCGCGACGAAGCCAGGAATCGCGACGCGCTCGCCCAGCTTCAGGCGCTCGGCGTCCGCGCGCTCGTGCTCAGGCTGGACGTTACCGATCGCGCCGCGCTTGCTCCCGCGTTCGATGAAGTCGAACGCGCGCTCGGCCCGGTCGATATTCTCGTCAACAACGCGGGCGTCGCCCGCACGGTCGGCGTCGCCCGCGGCGAAATTGACGACTGGGACCGCGTGATCGAAACCAATCTCAACGCCGCCTTTCTGCTTGCGCGGCTCGCGGCGCGCGCGATGATCCCGCGGCGGCGCGGAAAAATTATCAATATCGGCAGCGAATACTCGCTCTTCGGCAATCCGATCGCCCATTCCTACTCGGCCAGCAAGGGCGCGTTGATCCAGCTCACAAAGTCGATGGCGGTCGAGCTCGCGCCGCACAATATCCAGGCCAACGCGATCGTTCCCGGATGGATCGAGAGCGACATGACCGCGCCGATGAAGTCGCGGCCGTTTTATCAGGAAGTTCTCCGCCGCACTCCCGCCGGACGGCTCGGCACGCCCGCCGAATGCGCCGGCGCCGCGATTTTTCTCGCCTCGGCGGCGGCTGATTTCGTCACCGGCGCCACGCTCTTCGTTGACGGCGGCTACTCGATCAAATAATTCCGCTTGCCCGCCACTGCGCATTTCAGAGGTTTTGGCCCGGCAAAGCTCCCGTCCGCCGTTTTAGCCAAAATCTGCAAATCCACCATCGGACTCCGCTCCAATTTGGGTTAACGATCGCCCGGCGATGCCGTATTATCGCGTTCCGATGGCTCCGCGTACGCCGAAGAAATCGTCATCCGCATCGCTTTCCGCGACCGTCGTGTCCGGGCGGCTCGCGATGCCCGAACTGAAGCCGCTCAACATTCTCGTCGCCGGTGAGGTGATTCTCGATCGCTATCTGTGGGGCGACGTCGAGCGAATCTCGCCCGAGGCTCCGATTCCCGTCCTGCGCGTCAACCGGCGCGAGGAAAAACCGGGCAACGCGGGTTTCGTGATGGCGTCGTTGCGCGCGCTCGGCGCGCGTCCCGGCGCGCTCAGCGTGGTCGGCGCGGATCGGAACGGCGCGATGCTGCGCGAAATTTTTCACGACCTCGGCGTCGAAACGCGCGCGCTTGCCGTCGATCCCGATCGTCCGACGATCGTGAAGGAACGGATGCTCGGTTCGGTGCAATCCGCCAATCGCGCCACACAGCAGTTGCTGCGCGTCGATGAGGAAGACTCAAGCCCGATTTCCGCCGCGCGCGAGCGCGCGCTGATCGCCAGCGCCAAAAGCGAGCTCAAGCGCGCCGACGGCGTGCTCGTTTCCGATATCAACAAGGGCCTGCTCACCCCCGCGTTGCTGCGCGCGATTATCGACGGCGCCGCGCGCCGCTGCGTTCCGGTGATCGTCGATCCGCGCCTGACCGACGATTTTTCAATCTATCGCGGCGCCACGGCGCTCACGCCGAATCGCTATGAAACCGAGCGCGCCACCGGCATCCGCCTCAAGGATCGCTCGGCGTGGCGCGCGGCGGCGGAAAAGCTGGTCCGCGAACTGCATTTGCGCGCCTGCCTGATCACGCTCGACCGCGACGGGATGTATCTCGCCGAGCGCGACGGCGCCGACGCCTATATCCCCACCACCCCGCGCGACGTTTACGATGTCACCGGCGCCGGTGACGTCGTGCTGACCGTCTTCGGCCTGCTCGCGATCGCCGGCCTGAGCTTTCCCTCCGCCGCCGCGCTCGCGAACCTCGCGGCGGGAATCGAAGTCGGACGCATCGGCGCCGAAATCGTCACGGGCGAGGACCTGGCCGCCGCGCTCCAGCCGGTTCACAACGGCTACGAGAAAAAAATCGTCTCGGCTGAGGAGATCGCCGCCGCGCTCGCCCGCGAACGCCGCGCCGGCCGCAAAATCGTCTTTACCAACGGATGCTTCGACCTGCTGCACGCCGGCCATCTCCAAATCCTCAATTTCGCTCGCGCGCAGGGCGACGTTCTGGTGGTCGGCCTCAACAGCGATCGTGGCGTGCGCGCGCTCAAGGGCGCCGGCCGTCCGGTTCAGCCCGCCGCCGACCGCGCCCGCCTGCTTGCCGCGCTCGAGATGGTAAATTACGTGGTGGTGTTCGACGAAACCCGCGCCGAAAAAATCATTCGCGCCGCCCGGCCCGACGTTCTGGTCAAGGGCGAGGATTACGCCGGCCAGAAAATTGACGGCCAGGATTTTGTCGAGCGCTGCGGCGGGCGCGTCGCGCTCGCGCCGCTGCTCGAGGGCCACAGCACCACGGCGACGCTCGGCCGCATCCGCCCAACGGCCGGCGATGCGCAGAGCCGCCGTCCAGCCTCGCGCCGCATCGACCCCGCCCCTCAGGGCTGAAGCGTTCGCTAGGGAATCTCCGTACGAGCGATTTTTGTCATTCTGAGCGGAGTCCGTGAAGTGAAGAATCTCGGAACTGTCCGCTTCGCCGTTAGCTGCGCCTCTGATTAGTCATGCCCGGGCCTGACCCGGGCATCCATAAAATCTGCAGGCGCCGACCACGTTGCGTCGCGATCGCAGGATTCACTCACGCGCGCAGATGCGAGGCAAAGCGGCCCCGGGCGTAATTCTTCAGCCGGTCGAGCTCGGGATCGCGGGCAATAGCCGCCAGTCCCAGATAGACCACGCCAAAAACCGCGATTACGACGAGCGCCGGCAGCCGTCCGCGCGAGCCGGCCAGATACCATGCGCCGAGCGCCGCGCCGCCCGCCCCGATCGCCATCGCCCACAACCGCATCAGGTAGCGCGGCTGGATTCCGGTCCATCCGATTAGCTGGTTCAGCCGCCGCCGCAGCATCGCATATTCCACCCACGACGCGAGTCCCGCCGACGCCGTAAGCCCGACCACGCCCCATCGCTGCGGAATTCCGATCAGGTGCGGCAGCGGAATTGCGCACAGGTAGCCGAAGACAAAGGTCAGGCTCACGCGCACCACGCCGTAGCGAAACGGCGTCTTCGCATCCAGCAGGGCGTAAAACGCGGAGATGTAAAGCCGGGCCCGCGCGCCCGACAGCATCCCGATCGACATCCCCGCGACCGTCGCCCAGACGTAAAGCGAATCGCGCCGCGTGAACTCGCCCGACTGAAACAGCAGCGCGACGATCCGATCGCCGATCAGGATGAACGCCACGCACGACGGCACGATCATGAACGCGATTTGCCGCAGCCCGCCGTCGAGCCGCCGCCGCAGCACCTCCGCGACGCCGTCGCCGCCGGCCGCGGTCAGCCGCGACATCGAGGGCAGCTCCGCCGCCGCGACCGACATCCCGAACAGGCTGACCGGCAGGATATAGAGGATTTGCGCGTAATTGAGCGCCGCCACCGCGCCGGTCGGCAGCAGGCTCGCGAGCAGGTTGTCCACGTAGCCGCTTACCTGCGCGACTCCGCGGCCCATCACCACCGGCCCGAAATTCCGCATCACTTCGCCGAGCGGCTTGCGCACCCGCCGGAAACTGACGCGAAAACCGCCCATCAGCGGCAGCATCTGCGGCAACTGCAACATGACTTGCAGGACCGCGCCCCCTACCGACGCCCACGCCGCGTCGATCGCCAGCCGCGCCTGCGTGACGTGCGGCCCGTACCATGCCAGCGCCGCGATTATCACCAGGTTCCATCCCACCGGCGCCGCATACGAGGCGAAGAACCGATGGTGGCTGTTGAGCACGCCGAGGCACCACGCCGACATCACCAGCAGCCCCACGCCGGGGAACAGGATTTGAACCAGCCGGATCGTCAGGCGGCGGGTCTCGCCGTGGAAGCCCGGCGCGATCGCGTCGATCATCCAGGGCGCGGCATAGACGCCCAGCAGGACGAAAATCGCGACCGCCAGCGCCAGCGCCGCGCCCACCGCCCACGCCAGCAGGTCGGCGGTTTCCTCGTCGCCCTCGCCCAGCAGTTTGCTGTAAACCGGGATGAACGACGCCGACAGCACGCCCTCGCCGAACAGGTTCTGGAGGATATTGGGGATGCGGAAGCCGGCCTTGAAGGCGTCGGCGGCGGCGGAATTGCCAAGGAAATGGGCGAAGATGCTTTCCCGGACCAATCCAGCGATCCGGCTCAGCAGGATTCCCGCCGCGACCAATCCGGCCAGGTTCGAGCTGTAGCGCAGCTCGCGCCCGCCGTTCCGGGCCGAGCCGGCGGACGCGGCCGCATCTTCCTCTCGTGAACGATAAGTGGCGACGGCCTGTCCTCTCCTAGCGAAACGGTCGCGCCCAAGTATAGCGGCCCCAGCTCCGGCTTACAGCATTCCTCCGCTCCGGCGCGCATCGCGCCCCACGGCTCTACCAGACGATGCGGATCTTGTAGGCGGCGAGCTGTCGGTCGGCGCTCACCAGCGCCAGCTCCTCCGTGGCGGCCTGGGCGACCAGCAGGCGGTCGAAGGGATCATTATGATGGCCGGGCAGCGAATAAGTCTTAAGCGCATGGGTCAGGGTTATGGGCAGGATTTGGAAGCCGTTGGCCGCTGCCTGCTCCGCGATGAAGCTCTCAACGTCCGCGCCCGCGACGCTTAAGCGGCCGAGGCGGGCCTTGAGCGCGATCTCCCAGCCGCTCGCGGCGCTGAAGTAGACTTCGTTGGCGCTGGCCCCCACTACCCGGCGCGCCCGCGGAGAAAGTTGGGGATCGTCGGTGATCCACCAGAGGAAAACGTGGGTGTCGAGCAGGACCTTCACGCGAAGGCTTTCTGAATCTCACGCGGCAGCGGCGCGTCGAAATCAGCCCCTATGGTCACGCGCCCCCTGGCGCTGCCCGGTTTGCGGGTGGACGCCGGCTGGGCCAGCGGCGCCAGCCGCGCCACCGGCCGGCCTGCTTTGGCGATGATAATTTCCTCGCCCAGTTGGACCCGCTTGAGCAGCTTCGAGAATCGGGTCTTGGCCTCATGAATATTTACGGCGCCCGCCATGGTAAACAATTATAGACTTAGTCCATGACTAGGTCTATAACCCGCCTGGATATAGCTAACGCGCCAATCCTCCTTAACGCGTGCCGAACGCGCCGCCGCCCTGGCCGCCGCCGGGTCCGCTCTGGCCGATGTTCGACGACTGCGTCACCGCCGTCCAGTTCTACGACCGGCGCTCGGACGAAGCGACGCTCGATGAAGTCGAAAGGGTTGGGATTTGAAACAGCACGCCGCCTCGCGCGCCCGCGCTTACGTTCCCTCACCAATCAGAGGTCGCCGGCGTGCCGTAATTTTTCAGAAACTTCTCTCATCAGGGTTGGTGGCAGACGGCCAAGCCGCTGAAGCAGCGCCGCCTGTCAACCGCCCGCGACTGATCGATCATCACCTCGCAGGCGCGGGAGTTGCCCGCTATTCCCGCCGGCAGTTCGACGCGCAGAATGCTCGTTCCCGTGAGCCGGGTGGTACAGGGAAGAATCCAGGCGTTCGGATGGCCAGTATCATTCAACAAATCGGACTGAACCACGAGCACGGGCCTCACCTTTCCCGGCTCGGTGCCTCGGCGAGGATTCAAATCGGCGGACCACAGCTCGCCTCTTCGCGGCACCCGGTCAGGCATTGTCGAGGCCGTCGTTCACCAGCGGCTCCAGCTCTCGGAGCTCTTTGCGAGTGGACGATCGCACTCGCGCCGCGGCTTCGCGGAACTGCCGGCGAAGTTCCTCTCGAGCGATATGTTCCTCGAGCAGGCTGAGCGACTGACGGATAACTTCGGTGTTCGAGCGCGCCTTGAGCAGCCGCCGCAGGCGCCGCACTTGCGCATGTTGAGCGGCGCTTAGAGTGAACGACGACTTCTTCGCGGCATTGGATTTCATGCTTTTCTCATGCCGCGTTCATATTTCCTGCGCAAGCAAAACGCCCGCGCCGCGCGAAGCGGGACGGCGGTGGCGTGAACGCCGTGCTGAAAACTCATTCCGTCGCTTTCCGAAGGCCGCCGCCGGGGGCGTTGGGAACGCCGTAGCCCTCCAGCGGCCGGCCCAGGGCAGGGCTGTAATAGCCCCGCCCGTTGAAATACAGCCCGGTCTGGTCGAGCTCCATGCCCGCGTACTGGTACGGATAAGGCAGGCTCTGCCTAGCCACTATGAAGTCTGCTTCGATCGAACTACGACCACCATAAACCAAAAGATTGCGATACTTAATAGATACCGTAAGCCTAATACGATCGAGCCGATTAACTGACCGTCAAACAATAAATTATCAGATAACGTTTTTAACACACAAAGTAGAACGCTCGAAAAACCTACCAGAAATATAAGTCTACGTACTTTCTTCTCCTTTTCGCGCCACCATGCTGCTACCGACCAGATCGTTATGGCGCCAAAGATTAAGTACTCCATTACGTCAAGTCGTGAAATGATTGAATCAATCATAAATGAAAGAACGGTGAATGAAGCAATGATTCGTGGATAAAATAAGCCAGCCATAAATATCAATACCAAAACAATAGAAATGATCGCGATTGTGTATCTTAATAAACGAATCATTGAATTTGCTTTCGCTCCACAATGATGAGCATTAAGATCTCCACTGCGCCAATTATTGCTGTCCTTCGCTTTGCTTGTAACACTTTGCCTCAATGAAAAGGCCGCCGAGGCAGGCAGCGTAGCCCGGTACGCACGCGATAGGTAATCCGGTCAGCAGACACGAAATACCGCCAGCAACACATGCTCCAGGAAGTTCGGCATATTTCGCGTTTGCTCCTGCGAAATACCGCGCCATACATTGCGGATAAGGCGTTGGTTTCGGAGCCGGAACCGGCGGCGCTTTTTTTATTTGTGGATTCGGAGCAGCAGATGGGGAGCTTGCGACGTACTGCGCCATTGAGACAGGGCCGCCGTAGGGGTTGCCGCTCGTCGAGGGCGGATTGGCGGAGAGGGCGGCGAACGGCGGGGCGAAGATCGCCGCCGCCTCGACCGCGGCGGAGTCATACATGTTCGGCGCGAGGCATGGAAGCAGGCCGAGGAATTCCGCCGCGACGTAATGAAAGAAGCGGTAGAGCATCGGCGGCGGGGTCGGCCGGCTCTCCCCGCCGCCGAAGATGCTGATGCCGAAAAATTCGAGCACCGTCTGCGCTATAGCTGTAACGGCGGCGACCGCTCAGCCGATCGGTCCGGCCTGAGCTTCGACTCCATACATTATGAGTTCATACCCGGCGGCGGCCAAGCCCGCCGCGCCTGAGATCGCGTCCTGCACCATGAGCGAGCGCGTTATGTACCCGCCAGTGTAACCAAAGGCGCCTGTCAGCCGACGTATCGCATCAACGTCTATCATGCTGTCTGATGCGACGGCGTATGCGTATCGGCCGGCGCATGCGGACCTGATTGGGAGGATTCCATAAAGAGCGCTATGAGTAGTCCGGAATACCCGCCCGCGACCATTCCAACGATTGCCCATGTTGTCATTTCGAATTGAGCGCCTCCAACAACGACCACGATTAGCATTGAGGCGAGACCGGCCAGCGTACCTAGCAGTATTCCTATCGAAATCAGAGTCGAGCCTGTGAACCGTGAGGACCGTGCGCTAACGAAGCGCCACGCTACCGACCCCAAGAAGGTGGGAAAATATCCGAACGAAATTAGAGCGAAGAAGTAGGTGCCCGCCACGGCTCTCACGAAATCAATCGAAACAACAGGGTATCCTCGCCCCGGGAGAACAAGCTCAGCGACGCTCGCCACGAGCGGTACCGAAAGGAACAGAAGTGCGATGAGCCGCCACGGAACACGCATGAGCAGGCAGAGGCCCAGCGTTATCGCTGGAGGAGCGAGTAGAATAGTAATTCCTCGTGCGAAACTGGGATTCATCTCTACATTTCCTCCTACGGCAGCAATTGTGATCCCAGCGCCCTGCATGCCGGATATCCTAGAAATTCAAAAGGATTTTGCAGGCACTGTACGTAACAACTAATATGGGCTTCCGCCCTGCACGCCGAAGCGGAAGAACTCCCGAAGCAAGAGGCTTCGTGTTGTAGTAGACAGCCGCGGGTGCAATTTGCTGTCGGATTATCGCCGAAGGCTCTGCAACAGGGACCAGCATGACAGGCGTATTGGTCAGCGTCCCCGCTTTTGCCGCATTCCGCGTCGTATTGAGAACAGGCGCCGGGCGGTGAACTGTATTGCACCCTTTCGATATGGTCTCCGTATGGATTGCCGGTCAATGAGGGCGGATTGTCGGAGAGGGCGGCGAACGGCGGGGCGAAGATCGCCGCCGCCTCGACCGCGGCGGAGTCATACATGTTCGGCGCAAGGCATGGAAGCACGCCGAGGAGCGGTCCGGAGGGGTAGTGGAAGAAGCGGTAGTCCATCGGCGGCGGGGTCGGCCGGCTCCCCCCGCCGCCGAAGATGCTGATGCCGAAGAGGTCAAGCACCGCCTGCACGATCGCCGTGACCAGGGCCACCGCCGGCCCCACCACCGGAATGCCGGTCTCGACCCCGTAAAGCGCAACGTACGCAGCGTTGACGATGCCCTGGACCGCGTCGGCGGCGGCTTGAGAGATGGCGTACTGCGCCGCGCCATTTTCCGCCGACGCTGCGAAATTGAACCCTCCGCCTCCTCCGCCGGAGCTGGAGGGCTGGCTCCCGCCGCCGCCTTTGCCGCCGCCGGGGGCGTTGGGCGCGCCGTAGCCCTCCAGCGGCCGGCCCAGGGCCGGGCTGTAATAGCCCCGCCCGTTGAAATACAGCCCGGTCTGGTCGAGCTCCATGCCCGCGTACTGATACGGATAGGGCAGGCTCTGCCCGCTCGCGGTCGCGTTGCCGAACGGATCGTAGGCGTACTGCGCCGCGACCCCGCCGGCCGCGTTCACCAGCGCCAGCGTCGAACCCAGCGCGTCCGTGAGCGGCACATAGACGCCGGCCGTGCCGCCGCTGTTGATCGTCGCCGCTGGCGCCTCGCCGGTCCCCGGCACGGTCAGATAGGCGTTGGACGCGCCCGCGCCGCTGGTTCCGCTCTGGCTGGTGTTGGTCGATTGCGCCACCGCGTTCTTATCATGCACATAGGTGGTCGTGCCGCCATAGGATGACGCTGCTCTGGAACAAGACGAGAGTCTGTGGAACTGAGGAACGCCATTAACGTATTCGGAAGGCGGCAGATAGTAAAAGCTGGCATGTGTATGGAACGGGATAGGCTAATCTGAAGAGGTTTTATTTCTGGAGAGGTGTTTTCTAAGCAAATACTGTTGTACCGCTGTTAGGGCCCCAATCAACGCGATCATTATAGCTACTACACCAAATCCGACCTTGCTAACCGCTAGCGATCCACACAAAAGATACGAACCAATCCATATGAGCGCCGCGAGCATCGCAAGCCTCAGCACGATCGCGGATATTCGGGCGGGCTTCTTTTGCAGTTTGATGTTCATCCAGTTATTCATGATTATCTTGCACCGTCATCAGCATAAGTCCGTACCGCAGAAACTGAAAAATGATAAAAGAGTTCAAGATCGGCAGGGTAAAAATCAGAAATCTGTAAGTTCGCCACGGCAAGAAATTTAGGATCGCGATTTCTAGCAGGCTGTTGACGAAAGCGTTTGATTACTCAGTTTCATAGTTCTCGGCGGTGCGGCGGCGGCGGGTTCAGAGTTGCGGTTCGGCTGCCTTCGCCGACAGCGGTCG
>JAJZAI010000026.1 GCA_021799495.1 Deltaproteobacteria bacterium
CGCCGGTATTCCGGCGCGTATGGTGGATGGCTTCGTGGCATTGGGGTCCTCCTTCCTTACCTCTTCCCCAACACCGTCTACGAAAGCGGGTCAACTCCATCCGCGGGTGCGGATCGGAAGAAGGCGGGTGCGGGTCCCGGTACTGGTCACGCCAGGAGTGTGCGCGGACGGCCGCCGCCTGATTTTGGATCTGCGGCTGGCGGGGGTGGAAAGCGAACGCGCATGGCTCGACGCAGTCCAGTCGCTGGCAGTGCGCAATCTCGGGGCTCCAGTGCTGGCGGTGATCGACGGCAATCCGGGTCTGGCCGCAGCGCTTAAGACGCAATGGCCGGGGATCGCGATCCAGCGCTGCGCCAATCACAAGCTCTGGAACCTGCTGGCCAAAGCTCCCGCCCATCTGCGCGAGGAGCTGGCGGAAGATTACCGGCGGATGATTTACGCCGAGAGCCGCGAGGCGGTGGAGCAGGCGCGGCGCGGGTTTGCACGTAAGTGGAAGCTGCGCTGTCAGGCGGTTTACGCCAGCCTTGAGGAGGGCGGCGACGAGCTTTTCACTTTTACTGCCTTTCCGGCCTCGCAATGGAAGGCGCTGCGCACCACCAACGCGCTGGAGCGAATCAACGAGGAGTTCCGCCGCTGGACCAAGACCCAGGCCTCATTGCCGAACGAGGAGGCGGTTCTGTTCTTGCTCTTCGGACTGCTGCGCAGTGGTCAGATCAAACTGCGCCGGCTGGTAGGTTGGCGCCAACTCGAATCCGGTAGTAAATCAGCAGAGGCTGCATAATCGGTTTGATAGTAAAATCGCTCAACCGCCGGGATGTTTTTGCAGCTTTTCCACCAGTTGGGAGACATCGCCGGCAGTTGGCCCCGACGGGACAATTTACATTGGAGACCAAAATGGCGGGTTCTACGCCGTCAATCCGGATGGCACTCAGAAGTGGACGATCTCGCTGGCTCCATTTCCCATTTCGTTATACGGATCGCCAACGATAAGTTCCGACGGAACGATATACATGGGAGGGGGCTGTAATGCCCCTGCCGATTATTGCGATGACGCGCTCCACGCTATCGCCCCAAATGGTAGCGAGAAGTGGAATTTCACGACGGGTGATGTTATCTCATCAACTCCTGCTATAGGCGCTGACGGAACGGTTTACGTCGGGTCTGACGATGGCAACTTGTATGCGATCAACTCTGCCGACGGGAGCGAGAAATGGCAGTTTCAAACCGGTAGCGCTGTGGTTTCATCTCCGGCCATCGGATCCGACGGTACTATCTATATTGGCTCGGGCTTTAGTAATTACGGCGCAATCCTCGCCATTAGGCCTGACGGGAGTGAGCGTTGGAGCTATTCGACCAACGGTCCAGTCTACTCTTCTCCCGCCATTGTAGCCGACGGAACCGTCTACTTCGGATCGAACAACGGTGGGCTCTACGCTTTTCATTAATTCATGAGAGGCACGCCAATCGCGCAAGATAACTGAATCGAGGTGTTCCAAGCCGCATTGTCGAGAATCGCCATAGCATCCACCAGATCGCAACGCCGTCAAACGAGTCCTGCTCGCTGCGCTCGGCGGCCGTCTGAGAGGCCTTCACAGCATGGCGTTCAGTGCTCGGGGCGATGCCTGGGCCGATCTGTTTGCGCGCGTGGTCGCGCCGCTCTCGCGCCTGCTTGAGTCCGATGCCGAGGTACACATCAAGGGAAAGCAGCTTTTCTTTGTCGGCGAAGCGGTACTCGAACCGCCACCATTTCTGACCCTGCGGCGTGATCAGTAGAAACAAACCGCCGCCGTCGAAAAGCTTGTAAGCCTTCTCGACCGGTTTGGCCTGCCTGATTCTGGTCTCTGTTAGCAGGTTCATCATGGAGCAACTTCTGAGGGTAACTTTGGGAGTAACTCTTGTGACGAAAGCTCAGAAGCAGTCCAATTACCCCAAAGTTACCCCCGGCTGTCAATGGACGGAGCCAGACGACATCGAACCGCCGTCTGCGAGAAAAGCCTTAATTATCGAGGGGTTATAGAATTGAGTCGGGTGGCGTGAGACGGCTTCGGATGGACTTCTGGCGGAGGGGGTGGGATTCGAACCCACGAGCGACGGTGAGCCGCTTCCGGTTTTCAAGACCGGCGCCTTCAACCGCTCGGCCACCCCTCCGTGTCATGGCTTTTATTGGTATTTCAACGACCTGGAAGGCGCAAGGATGGGCGGCTCGATCGGCGCTCCATCGCGCCCCGCCAACCAGCGCGGAACGCTTTGGCCGAAGCCTTCAACGTCGCCGCCGCGCGGCGCTCAACCGACGTTGAATCCGAGCCGGCGCTGACCCTCTCGGGCGATCCGCAGCAGCCACAACCGCAGCTCGTCGAGGTAAAGATAAATAACCGGAGTCGTGTACAAGGTGAGGACTTGGCTCACCGCCAACCCGCCGACGATCGCGATTCCCAGCGGCCGCCGCAATTCCGATCCCATCCCCGTGCCGAGCGCCAGCGGCAGACCGCCCAGCAGCGCCGCCATCGTGGTCATCATGATCGGCCGGAAGCGCAGCAGGCACGCCTGATAGATCGCCTCTTCGGGACCGACGCCGGAACCGCGCTCGGCCTCCAACGCGAAATCGATCATCATGATCGCGTTTTTCTTGACGATGCCGATCAGCAGGATGATGCCGATCAGCGCGATGATGCTCAGCTCCGTATGGAAGATCATCAACGCGAGCAGCGCCCCCACGCCGGCCGACGGCAGCGTCGACAGAATCGTTATCGGATGGACGTAGCTTTCGTAGAGGATGCCGAGCACGATGTACACAACGCCCAGCGCGGCCAGAATCAGCAGCGGTTCGTTCGCAAGCGAAGCCGTGAAGGCCTGCGCGGTTCCGGCGAAATCGCCGCGAATGCCGCTCGGCAGGTTGATTTTGCGCTCCGCGGCCTGAATCGCATTGACGGCGTCGCCAAGCGCCACGCCGCGGGTCAGATTGAACGATATCGTCACCGCCGGAAATTGCCCCTGATGATTCACGTCGAGCGGCGTGACGGTTCTGGTCTCGTGCGCGAGAGCGCTGAGCGGCGAGAGCGAGCCGTTGGATCCCGCGACGTAAATCTCCTTGAGCCAGTGCGGGTCCTGCCAGAACTCCGGCGCAACCTCCATCACGACGTAATACTGATTCAACTGCGTATACATCGTTGAGACTTCGCGCTGCCCGAATGCGTCGTAAAGCGTGTTGTCGATCGTCTGCGTCGTGACGCCGAGGCGCTCGGCGGTATTCCGATCGATATCCAGCGCCGCGTCAAGGCCGCTATTCTGCTGGTCGCTGCTTACGTCGCGCAGTTCCGGCAATCGCCGCATCGCGGCGAGCAATCGTGGAGCCCATTGATTGAGCAGCGCAAGGTCCTGGCTTTGCAGGGTGTACTGATATTCCGCGCTTTCCAGCCGTCCGCCGATTCGGAGATCCTGCACCGCCTGAAGATACAGGCGCGCCCCGGCTACCGCCGCCGTACGGCGGCGCAGCCGGCTGATAACCTGCGCGGCGCTGATCTTGCGCACCGCGAGCGGTTTGAGCGCGATGAACATGCGGCCGTTGTTGGTAGCGCCGCCGCCCCCGCCGGTGAACGCAATCACGTGCTCCACCGCCGGATCCGCCTTCACCAGGTCCGTATAGCGCGCGAGCTTCGTGCGCATCGCCTGAAAAGAAGTCTCCTGGTCGGCGATAATCATGCCCATCAGGCGGCCGGTGTCCTGCTCGGGAAAAAAACCCTTGGGAATGACGGCGTAGAGATAGACGCTCAGAGCGACCGTCGCCAGCGTCGCCGCAAGCATCAGCCGCCGATGGCGCAAGGCCCACGCGAGGCTGCGGCGGTACCCGTCAGCCATCCGGTCGAACATCCGCTCCGCGAACTGATGGAAGGCGCCGGTTGGATGGTCGTCGATCGGGCGCAGCAGTTTCGCGCACATCATCGGCGTCGTGGTGAGGGAAATCGCGAGCGAGACGGCGATCGCGACCGACAGCGTCACGGCGAACTCGCGGAACAGCCGCCCGACGATTCCGCCCATCAACAATATCGGGATAAAAACGGCGATCAGCGAAATGCTGATCGAAATCACCGTAAAGCCAATTTCGGCGGCGCCGCGCCGCGCCGCTTCGAGCGGCGCTAGACCCTGCTCCCGGTAACGCGAGATGTTTTCGATCACCACAATCGCGTCGTCGACGACGAATCCGGTCGAGATCGTCAGCGCCATCAGCGACAAATTGTCAAGGCTGTAACCGCACAGATACATCACCGCGAAGGTCCCGATCAGCGAGATCGGCACGGCGATTCCCGGAATTATCGTCGCGCGCAGATTGCGCAGGAAGACGAAGACCACCAGCACCACCAGCGCCATCGAGACCAACAGTGTCAGTTCGACGTCGCGCACCGAGGCGCGAATCGTGGTGCTGCGATCGAGCACGACGGAAAGATCGATCGCGGGCGACAAAAACGCGTGCAGTTGGGGCAGCGCCGCCCGGATATTGTCCACCGCGTCGATGATGTTGGCGCCGGGCTGGCGGAAAATAATGAGCATCACCGCAGGACGGCCGTCCACGATGCCCGAGGTGCGGACGTCCTGCACGGAATCCGTGACCCGGCCGACATCGGCCAGCGTCACGGCGGCGCCGTGATGATAGCCGACGACGAGCTGCTGGTATTGCGCGGCTTTGAACAATTGATCGGTCGCGTCAAGGATTACCGCTTGGGTCCGGGATTCGAGCGCGCCCTTCGGCCGGTTGACGTTGGCGCCCGCGAGCGTCATGCGCACTTGCTCGAGGCTGATGCCGTAGCTATTGAGTTGCGTGGGATTCAGATCGACGCGCACCGCGGGCAGCGCGCCGCCTCCGACCAACACCTCGCCAACGCCGCTGATTTGCGAGATCTTCTGCGCCAGAATCGACGACGCCGCGTCGTACATCCGGCCGCGGCTGATGGTGTTCGACGTAAGCGCGACGATCAGAATCGGCGCGTCGGCCGGATTGACTTCCTTGTAGGTCGGATTCGCCGGCAGGTTCGCGGGCAGATTGCTCCGCGCGGCGTTGATCGCCGCCTGCACGTCGCGCGCGGCGCCGTTGATATCGCGGCTCAGGTCGAACTGCATGACGATCGCGGTCGTGCCGAGATAGCTGGTCGAGGTCAGTTCGGTCAGGCCCGCGATGCGGCCGAACTGGCGCTCGAGCGGCGTCGCGACCGACGAGGCCATCGTTTCCGGACTCGCGCCGGGCAATGTCGCCTGAACCATGATCGTCGGAAATTCCACCTCTGGCAGCGGCGCGACCGGCAGCATCCGGAAGCCCACGACTCCCGCCAGGGCGATCGCAATCGTCAGCAGCGTCGTGCCGACTGAATTGCGGATGAAAAGTTCGGAAACGTTCATGCGGCGCGCATCGACGCCGCGCCCGGAGCTTCCGTGCGATCGGCGCGCTTGAAACGATCCGCCAGCCGCTCGAACGCAAGGAACACGACCGGCGTGGTGTAAAGCGTCAACAACTGGCTCAACAGCAATCCGCCGACGATCGCCACGCCCAGCGGCCGGCGCAGCTCGGCGCCCACTCCCGTGCCCATCGCCAGCGGCAATCCGCCCAGCAGCGCCGCCATGGTCGTCATCATGATCGGCCGAAACCGCAACAGGCAGGCCTGATAAATCGCCTCGAGCGGCGTCTTGCCTCCGTCGCGCTGAGCCTCGAGCG
Organism: Deltaproteobacteria bacterium; assembly: GCA_021799495.1. Taxonomy (GTDB): domain Bacteria; phylum Desulfobacterota; class Binatia; order Binatales; family Binataceae; genus JADMIL01. The sequence continues at coordinate 5,702 of JAJZAI010000026.1, forward strand.
CGAAATCGATCATCATGATCGCGTTTTTCTTGACGATGCCGATCAGCAGGATGATGCCGATCAGCGCGATCACGTTCAGATCCAGACCGCAGATCATTAAAGCGAGAATCGCGCCGACTCCCGCGGACGGCAGCGTCGAGAGGATCGTCAGCGGATGGATATAACTTTCGTACAGAACGCCAAGCACGATGTATACCGTCACGAGCGCGGCGAGAATCAGCAGCGGTTCGTTCACCAGCGCGGCGCGAAAAGCCGCCGCCGTGCCCTGAAAGCTGGCGGCGATGCTGGCCGGCATCCCGATTTCCTTCGCCGCTTGTTGAATCGCGTCAACCGCGTCTCCCAGCGAGTAGCCGGGCGCAACGTCAAACGAAATCGTCACCGATGGGAACTGGCCTTCGTGGTTGATGACCAGCGGCGCCGTCGTCTCCTCGATTTTCGTGAACGCGGCTAACGGCGCGACGCCGCCAGAGGAAGTCGGCAGATAGATGTCGCTCAGGTCGGCGGGGATGTTCTCGAAGCGCGGGTCCGCCTGAAGCACCACGTGATACTGGTTGAGCTGGGTGAAAATCGTCGAAATCTGCCGCTGCCCAAAAGCGTCGTACAGAGTGTTGTCGATCATCTGCGGCGTCACGCCGAGACGCGACGCGGTCGCCCGATCGATCTCCAGACGCGCTTCAAGGCCGCCGTTCTGCTCATCGGTCGCGACGTTGGCGAGCTGCGGCATCGTCGCCAGCTTGTCCACCAGCCGCTTCGTCCAGATTTTGAGCTCGCCGGGATTCGGATCTTCAAGGCTGTATTGATATTCGGTGCGGCTCACGCGGTCGGCGACAGTCAGGTCCTGCACGGGCTGAAGATAGAGCTTGATTCCCGGCACGCGGGCCAGCTCGGGTTGAAGGCGGTTCATCACCGTCTCGACACTGACGCGCCGCCGCGCCAGCGGCTTCAGATTGATCAGCATCCGGCCGCTGTTAAGCGTCGTGTTGGTTCCATCGACGCCGACGAAGGACGACAGGCTTGCGACCGCCGGGTCTTTCAGGATCACCTGCGCGAGCTCCCGCTGCCGCCGCACCATCGCGTCGAAGGAAATCGCCGGCGGCGCCTGCGACACACCCTGAATCACGCCCGTGTCCTCGACCGGGAAAAATCCTTTGGGCGCGATAATGTAAAGAACAATCGTCAACACCAGCGTTCCGGCGGCGACGATCAGGGTCAGTCCTTGATGCTCCAGCACCCATTTCAGAGTTCGTTCATAGAGCGCGAGCGTGGACTGAAAGGCGTGCTCGGAAGCGCGATACCAACGGCCCTCCTCGGCGCTGGAGACGCGCCGCAGCAGCCGCGCGCACATCATCGGAGTGAGCGTCAGCGAAACGACCGCCGAAACCAGAATCGTCACCGCCAGGGTCACGGCGAATTCGCGGAACAGCCGGCCGACGATGTCGCCCATGAAAAGCAGCGGAATCAACACCGCAATTAACGAAACCGTCAACGATACGATCGTGAAGCCGATTTGCCGCGAGCCTTGCAGCGCCGCCTCCAGCGGCGCCATCCCCTCTTCGATGAAGCGCGTGATGTTCTCGATCATCACGATTGCGTCGTCAACCACGAAGCCGGTGGAGATCGTCAACGCCATCAGCGACAGATTGTCGAGGCTGTAGCCCAGCAGATACATCACGCCGAACGTGCCGATCAGCGAGAGCGGCACGGCGATGCTGGGAATGACGGTCGCTTCGAGCTTCCGCAGGAAGACGAAAATCACCATCACGACCAGCGCGACGGTGAGCATCAGCTCGAATTGCACGTCGGCGACGGAGGCGCGGATCGTCGTGGTGCGATCGGTGAGTATCGCGAGGCGGACCGACGGCGGCAGCGTGCTTTGCAGGCGCGGCAGCAGCGCCTTGACCCGATTTGCGACCGCGATGATATTCGCGCCGGGCTGGCGCTCGACGCTCAGAACCACCGCCGGCGCGTCGTTCATCCATTCGGCTTGCTGAACGTTCTCGGGCTCATCGACGACGTTCGCCACGCTCGACAGGTTGACCGGCGCGCCATTGCGATAGGCGACGATCAGCGGCCGGTAATCGGCGGCCGTCAGCAATTGGTCGTTGGCCCCGATCGTATAGGCTTGCAACGGGCCGTCGAAGTTCCCTTTCGCCTCATCGACGTTGGCCGCGGCGATCGCGGCGCGCACCTGCTCGAGGCTGATGCCGTACGAACTGAGCGCGGTGGGATTCGCTTCGACCCGTACGGCCGGCTTTTGTCCGCCGCCGATACTCACCAGGCCGACGCCGGAAACCTGCGAAATCTTTTCCGCCAGCCGCGTATCGGCCAGGTCTTCGACCTGATCGAGCGGCATATCTTTAGAAGTCAGCGCCAGCGTCAGAATCGGCGCGTCCGCCGGATTGATTTTGCTGTAGATCGGCGGATTCGGAAGATCGACGGGCAGATAGCTCGCGGCCGCGTTGATCGCCGCCTGCACCTCCTGCTCGGCCACATCTATATTCAGCGAAAGCGTGAACTGAAGTGTGATTATCGAACTCCCAAACGAGCTGTTCGACGTCATCTGCGTCAGTCCGGGCACCTGCCCTAACTGGCGCTCCAATGGCGCCGTCACCGACGACGCCATAACGGGCGGACTCGCGCCTGGATAGAACGTCACGACCTCGATGGTCGGGTAATCGACCTCCGGCAGCGCCGATACCGGCAATTCCTTGTATGCGATAAGTCCGGTCAGCAGAATCGCCGCCATCAACAGCGACGTCGCAACCGGCCGCAGAATAAAGATGCGCGACGGATTCACTGCGCGATGCGATCCTGTGCCGCGCTCCGCAAGATCCGCGGCCGCACTTTGGCGCCTTCGCGCAGCTTGTCCACCCCCTCAACGACGACCGAATCTCCCGGCTTGAGTCCGCTCGCGATCGCGCTGACCTCGCCTTCCGACGCGGCGACTTCGACCGGCCGCGCCGTCACCGTGTCGTCCGGCTTGACCAGATATACAAACGATCCCTGGGAACTCTTCTGCAACGCCGCCATCGGCGCCAGAACCGCGTCCGTCAGCGTCCCAACCAGCAGCTTGACGTTGACGAATTGATTCGGAAAAAGCAGGTTGTCCGGATTCGCGAATACGGCCTTGAGCTTGACTGTGCCGGTGCTCTGGTCGATTTCGTTGTTGGTGGTGAGCAGCGTTCCGGTCGCGAGCTGGTCGGTGAAGGAGCGATCCCACGCCTCGGCGGTCAATTGGCCGCGCCGCATCGCGCGCTCGATTTGCGGAAGATTGTCCTCGGGCAGGCTGAACACCACCGCGATCGGCTGAAGCTGCGTGATCACGGCCAGCCCCTGGGTATCCGTGGGATAGACCATGTTGCCCGGATCGACCAGCCGCAATCCTATCCGGCCCGTGATTGGCGCCGTTATTTCGCAATAATCGAGGTTGAGCCGGGCGCTCGCGACCGCGCCCTCGTCCGCCATCACCGCGCCCCGATCTTCGACCATCGAGGCGCGTTGATTATCCAATTCCTGCCGCGCGATAACGCTTTCGGCATAAAGTTTCTCGTAGCGCGCCAGCGTGATTTGCGCGTCCGCCAGCGCCGCCCGATCCTTTTCGAGCTGACCCTCCGCCTGCTCCAACTGCACCCGGTAGGGACGCGGGTCGATTTCCGCCAGCAACTGCCCGGCTTTGACATCTTGGCCTTCCTCAAACGCGACCTTGACCAATTCGCCCTCGACGCGGGTTTTGAGCGTCACCGTGTAAAAGGCGTTCACCGAACCAAGCCCGTTCAAATAGATGTTCAGACTGCCCAGCGTGGTTTTCGCCACGCTTACCGGCACGCCCCGATGAGCCTGAGCGGAAGCTGTCGCGGCCGTCGGCGCGGGCGTTGCGAAAATCCGCGTCGCCGCCCAATAGCCGCCTATCGTCAACACGATTAACCCGGACCACCATTTCCACTGGCTTTTTGAGGTCCGACGCCTCACGCCGGGCGGCGAGAGGTCGAATGCCGCCGCCGCGGATTGTGCGCTTAGCGGCGCCTCCGGATTAACGTTATGCTCGCTTATACCCATCATCAGCCCCAACCGCCGAAACCGCGTTCACGTCGCTCTCCTGTCGCCGTCGGATCGTACCGCTTTCCTAGCGATGCTATAGCGTCATTTGCCGGAAAATCGCCGAAGATGTGCCCGTTTGGCGCACACGTTCGACCGACATTGGAACGCGACCTATCCAGCATGACGCGCGTTAATCGTCCAGCCAAGTGGGCGATTTGAAGCCCCGCACAGACTCGAACCGCGCAAATTTCGCTATCATTCAGGAGCGTTATAACTCCTCATATAAGGCAAATATCTGACCTGTTGAGCGAAATTCCATCGCCAACTTATAAGCGATCAACTGCGTCATCATTTTATTAGACGAAGCGATGGCGTCTCTGGTTAGCATCGGCCGTCGCCGCCATCGACGCGCATCTGGATAAATCCGCTCATGCCGTCGATTTCCCGCGTTAATCCGCTTCGCGACTGTCGTTTCGATGGCGCGGATGATAATCGTGACGCGCCGTGAAGCCGCGGTTTCGCATCCGCGCCACGGCGAAAACCGCCGCTTGATGACGTTCACGCATGCCGATCCGCGACCGCGCACCTGACCCCGCCATCAACCGCATGCGAGCGCCCGCGCGCCGGCGCGATTTCTTCGGTCTCGCCGCCGCCGGCACGTCCGCGCGGCGTGAGATCGCGGCCGGGGCGACTACATTCGTCACGATGGCCTACATCATCGCGGTCAATCCGGCGATTCTCGCCGCCGCCGGAATCCCCGCCGGGCCGTCGATGGTCGCCACGGTCGCAACCGCCGTATTTGGCACGCTGCTGATGGGCCTCTACGCGAACCGGCCGTTCGCGATCGCGCCGTACATGGGCGAGAACGCGTTCGTCGCATTCACCGTCGTGCGGATGCTCGGTTTTAGCTGGCAGACCGCGCTTGGCGCCGTTTTTCTTGCGGGCGTGCTTTTCATCGCGCTGACCGCGGCGCGCGTGCGCCAATGGCTGCTCGACGCAATCCCGATCGGATTGCGCCGCGCCTTCGCCGCCGGCATCGGCCTGTTCCTCGCCTTCGTCGGCCTCAACGAATCGGGTCTGGTGACGCTCGGCGTTCCCGGCACTCCAGTGCGAATTGGAAATCTCGCGTCGCCCGGGGCCGCGGTCGCCCTGATTTCGCTCGCGCTGATCTGCGTGCTCACGATCCGCCGCGTTCCCGGCGCCATCCTGCTCGGAATCGTCGGCGCGACTTTCGCCGGCTTCGCGATCGGCGCCGCCAGGCTTCCGGCCGCATGGGTTGGAATGCCGCCGAATCCCATGCCGCTCGTGTTTGCCCTTGATATTCGCGGCGCGCTCACGTGGCGCGCGGCCGGCGTGACGCTGATTATTTTCACGATGGCGCTGGTGGACACGATGGGCACGCTGGTCGGACTCGCCGCGCAAGCGGGCCTCCTCGATGACCGCGGCCATCTGCCGCAAATCGAGCGGCCGATGATGGCCGACGCTTTCGCCACAACCTTCGCCGCCCTCGCTGGCACGACCACCGCCGGAGCCTACGTCGAATCCGCCGCTGGCATCGCCGCCGGCGGCCGCACCGGCCTGACCGCCGTCGTCGCCGCCGCGCTGTTCGCGATTTCGCTGCCGTTCGCGCCCTTCGTCGCCGCGATTCCGGCGGCGGCGTGCGGCCCGGCGTTGATCGTGGTTGGCGCGATGAGCCTTGCGCCGATCGTGAAAATGGATTTTGCGGATCCTGCGGAATCGATTCCGGCGTTCGCGGTAATCGCCCTGATGGCGTTCACCTACAATATCGGCATCGGCGTCGCCGCCGGTTTCATACTCTATACGCTATGTAAAACCGCGGCGGGGAAAATCGGCGAAATCCGGCCCGGCCTGTGGTTTCTGACCGGACTGTCGGCCTTGTTCTTTATCTTCTATCCCTATCACTGACTAATCGCTGCGCCGGGTCACTGCGAAGCGGCTTTCTCGCGCATCGTGACGAATTCTTCCGCCGCCGTGGGATGGATGCCGATGGTCGCGTCGAATTGCCGCTTGGTCGCGCCGCACTGCAGCGCCACCGCCAGCCCCTGGATTATCTCGCCCGCGTCCGCGCCGATCATGTGGCAGCCCAGCACGCGATCGCTCTTCGGCTCCACCACCAGCTTCATCAGCGTGCGCTCGTCGCGTCCGCTCAGGGTATGCTTCAGCGGCCGAAAGGCCGACTTGTAAATATCCACCGCGCCGAATCGCGCCCGCGCTTCCATTTCGGTCAATCCCACTGTCGCGATCGGCGGGTGGCTGAACACGGCGGACGGCACATTGTCATAATCGATCGCCATCGCGCGCTTCCCGAACATCGTCTCCGCCGCCGCGCGCCCCTCGGCGATCGCGACCGGCGTCAGATTGCGCCGATTGGTCACGTCGCCGACGGCGAAGATGTGCTCGACCGAAGTGCGCGAATGCCGATCGACCACGATCGCGCCCGCGCCGTCCATCTTTACCCCCGCCGCTTCAAGGCCGAGTCCGTGCGTGTTCGGCCGGCGGCCCGTCGCCAGCAGGACCAGCGCCGCATCGATCGTTTCGCCGCTGGTAAGCGTCGCGCGCACGCCCGCGCCGCGCTTTTCAATTCGCTCGAGCAGCGTGTTGAAGCGCAGCGCGACGCCCCGCTTCTGCATCTCGCCGGCCAGCGCGGCGCGCAGATCGTCGTCGAAGCCGCGCAGGAACAGGTCGCCGCGATGGACCAGCGTGACCTCCGCGCCAAGCCCGCGGAAAACTCCGGCGAATTCCACGCCGATATAACCGCCGCCGACGACAATCGCCCGCTCCGGCATCGCGTGCAGATGGAACGCCTCGTTCGAGCTGATCGCCAACTCCGCGCCGGGGATGCGCGGCGCGACCGGCCATCCGCCGACGGCGACAAGCATATATTTGGCGGTGATCCGCTCGGAGCCGATCGCCACGGTATGCGCGTCAACCAGCGCCGCGCGGCCGTCGATTATCGTCACTCCGGCGTTGGTCAAAAGCCGTTCGTAAACTCCGTTGAGCCGCGCAATCTCCTTGTCCTTGTTCGCGATCAGCGCGCCCCAATCGAAGCGGCTCGCGCCTACCGTCCAGCCAAAACCGGCGGCGTCGGCGAATGCGTCGCTGAACTCCGAAGCGTACACCAGGAGTTTTTTCGGGATGCAACCCACATTGACGCAGGTCCCGCCGAGATAGCGTTCCTCGGCCACGGCCACGCGCGCGCCAAGTTGCGCCGCGACCCGGCTCGCCCGCACACCGCCCGATCCGGCGCCAAGCACGAATAGATCGTAGTCGTATTTCTGGACCATCGCGCCGCGGCCTGATGAATATCCGATCGAGCCGGCGCAGGCGCGGCCGTTGCCAGCCGCGCCGCGCAGTTTCCTATTGTTCGGCGGTCTTCGCCGGATGGGCCGGCGCGGCCGTGGACGCGGTTTTTTCCGCGCCGCCCGCGCGCGCCAATTCCTCGTCGATCACCGCCGCCATGCTCGCCTGCGACTCCACGCCGACCATCTGCCGGCCGTTGATGAAGAAAGTGGGCGTGCCGGTCACGCCAAGCCGCGCGCCTTCGGCCTGGTCGGCGCGAATGCCCGCAACGACCTTTTTCTCGTCGAAACAGGCGTCGAACTTTTTGGCGTCCAGTCCCAGTTTAGCGGCGGTCTGTTTCAGCGACGCGGGATCGAGCTTGCCCTGATCCGCGAACATCGCGTCGTGGAACTGCCAGAACTTGTCCTGCTGCGCCGCGCAACGCCCCGCCACCGCGGCGTCGAGCGCATGCGGATGCATCCCCAGCGGAAAGTCCATGTAAACGAACCTGATCCGGTCGCCGTATTTGGCGCGAACCTGTTTAAGCGTAGGTTCCGCCGCCCGGCAATACGGACACTGGAAATCGGAAAACTCGACCACCGTCACCGGCGCGTCCTTGCCGCCCGTCCACGGATGGCCGGCGCTGGCAACCTGCTCGCGCGGAGCCTCGAGCATCAGCTTGACATGATTGTCGGCACGCAGCTTGTTCATCAGCGCGTCGCGCCGTTGCGCGTCGTAATGCCGCTGCAACGCCGCAATCAGCGGAGCCTGTATCTGCTCATAAGGCTTGTGCCCCGTCTGCGCGTCGAGCGCCGCCTTGTGCGCGTCGTAATATTTGCGCGCGTCGGCCGCCGTCACCGTCGATCCTTGGGGATGAATCTCATGGTCGACATAGGCGGCGGCCGTCATGTGCGCCTTTTTCGCGGCGCGATCGATCAAATAATTGTCCACCATCGAATCGAGCGCGCGTTTGCGCAAGTCGTAGCGCTGATTCGGGCTGATCTCGTCGATCACGCGGGCGTCAACTTCGCTCTGGGTAATCCGATGGCCGCCGACCGTCGCGAGCACCGGATCAGCGCCATGGCTCGAATTTGCCGCGGCCGCCGGCGCCGCCATCAACGCGCATCCCAGGCCAATCGCGCACGCCGCGAGCCATACTCGCGAAAGCGGTCGGGGTCTCGGGCCGGCGCCAAGCGATCGATTCGATTCCATGCATCAACCTCTTCTCGATACGGCGGCGTCATTCGCCGTCCGTTATCGGCTGATGATAGCATTGACGCGGCGCTATGTCGTGACGAAAGCGCGGCGTTTGCCTGACTTTCGCCGCGCACGCCGCTCTTTCATTTTCCGCGCGCCCCTCGCTACAATTCGATCATGTCCGCGCTTCGGAACAAGACGATTTTGCTCGGCGTCGGCGGCGGCATCGCCGCATACAAAGCGTGCGAGCTGGTGCGCCTGCTGACCGCCCGCGAGGCGCGCGTGCGCGTGATGATGACTCCGAACGCGGCGCATTTCGTCACCCCGCTCACGCTGCAAACGCTCAGCCTGAATCCGGTCTCGATCGACACTTTCGATCTCACGCACGAATCTGAAATCGGCCATATACGGCTCGCCGACACCGCCGACGCGATCGTCATCGCTCCCGCCACCGCGGACCTTATCGCCAAGGCCGCCACCGGCATCGCGGACACGCTCGTCACGACCGTGCTGCTCGCCGCGCGATGCCCGGTCGCGTTCGCGCCCGCGATGAACGTGCACATGTACGAGCATCCGGCCGTAGCCGAAAATCTGGAAAAGCTGCGCGCCCGCGGCGCCGCGATTATCGAACCCGCGGCGGGCGCGCTCGCCTGCGGCTACGAGGGCCGGGGCCGGCTCGCGGAGCCGGCGGCGATCGTCGAGGAAATCGAGCGGATGCTCTCGCGCAAGGACCTTGCCGCCGAGCGAATTCTGATCACCGCCGGTCCGACCCAGGAAGCGATCGATCCGGTGCGCTTCGTGTCGAACCGTTCCACCGGCAAGATGGGCTTCGCGATCGCGCGGGCGGCATGGCGGCGCGGCGCGGCGGTGCGGCTGGTCGCCGGCCCCTCGGCGCTGGCGACGCCGCGCGGCGTGGAGCGGATCGATACCGTCAGCGCGGCGGAGATGCTGAGCGCGACCTCGCGCAATTTCCCATGGTGTTCTTCGCTGATCATGGCGGCGGCCGTCGCGGATTTCCGCCCGCGCGAGCCTGCGGCGCAGAAACTCAAGAAAAATTCGCGCGGCCTCGCGCTAGATCTTGCGCCGATCGCCGACGAATTGCCGCGTCTCGCGGCGCGCAAGGCCGGCAGAATTCTGATCGGGTTCGCCGCCGAAACCGAAGACCTCGAAGTCAACGCGCTCGACAAGCTCCGGCGCAAGCGGCTCGACATGATCGTCGGCAACGACGTGTCGCGCTCCGACGCCGGCTTCGCGGTGGATACCAATATCGTTACGATTCTCGACACGGACGGCCACGTCGAAACCACGCCCAAGCTCAGCAAGGACGAAGTCGCCGACGTGATTCTCGACCGGCTCGCGGCCCGCCGCGCCGGCAAACCCCGCTCCGCCGCGTTGCGCGTCTCCCGCTGATCGGATTTATTCCGGCGCTTCCGCAGCGCGCATCAGAATTTCGCCCGCTCAGCCGCGGCGCGCATCCCGCGGTCGCGTTCGCAAAGGAATTCAACGGCCGTTCCGGCCGAGCGGATTGTGCTCCAGATGCGCCAACAGGTCGGCGAGCATCGCCGCCGCCAAAGAATCTGCCGCGCTTTCCGACTGGCCGCCCAGCCGCGCCAGCTTCTGAAGATTGCGCCGCGAATCCGCCGCGCCGGCGATCGCCGCCGCGCCCATCGGATCGTAACGGCAGCAACGCGCGGCGCCATGCTCGGCCAGCACTTCATCGATCGCGCCTGCCGATGCGTCAAGAAACAGGCTGGCTTCGCGCGTCGGCACGCCGGCGTCGGCGCCAACCGCGCGGAGCGCGCGCTGCCATTCGCGGATCCGCCGCAAACCGCCGTCGAAAACCATCCGATGCGCCCTGAAGCCGACCAGCGGCGAATCGACCGACCGCTTCAGCATCCGGTCGAGCGGCCGAAAATCGAGGTCGAGCAGCCGCAGCAGCAGTTCGCGATAATCCGCCGCGTGCAGGCTGTCGAAGCGCGCCTCTTCGAGGATATGGCTGCCGATTCCGTGACGGAAATAACCGACGAATCGGGCCGGCAGATAAAAATTATGCGCGACGACGTCGGCCGCCAGATGCGCCAGATAGCCGAGCGCGAAGGCCCGCTCGCGATCGCCGCGCGCCGCGTCGAGCAAGCCGGTTCCGGTCGCCCAGTTGTGCGAATGGCGGCGCAGCCGGCTCTGCAAACGGCGCCCCTGGACGATATCTGGCGCCAATCCGCCGTACAGGAACGCCTCCGGCAGATTCGCCAGCGCCGCATAGATCGGCGCGCCGTCGGATATCGACGCCAACGTTTGCACGCCAAGAACCACGTGCGTGACGGGACCCCATGCCAGCGCCGGCGCCGGATCGAGCGCAATCAGCGCCAGTGCAACCGTGACTATCGCCGCAATAATCATCCAACCGCCGCGCCCCTCGCGCCTTATCTCGCCGATCGGCTATCCTCGACGCCGATCCTATGAGCGTTCGCGCCAACCCGCCAGATCGTGGGCTGATCCTCGCTTCGCTTCGCGATTATGTCGAGCAGCTTCGCGAAGAAGGACTCGAAGGTCCGCCCGCCGCGGAATCGTCCGCCGCGCCGCGCGAAGCACCGCGCGTTCACGCGATCATCGAGGCTCCGCCGGCGGCCTCCGCCGCGACACTCGCAGCTCCCTCCATGGCCGCCGCCAATGATCGTCCGGCGGCGCCGCCGCCCCTCGCCGCCAGCGCGCCGGATACGGCCCCGCGCGCGGCGCCGGACGAGTTGTTCTACCGCTATCCGGGACTCGAAAAGACCGCCGATCTCGCCGCGCTGCGCGAGTTCATCGGCGCTTGCACGCGATGCAAACTTGCGCCGCAGCGGACCAACCTGGTCTTCGGCGTGGGCAATCCGTCCGCCGAGCTGATGTTCGTCGGCGAGGCGCCCGGCGCGGACGAAGACGCGCGCGGCGAACCGTTCGTGGGCCGGGCCGGCCAACTCCTGACCGACATCATCGAGCGCGGGATGGGCATGGCGCGATCCGAAGTTTACATCTGCAACGTGATCAAATGCCGGCCCCCGGAAAACCGCAATCCCGAGCCTGACGAAGTCGCGGCCTGCGAACCGTTTCTGTTCCGGCAAATCGATCTCGTCCGGCCGCGCGTGATCGTCGGCCTCGGCGCCTTCGCGGTGCGGGCGTTGTTGCAGGTAAAGACGCCGATCAGCAAGCTCCGCGGCAATTGGCAGGAGTTCCGGCGTATCCGGATGATGCCGACGTTCCATCCGGCCTACCTGCTGCGCAATCCCGCCGACAAGCGATTGGTCTGGGCGGATATCCAGGAAGTGATGCGCGCGCTGGGGCGTCCGTTGCCGTCCCGCGGCGCCCAGCGCTGACCTGCGGCGCGGCTATTCAATATTCGAGTCGTTCGGACCGCTGGACGAAGAGGGTTTAGTTGCACTCTTATGCTTCGTCGAGCTTTGACCACTCGAAGTGGCAGGAGTCTTCTTCTTGTCGTGTTCGTACTTGTAGCCCTGATAGGCAAGGCTCGGAATCGCCAGCATTGGACATCCGGCGCACAATGTCGCCATCCCGAGCGCCACCGCCGCCATCATCAGCCATCTGGCGCCGCTTCGCGCCCGCATCCGTAACCTAATCGCCATCCGCGTACCGCCATCCTCATCCCGCGCGAACTCAAGCCGCGTCCGTCCGTTCAATCGCCGCTCCGGCCGCGGATGCCAAGCCGCTGCTCGATCGCGCGCAAGCGCCGCGCGATTTCCGGCAGCCGCGGCTCGACCGCGACCATCCGGCGGAACACCTTCATATCGATCGCCGGCGCGCCTCCCACCAGCGCGTCGTCGGGCAGATCGTTATGCACGCCCGCCTGCGCGATCACCCGCGCCCGGTCGCCGACCCGGACGTGATCGGCCGAACCCGACTGGCCGCCGAACTGGCACCACTTGCCGATTCGCACCGAACCGGCCAGTCCCGCTTGCGCCGCCATCCGCGAGTACTCGCCAAGCTCGCAGTTGTGGCCAATCTGGATCAGATTATCGAGCTTCACGCCGCGACGCACGATCGTCGCGCCCATCGTCGCGCGATCGACCGTGGTGTTCGCGCCAATTTCCACGTCGTCCTCGATTATCACGCTCCCGACCTGCGGCACCTTCACCAGGTCGCCGTTATGCTCGACGAAGCCGAAGCCGTCCGCGCCGATCACCGCGCCGTTCAAAATCGTCACGCGGTCGCCGATCGCCACGCCCTCGCGAATCGCGACGCCGCTATGCGCGACAAAGTCGGCGCCGATTCGCACGCCGGGATAGATCGTCACGTGCGGATGAAGCACGGCGTTGCGGCCAATTATCGCCCCCGCGCCGATTACGCAGTAGGCGCCGATCGAAGCCTCCGCACCGATTTCAGCGTCAGGCGCGATCACCGCCGTCCGGTCGATTCCGGGGGCCGGCCGGTAGGGCGGAAAGAACAAGCCGAGCACGCGCGCGAAGTCGAACGCCGGATTGCCGCTGACGATCGCCGCGCCCGGCGCCGCCGCGCGCAATTCCGGCGGAACGATCGCGCAGGCCGCCGCGCTCGCCTTGAGCGCCGCCGCGTATTTCGGCCCGACCGCGAAGGTTATCATGCCCGGTCCAGCAGCCTCGATCGGCGCCGGCATCGCGATTTCGATTTCGCCGTCGCCGTCGAGTTTCAGTCCCAGCCGCGCCGCAATCTCGCCCAGCTTCATCCGTCGATACTCCCGGACGGCGCCGCATCCGCGTTCCGTCCAATCTAAAGTAGCGCTTTAATTCTTGCCGATGGCTCCGGCGAACGCGCCCGCCGCCATCAGCGCCCCCGCGACTTCATCGACCGCGACTCCGCGCAGGCAATCGTAATGGCCATAACGGCAAGTGCGGGCGAGGCACGGGCTGCACTCCACGCGATGATACACGAAGCCGGCGCGCGGCCCGCGCGGCCCGGTACGATCGGGATTGGTCGAGCCGAAGATGCCGATCGCCGGGATGCCGAGCGCGGCCGCCAGATGCATCGCGCCGGAATCGTTGCCGGCGAATCCGCCGCACAGCGAGAGCAGCGCGATCAGCTCGCCGATTCCAGTCTCGCCCGCGGCGACAATCGCTCCGGGACGGCTGGCGATCGCGATCTTTTCGCACAGCCCGCGCTCGCCGGGCGCGCCCACCATCACGCATTCCGCGCCGAAGCGCTCGTGCAGCGTTTCGATAAGTCCGGTGAAGCGCACCGCCGGCCATTCCTTCGCGGGACCGTAGGCCGCCGCCGGCGCGAGCGCGATCAGCGGCGCCGCGGGCGTTAAACGCCGCTCCGCCAGCCACGCCCGCATCTTTTCTTCATGCGCGCGCGCGACTTCGAGCCTGGGAACCTCCGGCTCCGGCGGCGTCGCGATTCCGAGCGTCGCGCGCACCATCCCGAGCCACCAGGCGCTCTGATGGCCGTTCATCGCGGCGGCGTCGGGCCGCGCGCCATGGGTCAGCATCCGGCCGCGCCCGTCGGCGGCAAACCCGGCGCGCCGCGGCACGCCCGCGAGGGTGGCCCATAGCGCCGACTCGAAACTGTTGGGAAACATCACCGCCAAATCGAATTTGCCGGCGCGGATTTTCCCGATCGCATGCAGCCGGTCGCGCACGCCCGGCCATCCCCGGCGGATCGTGTACGGCAGCACCTCGTCCACCCAGGTCATCCCGTCGAAAAAGCCGGCCAGCTCCCGCTTGACCATCACCGCCAGCTTCGCCAACGGAAAACCGGCGCGGATGGCGCGCAAGGCGGGCAGACTGATCACGAGATCGCCGAGCCAGTTGACCTCTCTGACCAGAATCCGGCCGGCGGCGCCGCGGATTCCGGCCGGGATGCGAGCGCCATGCGCCGCGGAAACATCTTCAACCATCACTTGAGATTCGACGTTCGCACCGCAGCTCGAACGTCACGCGGCGCTATTCGCCGCGCCATTCCGATCCAGTAAATTGAATCAACCCGGCAGGCGCAAGACGCCCGGCCGGACCTTGGCGCCCCGCATCGATGACTGAAACGCCGGCACAATCGCCCATTCCCGCGCGCCCGCGCGGCGGGATGCTCAGCGCGGGAAGCGGCGGATGGTACGCGCTGCTCGCGGCGGCCTTTCTCACCTGCTCGTTCAATCCGGTCGCCGCGATCGCGCTTTCGACGGGGTCGATTACGCCGCACGAGGTCTATACCACCGCACGCGGCGGGATGCTGACCGGAGCGTCGTTCCTGCTCGGCGCGATCGGCCTTGCGATCGCGGAATGGATCGCGTGGCGGGAACGGAACCGGCGCGCGCTCGAAATTTCCAGCATGTTGACCTGCGGCGCGAGCCTGATCGCGTTCAGCGTCGGGATGGCGGTGTTGGGCCGGATGATGTTTCCGATCGGGATTCTGTTCGTGGCGATCGGCGGCTTCGGTCTCTGGACCACGCGGACGATTCCGGATATCGCCGAGCTGCCGGGCGCGCACGCGCCGCCGCCGAAACCGGCCGCACGGCCCGCCAATCCGCCGCCGAAAGCGGGAGCGGGAGGCGGCCGACGCAAACGCCGCCACAAAAAACGCGGGAGCGCATCCACGTCCGGCCGATCAAAACATTGAACGCGCTCCGTGGCGAACCCGCAGGTCATGCGCGGGCGCGACCCGCGAATCCATGCCTGGGCGACGACGCTATCGTTATGGATGCCCGGGTCAAGCCCGGGCATGACTAATAAGAGCGCCTCGGTATGACGGATGAGAGCGCCCGCGAGCGCGGCGCTTGCGCTTTATTACGAGCGCCACAGCACGTCGGCGCGCGGCGATGGTTCAGCCGGCGGAGCGACGCCGCAGGTCGTCGCGCACTTCGGCAAGCCGCGCCTCCAGCGCGCGCATCCGCTCGTCGAGTTTCGCCTGCCGGCGCTGGATGAAAATCACGTACAGAAAAATCACGCCGAAGATGATCGCGTAGGCCGCGCCGAGATAGCCAAGATTGTCCATCACAGGTCTCCCGCCGCAGCCTCGGCCAGATTGAGTTCGCGCTCGAGCGCGGCGAGCCGCGAGCGCGTGCGCAGGCTCGCGAAACGAATCAGCAGCAGCCATGCGAAGAGCGCGGTGAAGGCGGCGAGCGCGACCAGCAGCGTCGCGACCATCCGCGGATCGGTCAGCCCGTGCTCTCCCTGCTTGGTGATCAGCACGGCGGGATGGATCGTCCGCCAGAGCCGGACCGAAACGACAATCACCGGCACGTCGGCCGCCGCGACGATTCCGATCACCGCGGCGAAACGCGCGACCTGCGGCGAATCGCCGGCCATCGCGCGCAGCATCAGGTAGCCGCCGTACAGCAGCCACAGGATCAGCGTCGTGGTGAGGCGCGAATCCCACGTCCACCAGACGCCCCAGATCGGACGCGCCCAGATCGAGCCGGTGACCAGCACCAGCGTGCAGAAGACCATCCCGATTTCGGCGCAGGCGTAGCCGAGGTCGTCCCAAATCTGGCCTCCCAGCCAGAGGTAAAAGATTCCCGAAATCGCAACGATTCCGAAGGCGGCGAAGGCGACCCACGCGCAGGGCACGTGGAAATAGAAGATCCGCTGCACGATGCCCTGCTCCGCCTCGGTCGGCACGAAGACGAAGGTCATGTAAATCGCGGCGAACATCAGCAGGCCGGTCAGGGCGGCGAGCGTGCGCGTGAACGTGTTGGCCATCGGCGGCGATCAATCCTCATCCAGCAGATGTTCGAACAGGATAAAGCCGGCGGCGACGAAGAGCACGTCGAACGCGATCATTATACGCAGCCACTGGCCCATCGCGCTCCATGGCGCGCCGCCCAGCGCCGCGGCGCTGGCTTTGACCCCGGCGATCAGCGCGGGCACATACATCGGCACCGCCAGCAGCGGCATCAGCAGGTCGCCCGCATGCACGCGGCCGGAAATCGCCGCCAGCAGCGTGGCCAGCGCGGCGAAGCCGATCAGGCCAAGCGCGAGCGCGGGAAGCATCCGGGCCAGCCGCAAATCGAAATCCAGATTGAAAAACAGCACCAGCATCAGGACCACCGCCGCCTCGGCGACGATCATGAAGATCGACGCGGCCGCGAGCTTGGCCAAAAAGAGCGCGCCGCGATCGAGCGGACTCAGGTAGAGCGCGCGGATACATCCGTTGTCGCGCTCCGCGAGCACGGTGCGCGCCGCGCCCGCCATCCCGGCGAAAATCATCGCGACCCAGAGCGCGCCCGCGGCGATCGGCGCGTCGGCGGCGCCGCCCGCCGGATCCAGCGCGAAGACCATCACGATCAGGATCAGGATCGACAGCGCGACCAGCGCGAGCGTGCTTTCGCCGCCGCGCAGTTCGAGCGTGAGGTCTTTGCGCAATACGGCGGCGAAACCGGCCATCGGCGGATCAGCGCGCTCCGGCGCCAGGATGCGCAGGAAAATAATCGGCGCGATCGGCCGCGCGCGCATCGGCGGGCGCGCCGAGCAGCCGGCCGCGCACGAGTTCGCGCGCCGCGCAGCGGACCGCATCGAGATCGAACGCGCGATGGGCCGTGAGCGCGACGGCGCAGCCGCGAGCGAGCGCCTCGCGAATCAAGGTTGCGGCGAGTTCGGCGCCGTCGGGATCGAGCGCGGCGAACGGCTCGTCCATCAGCAGCGCGTCCGGGCGATGAATCAGCGCGCGGGCGAGCGCGAGCCGCTGCTCCATCCCGCGCGAAAAGGCGCGCACCCGCTCGGCGGCGAAGCGCGCAAGGCCGACACGTTCAAGCCAGCGTCCGATTTCGCCTGCGGAATCGGCGACGCGGTAGACCGCGCAATAGAACTCAAGATTCTCGCGCGCGGTCAGGTTCGGATAGAGGTAACTCTGATGCGTCAGCATCCCCAGGCGCCGGCGAGCCGCGGCTTCGAGCCTGCGGCTGGGCGCGCCGAAGAGCCGGGCCTCGCCGTCGTTCGGCGCGCCGAGTCCGGCGAGCAGGCGCAGCAGCGTGGATTTTCCGGCGCCGTTGCGCCCGATAATCATCAACGCGCAGCCAGGGGCGATCGCCAGATCGATTCCGCGCAGGACGGGAGTCGCGCCGAAGCTCTTGAACAGCCCGCGCGCCTCGATCGCCGGCGCGTCCATCACGATTCCGTCGCGCGCCCGGCGGCGGGATTCACAGCGACGCCGCACGCGGGGCAGGCGCGAGCGTCGCCGTCGAAACGGCCGCCGCATTGCGGACAAAAGCGCGCGCCATCCGTGCGCTGGATGCCCCGATCAAGCCCTGGCATGACGGCGGCAGTTCCGTTCTCTGCGGATGGCGCAAGTTGAGCGCCGCCGGGTCCGGGCGTGACGGGCGCGGCGCCGTTGGCGGATGGCGGCGCGGCGAGCCGATCGAGCGCGGCCATCGCCGCCAGCGCGCGCTCTTCAAGCGTGCGTTTCAACGCGGCGTAATCGCCCTCGTCGAGCTTGTCCATCTCGTGATCGAATTCGAGCTCGCGCAGTCCCTGCACGGCGAGGGCGCGCTGATGCTCCAGCCGTTCGCGTTCGGGCGCGGCGGAACGGCGGCGGGGACGCACCCCTTCAATCAAGGGCGCGGCGACGAAGAGCGCGGCTGCGGCGACGATCAAAATCGCGGCAAGATAGATCGCGGTGTTGAGCGCCACCGGTCAAAAATCCTCGCGCAAGTCGCGTTCGAGCCGCCGCCGCATCTCGTCATCGCCGGCGCTCCGCGCGGCATTGGACTCAGGCGCGGGCGCCGGAATTTCCGGATGGGCGCGCCAGCGGCCGATCGCGACGGCGACGAAAATTCCGCCGCCGAGCAGCGCCGCGAACGGCATCACCCACGCCAGCAGATTGAAGCCCGTGGTGGTCGGAGCGGAAAGAATTTTTTCGCCGTACTTGCGGCGGAAAAATGCGATTACCTGCGGGCCGCTCATCCCGCGATGGAGCATCGCTTCGATTTGCTCGCGCGCCGGCACGGAAAATTCGCAATTCGGATGGTTGCAGTTCGCGACCGTCAGGCCGCATCCACACTGGCAGGTCAAACCCTCTTCGACCTCCTGCGCGGTGACGGTAGAGGCGGCGCGGACGGCGATCGGAACTATCAACGCGAGCGCCAGCGCGGCGAGCAGAACCGCGCGCGCAAGCCGCCGGCCGGAATTCGGCCGCGCCACGATCAGGCGCGCCTCCGGAGCGGTTCGTCAACCGCCGGCGTTTCGGCGGCGGCGCGGAGCGACGCGGCGATCGCGGCGCGTTCGCGAACGTTCGGCCACATCGCGATCACCGTGCCGAACGCCATCACCAGCCCGCCCGCCCAGAGCCAGAAGACCAGCGGCGTAAGGAAAATCTGAAAGGTGACGAGGCCGGTCTGATCGTCCATGCCCGCGAGCACGACGTAGAGGTCGGCCGCGGGAGTGGAGCGAATCGCGACGGCGGTCGCGGGCTGCTGGTTGCGTTTGAAGAAGAGCTTGGCCGGCAACATCATCGCGATCGGCTTGCCGTCACGGCGGACTTCGATACGCGCGCGCGAGGTTTCGACATGCGGCGTCTCGGTGGTTTCGATGCCGAGATACTGGAGGCTGTAAGGGCCGACCTGGAACAATTCGCCCTCGTGCACGCTCTTTTTGATTTCGGTGCGGAAGAACGAGGATGCGACGATGCCGACGAAGGCCATCACCACCCCAACGTGGATGATGTAGCCGCCGTAGCGGCGATTGTTCTTCGCGACCAGGTTGACCAGCGCGGCCGGAGCGGAGTCGTGCACCAGATGGCGCCGCGCGCTGACGCCGCGGCGGAATTCGACGACGATCGTGCCGAGCACGAACGCGCCCAGCGACAGCGCGGCCAGCACGTACCATTGGCGCAACCCGGCGACGAATGCGCAAGCGCCGGTGACAAGGCCGAAAATCGCGGGCGAGGCGAAGGTTCTGGCGAGGCTGTCGAGCGACGAGCGGCGCCACGCGATCAGCGGTCCGAAACCCATCAGGAAGATCAGGCCGAGCGCCAGCGGCGCGTTCACCTTGTCGAAAAACGGCGGGCCGACGGTAATCTTGACGCCGCGCACAGCCTCCGACAGGACCGGGAACAGCGTGCCCCAGAAAACCGCGAATGCGATTCCAACCAGAATCAGGTTGTTGAAGAGGAACGCCGCCTCGCGCGAGAGATACGACTCGAATTCCGCCGGCGAACGCAATTTCGGCAACCGCCAAATCAGCAGCGCGGCGTAGGCCGCTACGACGACGATCAGAAAGGTAAGGAAATAAGGGCCAAGGCCGGATTGCGTGAAGGAATGGACCGAGGAAATTACGCCGCTGCGCGTGATAAAAGTGCCGAACAGCGTCAGCCCGAAAGCCATCCCGATCAGCGCAAGGTTCCATACTTTGAGCATGTCCTTGCGTTCCTGAATCATCACTGAATGCAGATAGGCGGTCATCACCAGCCACGGCATGAAGGCGGCGTTTTCGACCGGGTCCCACGCCCAGTAGCCGCCCCATCCGAGGACTTCATAGGCCCATCGCGCGCCGAAAAGATTGCCGAGCGTCAGGAAGAACCACGAGAAAATCGCCCAGCGGCGGGTCGAGCGGATCCATGAATCGTCGAGCCGGCCGGTGATCAGCGCGCCGGTGGCGAAGGCGAACGGCACGCTCGCGCTGACGTAGCCGGTGTAAAGGGACGGCGGATGGATCGCCATCCAGTAATTTTGCAGCAGCGGATTGAGGTCTTGGCCGTCGCGCGCGACCGCGGCCAGCATGTCGAACGGGCGCGTGACGAAATTCAGCATCCCGAGGAAAAAAATGGCGACGGCGGCGAGCGTCGCGAGCGCGTATGGCGCAATCTCGGGATTGCGCCGGCGGTTCTGAAACGCGGCGATCGCCGTGAAGAGCGAGAGCAGCCACGTCCAGAGCAATAACGAACCTTGCTGGCCGCCCCATAGCGCGGTGATTTTGTAAAAGGTCGGCAGCGAGTAGCTGGTGTAGGAGGCGACGTATTCAAGCGAGAAGTCGCTGCGCAGCAAGGAAACCGAGAGCGCGGCGACGGCGGCCGTGACCATCGCGCAATACGCCCAAACCGCATGGCGGGCGCTGGCGAGCAGCGTCGGAATCGAGCGGCGCGCGCCAACGACATTGGCGACAATCGAATAAGCGGCGAGAATCAGCGCGAGCGCCAGCGCGAGTTGACCAATCAACGGCATCGCAAACCCACTATGATTATTGCGCCGCGCCGGGCTGCTTGGGCGCGTACTTCGACGGACAACTGGTCAGCACCTGCCGCGCCTCGATCACGCCGTCCCGGTCAAGGCGGCCTTCGACGATAACGTCGCGGCCGGGGGCGAACATGTCGGGCTTGGGTTGGCCGTGGCAAATCACGTGAAAGACGGCGGCGCCCGCGGTAATCGCGACCGGGCGGAGGCCGGCCGCACCGGCGTCTTGCGCGGGCGGCTGGGCGATTCCGAAAGCGAGCGTGAGCGTCGCGGGATTCCACGAAATCGTGCCGGGCACGACGCGGCCGGCGACCCGCAGCATCTGGCCGTCAAGCGCGGTCTGTCGCGCCTTTACTTCGCCGACGGTCAGGTAATACTCGGCGGTGTTGCGCACCGCGGTCACGATTAGATATGCGATCGCCGCGACCATCAGGCCGGCGCCAATCGCAAAACGGAGCTTTTTCGGCATAGCGGCTTTACCGGGCGTCCGGCGCGTCCCAAGACGGGCGACAGCGGATCATTCCATTCTTGCCAGCCTGAGCACGGTTCGGCAAGGGACGCCTTCGGCAACTCCAGGGTGCCGGCCAGCGCAGGTCAGCGATGGAAGATCGCGCGGACCATCGGCGTCAGATCCTTTTCGTAAATATAGCCGTCGTTATCACCGTCTTTCGCGGCGGTCTGCTTCACGATTCGACGCATACTGGCGCCGCTCCCGCCCTCGCGCGCGAGCACGAAGGTGATGTTGCTGTCCAGGGCGCTGGCGCTGCCATGCCATGAATAATGCGGCACGACCGCAAAATAATAACGATGTTCGATCGGCACCACGCTGCCGGTCCGGGCCAGCAGCACGATATCGCCGGCGCGGTCGCCATATTTGCCGAAACCCAGCCACTTCATACGGCGATTAAGTTCGATCAAATCGGGCCGCGGATGGCGCCGGAGATATTCGGGAATCGGCACGAGGCGGCGGCCGTCGAAGACCTCGAACGGCGGCGCGACGTGTCCGGGAACGGCGGGTGGCCGCGAGAAAATAAGGTCGATTGAGCCGACTAGACGAGGATATCGGCTGCCGGGGCGATTGGCCCGGTAAATCGCGCGCAAAACCGGCATCAAGTCTTCCTTCACCCGAGGCGGCCGACTCCAGTCGCATCGATCGCCACGATTCGGACAAGTCGAACGGTCGGCCAGATAGATATAGGCCATGAAGCCCTGATAGCCGAGGACCGCCTGAAAATCCTCCTGCCGCGCGGAAACATCGACCTGCGCCGGCCGCACGCGAAAGCCCATATCGTTCACGACTCCGAACGGCGAATGGGGACCCGTGCCGAGCGCATGGCGGTTGTCGGAGATGGTTGGAATGTGGCCGTGGTCGGCGATAAAGACGATATAAGTTCCGTCAAGCGCATTTTTCTTCCGATATTCGTCGAGCACCTGTCCAACCAGTGGATCGATGACGCGCTCGATATAGCGGGTTTGCGCTTCCAGCGGATGCGGCGAGCCGTGGGTGTAAGCGTCAACGCCAGGAAAATAGACCACCTGCAAATTGGGCACACCGTGGCGCTCAATCGCGTCGATTAATTTCGGAACAGAGTTGCGATCGACCGAGGCGGCGACGGTTCGTTCCGGCTGTTCGTCTTCAACCTTGGCCTTCAGGAAATCGCTGAAGACATCGAAAATCGTGAGCGGGCCGACGGTCGTATAAATGTTGGCGCCACGATAAACAAACAGCAGCGAGACGTAGCTGTCCACGCCGAGCAGCTCGTAGAGCGTCGGCACGCGCAACTGCCGTCCAATCAAATCATCCGAGATGGCGCGGTTAAGATCGGTCAAGTCGCGCGTCGAGATCGGCACCGGCGCGTGAAAAGCCATCTGCCGCCGCTCGAACCACTCGTCGCCGGTAACGCCGTCCCAAGCGGGCGGATCGCCCGTGAAGATCGCGGACCAATCGGCGACCGTGCTGGACGGCAGCATGCTAAGCGCGTTCGGGGCGGCGTAAGCATGCTCGAACAAGCCGCCCGCGTCTTCCCGTCCCAGCACACCGGCGATGTTCGGCGCGGCGCCGGAACGGACCGCCGTCATGAACTGGTTGTAGCCGGCGCCGTCGAGCGCAAAGATGATCATCCGGGTCGGCGGCGGAGGCGCAACCTCAGGCTTGCGCAAAGATTCAACGCCTTTGGTCACCCATACTTGCCTGACCGTCGCACATGACATTACTGAGAGAATCACGGCCATCAACCCGATCGCCGCAATCGTTTCGAGCCTGACTCGGGTTACCAATCGAATATCCGCCCTCTCCGCCCCCCGCTCGTCTTACGGTTCAAGATACGTCGCCGACTGATCTTCGATACGCTTTGGCATCGCGCCGCGTCGCAGTCGCGCCAATTCGGCCAGCCAACCGCCGCTATTCACCGTCATCCGCCGATGCGCCGTGGCGCGGACCAAACGCGACGCCGCGCTTGCTCGAACGGATAAACGCGACCAGCTCGGCGACTTCGGGAAATTTTGGCGGCCCGTCCGCCTCCAACTCTTCAAGCGCCGCCTTGAGGTTGCGGTGCTGTCCAAACAGGACCGCGAAAGCGCGCCGCAAGGCCTGAATAGCGCCGACGCTGACGCCCGCCCGCCGCAACCCGACAACATTGATTCCGCGCAGCGTGTGCGTCAGGTCCATCAGGCAAAACGGCGGAACGTCGCGGCTGGTGCGGCTCAGCCCGCGCATCATCGCGAGCCGTCCGATCCGCACGTACTGATGAACGACGCAATTGCCCGAGACCAGCGCGCGGTCGCCCACCTCGACCCATCCGGCCAGCAGCGCGCCGCCGGCGATTATCGTGGAATTGCCGATTCGGCAGTCGTGCGCGGCGTGCGCATTCTGCATGAAAAAATTGCCGTCGCCGACGATCGTAACTTCGCCGTGCTCGCTGCCGCGATGGATCGTCACGCCTTCGCGAAAAATATTGCGATCGCCGATCCGGACGCGCCGCGGACCGCCCGTGTAGCCAAGGTCCTGCGGCTCGTCGCCAATGACCACGTTGGGATGCAGCACGTTTTCGGCGCCGATTTCGGTATCGCCCAGCACCGTCACGTGGCCGATCAATCGCGTGCGTGGCCCAATCCGAATCCTGCCGTCGAGCAGGCAAAAAGGCCCGATTTCGACGCCGGGCGCAAGCTCCACGCCGCGGCCGGCGACCGCGCTCGGATGGATTTTCGGCGCCGGCGCCTCAGCGTTCATCGCGCGCTCTCGCCGCAAGCCGAGGAATTATCAATGGAGGAGCTTTTTTGGCGCCGGGCGGTCATCGGGATGCTCGACGTCTTCGGTTTCGCGTCCGGCGACGCGATAGCCCTCGCCCGCCCATGCGCCCAGATCGACCGTGCGGCATCGCTCCGAGCAAAACGGCCGGAAACGGTTGGCGGGCGAGGCGTCGGCTTCTTTTCGGCAGATCGGACAGCGCATCGCGAACCCTCCGATCAGAATTGGCAAAAGCGGGCGTCCGGCGCAATGGCCGCGGATGCGCGCTCGCGCAGGCATGCGGACGGGCGCCGAATCTGCGTCAATAAATTTCGCCGTCGCAGCGATCGTTGCCGCCGCTCGCGATGAAACGGTCGGAATGCGGTTCGTAGGTCATCACCTCGTTGTAACAGAACGCCTGACCGGCGGGACCGCGATAGTTGAACATCACGTTAACGACCATGCGCGACTTGCCCTCAAGCACCGCCTTGAAAACATCGAGCGGAATGAACCGATAGAGCAGATGCGGAACGTTCGGCGAAACTATCCCGATGTTATTCGTGGACAGAGAACCTTCCTGATGCGGCAGCACATGGCCGTCAACCAGCACCCTGACACGCGCCACGCCGTCGGAGGCCTGCACGTGACCGAAATTCCGGCAATCGACGATCACGTGCGCGTCGTTGTCCTCCTGTCCGGTCAGAGCGGACCGTTCGGCGGAATCCAGGGTCACACCGGGGCGTTCGAGCCTAACATCGAGAACGCCAATGTACGGACGTTCCGCAACATTGAATAGCAGACTGGTGACTTTGGCTGTTCTCCACGTTGCAAAGGCGCTAAATGCGGTTGCAGTCACCATTAAGGCCGTCATAAAATCATTAAATCGCAATACACTTGCAAAACGGCTGACCAGCGTCTGTTCGCTGCGGCTCAGCCCCGGACCGCTTGCGAAGTCCGTTTCGAGCGTTTGGCGATCAGCTTCGGCGCAGTTTTCCGCGGTTTCCCGCCGATTCGCGGAAGCTCGCTCGTCCGGCATTTTCGGTTCGCGCTCCATCTCTGGCTGATCGATACAACACCCAGCCGTGTCCGGTAAAAGTTATGGATTCAGCGCGCTCGCGTAAAGTCGTCGCTTGACAATCGAATTTTCGCAATACTGCGTGATTAGTAGATATAGCATCTAATATCTCGTTGACGTGCGCAGTCGCGATTGACGAGTAGCGATTTCACTGATATCGATTCGACAATTACCATCGAATCGCAGCGGAACAAGCGTCGCGAGCGCTTGAGTTTCACAGGAGGCGCGCGACCAACCTTCTGGGGGAGAAAACCGTGAGATTCAATCGATCGGCCGCCAAACCGTTAATCGTAATCGCAACCATCGCGCTCGCGATCGCCGCTTTCGCCGGCAAGGGCCGGGCGGTGACGGCGTCCTCATGCACCGTCACGTATTTTCAATCGATCGCGCCCACCAACGTTACGATCAATTCGGCGAGCATGACCACGACCGCGCCGATCTTTTGCGATATCAGAGGCACGATCGCGACCACGACCGACAACGAAAATAATTCGGTGCTGTTTGCGCTGGGCCTGCCTGAATCCGCGTCGTGGAACGGCAACTTTGTATTTATCGGCAACGGCGGATACGCCGGAAGCTTGCAGGGCGTGCTCGGCGGCGAATACGCGACGGCAATCGGCTTTGGATTCGCCGCGGCGGTCACCGACACCGGCCATGAGTCGCCATACGGGCCGTTGCTGGGCGATTTGGATGGCAGTTTTGCTCTTATCAGCGGACCGCCCATAGCGCCGAATCTTCCGGCGATCGAGGATTTCGCTTATCGCGCGGTGCATCTGAGCGCGGTCACGTCCGAAACCTTGACCAACGCTTACTACAGCGGCGCGGCGATGTTTTCGTATTTCGACGGCTGCTCGACGGGCGGACGCCAGGCGCTGGTCGAAGCGCAAAAATTCCCGATGGACTTCAACGGCATCATCGCCGGCGACCCGGCGATCGGCAATCCAATCGCCGGCTTCAACTGGAACGATCAGGCGTTGCTGCAAAGTCAGGACGGCTATCTCGATCCGACCACAATCGCGACTTTGGACGCGGCGGTAACGCATCAATGCGACGGTTCGGACGGGCTGATCGATGGAATGATCGAGGATCCGCGGCTGTGCCATTTCAACCCCAAGAGCATCGAGTGCAAGCAAGGCGCGACGAGCAACTGCCTCAGCGCGGCGCAGGTCAAGACGGTCAAAGCGATTCTGCACGGCGCGCAAGGCGTGGGCGGACAGCTTTATCCCGGCTACACGCCCAGCAATCCCGGCGGCGCCGACGGCTGGACGGCGTGGATTACGGGAACGACCACGCCGACTTTCGACAGCGCGAACCCATGGGGAACCGTGCCAACTTCATTCGAGACGGCGCCCTACCAGTTCTCGTTCCAGGATCAGTTCATGAAGTATTTCGCCTTCGAGGATCCGAATTACGACTCGCTCAGCTTCGACTTCCACAACATTGGCGACATTCGCACGCTGGACAAAATCGTCAGGGAATACGGTTCGGACGGCGAGAATCCCGACCTGAGGCCATTCTTCAAAGCCGGCGGAAAACTGCTGATGTATCACGGATGGGCCGATCCGGCGTTGACGCCGTTCGTGAGCGTCGATTACTACGAGGCGGCGCGCAAAGCCCTGCACGGCGATTTCAACAAGCTGCGCAAGAATGCGCGGCTGTTCATGGTGCCGGGGATGCATCACTGCACGGGAGGGCCGGGCCCGTATGATTTCGATCCGCTGACGCCTTTGATCGAGTGGGTCGAAGCCGATAAGGCGCCAAAGTCGATTATTGGCGAGAATCCCGGCACTGGACGCACTTTCCCGCTCTGCGCGTATCCGCAAATCGCGGTGTACACCGGTTCGGGCAGCGTTGACGAGGCCTCCAACTGGGTCTGCCGCGATCACATCAAATCGAGCAAGAACAACGGCAGATAATTCAACGAAGACAAACGCCGATCTCCGCGACGCCGCGCTGGACGATAGTTCGGCGCGGCGTTTCTATTCGGCCGCGACGCGCAAGACCGCTGCGCCTTTCAACTCATCGTGCTTGAGCATCATTAGCGCGCGGTTCGCGTCCGCCAAGGCGAGCGGAACCGTGTGGCTGACGATCGGGATTTGCGCGGCAAGCTCGAGGAACTCCTGGCCGTCGGCGCGGGTGTTGGCGGTGACGCTGCGCAGCTCCTTTTCGTAAAACAGATGGCGCTCGTACTCGAGCGGCGGAATCGGCGTCAGGTGGATTCCGGCGACGGCCAGCACGCCGCCGCGATCGAGCGCTTCAAGCGCCGGCAGCACCAGACCGCCCGCAGGCGCGAACAGGATCGCGGCGGCGAGCGGCGCGGGCGGCGGCTCTTCGGCCGCGCCAATCCAGTCGGCGCCGAGCTCGCGCGCCAAATCGCGATGCACCCCGCCGCGGCTCATCACGAACGCGCGGCATCGCCAATGTTTCAGGACCTGCAGCGCGAGATGGGCCGAGCCGCCGAAGCCGTAAAGGCCGACGGTGGCGCCCGGCGCGATCGCAGCCCGCTTGATCGCGCGATAACCGATAATTCCGGCGCATAACAGTGGCGCGGCCGCGTCGTCGGCGAGCGCGGCCGGAATCGCGTAGGCGAAATCCTCGCGCACGACGGTGAATTCGGCGTAGCCGCCGTCGGCGTCCCATCCGGTGAAGCGCGCGTGCGGGCAGAGATTCTCGCGCCCGCGCCGGCAGTATGCGCAGGCGCCGCAAGTTTCGCGCAGCCACGCGATTCCGACGCGCGCTCCGGGTTCGAATCGGCGGCATCCGGGGCCGGATTTTTCGACCACGCCGACGATTTCATGGCCGGGGACAATTTGCGGATGCTTCGGCGCGAGATCGCCCTCGGCGACGTGCAAATCGGTGCGGCACACGCCGCATCGCCGGACCCGGACCAGAATCTCGCCGGCGCCGGGAACGGGAATTTCGAGCTCGGCGGCATCGAGCGGCGCGGATTCGATCGCCGCCGGCGTCCTTACGACTATCGCGCGCATGACGGCCTATTTTCGACCGCGCGCGACTCGGAATGAAACCGGATCGGCCGCGGTCACAATTCGAAATCGGCGGCTTCGAGGATGCGCGCCGCGCGATAGAGGAAGCGGTTGCCGAGCACGCCGTCGATCACCCGATGGTCATACGAGAGCGCGAGATACATCATCGTGCGAATCGCGATCGCGTCCGCGCCGTCGATTTCGATCACGACCGGTCGTTTCTTCACCTCGCCCATCCGGAGAATTCCGACCTGCGGCTGGTTGATGATCGCGAAGCCGTAGAGATTGCCCTCGCGGCCCGGATTGGAAAGCGTGAAACTGCCGCCGGCGAGATCGTCGGCGGCGATGGTTTTTTCCTGCACCTTGCGCCGCATCCGCTCGATCTCGCGCGCCAGCCCGGTCACCGACATCTCCTCGGCGCGCCTGATCACCGGAACCAGCAGGCCTTCGTCCGCGTCCATCGCGACGCCCAGATTGATCTCTTTGCGGATTACCAGCGAGTCGCCAACGACCGAAGCGTTCATCCGGGGAAATTCCTTGAGCGCCCGGATTGTCGCCATCGCGGCGAACGGCAGGAGCGTGAGCGCGAAACCCTCGCGCGCGGCGAATTCGGTCTTGCGGGCGTCGCGCAGCGCGGCGACGCGGGTCAGATCGACTTCAGCCACTGTCGGCACATGGGGCGAATGGGTTTTCGAGAAAACCATGTGCTCGGCGATCAGCTTGCGGCGGCGGGTGAACGGCTCGACGATATCGCCCTCGCGCGGCTGGTAAACGGGCGGCTTGAAAACCGCACCGGCCGGCGGCGCGATCGGCGGAGCCGGCGCGGCGGCGGGCGAGGCGATCGCAGAGGCCGCGGCGCCGTTGGCGGCGGAGATGGCCGCGCGTTGATCCGCGGGCCGGAGCGATTCGAGATAGCGTTCCACGTCGCGCTTGGTGACGCGCCCGCCGATTCCGGTTCCCGGCACGACCGCGAGGTCGATGTGATGCTCCTCGGCCATCCGCATCACCACCGGCGAAAAGCGGCGCGGCGCGCCCGCCGATTCCGCTTCGGCCGGAGTCGCCGCGGGCCTGGCGGCGGCGACAGGACTTTGCGCGGCGGATTTGGCGGCAGGCGTCGGCGCGGGCGCCGCGACCAGTTGGGACGGGGGCGGCGCGGCGGCGGCGGGCCGAACGGCTCCGCCGGGTTCGCCGATTACAGCCAGCAGCGCGCCGATCGGCAGCGTTTGGCCCTCGGGCGCGACGATGCGCGCGATTACGCCGGCGGCGGGCGAGGGAATTTCAGTATCGACCTTGTCGGTTGAAATCTCGCACAGCGGCTGGTCTTCGGTAACGGCGTCGCCCTCGCGCACCAGCCATTTGGTGATAACGCCTTCGACGACGCTCTCCCCCATCTGCGGCATGATCACATCGATTGGCATAATCAGTACGCGGCGAGGCCGCGGATCGCTGCGACAATCTTGTTGGCGTTGGGAAGAATGAATTCTTCGAGCGGCGGACTGAAGGCGGTATGCGTATCCAGCGCGGCGACGCGCCGGATTGGCCCGTCGAGCGAATCGAACGCATGCTCGGCGATAATCGCGGCCACTTCGCCGCCGACGCCGCCGGTCAGCCGATCTTCGTGGACGATCAGAACCTTCCCGGTTTTGCGCGCGGTCGCGAGGATCGCCTCGCGATCGAGCGGCAGCAGCGTGCGCAGATCGAGCACTTCGATCGACAGGCCGTCTTCGCGCGCGACGATGCTGGCGGCGTCGAGCGACTGATGGAGCGCGCCGCCGTAGGTGATAAGCGAAAGATCGCGCCCGGCCTGGCGCAGTTGGGCGACCCCGATGGGAACGGTGAATTCGCCGTCGGGCAGGTCCTCCTTGACGCTGCGATAGAGCCGCTTGTGCTCGAAATAGACGACCGGATTGCCGTCGCGGATCGCGCTTTTCAGAAGGCCCTTGGCGTCGTAGGCGGTAGCGGGCGCGACCACTTTCAGGCCGGGGACGCGCGTGAACCATGCTTCGGGATTTTGCGAATGAAAGAGCGCGCCATGCACGCCCGCGCCCGAGGGCGCGCGAATCACGAGCGGGCAGGCGGCGCGGCCGCCGTGCCGGTAGCGCAGCGTCGCGGCAGTGTTGACGATTTGATCGAAGGCGCACGAGATGAAGTCGCCGAATTGCATCTCGACCACCGGGCGCATCCCGAGGATCGCCGCGCCGACGCCGGCGCCCACGATCAGCGCTTCGGAAATGGGCGTATCGATCACGCGGTCCGGACCGAACGCGGCGAGCAATCCGTCGGTGGCTTTGAACGCGCCGCCGAGTTCGGCCACGTCCTCGCCCATCACGAAGACGTTTTCGTCACGGCGCATCTCTTCATGCAGGGCGTGATTGATCGCGGCGAGGTAGGTGGCTTCCATCTGGCGTCTCGCGCGTTTCAGGCGCGACCGTCGCCGGCGGGACTCATCGGCGCGGGCGCGTACAAATCCTCGAGCGCTTCGCCGGCGGCGGGCAGCGGGCTTTGTTCCGCGAACTCGACCGCCTGCTGCACCACGGTCCGCGTACGCTCGTCGATCTCCTCGCGGATGCGCTTCACGTCATGCCCTTTCTTTTCGAGATAAAATTCGTAGCGCGGAATGGGATCGCGGCTTTGCCATTCGAGCAGCTCTTCCTTGTCGCGATAGAGCGCGGCGTCGTGTTCGCTGTGGCCGCGATAACGGTAGGTCTTGCACTCGATCAATTCCGGACCTCCGCCCGCGCGCACGCGCCGGACAACTTTTTCGGCGAGCTGGACGACCGCCAGCAAATCGTTGCCGGAAACCACGTGGCCCTTGAATCCATACGCGGGCGCGCGGTCGGCTACGTTCTCGATCGCCATCTGCTTTTCGAGCGGCGTCGAATAGGCGTAACGGTTGTTTTCACATACAAAGACCACCGGCAATTTGCGCACGCCGGCGAAGTTCATCGCTTCATGCACGTCGCCGCGGGACGACGCGCCCTCCCCGAAAAAGGCGACGGCGACCTGCGGTTCCTTTTTGATCTGAAATTTCAGCGCGGCGCCCGCGGCCACCGGCAGCGACGACCCCAGCATCGAGGTCGAGCCGAAAACGCCGTGCTCAAGGTCGCCGCCGTGCAGGAACGAATCTTTCCCGCGCGACAGCCCGGCCTCCTTGCCCATCAGTTGCGCCATCAGCCGCCCCGGATCGACGCCGCGCACCAGAAAGACGCCGAGGTCGCGATGGAGCGGCGCGACGAAGTCGCCCGGCCGCAACGGCGCGCATACGCCGGTCACGACCGCCTCCTGGCCCGCGCCGGAATAGACGCCGCCGAGGATTTTGTTCTGCCGATGGAGCCGCGACACCCGTTCCTCGAACGCGCGAATCAGCTTCATCCAGTAATAAAGCTGGAGTTCGTATTCGACGCGCTGGCCGGTCTCGGCTGAGGCGGCCGCAGTTTCGGCGTGTGCCATCGCAGCGACTCTCCGTGGCGAGGAGAATGGTTGGCGCAAATCGATCCTACACTCGAAGGCGGCGAACGCCCAAGCGATTTGCCCAAAACGGCTCCCGCGAGCGAGGATTTTCGTCACCGGGGCGACTGATTTGCCGGATTTTCGCCGCGTCTGGCAATCGCTGCCGAACCGGGCCGGATTCCGCGCGTCTGTCCGAGGGGTCAGGTTGCCTCTGTCATTTCGATGGCTTATAAGGGGCGCTGGATCAGCATGACGGAGTTGGAATCATTCGCGGCGCGGGAGAACCGAATCGATGCGATTCTGGCGCGGGCGCTCGCCGGCGATCGGCTGGGCGAACCGGAAGCGACCGCGCTGATCGAATGCGGCGACGCCGAGCTGCCGCGCGTGATGGCCGCGGCGGCGGAACTGCGCGATCGCTGCAAAGGCCGCGACGTCACCTATTCGCCAAAAGTTTTCCTGCCGATTACGAATCTATGCCGCGACCGCTGCAGCTACTGCACGTTCCGCAAGGATCCGGGCGACCCCGGCGCGTGGACGATGACGCTCGCGGAAGTCGCGGAATGGTCGCGGCGCGGACGCGAGCAGGGCTGTATCGAGGCGCTGATGTGCCTCGGCGACAAGCCCGAGCTGGCGTTCCGCGAATATCGTCAGACGCTCGCGGCGCTGGGCGTGCGGAGCACGACCGAGTATGTCGCGCGCGCCTGCGCGACCGCGCTCGAAGCGGGCCTGCTGCCGCATACCAACGCCGGAATCATGACGCCGGACGAGCTGGCGATGCTCCGGCCGCTCAACGCCAGCATGGGTTTGATGCTGGAAAGCGTCTCGCAGCGGCTGCGCGCGCGCGGCGGAGTGCATCAGTGGGCGCCGGACAAAGACCCCGCGGTGCGGCTCAGGATGATCGACGAGGCGGGCGAATTGAAAATTCCCTTCACCACGGGAATCCTGATCGGAATCGGCGATACGCCCGCGGAGCGCGCGCAAAGCCTGCTCGCGATTCGCGCGAGCCACGAGCGCCACGGCCATATTCAGGAAGTGATCATCCAGAATTTCCGCGCCAAGCCCGGCCTTCCGCTCGAAGACGCGCCCGAGCCGGGCGCGATGGAGATGGCGCGGGCGATCGCGACGGCGCGGCTGGTGTTGGGCGGCGCGATGAACGTGCAGGCGCCGCCGAATCTTTCGCCGCATGAAATCGAACTGTTCCTCGCGGCCGGAATCAACGATTGGGGCGGAATCTCTCCGCTCAGCCGCGATTACGTCAATCCCGAAGCTCCGTGGCCGCATCTCGAGCGGCTCAAGGAACGATGCGCGCGGGCCGGCTTTCACCTAAAACGGCGGCTTGCGATTTACCCCGAATTCATCAATGACGAGTGGGTCGATCCGGCGATTCGTCCGGAGATCGGCCGGCTCAGCGATCGGATTTCCGCGGAGGTCTAAGCGTGAACCTCGACCAGATGCGCGCGTTCGCCGACGATATCGAAGCGACGCCGCTGAATGTATTGATGAACCGGGCGTCGGGCCCGATGCGCGCGGCGCTGCTCAAGGCGCTCGATTACGGGGAGCTGACTCCGGAAGAGGGTCTGATGGTCTATACCGCCAACGGCGACGATTTGCGCGCCGTGGTCAAGGCCGCGGATCTCGCCCGCGCCGAGGACGTCGGCGAAGAAGTCACCTACGTAGTCAACCGGAATATCAACTTCACCAACATCTGCTTCGTCGGATGCCAGTTTTGCGGTTTCAAACGGCAGAAATGGGAATCCGACGCTTACGACCATCCGGACGAGACGATTCTCGCCAAGGTCGGCGACGCGATCGCCCGCGGCGCGACCGAAGTCTGCATGCAGGGCGGAATCAATCCCGACATGCCGGCGTTCAAATATCGCGACCTGCTGGCCGCGATCAAAACGCGCTTTCCGGAGATTCACGTCCACGCCTTCTCGCCGATGGAAATCATGTACGGGTCGCGGCGGACGCGGATGGAATACCGGGAATATATCGCGATGCTGCGCGAGGCCGGCCTTGGCTCGATTCCCGGCACGGCGGCCGAAATCCTCGACGACAGCGTGCGCGAAATCCTGAGCCACAAGAAAGTCGACGTCGCCGCGTGGGTCGATATCATCACCACCGCCCACAGTCTTGGCGTGCCGACCACCTCGACGATCATGTACGGGCATCTCGAAAGCCCGCGCCAGGTCGTCAATCATCTGGATTTGATTCGTTCGATCCAGAAGCGCACCGGCGGCTTCACGGAATTCGTGCCGCTGCGCTTCATCCATGAGAATACCGTGCTCTACCGCAAGGGCCTGGTCCATCCGGCCGAACTCGGCTTCCCGGATTTCCGGATGTACGCTTTTTCGCGTCTCTATCTGCGCGGTCTGATCGACAACATCCAGACCTCGTGGGTCAAACTCGGCGCCGATTTCGCCGCGGTGACGCTCAAGGCCGGATGCAACGATTTTTCCGGCACGCTGATGGAGGAAAGCATCACCGCGCAGGCCGGCGGCACGGCGGGCGAGTTCGTTCCGGTCGATCTGATCGAAGAAAAAGCGCACGCGGCCGGCCGCGTCGCGGTCGAGCGTTCGACCCTGTATAAAAAACTGTACGGCAGAAAGGCTCCAAATGGCGCGCGGCCAATCGCACCCACCCCGCTCTCCGCTGATCACCACGCTGGCGGGGGGAGTGGGTGCGGCTAAGTTCCTGCGCGGCCTCGCCCGGAAATTTGATCAAAGCGGCCTCGCCGTCGTCGTCAACACCGGCGACGACGAGCGCTTTTACGGCCTGCACGTCTCGCCGGACGTGGACACGGTGATTTACACGCTGGCGGGGGTTGTGAATCCCGCCACCGGATGGGGCCTTGCGGGCGAGACCTTCAACGCGCTGAGCGCGCTCGGCCGGCTCCACGGCAAGCCCTGGTTCAATCTCGGCGATCGCGATCTTGCGACCCATCTTTACCGCACCGAGCGCCTCGCCCAGGGCGCCACGCTCACGCAAATCACGGCGGAGTTGGCGCGGCGCTTCAAGGTTAAAGCGGCGATTCTGCCGATGAGCGACGAGCCGGTGCGGACCTTCGTCAAACTCAAAGGCAAGGCGCCGCTGCCGTTCCAGGAATATTTCGTCCGCGGGCGCGCGCGCGGGGCGGTCGAGAAAATCGAATTGCGCGGCGCGCATGACGCGCGCCCCACGACGGACGCGCTCGCGGCTATCAAGCGGGCGCGAGCGATCGTGATCGCCCCCTCCAATCCGTTCGTCTCGATCGGACCGATTCTGGCGCTCGCCGGCGTCCGCGAGGCCCTGGCCGCGGTCCGCGATCGCGTGGCCGCGATCAGTCCGATCGTCGGCGGCAAGACGATCAAGGGGCCGGCGGACAAAATGATGCGGGGCCTTGGCCACGAAGTCTCGCCGCTCGGCGTGGCTCGCCTCTATCGCGAAATCGCGAGTCTTTTCGTGATTGACGTGGTTGACCATCGCTATCTCGAACCGATCCGGGCGCTCGGGATGCGCGCGATCGCGACCGATACGATAATGTCCGATCCGGACCGCGCCGCGGCGCTCGCGACCGTGGTGAGCCGCGCACTTAGCGTGTAATCTTGTTTTCCCATGACCTCGCTTACGCTGACCGCGATTGAAGGCATCCCGATGATCATGCCCGGCGACAATCTCGCCGAGCTGATCGTGAACGCCGCGGAACGGATGGATTTGCGCTTCGAGCGCGGCGATATCCTGGTCGTATGTCAGAAAATAGTGTCCAAAGCGGAGGGCCGGCTGGCCGATCTGGCGGAGATCGAGCCGTCGCCGCTGGCGGTCAGTTTCGCGACCCGCTGGGACAAGGATCCGCGCGCCGTCGAATTGGTCCTTCGGCAAACCAGCCGGATCGTCAGAATGGACAACGGCGTGCTGATCGTTGAAACCGGCCCCGGATGGGTCTGCGCGAACGCCGGAATCGATGAATCGAACAGCCTTGAGGACAATCGCGCGATCCTGCTGCCCGAGGACGCCGACGCTTCCGCCACGCGGATTCGAGCCGCAATCAGGGAACTCCGCAGCGTCGAGCTGGCGGTCCTGATCACCGACACGTTCGGCCGGCCCTGGCGCGACGGCCTGACGGAAGTATGCATCGGCGTGGCCGGCATGGATCCCATGCTCGATCTGCGCGGCAGCCGGGATTTGGGCGGACGCGAACTGCATCACACCGTAATCGCCGCCGCCGACGAATTGGCCGCCGCGGCCGGTCTGCTGATGCCGAAGGCTGGGGCGACTCCCGCAGTGCTGATTCGCGGTTATAAATACCGGCCGGGCGCGGGCAGCGCGCGCGCGCTGATTCGGCCGGCGGCGTCGGATCTCTTCCGGTAGGCGGCGCTGGTGAAGCCCTCCAGACCATCAGGCGTTGCGCGCTCGCTCGCCGCCGCGCCGGCGAATCCCGCCGATTTGGTGCGCGAGGAATTGCGCGCGGCCGAGCGGAAGTTAAGCGGCCTGCTCGACTCGAACGAAACGCTGATCGGCGAAATCTGCCACTACCTGGTTGACGGTTCGGGCAAGCGCTTGCGCCCGCTGTTCATCTTGCTGGCGTTCCGGAGTTGCGGCGGCCCCGACGAAAAAACCGAGGACGCGATCGACGCCGCGATCGCGCTTGAGTTGATTCACTCGGCCACCTTGCTGCACGACGACATCATCGACGGCGGCGTGCTGCGCCGCGGCAAGCCGTCGGCCTTCGCGCGCTATGGTTTCGCGCCGTCGCTGGTCGCGGGCGATTTTCTCTTTTGCCGCGCGTTCGAGTTGTGCGGTCGGTTCGAGGAGCGGCTGGTGCGGGTCGCCGCCCAGGCCTGTATCCAGTTGACCGAAGGCGAGGTGATGGAGGGGCGGATGCGCCAGAACGCGACCGCCACGCTCGATGACTACCTCGCGGTTATCGAACGGAAAACGGCCTCGCTGTTCGCCGCGGGCGGCCGGGTGGCGGCGGATCTGGCCGGCGCCGACGCGGCGGCGATCGCCGCGATGGACAAGCTCGGAAGAACCTTCGGCCTCGCCTTCCAGATGGTCGACGATTTGCTCGACGTGATTGGGCCGGAGGAAAAAATCGGCAAGCCGGTCGGCTCGGATTTGCGCGCGGGCGTGCTCTCGTTGCCGGTCGTTTTGGCTTGCGGCGACCACGGCGCGCCGCCGGACGATTTCCGGCCGGGCGCGGCGCTCGAGGGCGCGGCGTTCGACCGGGCGCTCGCAATCATGCGGGATCCGGCGCTTATCGCTCGCGGCCGCGCGCTGGCGATGGCCCAAATCGACGCGGCGCACAATCTGCTGCGGGGCCTGAAGCCGTCGCCTTATCGCAACGCGCTTGCGGCATTGATCGACGAACAGATCGAACGCGATTTCTAGCCGGCGGGTTTTCCGGCTCGATACGCCGCGCTTTCGATTTTCCGCGCGGATCGCTAGCCTAAAACCGCGCCGGAGGAGCGGGACGATGGCGAGCGCGAATTCCCAAGATTATCGAATCACGACCGTCGCACAGCTGCGCGAGCGGATGGGACATCCGAATCGCGTTACGCCGCTCAAACTGCTCAAGGAAATCGACGACGCGGCGGCCGACTTCATCCGCCGCGCGCCGTTTATCGCGCTTGGCACTGCCGACGCCGACGGCAATCAGGATGTCTCGCCCAAGGGCGACGCGCCGGGATTCGTCGAAGTCGTCGATCGCTCGACGCTGCTAATCCCGGATCGGCAGGGCAACAAACTGCTGTTCGGCCTTGAAAATATCCTCGCGAATCCGCGGGTCGGAATCCTGTTCATCGCGCCGCCCACGAACGAGACGCTGCGGGTCAACGGAACGGCGGAACTGACCTGCGATCCGTCGATTCTGGAGTCGCTGGCGGCGCGCGGCAAGCCGGCTCAAATCGCGATTCGCGTGCGCGTGCGCGAATGCTTCTTCCACTGCGCGAAGGCGTTTATTCGTTCGGATTTGTGGAATCACAAAACATGGCCGGCGGCGCACAAGATCTCTTTCGGGAAATATCTGGCCGCCAAAATGGGTGGTTCCGAAGATGACGCGCACCGCATCGACGCGGCAGTCGAGCAGGATTACAAGACCAATCTCTGATCGGCCCGCGCGGCGCGCCTTCACGCCCGGGCGCGGCGCCGTTTCGCTGGCGGCTTGATCCGGTTGTCGGGCAGCACGGGAGTGCGCCGGGTAAGCCGGCCCTGTTTTTCTCCGGCGCGTTCCCGCCGGCGCCATTCGCGGATGCCGCGCCGCAGGAACGCCGCGTCGATGCCCAACGCCGCGCATACGCTTTCGCACGAAAAAATTCCGTCCGCACGCGCATCCAGCAGCCACATCTCGGCCTCCCTATACAACCGGTAACGCGGACCTCCGCGCAAGTGCGCATTGCTCTGAAACGTGCGCACGGCGTCCTCTAGCACCGCGTACATGAGCCGCCGGACGGCGGGATTGGCGGAAGTTTCCCGTCGCTCGCCGAAGAATTGGTCGGGCGTAATCACGTCCGGTTGAAAAATCGTCTCGAGCAGGGTGTGACGCCATTCCATCACGTAAGCTCCGCATCGCGCGAAGCGCGCGCGAGCCATGAACGCCCGCGCCGTTTCGCCGCGCATGATCGTTGTGCCCGCAAGCCGTGATTTGATTATAAGAAAAAAAATTGTTCATTAAATTTCAAGATCGCAGTCCGATTGACTGCCAAGAAAGCCTGCCGATCTTTTTTGCGCCCAGGGAAAACGATCGACGAGGCTTGCGGGTTTGGCGTCGCACAGGCTGCTCAAATTTAATGACGCCGCCGAGCGGAGCGACCAAAAAGCAAACGCGCCAACAGCCGTACCGCGCCGCGAATCGCTGTGATTGATTCCGGACGGCGCTCGACCACGAATCGCGCGTTTTTATTCAGAAGAGACGGATACGGCCGCGCGGCGGCGGACGATCTCGAACAACG
>JAJZAI010000027.1 GCA_021799495.1 Deltaproteobacteria bacterium
GCAAGCTCCACCCCACTTCCACCTCCGCCTCGGGTCGTCCGCCCACGGCTCAGAATACCCCAATAACCTCGACCAAACCATTTATGAGACTGCTTCTAGGCAATCAAAGGCGGGAACGGCGGTTTAGCGCCGTTCCCGCCGCGTCTTACGCCATGCCCGGACGCGAAGCAAATCGCCGTCCCGGCCTTGCGGCGATCGGCGCCGGCGCCGCAATCACAAGGAAGCGTACAGCGCTTCGATCAGCCGCGCGGGCCGCGGATCGAGCAGCGGTTCATTGCCCATCTGATTCATAACGTAACCGAATCCGATTTTGGCGTCGGGATCGGCGAAACCGATGGAGCCGCCGGCTCCCGGATGTCCGAACGCGCGCGGGTTCGGTCCCATCATCGCGCCCGGTTGCGAAAGCATGAAGCCCAGGCCGAAGCGCGTGGTCAGCGGAAGCGCCGCGTCGGGACCGTATGATTGTTCAATATGGCATCGCTGGATCTCCGGCGGGCCGAAAATTTTTACGCCATCGACTTCTCCGCCGCGTGCGAGAGTCCCATAGATGCGCGCGAGGGCGCGGGCATTGGCGTGGCCGTTGGCGCCCGGAATTTCGGCGCCGCGCCAATCCCTGGAATTGGTCGTTTCCGGCGAGAACATCGTGGGCGGATTGAAAATCGCGGCGTAGCCCACCGACGACGGGTCTGCGGCGATGTCGGCGAAAATATTGCGTTCGCCGGGCTTCGGCGCTGGGGCGTAGAGAATATCCGCAACCCGGGCGTCGAACTCCGGCCCGATTCCGATGTGAGCGTCCGCGTCCAGAGGTTTGGCGATCTCGTCGCGGAAATAGGCGCCGAGGCTCTTCCCGCTGATGCGGCGGACAACCTCGCCGACCAGCCAGCCGAAGGTGATTGCGTGGTAACCGTGCCGCGAGCCTGGCGGCCACCACGGTTCCTGCCGCGCCAGCTCGGTGGTTACCTTGTCCCAGTTGAAAAGATCCTCGTGCTTCAGCGGCGCGCGAATCGCGGCAAGTCCGGCGCGATGATTGAGCAGAGCGCTCACAGGTATCGCGGCTTTCCCGCCAACCGCGAATTCCGGCCAATATCTAGCGACCGGCGCATCGAGATCGAGTTTGCCCTGATCGGCCAGCCGATGCGCGCACATCGCGCACAATCCTTTGGTCGTGGACCAGACGTTCACAAGCGTGTCGCGGGTCCATGGCCTCGTTCGATCCTGATTGGCGTGGCCGCCCCAAAGATCGATCAGGCCGCGGCCGTCGATCGTCACGGAAACGGCGGCGCCAACTTCCCCGTAATCCGCGAAGTTTGATACGAACGCGTCGCGGACACGCGCGAACCGTTCATCACAATGGCCGTGAACATCTACTTTCGTATCCACACGCGCTCGCCTCCAATCATGTTTGTAATCATGGAATGCCGATGCAGAGTTGCATCGAATCGCCGCGCGTGGCAAACGTCCGCCCGGCCCGAATCAGATAATCAAGCATCGATGATGACGGGAATTCCGCGCGCGACAGCGAGGATTGCGGAATACCGCCGGATGGCGCCAGTCTGAAGCGGCGATACAGGACAAAAAATTCGGTCAGCCGATACGGGGAATCCGGATGAGCAAAATTTACGGTGAAAATCACAGGGACTTGCAGAACCGGTTCGATACCGTCCGGCTGGCCGATCGGGTTGAAGAATTGGTCGTGCGTCCGGATCTTCCGCCCGATCAGAAAGACTTCATCGAGAGCCGCGACATGTTCTTTCTCACGACCGTGGACCATCGCGGTTATCCCACCTGCTCCTACAAGGGCGGCGTTCCGGGATTCGTGAAGGTCCCGGATTCCAAATCGATTATTTTCCCGAATTACAACGGCAACGGGATGTTTCTATCGATGGGCAACATCATGACCAATGCGAAGGTCGGCCTGCTGTTCATCGACTTCGAGACGCCGCATCGCGTGCGCGTGCACGGCCTCGCCTCAATCGAAAAAGACGATCGCAAGCTTGCGGAGTTCGCCGGCGCGGAATTGCTGGTGCGCGTCGCCGTCACCGAAACTTTCATCAATTGTCCACGCTATGTTCACAAATATCAGCGGATCGAGACGTCCGGGTATGCGCCGGAAGCGGGTTGTCCCGCGCCGCCCGCACCGCAATGGAAACGAATCGACGCGATTCAAAATGCGTTGCCTGAGCACGAAAAGAATCTCGCCGACGAACTCGGCGGAACGATCACCTTCCAGGAATATGCGGCGCTCGTCGCCAAACGCGCGGGTTAGCGAACGTCGTCCATAGCGTAAAGCTGAATGCGCGAATTACCCGCATCGTCCGGACGGCGCCGCGGCTGGAGATAACTTGCGCGACAAATGCCCTGCTTTAAAATCAAAATGCTCGGAGGAGGAAGGGGCCCGGTGGCCCCACCGGTCTTCAAAACCGGCCTGGCGGCTAATACTGTCGCCGGAGGGTTCGACTCCCTCCCCCCTCCGCCATTAGCTAAGTGCCTGATATTGCGAGGTTTTCTTGCTTTTGGCTCGATTTACAGAAAGCCGGACCGGGCCGTAAAATTCGACCCAATCCGGCATCTTGCTAACGGATTGCTAACCTGACCGCGCGGTCAAGAGTCGATGCCGAGCGCCCGAAGGTTAGCCTCGAAGGCGGCGGCGGCGGCTTCCTGCAGGTTCGGCAGGGCGTGCGAGTAGGTATCGAGCGTGATTCCGACCGTCGCATGTCCAAGGCGCTCAGAGACGATTTTGGGATGCGTCCCGGCTTTGAGGAGAGCGGTCGCGTGATAGTGGCGGAGCATATGTAAGTGGGTTCGCACCCTGACGCGCGCCGCAAGCTCGATGAATTGGGTTGTGAACTTGCTCGGCTTCCACGGGCGGCCGTCCGGCTCGCAGAAAATCAGAGCATGCTCTTCGTAGCCTGCGCCCAAGGCAAGACGTTCAACGGCTTGTGCGGCGCGATGCTTCCGCAGGCCCGCGATCAGCGTCGGCGATAACGCGATCACGCGGCGGCCCTTCGCGGTTTTTGGCGACTTAAAGCTGAGGCCACTTATCGTCTCTTCGAGGGATTGGCGGATCGCCACTGTACCAGCGGTCATGTCGAGGTCGGACCAGCGCAAAGCCAAAAGCTCGCCGCGCCTGACCCCGGTTCCGACGGCGATGAGAAGCGGCGCATAGAGCCGCGTGCTAATCGCGCCGTCAAGGAGCGCCCTAACCTGCTCATCGCTCGGGACTGC
Source organism: Deltaproteobacteria bacterium (assembly GCA_021799495.1). Lineage (GTDB taxonomy): Bacteria > Desulfobacterota > Binatia > Binatales > Binataceae > JADMIL01. The sequence continues at coordinate 3,226 of JAJZAI010000027.1, forward strand.
AAGCTCGCGCTGAGGCGGACGCGGCGGCTGAACGGCATCACACGGATTGACCGCGAGCAAGCGCCAAGCCACGGCTTGCCGGAGAGCTTCCCGGAGCACGCGATGATGATGGAGCACGGTCCGTGGATTCAACCCGCCCTTCCCGTCGCGGCGGCCGGATTCGAGGGCTTGCGCGTAGTAGCCCTGAATCGCAAGCGGCTGAAGGCGGGTGAGCGGGATTTGTCCAAGCGCCGGGATAAGATGTTTGCGGACGATCTCCGAGTAGCGCTCGAAGGTCTTGCCCGCGACGCGAGTTTGCACAAAGGCGAGCCACTGTTCGATATACTCGGCAAAGCTCAGCCTAGAGGGCTCGACAAAGCTCCCTCTGTGGCGCTCGTGTAGCAAGCGGGCAAGCTCGCGCTCGGCATCACGGCGCGTGCCTTTGATCGTGATCCATTTTTGCCGCCGCTTGCCGGCCGCATCACGATCGAGGTCGATGACGATCGTCCAAGCCGATTCACTGCGCTTCACTAAATGCCCTTGCATGGTTACTTCCCCTGCCGGCCGTGGCCGGCCGCTTTTCGCGCCGCGCGCGACCAGCGTCTCCAGGTGCAAGCCGCCGAACAGCGCCGCGCGGTATTTCCGCGCGAACGATCCACGAAAACCTTGCCGCAAAACTCGCACACTTTCGCTCGGACGCCTTTCGGGTTTAGAAAGAGATCGACGTACAAGAGCAGCGCGAGGCTGCCGGCGACATGATCGACGCGAAGCTGTGGTCCGCTGATTACAACTGAGCGAGTACGCGCAATATCGACGCCAAAGCCGCGAATCTGGAGCGGGACCGGAACGTCGGCAAGCTCGTTGAAGAGCCGCACAGCCTCGGGCGGAAGCCACAGCACGCGCTCGCCCTTGCCCCGAGCGGCCGTCCGCGCCGCAACCTGGCGAACGATCGCGTCGGCCTTCGCCCAAAGCGGAAAAACGCGGGGCGCGTGATCGCGCGTCGCCTCAAGATGCAGCCGGATCGTCTGGAGTAGCGCCTCGAGGCGCCGGTAATCGTCGCCCGCGAGAAAGCCGATCTCCGCGCTGGCGGCCGTTGGACCGCCGCGTACAAAGCTAACGTTTTTAGCTTGCTCCCGTTTTCGCCGTCCCGCCATCATCTTACGCCTTGTACAAATCTAACAATGATGTCTTGTACAGTCAAGCAGCCGCGGCTAGGAAAAGACATATGAACGCACAGGCCATAACGAACGAACGGGTATGCTTGACGATCGAGGAAGCTCGCCGCTTGCTCGGCATCGGCCGCTCGCAGGCGTATGCGGCGGCCCGCTCCGGCGAACTTCCGACGGTGCGGATCGGCAAGCGCCTGCTGGTCCCTCGCATCGCCCTCGAGCGGATGCTCGAGCGCGCCGGTGACGCGCGATGAGCGCCGCGAACGAGCAGGCGGGCGCGGCGGCGAAGCTCCACGAGCTGGCGCGCCAAGTCGGCGAGTTGTTTTCGTTGGGCGCGACCGCCGACGATGCGGTCGGCGACTTGACGTTGCCGGCGATGAAAATGGGGATCGACCAGGCCGAAGCCGAACGGCTGGTCCGGCAGTTCTACGCGATCGAAGAGTCGCGCGAAACCCCTGCGGAATCGATCGCGCGGCTGGCGCGGCTGTCGCCGCTCGACTACGAGCGCTCGCGGGCGGGCGAAGCCAAACGGCTCGGGATGCGCGCGTCCGTGCTCGATCGCGAGGTCGAAAAGGTGCGCCCGAAAACCGCCGCAGCCGCTCCTGGAGCCGCCGATTCAATTGCGCCGCCGCCGCCCGTGCCGTGGCCCGAGCCGATTGAGGCGGGCGCCGTGCTCGACGAACTGCACGATTTTCTCGGGCGATTTATCATCGTCGATCAGCACGCGCTAACGGCGATCGCGTTGTGGATCGCGTGGACGCACGCCTTCCCGATCGCGGAAACCTCACCACGGCTCGCGATCCTCAGTCCGACAAAACGTTGCGGCAAAACCCGGCTGCTCGAATTATTATCGTTGCTCTGTCCGAGCGCGATTGCTGCCTCAAACCTAACCCCAAGCGCCGTTTTTCGCGTCATCGATCAATCCACTTGCGTGCTCCTCCTGGACGAAGCCGACACCCTTAACGCCCACGAAAACGGCGAGCTGCGCGGGCTGTTAAATTCCGGCCATACTCGCGGGAGCGCCTATGTCATCCGGTCGATACCGACGGCCGATGGCAACTACCAGCCAAAACGTTTCTCAACGTGGGCCGCAATCGCTACGGCGGCGATTGGAAGGCTCCCCGACACTTGGATTGACCGCTCGATTGGAATTAGCATGCGGCGCAAACTGCCGGCGCAGCCCGTCGAGCGCTTAACTCGCGCGAACATCCGCGCCCGCGCCGACGCCAACCGGCTGGCCGCGAAGCTCGCCCGCCTTGCGGCCGACAACCTCGACGCGCTCCGCAGCGCGAATCCTGAGCCGCCGGCGCTCGATTCCGACCGCGCGATCGATAACTGGGCGGAACTTTTGCGCGTCGCCGATTTGGCTGGCCCAGACTGGAGCGCGAGAGCGCGCGCCGCGGCCGTCGCGCTCGAATCCGTAGGCCGCGAGGCCGACGATTCCCTAGCCGCCAAGCTGCTCAGCGATATAGCAGCAATTTTTGACGCGCAGCCCGAACGCGAGTCGATCGGCTCGGCGGAGCTGGTCGATGCCCTCAACTCGCTGGAGCTATCGCCCTGGTCAACGATTTCCCGGGGTAAGCCGCTTACCGCCGCACGCCTCGCGCGGATGCTCCGACAGTTTGACATTTTTCCGAGGAAGACCGCAGCCCGAAACGAGTACGTCAAGGCCGATTTCGATGCAGCATTCACTAGCTATCTGACCCCTCCCCCCTTTCAAAGTTCCAAGGCTCCACAAACCCTTGCCGCTGTAGGACGAAATGACGATCTCGAAGTTCCATCCGATGGAACCTTGAAAAGCGCACAAACCCCTTCTCCGCGTAAGCGCAGTGGAGCTTTGGAGCTTTCACAGGGGGATATGGACGTTGCTCACGTTGATCGCGCCGCACCCGAAACGGAGGCGCGGGAGCTTTTTTGATGGACCCGGCCCTCGAAACGATCATCAACTCATTGGGCGGGCGGGGTATCCGCCTCTACCCGGCGGGCGACAAGCTCGCGGTCGAACCGGCGGATCGGCTGACCGACCAGGACCGCGTTTTGCTCCGCAAGCACCGCGATAGCCTGCTCGCGCTGCTCAGCGCGCCGGAGAACCGCGAGCCTGCCACCGCGCCCGCGATCGGCGAGTCGATCCCGCCCTTGCCGATCGACCTCAGCAGGATCGCCGACGCCATCGCGCGCAATCCGCGTAGCCCGTTTCTCAACGATTTGGCGCTCGTAGTTTTCGTCCGGGGCGCCATCGGCGCCGCCCGCGCCATCGCCGATTTGCCCGAGGCCGCCCGGCCCGCAGCGCGGCTTCGCTGTCTCGGGCTGCAGCATAGGATCGTCGCCGCCATCACCGGCGCCGATTACGCGGCCGCCTACGCGCTGGCCGACGCCCTGATCAGGCTGCCGGACGAGCTGGCGGAGCTGGCGCCACAGTGAGGTTAATCATGACTGACCAACAACTTTCCCAGCTTGTTGACCTGCTTTTCGAGATTCGTCACTGCCGTAAAGTTTTTCTGCTTGGCGACTTCGACATCGGCCGATGGGATCGCTTCGCCGACAGCGTGCGGTCCGATTTCCGCGCGCATCGCGACGATCCGGCCGCGATTCTGCCGGCCCTGATTCAGCGCGCGCGCAGTTTTCGCGCCGAACTTCAGATCGAGCGCGCGCGTATGCTGCGGGCGCTCAAGGTTCCGGGTTCGGATACCGCATATCAGTTGGACGAAACGCAATAGCAAGTGAGGTTTCCCGTGGACTCAAGCATTACGAATTTGACGAAATTGACGAAAACGACGGCCGCCGAACAGCCCGCCCCGGCTTCGCTCCAAGAGCTGCGAGAGCGCGCACACGCGGCGCTACTTCGCGCGCGGGCCGCCGATTCGCGGTTCTTCGAGGGCGAGCAAGAGCGCTTTTATGGAGACGTGAACGACGTTCAGCGTCATTGCGAGCCGGCGTTTTTGAGCGCGTGCCTGGCCGACTGGATTCGTCGGTTCGAGGCGCTGGCCACGCGCCCGAGCGAGCGCCCTTCGCCATATATAGGTTGGCGCGAGGCGGCTTTCACTCTCGAACGTCAAGATACATTTCTAGCGAAAATGAGCCGTCCGCAAGTCGAGCATTACCGCGCGCTACGCGAGAATCGCCACGACCGCGAGGCCGGCGCGTTTTTGCGCGATTGCGAGGCCGGCCAGCACCTTCTGCCGCCGGGGTTCAACCTCAACCCGTCACCGCCCAATCCGCTCCCCGACGCGATCAACTTGGTATTGCGCTTGCGGCAACGCGGATATGCTCTTGGCATCGACGGCGATTCGATTACCGTTTGCCCGGCTACGCTTTCCACTTCGGAGCGCGGAGAGCTGCAACGGCTGGGCGTTTACGTCCGCGAAGTGCTCACTTCGTCGGTCACGAAAGTTAAAATCGAGGTGAGATAGTCAATATGCAAAACCTAATCGCCCGTGATTATGTTGCCGCGCTGATCGATGCGGCCCGCACGCAGCAGCCCGCGCCTGAGCTTCCGCCCGCCCGCGACTTGTCGGCCACAGAGATTCGCGCCGCGTTGGATAGCTATCGCGCCGAGCTACAGCGCCGCCGTCCGCGCTCCGGCCGCACGCTTTTCGGGCTGTGACCATGCTTCCAAGTGTTGTCATATTTGTGGGCACACTGGCGGCCATCGGCATCGCTTTCCGGGCCGGGGTTGCCGTGGGATACCAGCGCGCGCGCATGCGCAATGATTTCACCTTGGCGCATCTGACCGAGCTGGCGGAACAGTTGCTCCAGGCCAACGATTTTTTGCGCGGTGAACAGGATCAGCCCGATGTCTTCCGACTCCAGTGACTTGACCGCCGTGGTGCCTCGCCACCCGCGCAAGCGCCGCGATGAGCGGCTCCGCCGCCTCGCGCGTGCGATCCGGCACAACAATCCACACCTTGCGGGCGAGCCGGGAAACGGCCCTCTCGTTGGCCGCCTGTCGCGACTGTATCTACTGGGAGAGATCGCCTTCGAGCGCGCGCGCGCCGCCGCAGCGGGCGATGACGTTGCCACGTTCCTTGCCGCCACCGAATCCTATCGGCGACTCTCGGATTCTAGCAACCGGCTGGAACAACGCCTCGGCATCGGCTCGCGCACGAGCCAGCCCATAGACCTTGCGGCCGAACTGGCCCGCGCGATCAGTGGCCGCCGCAGGGCGGAGATTGCTTTCGCGCCCGCAGCTTCCGCCGACAACCCCGACAAGCCCGGCGATATCGAGCCTCATTAGCGCCCAAAAGCCCGAATTTCACTGCGCCACGCCAATCGAGAAATCCGACGGCTTCGGATATTGGAACTTCCCCGTTTCGACCTGCCGCTCGGCCTGCCGCCGGTACTTCGGCTTGACCACGCCGTCCAACACGTGTTCGCAGATGATCCGATGCCTGTAAAACACGATGACCAAACTCGCGCCATCGGGCGTCATAAATTTAGCGGCGACCTCTCCGTATTTGCGATTCTGCGCGGTCAAATAGCCGGCGCAATCGGGATACTGCGCCGCATTAGCGCCGCCAAAGGCCGCCAGCACGACCGCCACCGCGATTGCGATTCGCTTCACCTGTTGACCCTATCACTACCACGCCGCCCGCCCCAAGCGCCGCAACCAGATACCGCCCGCCCCCCAGGGCGATAAAAGCGGCCGTTTAGGCCGCCGCCACAACCGCCACGCGTTGACCCTAGGGCCTTTAATTCCTGCTTGCGCCGCCGATGCCAGCCGCCGCCGCGTGCGAGCGCAGCCGATTTTCAATATCCCCCCCTATGGCATGGCCAGGGCAGCCTAGCGGCCCGGCGAAGTCAGAGCGGCGATGCCCTACGCAGCGCTACGGTCGCGACCAGGGCAGGGGAAGCGAGCACGGGCCGAAGAGAGCCCGCGCCGCCTACGTCGGATTTAACAGCTTTTCCCCGATCGGCGTCTCCAGCGTCTCCGGCGTCTCCGGGCTGCCAAGCAAGCCAAGCATCGGCTGATGCCAGCCCGCGCCGCAGATCGCCAATCGAGCGCGAGCGCGTTTTCGTACCTCGCCGAACGTACTCACAGAAGGCGCATACCGGTGCGCCGGAAGAGCAACTGTGCGGTTAGCAACTGGTTAGCAGCCGCCGAATAGCGCCCGTATTTGCTAGGGTTTTTCGGGCATACCGGTTTGGTGGTGCGGTATCTCACTGCTATCGCATCGCAACGGCCAGTGTTCGTCCGGCGCGGCTCGCCGGCTCGACAATTTCCGATCGACGGGCAAGGGCAACGAAAGCCCCGTCACTGCGGCTGCTTCCAAGTGCTAATATTGTTTTGTGTCATTATGGCCAGCTCTTGCAGCCGCTTGAGCTCGGTCAAAATCTGGTCCAGAGCGTCGGCATCAGTTGCCTTATCCATCTCCGCAATCTCATAGGGATGGGATTCGTTTAGTTTGTCCATAAACGCCTGATCCACATGCCCGACCGTCTTAAGCGCTATTTGGAAATAGAGTTTGCGCAACACTCCTAGTTCTTTCCGAATCGCGCTCAGGATAGCCGCGCTTCTTTGATCGCTCATTGCGACAGCCTCGAGGGCCGGTTGCCCAAGGCGAGGCTAGTATATTTGCTAACGGATTGCTAACACACTACGAGACACGAGCCGGTTTTCGGCATCACGTGCGAGCATGGCAGAAGGCGGAAAGTCCAACAAACAAGCAGGTTTCGACACTGGCGAGCATAAGCCGGCATGGTAAGCAGCGCACTTCAAAACCGGCCTGGCGGCTAATACTGTCGCCGGAGGGTTCGACTCCCTCCCCCCTCCGCCATCAATTCCCGATCCCTGCGAAAAGGGCGATTCGATTGTCGGCGTTCCGCGCGGATTGACTATCAAGCGCCAAAAAACGATATCGAACGAATCATCCCGTCTTTTCAGGAACCGCGGCTGTTTCCCGATAAACCAGGTAGTAAATCAACGGCACGACCACGAGCGTGAATGCGGTCGATGCAAAGATACCAAAGATGAACGACCACGCGAGGCCCGAAAAAATCGGATCGAGCGTGATCACGGCCGAGCCAAGCATCGCGGCGCCGGCGGTCAGCGCAATCGGCCGCAGGCGGGTCGCGCCCGCGGACAGAATTGCTTCTTCGAGCGGGTGGCTGGCGGCAAGTTCGCGATGGATGAAATCGATCAGGATGATTGAATTGCGCACGACGATGCCGGCCAGGGCGATCATGCCGATCATCGCCGTCGCCGTGAAGTAGACCGGGTCGGCGTAGCCGCCGATCGTTCGGCTCGTAATCAGATCAAGCAGGAAAAAGCCCGGCATGATGCCGATCATGGTCAATGGAATCGCCGCCATGATAATCAGCGGCATCGCCAGCGATTCGGTCTGCGCCACCAGAAGAACGTAAATAAAAAAGAGCGCCGCGCCGAACGCGATTCCGAGGTCGCGAAAAACCGTGACCGTGATGTTCCATTCGCCTTCGCCCGTCCAGACAATCTGGTAATTGTGCGGAACGAGATGCTTGGTGCGACTTTCGAGCCACAGAATCTCGTTGACCGGGCTGATGCCGGCGGTGTCCGCCGTGACCATCGCGACCTCGCGCAAGTCTTTTCGGTAAATCGGCTGTTCGGCGACGGTTCGGCGGAATTCGCCGATCTCGCCGATCGGTATCAAGGAGCCGTCGGAGGCGCGCACGCGTACGGCCGCGAGCGCGGCAAGATGCGAACGGTCCGCCAACGGCATCCGCAGCTCAATCATCAGTGGATTGCGCTCCGTTTGTGAGTGGATGGTCGCCGCGGGATCGCCGCCGACCATCATGGCGAGCGTCTTCGCGACATCGGCCGTCGTCACGCCGTGCATCGCGGCCTTTTCCCGATCGATCGCGTATTGAAGGCGCGGCTGGGCGGCGATCGAAAAATCGTCGCTATCGACGATTCCATCCGTATGATCGAAAACCCGGCGCAATTCCTTGCCGTATTCAATAAGCTGGCCGTATTCGGCTGCGGGCGGACCGTAAATTTCGGCCACCACCGTTTCCAGCACGGGCGGTCCCGGCGGCATCTCGACAATCTTCAGCTTCGCCCCGTCCCGTTTGGCGATCGCTTCAACCAGCGGCCGAATCCGGAGCGCGATTTCATGCGATGATTGCTCGCGCTTCGCTTTCGGCGCGAGATTGATTCGGATGTCAGCCTGATACGGCTCGCGGCGCATGTAGTAATGCCGCACCATTCCGTTGAAATCGAACGGCGACGCCGTCCCGACATAGGTTTCGAAGCTGGTCACTTCTGGAATGCGGCTGAGCAGCAGGCCAAAATCGCGCGCGGCCGCGTCGGTCGTTTCCAGAGGCGCGCCTTCCGGCATATCGATAACCAGTTGCAGCTCGTTCTTGTTGTCGAACGGCAGCATCTTGACCGGTACGAGTCCGAACACGACCAGCAATACCGATCCGATTAGCGCGCCGACCATTCCGACCAGAAAAATGCGCGCGCGGCGGGGGCTGTCGAGTAGCGGCTTGAGAATTCGCGTATACCAGCGCCGGATCGCGGCGGTTTCGTCTTCAGCCTCCGCCGCCGAGTCTGTGTCGTGATTGCGCCGCAGGAGATGGTACGCCGCCCATGGCGTGATCGTGAACGCCACGATCAGCGACATGAGCATCGCGAGCGGCACGTTGAACGGCATCGGCCGCATATACGGTCCCATCATGCCGGTCACGAACAGCATCGGGATGAACGATGCGATTACAGTGAAAGTTGCGAGAATCGTCGGCGGGCGGACTTCGTCAACGGCCGTCAAGGTGGCCTCGCGCGGCGGCAGTTTGCCGAGGCGGAAATGACGATGGATATTCTCGACGTCGACGATCGGATCGTCCACCAGCAGGCCGAGCGAAAGAATCAGCGCGAAGAGCGTGACGCGATTGATCGTGTATCCGGCGAGCAGATTTCCGACGAGCGTGATGGCGAGCGTGACCGGCACCGCGATCGCGACGATCAACGCTTCGCGCAGGCCGAGCGAAAACGCCAGCAGCACGACGATAATCGCGACGGCGATTAATAGCTCGCGCACCAGTTCATTTACTTTTTCGTTGGCGGTTTCACCGTAGTTGCGCGTTATGAGCGCATGCATGTCCGATGGAATCGCGATGCCTTCGAGCGCCTGCACTTTTCCGATCAGCTCCTCCGCCACCGCAACGGCGTTCGATCCCCGCCGTTTGGCGAATGCTATCGTCACGGCCGGATAGAAGCGTCCGCGCGAGCCGATCGCGGCGTTGCGTATCTGTCCCGGTTCGGCCGGAATCAGATCGCGCGCCGGACCGAAGCCGACACTGGTGTAAGCGACCGGCTCCGCCGGACCGTCGATGACGCGGGCGACATCCCTCAGGTACACCGGATGGCCGTCGCGAACGGCGACCACCAGGTTTGCGACCTCGCCGGCGTTCCTCAGGAAGGGGCCGCTGTCGAGCAGTATTTCGCGATCCGCGCTGGCGAACGAGCCCGCTCGCAAATTGGCGTCGGCGCCGCGCAGCGCCTGCGCCACTTCAAGCGGCGCCAGACCATGGCCGGCGAGCCGGCCGGCGTCGAGCAGCACGCGCACTTGCCGGGGCCGTCCGCCGACGACAAACGAGCGCCCGGTGTCCGGAGCCTGCTGCATCAGATGCAGAATTTCGTCGGCGACGCGCCGCAACGCCGCATCGCTTTCGCGTTCGCTCCAGAGCGTGACCGTCAGAATTGGCACGTCGTCGATCGAGACTGGCTTGACGATCCATCCGGTGACGCCGGGAGGCACGGCGTCGCGATTGGATGCGAGCTTGTTGTAAATTTGAACGAGGCTTTTGGTCTGGTCGTATCCGACCTGGAAGCGCACCGTCACCATCGCCATTCCCGGCCTGGAGACGGAATAGATATGCTTGACGCCCTCCATTTCCCACAGGCGCTTTTCCAGATTGATGGTGACCAGATTTTCAACTTCGGCGGCGCTGGCGCCGGGCATCGAGACAATGATGTCCGCGAGCGGCACGGAGATTTGCGGATCCTCCTCGCGGGGCGTGACCATCAGCGCGGTCAGGCCGGCGGCGAGCGACGCCGCCAACAGCAGCATCGAGAGATTCGATCCCAAAAAGAGATCGACGATTCGCGCGGTGAAACCCAGTTTGTGATGCGATTCGCCGTTCATATCACGATTGCCGCGCGGCGGATTGGCATTCAACCAGCCGCGACGGGACGACATTTCTAATTCGTCTGCGCAGCTCCCGTTTGCCCCGCGATTGTCCGCACGCGAGTTTGAGTGAGCAGTACTTTTTCTCCGGGTTTAACGCCCGCAAGGATTTCAATCCGATCGCCGAAGCGTCTGCCGATCGAAACCATCCGCACGACGGTCGCGCCGCGATCGTAAACGCGAAGCGACGTAAGTTGCCCGACCCGGACCACCGCGCCAGCCGGCACGGTCACAACCGTCTCCGTCCCGGACGTGAACGTCGCGCGCGCGAACATCCCCGGCCGCAGATTGGCGGCGGAGGGCAAAACGGCGCGCACGAGAAAGGTGCGGCTGCGCGGATCCGCGGCGGGCACGATCTCGTTCACGCTGAGTTCAAAGCTCGCGCCCGCGGCGTCGATCGAAACGGCGAGCGGCTGGCCGATGCGAATCCGCCGGGCCAACGCTTCAGGGACTTCCAATTCCACGCGCATCGCGGATTCGCTGTAGAGCCGCACCAGCGGCTGACCCGGCATCGCAAGGTCGCCCCGCTCGACCATCCGTTCGATTACGACGCCGCCGGCCGGAGACTGGACCGTCGCGTACGCCAGCGCCGCGCGCGCTTGCGCGACGGCGGCGCGCGCCTGCTCGGCGCGGCCGGCGGCGGCGCGATATGCGGCTTCCGCCGCGTCGCGCTCGCTCGCCGTCACCGAGCCGCGAGGATAGAGCGCGGCGTAGCGGGACTCATCGGCGCGCGCGCGCGATAATTCGCCGTTCGCGGCGGTCAATTCGCCTTCGGCCTGCGCCAGTCCGGCGCGCAAATCAGCGGAATCGAGCGTGACCAGCGTCTGGCCGGCGCGCACCCGTTCGCCGGCATGAACCTCGACCGCGACGACTCGCGCCGCAACCCGGCTGGCGGCGGCCACCGGAAATCGCGATTGAACCGATCCGATTACTTCGTGGCGAATCGGCACGGTTTCGCGAAGCGCTTCGCCCAGCGGCGCTTCCGGCGTCGCCTCGGCGCCGGAAGCGGCCAGGCCCGGCGCGATTCGGCCGCTCTCCAACCAGCGCGCGCCCAGCCACAGGATTGCGAGTCCGGCCAACACAGCAGCGGCGATCCGGCCGCGCGACAGCCCGGCCATGCGATTCGATTCCAGCGCCATTCAGGGTTCCTTCAGTTCGTAAGGATCGGATCCCGCGGCGAGGTTGACGGCGGCGCGATCGACGGCCACGTTGATTTCCGAACCGGCCAGCCGCATGTCGGCCTGCTCGCGCGCCGTTTCGGCGTCCAGCACGGCGACGTTCGGCGCCAGTCCGGCGCCGTAGCGGTCGTCCAGGATGCGCAAGGCGTCGCGCGCGTAACCGACGTCGCGCCGCGCCACGACAAGGCCTTCCCGCGCCGCCTCGAGCCTTCGCCACGCGGTCGAGACCTGCAGGCGCACCGCCTCGTCAAGGTCGCGCGCCAGAACTTCGATCCGATCGAGCCGCGCCGCCGCCGCGTCCACCCGCGCCCGCGACGCCAATCCATTGAACAAATTGAGCCGCGCATTGACGAATACTCCGGCGTTGTTGCCCGCGCGCATCAGCGCCTTCGAGTCGTTCTCGTAAACGCTGGCCACAGTTATGGTCGGCATGTAGTCGGCGCGCGCGATCGTGATCTGCTGGCGCGCCTCCGCGATTCGCGTGCGGGCCGCATGCAGCTCGGGCCGCGCCGCGACGGCGCGCGCCATCAGCGCGTCGAGCGGCTCCGCGGCGCCGGCCGCCGCGGCAAGCTCGGGCGGATTTTCGAGCGGCGCGAAGCCCTGATCCTCGGCGCCAAGGACGTGGCCGAATTCGTCGCGCGCGATCGCCACTCCGCTTGCCGCCTCGATACGCTGCTGGTCGAGCGCGCCCACCGCGACTTCCGCCCGCAGCACGTCGGAATTTACCGCAAGTCCGTGATGATACCGGTCCTGCGCGACCGCCAGATGGGCGCGTGCGGCGGCCAGCGCGCGGTCCACCACGGCCACGCGCCGCTCAGCCAGTACGGCGGCGTAATAGGCGCGGATCGCGTCGAACTCGACCCGCTGCCGCGCCTCGGTTTCCTGCCAGCGCGCAGCCTCCGCGTTCAATCCGGCCGCCCGCCACGCCGCCAGCAGCCGTCCGCCCGCGAAAACCGGAAACGACAGCGTCACGTCGCTTTGAAAATTCGAGAAGAACCCCGGATGGTTCAGCGAATTGAGCGCGAAATCGCTCGCGGCGAAATCCTGCTGCAGCAGCAGATCCGAAAAAACCTGCACCGGATTGTCGGTCGCCGAATAGTTCTCGCCCGCGTCCAGATGCGGAATCATCGCGCCCCGCGCGACGTCGGTCTCGGCCTCCGCCGCCGCGCGATCGAAACGCGCCGCCGCCAGCCCGCGATTCCGCCTGAGCGCGATCGTTATCGCCTGCCCAAGCGGGATGCGGCGCGGCGCCGCGCCGCACGCCGCGCCCGCCGTCAACGCGAGCGCCGCCGCCAGCACAACCGTCCCGATCCGCAGCCTCATCGCCGCGTTCCTCACGAATTCGCGCTTACGGTTCCCGCCGCACCCGCTCCGCCCGCCGGCCTGGTCACGCCGAGCTTGCGCAGGATGTCCTCCATCAGGCACCAGCGCGTCAGCGCCGATTGGAACAGGTTCGCGCCGACGAACAGCGTGAACCACAGCCAGTAGCGGCTCTGGAAGTAGCTCAGCGCGACGCTCAGCATGATAAACGTTCCCGCGATTAACCGAATCATTCGTTCCGACGACATGGCGATTTTCCTCCGTTTCAAGATTGTTCCCGGCGGCGCGGTTTGGCCAGCGATTGCCGCGTCCGACGGACGCGCCGTACCGCTTGACGCGGCGCCGTCATATATTCAATCATTCAATTGAATTAATTCATAACTCAGGCGCTAAAAGATGTCAAACGAAAATCCCTCCATCGCGATGTTCGCCCAGTTCGCCGCCGTCGCCCGCGCCCTCGGCCATCCCCATCGGCTCGCCCTGATGCAACTGATGGCGCAGGGCGAAGGCGCCGTCGAAACCCTGGCCGAGCGCGCCGGCCTCACCGTCGCCAACGCCTCCCAGCACCTGCAGCGCCTGCGCCGCGCGGGATTGGCCGCCGCGCGCAAGGACGGCCAGCGCGTCTATTACCGCCTCGCCGGCGATTCCGTGCTCAGCCTGCTCGCAGATCTCCGCCGCGTCGCGGAACGCAATCTGGCCGAGGCGCGCCAGCTCATTCAGGCCTACTTCGAGCGGCGCGACAGCCTGGAGCCGGTCACGCGGCGCGAGCTGAAGCGGCTGATGCGTCTCGGCTGCGTGACTGTGCTCGACGTCCGTTCGCCTGCGGAATTTTCCGGCGGCCATCTGCCCGGCGCGATCAACGTTCCCGTGCGCGAACTCGAAAGGCGGCTCAGGGCGCTCCCGCCGTCGCAACGCGTCGTCGCCTACTGCCGGGGGCCGTATTGCGTTTTCTCGTATGAAGCGGTCGCCCTGTTGCGCAAGCACGGTTACGACGCGCGCCGGCTCGAGGACGGTTTCCCTGAATGGCGCGCGGCGCGTATGCCGGTCGAAGCGGACGGCGATACGGCGCGGAAACGATGAACCCGCAGCGCGGCGAATCGCTGTCGTTCGATCGGCTGGCGGGGCAGTATAAAATTGGATTGGCGGCGCGAATCGCGCGCACCGGAGTTTTACCGATGAAACCATTGCCCCATCAATACGAAGCGCGGCTCGACGGCGGAAGCGACGGCTACGCGACCGTCGCCTCGGCCGGCCTGCCCGATTTACGCGTCGCGCCGCCGGCGGATTTCGACGGTCCCGGCGACGCATGGAGCCCCGAGCATCTGTTGCTCGCCTCGGTCGAGGCCTGCTTTATGATGACGCTGCGGGCGATCGCGCGCGCCTCGAAATTCAGCTTCCTCGCGCTTGAGATGGATTCGGAAGGGACGGTCGATCGCAAGGACGGCGCGACCCGCTTCACCGCGATCGTGCTGCGTCCGCGGATGAGGGTCGCGGCCGGAACTGATCGCGACAAGGCTCTGCGCCTGATGGAAAAGAGCGAAAAGGCCTGCCTGATTTCGGCCTCGCTCAATTTCGCCGTGCGGCTGGAACCCGAAGTGCTGGCCGGATGAGATCGCGGTCGCGGCGCGCCTAGCGCATCCGCCGCAGCGCCGGAACCTTGACGAAATCCAGGGCGGCCAAAAAGAGGACGCAAATCCCGAGCGCCGTTCCGACCACCGCCGCCGGCAGCGGCGCCATCAGCACGCCTTTTACCGCCATCGCGCAGATCACCGCGATATCGGCCGCCGACGCGAGCAGCATCCAGCCGCTTGGCCGCGATTTCCAGAAATGGCCGCGCTCGCGCACCAGATAGACCATCCCCTGTCCGGTGAACACCAGTACGATGAAATCCAGCGTCTGCAATTGCGGCGTCGCCATCCCCATCGCGTCGCGTCCGTAGAAATAAAGGAACAGCGACAGCGCCAGCACGCCCGCGCCCATCGTGAATCCCGCCGCCATCAGTTCGGCGATACGCCAGCGGTCGGGCGTGCGCGAGAACGAAACATTGTCGGTCGCGATCGACATCGTCACGAAGTCGTTGGCGAACAGCAGCAGCACGATCAACAGCGGCGTGACCACGAACGATCGCGTCAGCATCACGCCCAGGCTCAGAAACAGGCCGATCTGTACCGTCTTGATAATTTTGTTGAGCGTGTAGGTCAGCATCCGCTGGTAGATGCGTCGGCTGGTCTCGACCGCGGCGAGCATGTCGGTCAGGCCCGGATTGGTCAGCACCAGGCTGGCGGAGGCCTTGGCGACGTCGGTGGCGCTCGCCACCGCGATTCCGACTTCCGCCTGGCGCAGGGCGGGCGCGTCATTGACCCCGTCGCCCGTCATCCCGGCCACGGCGCCGGCGCTTTGCAGCGAACGGATCAGGTTGAACTTGTCTTCCGGAAAGACGCCCGCAAGCACCGCGCAATTCATCGCGATCGACGGGTCGCGGCGAATTTCGCCAGCGTCGCAGACGCGACCTTCGATGCCGATTTCGTGCGCGACGGCGCGCGCGGTCACGAGGCCGTCTCCCGTCACCATCGTCACCCGCACGCCTAGTTCGTTGAGGCTGCGAATCAGGTCGCGCGAATCCGGCCGCGGCGGATCCTGCAGCGCCAGCAAGCCCGCCACGCGCATCGCGCCCGCCGCTCCGGCGGCGACCGCCAGCACCCGGCAGCCGCCGGCCGCCAGCCGCTCGACGTCGGCGTCGAATCCGTCCGGAGCTTCGGCGCGCGCCGCGACCGCCTGCGGCGCGCCTTTGACCGCCTCGATGGGTTTTCCATTTTCGTCGATCGTCGCCGCCGCCGTTTTGGTCGCGGGATCGAAAGGGACAAATGCCGTGCGGCGGACTCCGGCGGCCGCGGCGCCGGCGCGCTCCAGAATCGCGAGATCGATCGGATCCTGCGTGGCGGCGTCGCTGGTCAGCGCCGCGTACCTCTGAAGCTCGTTTTCGCTGAATGGCGCGTATGCTTGCGACGCCGCCAGCGCGAGCCGGTTCTGCGTCAGCGTGCCGGTCTTGTCGGTGCACAACACGTCCATCGCCGCCGCCTCCTCGATCGCCGCGAGCCGCGTCGCCAGCACGCCGCGGCCAGCCAGCTCGATCGCGCCGAGCGTCGTCGCCAGCGTGAACGTCGCCGGCAGGGCGACCGGCACCGACGCCACCATCAGGATCAGCACGAACGGCAGCGCGTCGCTCATCGGCAGGCCGGCGATTATCGCGAACGCCAGCACCGCCGCGGCCAGCGCCCCGTCCATCGCGACCAGCGCCTTCACGATGCTGAAAATGACGGTCTGCAGATGGCTCGGCGCGCGCGCGGCGCCGACCAGTTCGGCGGTCTTGCCGAAATAGGTGCCGGCGCCCGTCGCGGTTACTTCGCCGCTCGCCTCGCCGCGCTTGATCAAGGCGCCGGCGTAGGCGGTCTTGCCGGGTCCGGCCTCGACCGGCAGCGATTCGCCGGTCAGCATCGACTGGTCGATAAGCAGCGTTCCGTCGGCCAGCGCGATATCGGCGGGCGCGATATCGCCCATCCGCAAATAGACGAAATCGCCCGGCACGAGTTCTTCGGCGGAGACCTGTCCCCAGCGCCCGTCGCGCATCACGCGGGCGTTGATCTGAAGCCGCTGGCGCAGCATTTCGAGCGCGCCGCGCGCGCGGCCCTCCTGCCTCAGGCTGAGTATCGCGTTGAAGACCAGCAGCGCGCCGATCACGGCCGCCTCGACCGGCTTGCCGAGCGCGAGTTCCAGCGCGACCGTCGCTTCGAGCATCCACGGCACCGGCGCCCAGAATTTCGCGAGTATCGCCAGCAGCGGATTGGTCTTCTGTTCGGCGACGGCGTTCGGACCGAAGCGTGCGAGCCGCGCCCGCGCCTCCGCGCCGCTCAGCCCCCGCCGTTCTGTCATCTCTATGGGTTGATTCAATTCCATTCGTCTTCTCGTCTACACTCTTTGCGCAGCGGCACGCAGGCCTGCTTCCGTAATTCAGATCGTTGTCGCAACAAACGGAGCGCCCAATTTGGCCCGAATATCCGCTTCCAGCGAACTTTCAGCGGTCGTAGAATAGGTTTTGTTGAGGAGTCTTGATGAATCAATCGGAACCAAGGTCCGCGGCGTCAGGCGCGGCTTCAGTCTCAATCGCGTCAAAAACAGAAACACAATCCCGGATTCAGATGAATCCGTCGCCGGTGCGCACTGTTTCTCTCGGTCAAGATCGCGGGCTGACCTGGATTGAGAGAGTGATATCCTGGCTGTCCAACCGGCAGATTCGCGCCGCGGTAAAAACGTTTGCCGGCTTGTCCGTGGCCGATATTGGCTGCGGATACAATGCCGAATTTGCTCGGTCGGTTATTGGGCAGGCGAAATCCATTACCATAACCGATTTGTCGATCGCTCCGGAATTGAAATCCGCGCCGTCGGTTCGCGTAATTGAAGGCCGGTTGCCTGGAAGTCTCGTATCGATCGATGACGCTTCGGTCGACGTCGTAATATGCAATTCGGTGATTGAGCATCTTGATCAACCTCTCGAAACATTGTCCGAACTGTATAGAATCTGCGCCTTTGGCGGAGTGGTTCTGATCAACGTGCCGTCATGGTTCGGTAAAACAGTGTTGGAATTGATGGCGTATCGCCTGAAAATGGGCCCAATCAACGAAGTTGAAGATCACAAAATGTATTTCGATCCGCGGGATCTTTGGCCGTTATTGATACGATCCGGATTCCGCCCCGGAGAAATCCGCGCCTTCAGGCATAAATTTCTATGCTGCACTTTCGCGATTTGTCGAAAGCGGGCGGCTTGAGCACGCCAACTTTATATTCGTGGCCGAGCCGATCTTGCTTCCGGAAACAATCGAGCTTCGTCCGCAAAGTGATGATTTCCGATATGAAGAAATCCAAGCAGGGACTCGTATCCAATTGTGAGGCCTTTTGACCCAGCGCTGCCACATCATGATGGTCTTTGCGCAGGCGAACTTTACAGTCCACGTTACTTAGTACGATCCAGCGCTTTGCGGACCGGATGGTCGGAAGGCAGCGCGCAGAGGCCGTCGCTGTCGATTTTGAGCGCGCAATTGAAGCGCGCGCGAAAATTCTCCAGCGCGATCGCCGCCGTCAGTTCGACGATCTGCTCCGTGGTGAACAGCGCGCGCGCTTCCGCGAACGTCTCTTCGCTCACGTCGCTCGGCGTGCGCGTCATCCCTTCGGCCAGCCGCAGCACCGCCTTCTCACTCCGATCAAAATGAGGGCTGCGCTCGAATGACGCAAGGTCATCGAACTGCTCGCTTCTGATTCCCGCTTCGCCGCCCACGGCGGCGTTGATATCCACTCAGAAGGGACATCCGATCATCTGCGCCGCGCGCAACGACGCCATTGTCTTCAAGCGGCCTTCGACGACGCCGGACGCTGCGATCGCCGGGCCAAGATTGGCCACGGCCAGCATGATTTCCGGCCGATGCGCCATCACGAGATTCGGCGTGATCACTCGCCCGAAACGCCTGATGCTCCCGTCGAAGATCAGTTTCAGGTTGGCTGGCGCCGTTTCCGGATCGATCCCCTTGATGCGCATGTTCGGCGTTCTCCCGGCAATAAATTTTTTATCGCGTAATTGCGGCAGGCAATCCGGAGGGAGCCTGACTTAGGCGACTTTCAGGCCTTCGTTCAGCGAGCCAGAGCGGAAACCTTTCAAATCGACCGTCACGAAACGGAAGCCCAGCCGTTTCAGTTCGCGATCGACCTCGGTGCGAAGCGGTTCGCTGAGCAATCGCTGAACCTCGCCGCTCTCGACTTCAAGCCGCGCAATCTCGCCGTGATGGCGCACGCGCGCCACCCGAAAGCCCATCCGATGCAGCACGCGCTCGCCCTCTTCGACCTGCCGCAGGCCCTCGGGCGTGATCCGCGAGCCGTAGGGAAAGCGCGACGACAGGCAGGGCGACGCCGGCCGATCCCAAGTCGGCAATCCCAGCGCGCGCGAAAGTTCGCGCACGTCGGCCTTGGTCAGTTCCGCTTCGACCAGCGGATGGCGCACGCGGCGCTCGGTCGCGGCGCGAATTCCCGGCCGATAGTCGCGCAAATCGTCGAGATTGAGACCGTCAACGATCTCGTCGATTCCGAGTTCGCCGGCCTTGGCGGCGCATACCGTGAACAGGTTGCCCTTGCACAGATAACAGCGATCGATCGGATTCGCGGCGTAGCCGGGAATTTCGAGTTCGTTCGATTCGATCACCAGATGCCGCGCGCCGATCGCCGCGGCCATCTCCAGCGCGGTCAGCCGGTCGTCTTCGGGCATCGTGGGCGAAGTCGTGGTGAGCGCGATGACCCGATCGCCGATCGTATCGTGCGCAACTTTGAGCACGAAAGTTGAATCGACGCCGCCGGAAAAAGCGACCAGCACCGCGCGCATCGGGCGGAAGATTTCGCGCAGCCGTTCCAGCCGCTCATCTGTCGGCGCGGCCGCGCGGCCATCGATCTCGCGCGCATTGTTCATCGCCGCGTCAGATACCTTCGGCCTGAAAGAGATCGGTGGTCAGATAGCGCTCGCCGGTGTCGCAGAAAACGGCGACCACCGCTTTGCCGCGGCCCAGCCGCTTCGCGATTTGCAGCGCGGCGCAGCAGTTCGCGCCCGAAGAGATGCCGACCAGGAGGCCCTCCTCGCGCGCGATCCGGCGCGAAAAGAGGGTCGCGTCCTCGTCGCTGACGGCGATCACTTCGTCATAAATTTTCGTGTCGAGCGTGGCGGGCACGAAGCCGGCGCCGATACCCTGAATCTTGTGGAAGCCGGGTTCGCCGCCTTCGAGCACCGGGGAATTCTTCGGTTCGACCGCGACAATCAGCGGTTTGTTCTTGAGATGGTCGCGCAGATAGCGGCCGGCGCCGCTGATTGTCCCGCCGGTGCCGACGCCCGCGACGAACGCGTCGATCCGCTCCATCTGCTCGATCAATTCCGGCCCAGTGCTCGCGTAATGAATTTCCGGGTTCGCGGGATTGCTGAACTGCTGCGGCATGTAATAGTTCGGATTCGCGCGCACCAACTCCTCGGCCTTCGCGATCGCGCCATGCATCCCGCGCGTGTCGGGCGTCAACACCAGTTGCGCGCCGTATGCCGCCAGCAGCGAACGCCGCTCCTCGGACATCGTGTCGGGCATCGTCAGGATCAGCCGGTAGCCCTTCACCGCGCATACCAGCGCCAAGCCGATTCCGGTATTGCCCGAGGTCGGTTCGACGATCGTATCGCCCGGCTTGATCCGGCCGTCGCGTTCCGCCCGCTCGACCATCGCAAGGCAGATCCGGTCCTTGACGCTGCCGCCGGGGTTGTAATTCTCCAGCTTGGCCCAGACTTCGGCGTCGTCGCGGCCCGGCAACCGGTTGAGCCGGACGACTGGCGTATGACCCACAAGTTCCAGCGGCGATCGCGCCACGCTAATCGGCATGGCCGGATTCTAGCGGGTTTCGCCACGATTTTGCGACAGCCGGAAGCTTGCGGCGCGGCGCGGATGGTATGCTAGCGACGATGGCCGATAGCGAGTCCAAAGCGCCGCGCCAGTTGATAATTTTTCCGGGCGCGCTGGGCGATTTGCTCTGCGCGGCGCCGGCGATGCGCTTTCTGATGGCGCGGCAAGCGCCCGGCGTCGCGGCGGAATTGATGGCACGGGCGGAGTTGGCCCGCTTCGCAATCGGACGGATGGGCTTCGTCCATGGCCATTCGATCGACCGGCGCGAAGTTGGCCAGTTATTCGCCAGTGGCGCGAAGCTCGCGCCTGAAGCGTCGGCATTTTTCAGCCGGTTCGACGATATTCGCTCATTTTTCGCCAGCAACGATCCTGATTTCACCGCCGCGCTGTCCGCCGCGACCGGCGGCCGGGCGCGCTTTTATCCGTTCCGCCCCGCCGGCGTTGGACATATCGCCCGGCTCTATCTGGATGCGCTCGGGGCGCCAGCGGACACGCCGGACGCGTTCCGGCTTGAACTTTATCCCGAAGATCTCGACGCGGCGGCCGAACGGCTTGCAGCGGCGGGCTTGGCGCCGGGCGGTTACGTGGCGATTTTTCCCGGCAGCGGCGGCGTGGAAAAGAATTGGCCGGTCGAGAATTTCGTCGCGCTGGCGCGACAGCTTGCGCCGCCGCTGAGACCGCTGGTGATCTTGGGACCGGCCGAAAACCGGCTCGGGCCGGCATTTGACGCGCTAGGACTGACGGTCTTATCCGGGCTGGATTTGGCTGAAATCGCCGCAATCGCGCATCAAGCGGCGGCATTTGTCGGCAATGACTCCGGCGTGAGCCATCTCGCCGCGTCCGCCGGCGCCCCCGGCGTCGCCATCTTCGGCCCGACCGATCCCGCGCGATGGCGTCCGCAGGGTCGGGTTGCGATTACCCATCGCATGCCGTTAGTTATGACAACCGTTGTCGAAGTGATGGATAAGCTCTTCGATGTGATCGAACGAAACGGTTCCAAGCGCCTTGCGGATGGTTAGAATTGAAACGTGACGGTGGCGCTGAACCCGGCGCCATCCGGTGAAAAGCGCAGAAAGAAGAGAAGGCGGAACAGGGCGATGCGCGGCAGACACGATTTGGAATTAACCATGAAAATCGCCGCGACGCTCGTCCGAAATTGAATTTATGTCGAGTTTCTTGAAAACCACAATCCTTTTGGCCGCTCTGACCGGCATCATCATGATGATTGGCGGCATGTTGGGTGGCCGCGGCGGTCTCGCGATCGCGTTCATCTTCGCGATCGGGATGAACTTTTTCAGTTATTGGTTCTCCGACAAGATGGTGCTGCGGGCCTACCATGCGCAGCCGCTCGATCAGTCCAACGCGCCTGAACTATACGGAATCGTGAGCGAACTGGCCGAGTCGGCGCGCATCCCGATGCCGCGGCTCTATCTGATCGACAGCGACACGCCGAACGCTTTCGCCACCGGCCGCAATCCGAAACACGCCGCCGTCGCGGTGACGCGCGGGATCATGCGGATCTGCACGCGCGAAGAGCTCAAGGGCGTGATCGGGCATGAGCTTTCCCACGTCATCAACCGCGACATCCTGGTCAGTTCGGTGGCCGCGACGCTGGCCGGCGTAGTGATGTTTGTCGGTACGATGGCGCGCTGGGGCGCCATTTTCGGCGGCTTTGGCGGACGCGACGAGGACGAGCGGGGAGGACTGTTCGGACTGATTTTCATGGCGCTCGTGGCGCCTCTGGCCGCGGCCATGATCCAGCTTGCGATTTCGCGCACTCGGGAATATCAGGCCGACGCCAGCGGCGCCCGTCTGACCCATAATCCGCTCTTGCTGGCCAACGCGCTGCGCAAACTCGAGGCGGCCAACGAGCGGATGCCGATGCCGGACGCATCGCCCAGCACCGCCCATCTTTTCATCGTCAATCCGCTCAGCGCCGAGGGCATCCAGCGCATGTTTTCGACCCATCCGCCGATCGAAGAACGTATTCGGCGGCTCGAACAGATGGCTCATTCGGAGTGACGCCGATGGAACGCGAAGAAGAAGAGAAAGCGCGCGGTTTCAAAGTCGAAGATCGCCGACGTTTTTCCTCGGAAGGCGACGTTAAGCCAGAATTTCGCGAAGATTCGGCCGCCGCCGCGCCGTCCGCGCCGGAGCCGGCCGGACATAGCCGAACCGCGCCCGAGAGCGGTTCGCCCGATCCGAACCGTGCGACGCACGCCGCCGCCGCGGATCATGCGCACGGGCCGGAGCCGGAGGTGACGTTCGGCGCCTTTATGGTCGGGCTTTCGACCCAGGCGCTGATGCTGCTCGGCGATATCGCCGACCCCGAAACCGGCGCGGCGCGCGCGGATCTTCCCGGCGCGCAGCAGCTCATCGATATTATCGGGATGCTTCAGCGCAAGACCCAGGGCAATCTCGACCGCGACGAAGCGCAATTGATCGAAACCATCCTGTTTGAGTTGCGGATGAAATACGTTGAGCGAGCGCGCGCCGCGACGCGCTGACACGATGGCCGGCGGCGGGTCGAAGCATGCGCCCGCGGCAATTCGGGCGCGGCGGATCGGCGGTCGAATCGCGGTCGCGATCATGGCCGCGTCCGCGGGGATTTTGCTGGCCGCCCGCGCCGGCGCGCAGACGCTCTGGACCGATCTGCGCGGCGACACGGTTCGCGCGGCCGGATCGCTGCCCGACTTCGTCGCGCTGGCGGCGCGCCTGTCGCCGGCCGTGGTGAATATTTCGACGGCCCGCAAAGCGAACGCCGGCGCCGGCGCGCAATCGCCCGAAGCGCAAAGCGATCCGTTCGATCGATTCGGCGCTCCGTTCGGGCCGCGCGGCGCCCCCGTTCCGCACAGCCTCGGCTCCGGCTTCGTGATCAACCGCGGCGGCTACATCCTGACCAACCAGCACGTGATCGCGGATGGCGGCGCGATCGTCGTCACGCTGCAGGACGGCCACGAATTGCAGGCGCGCGTGATCGGGAGCGACGCGAAAACCGATATCGCGCTGCTCAAGGTCGCCGCGCCTTTCGCGTTGCCCGTGGCGCCGCTCGGCGACTCGGACGCGGTCCGCGTCGGCGAATGGGTGATCGCGATCGGCAATCCCTTCGGCTTCGATCATTCGGTGACCGCCGGAATCGTCAGCGCCAGAGGACGCTTCATACCCGGCAGTTACGACGACTTTATCCAGACCGACGCGTCGATTAACCCGGGCAACTCGGGCGGTCCGTTGATCGATCTGCGCGGCGCGGTAATCGGCGTCAACTCGGCGATATACACCCGCACCGGTTCGAGCATGGGAATCGGCTTTTCGATTCCGGTCAATCTCGTCAAGGCGGAATTGCCGCAGCTGCTCGCGCACGGATCGGTGACGCGCGGATGGCTCGGCGTGTATATCGAGCCGGTGGACGAGCAGGCCGCGCGCGCGGCCGGCCTTGCCGAGCCGCGCGGCGCGATGGTTTCCGAAATTATCGATCGCGGCCCGGCGGCCGCGGCGGGCCTCAAGCCGGGCGACATCATTGTCGCCTTCGATCATCGCGCGATTCGCGAAGCGCAAGAGTTGCCGCTGATGGTCGGCGACGTTCCGATTGGCAGGCGCGCGACGCTCACTGTTATCCGGGGAAAGAAGACCATGGAGATGCCGGTGACGGTCGAGGCGTCGCGCGAGACCGAACTGGCGAGCGCCGCCGGCGCGCCCGACGCGAACGCTCCCGAAGCCTTTGGTCTGGATGTCAAGGCGCTCAATCCGAGGCTGGCGCGGCAGTTGGGAATCGCGCCCGCTGGCGGCGTGATGGTCGCGCAGGTGGCCGCGGGCAGCCAGGCGGATCGGGCCGGATTGCGCGCCAACGACGTCGTGCTCGAAGTCAATCAGCAGGAGGTCTCGGATGTCGCGGATTTCCGCCGCGCCTTTCGCGCCGGAGGCGGACGCGATATCGTATTGCTGCTGGTGCGCCGCGCGACCGGCACGCTTTTTATCCCGCTCAGGCGCCAAGGTTGATTTCACGGTGATGCGAATCGGGTTGGGAGCCGCCCGCCGCCATGCCCGCAAGCCAACGGCGGCCGGACGATGAGCGCGCGGCGGGTCTTCAAATTCAGCCTGCTCGCGATCGCCGCGCTGGCGCTGTTCGCGCTCGGCCCGGCGCTGTACTGGTTCCTCCAGTATTATAATTCGCTCGAGCAGGAAGTGGCCACGCGCTTCGCCGGCAAGCGCTGGACGATACCGTCGCGCATCTATTCCGATTCGACGCTGATTTATCCGGGCCAGCGGCTCGGCGATCTTGGTTTCATGCAGCGGCTCGCGCGCCTCAATTACCATCCCGCCGCCGCTAGCGATGAAGTCCACGATCGCGGCGAATATTTTTACGACAAAAAACGCGGCCGGATGCTGCTGTTCCTGCACAGCTTCGCCTATCCCTATCGGAATTTTCCCGGCGAACTGGTCAATATCAAGCTCGGATCGGACGGCACGATCGCCGCGATGGCCGACGCCGTGACGCGCGAGCCGCTCTATTCGCTCGAACTTGAACCGGAGATGCTCGGCGCGATCTTTCAGGGCGATTGGCAGCAACGCCGCCTCGTGCCGCTTGCCGACCTCCCGCCCGCGTTTATCGACGCGATTCTTGCCGCCGAAGACCATCGCTTTTACGAGCATCACGGCATCGACGTCGTGCGCATCATCAAGGCGGCGTGGATCGATTTTATTTCGGGGCGGGTGGTGCAGGGCGGTTCGACGCTCACCCAGCAGTTGATGAAGAATTTCTTCCTGACCAGCAAGCGCGACTGGCATCGCAAGGTCAAGGAAGCGCTCATGGCGTATATCGCGGAGCGGCTCTATTCCAAGGACGAAATTCTCGAAAATTACATCAACGACATCTATCTCGGGCAGCGCGGGCAGGAGGGAATCTACGGCGTCTGGGAGGCGGCGGAATTCTATTTCTCAAAAGAGCCGCGCGATCTGAATATCGCCGAGATGGCGACGATCGCCGGCATGATCCGCTCGCCCAACCGCTACAATCCGCTGCGCCACGCGGCGCTTGCGGTCCGCCGCCGCAACGAGGTGCTCTCCTCGATGCTGGCGGACGGCTATATCAGCAAAGCCGCCTATGACGCGGCGGTGACTTCGCCGATGGTCGCGCGCGAGCCGTTCGTCGAAACCAACGACGCGCCCTATTTCGTCGAATTTGTGAAACGGGAGGTGGCGGAGCGCTATCCGCCGTCGGTGCTGAGCGGCGAGGGCCTGCGCATCTTCACCACGCTCGACGTCCACATGCAAAAAGAGGCGCAACTCGCGGTGCAGAACAATCTCGCCGATCTCGAAGCGCGCCATCCGGCGCTCAGGCGCAAGGAAAAAAGCGAGGAGTTGCAGTCCTGCCTGATCGCGATCGAACCGCAGACCGGAAAGATCCGCGCGATGGTCGGCGGCCGCGATTACCGCGAAAGCCAGTTCAACCGCGTGACGCAATCCAAACGCCAGCCAGGCTCCGCGTTCAAGCCAGTCACCTATCTGGCCGCGCTGCAAGAAACGCTGGACGGCGGTCCCGAGCATTTCCTGCCCACCAGCTACGTTGACGACACGCCTTTCACCTGGCAATACGGCGACCAGAGCTGGACGCCGCGCAACTACAAGGATCGTTATTTCGGCCGCGTCACGCTCGAATTCGCGCTCGAAGAGTCGCTCAATTCCGCGACCTCGCGCGTCGCATATGCGGTCGGCCTCGACCGCATCCTGCAAATGGCGGGCAAGCTCGGCTTCGGCGATTTGCCGCCGTATCCGTCGATCATCCTGGGCGGTATCGAAGAGTCGCCGATGCAAGTCGCGAATGCGTACGCGATCATGGCCAACGAAGGTCTTGAGGTGCCGTCGTACGCCGTCACTGCCGTGCTCGATCAATCGGGCAAAGTAATCGAAGGGCATGAACTGAAGGCCGAGCAGACGCTATCGCCCGATCTCGCCTACATGATGGACTTCATGCTCGAGCAGGTGGTCAACCACGGCACCGGCGAAGGCGCGCGCAAGCTCGGCTTCACGCGGCCGGCGGCGGGCAAAACCGGCACCACCAACGATTCGGTGGACGCATGGTTCGCCGGATTCACTCCCGACCTGCTGGCCGTGGTCTGGACCGGATTCGATCAGAAAGAGGCGCTCGGCCTGACCGGCGCGCAGGCGTCGCTGCCCGCATGGACGAACTTCATGAAGGCGGCGACCGCGCCGCGGCCCGCGCTCAACTTCACGATGCCGCCCGATATGGTCGCGGCGCGCGTCGATCCGGCGACCGGCTATCTGGCCGGTCCATATTGTCCCGGCGCGGTCGATGGGGTTTTTCCCAAGGCGCTTGCGCCGACCGAAATGTGTCCGTTCCACACTTCGCCCGGCATGAGCGCGGCGCCGATGCCCGCCGCGGCCGGCGGCGCGCCGCCCGTATCCGCGGCGCCGAAGCAGGGCAATGACTGGGAGCGCGCGCCCGGCGCATCCGGCCCGGCCGATTCCACGCCCAACGACTAAATCCGCGGTTGTTCAATTCCGGCGCGATGGCCACCGCTCTGGCGGATGCCGCGCGGGCGGGACGATTGCTATAGTAGACGCGCGAAATGCGTATCCGCTCCAATATCCGCGCGGCCGCCGGCGTTTTGCTGGCGATCGCGTGCGTGCCGGCGCCGACCGCCCAGGCGTGGATGTCCGCGAGCGCGCGCGGGCCGGCCGCTATCGCCAACGGCGATAGCGCGCCGATCGTGCTGGCCCATCTGGACGAGCAGAATTTGCCGTCGGCGGAGCTTCCGCCCGGAGCGGCGGAGGGCGAGTGGGAGCGCGCGCCGGGGTCCGGCCCGAGCCCGTCGCCGGCGCTATCGCCGCAAAACGCGCCGACGCCCGCAGGTGCGGCAGCGACGCCGCCGGGTGCGCCGGAGGAGATTTCGGTTCCGGCGGATTCGGGAACTCCAGCAAGCGACAATGGAGCCGGCGCGGCTGCGGCGAATCCCGCCGGCAACGCCGCGCCCGACGCGGTGAGCGCGCCGGCCGGACCGCCGCCGGCGCTCGATATCAGCACGGTCACGGCCGCGCCCGATCCGGCCGATCAGCCGCTGGCCGGCGCGATCGCCAGCGCCGATACGCCGGCGTTGGCCGCCTCGCTGCGCACCACCGAGGAAGCGCGGCAGGAATTGGCGAAAGGCTCGATCGACGACGCGATGCGGGCGCTGACGCGGGCGGTCTCGATCGATCCGGGCAATCCTTACGCCTATTTTTTTCTGGGCCGCGCCTACGCCGCGCGCCGCAATTTTGACGAGGCGCTGACTTTCTTCCGGCGCGCCGAAATCGGTTTCGGCGCTGATCCGCAATGGCTCGGCGAAACGATCGGTTACGAAGGAATTTGCGAAGAAGAAGAGGGCCAGTTGAGCGAAGCCGCCGCGTCCTATCAGCGCGCGCTTGGCGCCGCGCCCAACAATCTGATCGCGCGGGTTGGATACGGCCGGCTGGCGGCGAATCTGCCGAATCCCGCCGGGATGGACGCGCCGCCTCCGCCTGCGAGCGACGTTGCCGCGCCGCCGCAGGCGAATCTGAGCGCGCCCGCGCCCGAAGAGGCGCCGCCGCCACCGCCGCCGAGGGCGGGTTCCGGCGATCAATGATCCTTGTGCGCATTTACGCTTGCGGAGAACCATGAAAGTTTTGGGAATTGAATCGTCATGCGATGACGCCGCCGCGGCGGTAATCGAAACCGGCGCGCCCGGAATCGCCACGGTGCGCGCGAGCGCCGTCGCGAATCAGGATGACATCCATCGCGCGTATGGCGGGGTGGTGCCCGAGCTGGCGTCGCGCAATCACGTGGTCGCGATCATGCCGGTAATCGCGCGCGCGCTTGCCGAGGCGGGAATCGCGCTCGCCGAGCTCGACGGAATCGCGGTGACGCGCGGTCCCGGCCTGGTCGGCTCGCTGCTGGTCGGCCTGATGTGCGCGAAGGGGCTGGCGCAATCGAGCGGATTGCCGATGGTCGGCGTGAACCACCTCGAGGGCCATCTGCTGGCGCCCCTGCTGGAGCATCGGGTGGCGATGCCGTATCTCGCGCTGGTCGTTTCGGGAGGCCATACC
The DNA here is from genome assembly GCA_021799495.1 of Deltaproteobacteria bacterium. Lineage (GTDB taxonomy): Bacteria > Desulfobacterota > Binatia > Binatales > Binataceae > JADMIL01. Next base: position 31,584 of record JAJZAI010000027.1, read on the forward strand.
GCGCTTTTCATGGTCGAGGATTTCGGCCGTTATCGCCGGCTCGGCGCCACGCGCGACGACGCCGCCGGCGAGGCCTTCGACAAAGCCGCTAAGCTGATGGGTCTGGGTTATCCGGGCGGCAAGATTATCGACGAGATGTCGCGCAAGGGCCGTCCGAACGGGGTGAAATTCCCGCGCGCTCGCGTCAAGGGCGCGCCGCTCGATTTCAGCTTCAGCGGCGTAAAAACCGCGGTCGCGGTCTTTCTTGCGAGCGAGGCCGGAGCGGCGACCGCGCGCGAAGATCTGGCCGCGAGTTTTCAGGAGGCGGTGGTCGAGATGCTGGTGCGGCCGACGCTCGCGGCGGCGCGCGAGCACGGCGCCGAAACGATCGTCCTGACCGGCGGGGTCGCGGCGAATTCGCGACTGCGTGAGCGGCTGTCCGCCGCGGCCGCGGCCGACGGCCGGCGCGTGGTCGCGCCGTCATTCAGGTTCTGCACCGACAACGCCGCGATGATCGCGCTGGCCGGAAGCGTCCGGCTGATGCGCGGCGAGCGCGACCCGCTCACGCTCGACGCGGAGGCGAACCTGCCGCTGTGAGGCGAGCGCGGACCTCGCGCGCGGCTCCGCCCGTGGAAACGATCCCGGCCGCGAGCGCCGAACGTCCGACGGCCGCGCTGGCGGCGGCGGGCGTGATTCCGAGCCGTGCGCGCGGACAGAATTTCCTCGTGCAGCCGCGCGTCGCGGACCGGATTGTCGCGCTGGCGCATCTGGAAGCGGGCGAGACCGCGCTCGAAATCGGACCGGGGTTGGGAATCCTGACGGAGCGAATCGCGGCGGCGCCGGTCGGCCGGATAATCTTGGTCGAACTCGACGCGCGGCTCGCGGCGCGGCTTGCGCAACGCTTCGGGGCCGACCCGCGCGTCGTGGTCGTGAATCGCGATTTCATGGCGTTGGAGCCCGGCCAGATTGCGGATGCGGCGCCGATCAAGGTGATTGGAAATCTTCCGTTCAATTCCGCCGCCGCGATTCTCGAGCGGCTCGCGGCGCTGCGCGGGCGGATCGCGCGGATGACCCTGATGTTCCAGCGCGAGGTGGGCGAACGGATTCGGGCGCAGCCGGGTGCGCCGGCCTATGGCGCGCTCAGCGTTTACACCGCGCTCTATTGGGAGATCGCGGAACATTTTCGCGTCGGCGCCGGATGTTTCCATCCGCGGCCCAAAGTCGATGCGGAAGTGCTCGCGTTCGCGCCGCGCATGGATGAAGTCGGCGGTCCGGCCCGGGAGCGGGCGATCCTGGCGGCGATTCGCGCGGCGTTTTCGGCGCCGCGCAAGACGCTGCGCAACGCGCTGGGCCATACGCTGGGGATGCCGCCCGCGGCGGTCGAGAGCGCGCTGCTCGACGCGGGAATCGATCCGGCGGCGCGGGCCGGAACGCTGGGGATTCAGCAATTCGCGCGGCTGGCGCAAACGATCGAGCGCGAACAGGCCGCATGGGGGAAGCGCGATGCCTGAATTGCCGGAAGTTGAATCGCTGCGGCGGATTCTCGCGCGCAGCGCCAGGGGCCGCACCATTGTCTCGGCCGCCGTGCGCGAAAAGCGTTTGCGGCGGGCGTTGGGCGACGAAGTGGCCGATTCCGTCGCGGGCCGCGCGATCGTCGAAATCGGCCGCCGCGCCAAGTACCTGCTGATCGAGCTGGGTGGCGGTATGGCGCTGATGGTCCATCTGGGAATGAGCGGCAGCCTGACGCATCGCCGCGACGGTTTCGATCCCGGCCCCTTCGATCCGCGGCACGATCACGTCGAATTCGCGCTCGACGACGGCAGCCGATTGGTTTACAACGACCCGCGCCGCTTCGGCCTGATCAAGCTGATGCGGCAGGCGGAGCTGGCAAGCGCGGCCGAGTTGCGAGGTCTGGGGCCCGAGCCGCTCAGCGGAGATTTCAGCGCCGAATATTTCTGGCGCGCGACGCGCGGCCGCAAGGCGGCCGTCAAAACGCTGCTGATGGACCAGCGGATCGTGGCGGGGGTGGGCAATATTTACGCCTCCGAGATACTTTTCCGCGCCGGCGTGCGGCCGACGCGCCGCGCGGGCCGCGTCACGCGCGCCGAAGCCGGGCGTATCGCGGCGCACACGCCGGCTGTATTGAGCGAAGCGATCGGCGGCGGCGGCACGACGTTTCGCAGCTATCGCGATTCGCGCGGCCAGCCGGGCCGCTTCGCCAAGCGGCTGCAGGTTTACGATCGCGAGGGCAAGCCCTGCGTCACGTGCGGCGCGGCGATCCGTCAGGCGATCGTCGGGCAGCGGTCCAGCTTCTACTGCCCCCACTGCCAAAAATGAACGAAGGGCGTGACGGGCAATGGCGCCACGCCGGCGCCGCACGTAATCTGATGCCGGTGTCAGAGTTCAAAATCCGCACGTCCGGCCGAATCGCGCCGGCCGATATCACCGCCGAGGTCGAAGCGGCGGTGGCGCGCGCCGGCATGCGCGGTCCCGGCACGAGTCGCGCCGGCGAACGGAGCGCGGCATGACGGATTTCCCGCGCGGCCTTGGCGCGGCGCTCGCTTTTATTCTGGGAGCTTGCGCCGGCAGTTTCGTCAACGTCGTCGCCTATCGGTTGCCGCGCGAAATCCCGCTCGCGACGCCGCGATCGTTCTGCCCGCGATGCAACCGGCCAATTCCCTTCTACGCGAATATTCCGATCCTCGCCTATCTCGGATTGCGCGGGCGCTGCCTGATGTGCGGCAGGGCCATACCATTCCGCTACTTCCTGACCGAACTCGCGATGGGCGTGGCCGGCGCCTATCTCTATCTGTATTTCACGCCCGAACGCGCGCTGGCCCGGTTCGTCTTTTGCGCCGCGCTCTACGCGGTCGCGCTGATCGATTACGACTGGCGCGTCATTCCCAACGTCATCACCTTTTTCGGCATCCCCGTGGGGCTGGCGTGCGCCGCGTTCGTGATGCCCGAGGTGGGACTGCGCAGCGCGCTGATTGGCGCGGTCGCCGGCGGCGGCGCGTTGTTTATCACCGGCGAGGCCTATCTCTTGCTGCGCCGGCAGGAGGGAGTCGGCCTGGGCGACGTCTGGCTGCTCGGGATGATCGGCGCGTTTATCGGATGGCCGGGGGTGCTTTTCACGCTCTTCTTCGGCTCGCTGTTCGGCACGGTTGGAGGGATCGTTTTCGCGCTCGCCGGAGGCGCGCCCGCGCCTCCCGACGAGGTCGTGCCGCAAGCGATCGCAGAGGTCACCGGCGTTCGGCGCGGCGTCGCGCCGGAAGATCATCCGGGCGGTCCGTCCCTGATGCGAACCGAAGTTCCCTTCGGTCCTTTCCTTGCGCTCGCCGCCGCGGCTTACACGCTGTTTCAGCCGCAACTGCTTCATTGGTATCTTTCGCGCTGATGGGCCGCGGGATGTTCATCACGCTTGAAGGCGTCGAAGGATCGGGCAAGACCACGCAGTCCGCGCTGGTCGCCGAGGCTTTGCGCGCCGCCGGACGCGTCGTCAGCGTGACTCACGAGCCGGGCGGAACACGCGCGGGCGAGGCGATACGCGCCATTTTCCTCGATCCGGCGATAAAGCTCGAAGTGGCCGCGGAACTGTTGCTGGTGCTGGCCGATCGCGCACAGCATGTGCGCGAAAAGCTGCGCCCGGCGTTGCAGGCCGGCGAGATTGTGATTTCGGATCGCTACTCCGATTCGACCGCGGCCTACCAGGGTTACGGCCGCGGTTTCGATTTGAAACTGCTCGCGGAGCTTAACCGGCTGGCCAGCGACGGGATGCGTCCCGATTTGACGTTCGTCCTCGACTGTCCGGCGGAAATCGGCCTGGAGCGTTCGCGCGCGCGGCGCGGGCCGGGCGCCGATCGGCCGGACCGTTTCGAGGGCGAGCGCATCGAATTTCATCGCCGGGTTCGCGACGGCTTTCTCGCGATCGCGCGGGCCGAACCCGGCCGCGTAATCGTGGTCGATGCGACGGCGCCGCGCGCCGCGGTAACGGCGCGGGTCGTCGCGGAAATCAACGCGCGGACCGCCGCCTGATGGCGCTTGCGGGAATCGCGGGAAACCGCGGGCTGATCGCGGCGCTCGAAGCCGAAATCGCGCGCCGGCCGTCGCACGCTTACCTGTTCGCCGGGCCGCGCGGCGTCGGCAAGGCGCTGGTGGCGGCCGGTATCGCCCACGAAATTTTGTGCGAACGCGGACCCGGTTCGGGCTTCTGTTGCGATCCGATCGCCTGTCCGGTGCGCGCGGCGTCGGCCGCGCCAGGCGGGCGCGCGCGCGCGGCGGATTCAACCGGGCGTTGCGAATGCTGTCCGGCGTGCGTGCAGGTCGCGATGGGCGTCCATCCGGATTTCGTGCGTATCGCCCGTCTTCCCAACCGCAGCGACGTTTTGATCGAACAGGTGCGCGATTTGATCGAGAAGCTCGGCGTGCGCCCCGCGCGCGGTTCGCGCCGCGTGGCGATAATCGACGACGCCGAAACGCTGAATCTGCCGGCCCAGAATGCGCTTCTGAAAACTCTCGAGGAGCCGCCCGGCCATACGATTATTTTTTTGATCGCGCAGAGCGAACGCGCGCTGCTGGAAACCGTGCGGTCGCGGCTGCGTCCGGTCCGGTTCGCGCCGCTCGAACCGGCCGAAATCGCCGCGGTGCTCGAACATCGCGCCGGATTGGACCCGCAACGCGCGCTCGACGTGGCGCGGCTGGCGCGCAGCAGCGCCGCCCGCGCGCTCGAGATGGCCGCCGGCGAAGAACCTCCATCCGCCGCCCTGCTGGCGGCGCTGGAGCGCGCGCCGGCGCTTGATTTCCCCGCGATTCAGGCGCTGGCGCAGGAATTTTTCGGCGCGCGCGAGCAGGCGGTGGAAAATTTCGAGCTAATCGCGCGGCTGATCGAGGAAATGCTATGCTCGAAACTGCTCGACTCGAATTCCGCCGCCGCATCGCGCGGACTGGCCGGGCGCGCAGGCGCGGAGACGCTGGCCGTGATTGGCGACGCCGCGCTCGACGCCGCCGCGGCGGTTGAGGCGATGGCCAACCCCCGCCTTCAGGCGGAGCGTTTCTGGTTGGAAGCGGGCCGGGCGCTGAGGGGTGAATAGTGGCCGCCGATATCGATCCACTTGAAAGCGGTTCGGTTGAACCGAAAATTGTCGCCGTCAGCCTGTTTCCCGCCGGCCGCCTGCATAATTTTCTCGCCGGCGATCTCGTGCTGCGTCGCGGCGACCGCGTGCTGGTCGAGAGCGAGGCGGGTCCGTGTCTTGGCACGGTTGAAATTCCGCCGCACGAACCGGCGTTGACGCTCGATTTGGCCGCGCTCAAGCCGATCGTGCGCGTGGCCGGCGATCGCGATTTGCGGCTGGAGGAGGATTTGCTCGGCCGCGAACATCAGGCGGAGCGGCTTTGCGTCGCGCGGATTCGCGAACGCGGCCTTGCGATGAAGCTGGTGCGCGTGGAATTCGCGTGGGACGGCCGCAAAGCGACCTTCTATTTTTCGGCCGAAACCCGCGTCGATTTCCGCGAGCTGGTGCGCGACCTCGCGACCACGCTGCGGGTGCGGATCGAAATGAAGCAAATCGGTTCGCGCGACGAAGCCAAGGTCGCCGGAGGAATCGGCGCGTGCGGACGCGAACTGTGCTGTTCGTCGTGGCTGCGCGACTTTGAGGCGGTGACGGTCAAAATGGCGCGCGAGCAGGGACTGGCGCTGCATCCCTCGCGGCTGGCCGGGATGTGCGGCAAGCTCAAGTGCTGCCTGCGCTACGAATACGCCTCGTACGTCGAACTGAAGCGCGCGTTGCCGAACATCGGCAAACACGTCGAATCGGTGGCCGGTTCGGGCAAAGTCGTGCGGCAGAATATCCTAAAGCAGACCGTGCTGATTCAGCGCGAGGATGACGGCGGCGTGGTCGAGGCGACGCTCGAACAACTGGTCGCCGCGCGCGACTCCGGCGCATGATCGGCCGATCGCCGCGGCCCAATCCGGCGACTTCACGATGTCAGACCGAATTCATATCACCACCGCGATTTTTTATTGCAACGGCGCGCCGCACGTCGGCAGCGCTTACGAGGCGCTCGCCGCCGACGTGTTCGCGCGCGCGATGCGCCGGCGCCACGGCGCGGACCACGTCAGCTTTCTGAGCGGCACCGACGAACACGGCGATAAAATCCGCCGCGCCGCGCTGGCCGAGGGGCTTGCGCCCAAGGCGTACACCGACAAGATGAGCGCGCTGTTCCGCGACGTCTTCGCGGGCCTGAACACGACCTTCGATTACTGGGTGCGCACCACCGACGCCGCACATGAAAAATTCGTCCAGGAGATGCTCACGCGGACGAATCAGCGCGGCGATATCTATTTCCGCGACTACGAGGGGCTTTACTGCGTCGATTGCGAGCGTTTCTATACCGAAAAAGAATTGCTTCCGGGCAATGTCTGCCCCGCGCACAACCGCCCGGTCGAGCTGATCAGCGAAGGCAACTACTTCCTGCGCATCGACAAGTACCGCGACGAGGTGCGCAAAAAAATCGAATCCGACGAACTGAGTATCCGGCCGGTGCGCTACAAGAACGAAGCGCTCAACATGCTGGCCGAACCGCTCGCGGATCTATGCATCTCGCGGCCCAAGACGCGGCTCGACTGGGGAATCGAAATTCCCTTCGATAATCGTTACGTCACCTATGTCTGGTACGACGCCTTCTGGGCGTATGTCAGCGCGCCGGCGGCGCGGCTCGGGCTCGACGCATTCATGTCCGGCGCATGGCCGCATACCGAACATTTCATCGGCAAGGACATCCTGAAAACTCACGCGGTTTATTGGCCGCCGATCCTGCTGGCGGCGGGCCTGCCGCTGCCGCGCCATCTGAATGTTCACGGATGGCTCAATTTCGGCGGTTCGCGGATGTCGAAAAGCTCGGGCAACGTGCGCGATCCGCTGTACTACGAAACCACTTTCGGCCCCGACGTGCTGCGCTACTTCGTGATGCGCGAAGTGGTCTATGGACTCGACGGCGATTTTTCCGAAGAGCGCCTGATCGAACGCTACAACGCGGACTTGGCGAACGATCTTGGCAATTTGACCAGCCGCGTGCTCGCGATGGCTCAACGCTATCTTGGCGGCGCGCTCACGGCTTCCGCGAACGCGGACGGCGACGACGATCAAAACCACACGCTCGCGCGAGCGCTGCACGGATTGGAAGGTCGCGTCTCCGATCTCGCGGCGGAACTGGCGTTTAATCGCGCGCTCGAGGCGATCTGGCAGGCGCTCGACGTCGCCAATAAATATGTCGCGGCGACGGCGCCGTTCACGCTCGCCAAAGATCCCGCGAACCTGCCGCGCGTCGGCGCGATTCTCGCCAATCTGGTCGAAGCGTTGCGCGTGATTGCCGACACACTGGAGCCGTTCATGCCGGTTACGTCCGGCAAAATCCTCGCGCTCCTGAACGTCGATGCGGTTACCGCGCGCAAGCCGTTCGGCGAAGGAATCAAGCCCGGCCACAAGGTGAATCCGCCGATCGCGCTGTTTCCGCGGATCGAAAAGCCCAGATCCGCGTGATTTTTTCGTGAGCCGAACCGACTCCGCACCGTGATGACGCCGCTGGTCGATACGCATTGTCATCTTGCCGACCCGAAACTCCGGCCTGACGCCGACGCGGTAATCGAGCGCGGCCGCGCAGCTGGAGTACGCGCGTTCGTGTCGGTGGGCGCGATTGGAACGATCGAAACCGACGCGGCGACGGTCGCGATCGCCGAGCGGTATCTCGACGTTTACGCGGTCGTCGGAGTGCATCCGCACGACGCGGCCGGCGCCGATTCGCGCCGGTTCGATCAGTTGCGCGAACTCGCACGCTCCTCGCGCGTGCTTGCGATCGGCGAGACCGGGCTGGATTTTCACTATCTCCATTCGCCGCGCGAGGCGCAGGAAGCGGCGCTCCGCCGCCATCTGGAATTGGCCGCGGAACTCGACCGTCCGATCGTGATTCACTGCCGCGCCGCCGAGGCTCGTCTCGTCGAAATCGTGCGCGAAGTCGGGATGCCGCGGCGCGCCGGCGTGATCCATTGTTTCACCGGCGACGCGGCGGCGGCGCGCGAATTCCTCGCCCTCGGTTTTTTCATCTCGTTTTCGGGAATCCTGACCTTCAAGAACGCCGGCGCGCTGCGCGAGGCCGCTCAGGTCGTTCCGGATGATCGCGTGCTGGTTGAAACCGACGCGCCTTATCTCGCGCCCGAACCGTATCGCGGCCGGGTCAACGAGCCGGCCTACGTATCGCGCACGCTCGCGGCTCTCGCCCGCTTGAAAGACACCGCGCCCGAGACGCTTGCCGATCGCGTTCTCGAAAACGCTTCGCGCCTGTTCGGATTCGCGGCCGGCTGATTTCGACCCGGCGCCGCTTCACATTATCCGGCGGTTCGGGGTTATAACCGCACGATGGAGCCCGACGGGAATTTTCCGCTTCCGCCGCCTTTTGACGAGGCGGTGCGCCGGCACGAGCATGAACTGATGCGCTACCTGATGCGCACGACGCGCGATCGGGAAGACGCGCTCGACGTGTTCCAGGAGATGTGGCTGCGGGCGTATCGCGCATGGCCGACGCTCGCTTCCGCCGAGGGCGTCCGGCCGTGGCTTTATCGTATCGCGACCAATCTTTGCCTGAATCGAAGCCGCGACCGGATGCGCCGCGCGCGCGTAATCGCGGAAGACGCGCCGGAGTTCGTATCCGAAACCTCAAGCATCAACGGATCGAACGAAGCGGTGGTCCATCTGCGGGACGCGATCGCGGCGCTGCCGAGCAAGCAGCGCGAAGCGTTCGTGATGCGCAAGTTCGGCGGACTTGATTACGAAGAAATCGCCGCGGCGCTTGCGTGCTCGCCCGAAAGCGCGCGCGCCGGCGTATATCAGGCGCTCAAAAAACTGCGCGCCGCGGCAGGAGGTTGAATCAGTGATGAAGCATCGCGCTATTGCGCGCAAAGTTCCCCGGCGCGCTCGCCCGGATGCGGAAGCGGTTTCGATCCTCGCCGATGATCTGCCCGCGCCGCCCGACGCCGCTATCGCCGGCGACGGGATCGACGCGATGGTCGAGGATGCGCATCGGCGGATGGCGCGGGCGCTGCGGCGTTTCCGCCGGCCGGCGGTTCGGGCTGGAATAACCGAATCGCCGCTCGGGCGGTTGCTGGTCGCCGAAGGTCCGCGCGGCCTGCTCGCGGTCGCCTATCTCGACACGCCGGGAGCGGCGGCGCCGCTCGAGGCTTTGCGCTCCGGCTACGACGTTATCGAAGATTCGGCGGTCGCCGTCCGTGTGCGGGAGGAGATCGATCGATTGTTGGCGGGCGACAGCGCGCCGATCGACGGTCATCCGGTTGACCTCAGTCTGGTGGCCGGAGATTTCCAGCGGCGCGCGCTGGCCCATCTGCGCCGCGTTCCGCCGGGAGCGGTGGTCACCTACCAGGGGCTTGCCGAGGCGATCGGCGCGCCGTCGGGTCAGCGCGCGATCGGAAATTCGATGGCGTCAAATCCGCTGCCGGTTTACGTCCCGTGCCATCGCGTAATTCGATCGGACGGCGCGATTGGCAACTATGGCGGCGGCGTCGAACGCAAGCTCAGCCTGCTGCGCGCGGAAGGTTTCGAAATCGGACCAGACAAACGGCTACCGCCGCAGGCCGTATGGGGCCATCGCCGTTCGCATATTTTTTGCCGTCCCGGATGCGCCGCGGTGCGCCGCGCGAGCCGGCCGCGCTGGATGATCTTCGCGGACGCGGAACATGCCTGCGGTGCCGGGATGCGTCCATGCAAACTCTGCGCTCCGGCGTGAGTGCGGCTGATCCGGAGAAAAAAAAGCGGCGGAACGCAGGTCCGTTCCGCCGCATCTAATCAGGCCGGAAAGAGCCGCGTCATTCCGTATTCTGCTGGCTCTGCAACTGTTCGATCTGCCGGCGTTGCGATTCAAGCTCCTGTTGCTGCTGCTCCATCTGGCCCTGCGTCTGCTGGTTTTGCACCTGCTGATTCTGCATTTCATTGCCTACGACAAAGCCGCCGGCCGCGCCCAAACCGCCGCCGATCGCGGCCCCTGCCGCGGGATGGCCAACCGCCGCGCCGATAATTGCGCCCGTGCCGGCTCCGAGCAGCGCGCCCACGCCCGTACCCTTTTCGCGCTCCGTCAGCGGCTGCCCCGAGCAGCCCGCCGCCAGCATCGCGACGGCCAACGCCAGAGCCGCCGGTACGATCCATTTGCCACGCATTTAATTTACCTCCGGAACGTCGTCCGACGCCCGTTGCAATAATACCATTACGTCATTCCAAATGCTTCACAGAAAAGCTGTCGCTTCCTTAGACGAATTAAAAGATCGATTCGTTTCGCGGGCGCGTTTCGAGTCCCGTTTCACTCCGTGTTCTGCTCCATCTGGAGCTGTTGAATCTCGTGCCGCTGCCTTTCGATTTGGCGCTGCTGCGAAAGAACTTCGCGCTCGTTGCGATAGTTCATGTTCTGCTGCGTCTGCAGGGCGCTGCCGACCGCGTAGCCGCCGACGCCGCCGACGCCCGCGCCGATCAACGTGCCTACGATCGGATGCCCGACCGCCGCGCCGACGATCGCGCCGGTCCCGGCGCCAACCAGCGCGCCGACGCCGGTTCCTTTTTGCGTTTCCGTGAACTGCGCCGAGCAGACCGCCGGCGCTCCAATAAAAATTGCCAGAGCCAGCGCCGCAGGCGCCAGGAATCTGCTGCCCATCGCGCTCAACCTCCCCACAAAACAATCCGCCGTGAAAAGCGGACACCGTTATCTTTAAGCACTTTATATGCCGTGCCTGATAGACCGCTAAATTGGCCAATTAGACGAATAAACCCACGGTATCGTGTAATTATTGCCCATTTCGTCCGGCTCGCGGGCCGGATTTGGGATAATTCCCCGTGTGATCTTCCCGAATGGCCGACAAGTCCGGCCGCGCGATCGCAACGTCTTGTCAGCGCAACCATGGCTCGGCTAATGGAAGGCGGGAGGCCTCGATTTTCGGCGCCCGGCCAATTTCGCTCGGCCCGAAAATTTTCGGCCGCGAGGAGGACCTTTCGATGGCCTCGACCGACGCCGCTGCGCGCGCCAAATCCGACGCCGATCACGCCGCCGTGCGTCCCTACACCGGCGCCGAGTTTCTCGACAGCATCCGCGACTCTCGCGAAGTCTGGATCTACGGCGAGCGCGTTCGCGACGTCACGCGCCATCCGGCGTTCCGAAATTCCGCGCGAACTCTGGCCCGGATGTACGACGCGCTGCACGACGACGCCCGCAATGCGGAGCTAATCGCCCCGACCGATACCGGCAACGGCGGTTTTACCCATCGCTTCTACCGCGTGCCCCGCACCATCGACGATCTGGTCGGCTCGCGCGACGCGATCGCCGCCTGGGCTCGCATGTCCTACGGATGGATGGGCCGGTCTCCCGACTACAAGGCGAGCCTGACCGGCACGCTCGGCGCCAACGCCGACTTTTATGCGCCGTATCAGGAGAACGCGCTGCGATGGTATCGGCGCGCGCAGGAACGATGCATGTTCCTCAATCACGCGATCATCAATCCGCCGACCGACAAGTCCCGCCCGCCCGACGAAGTCGGCGACGTCTTCGTTCACGCCGAAAAAGAGACCGATGCGGGTGTGATCGTCAGCGGCGCCAAGGTAGTCGCGACCGGCTCAGCGCTCACGCATTGCAATTTCATCGGGTTCTATGGACCGACCCCGCTCGGCCGGCCGGATATGGCGCTCTTCGCGATTATCCCGATGGACACGCCCGGCGTGAAACTCATCTGCCGGCCCTCGTATGAGCTGAACGCCGCCGTGATGGGCAGTCCGTTCGACTATCCGCTCTCGTCGCGCTTCGATGAAAACGACGCGATACTCATCCTCGACAAAGTCCTGATTCCCTGGGAAAACCTGTTCGTCTATCGCGATCTCGAAAAGGCCAACG
>JAJZAI010000028.1 GCA_021799495.1 Deltaproteobacteria bacterium
ATGATCCTTCGCAATCCGCTCCTCCACATTGAGCACCATCAGCATCGGCCGCTGCCGCCGCTCCTCACCGCGCATCCGCCACTTCCTCCTCAACCACGATTACCCACTCAGACGAATTATAGGCGAGCGAAATTCAGGCGTTTATCAACGCCCTGCTAGGGAACCAAGCTCGAATCTCCGCACCAAGAGCGGAGTTTCGCATATGACTCGGCTATCGGGCGTCGGAGCGTCCTGCCCCTGCGGGGAAGCGGACGCAATCCGTCCACATGGTCGCATCGCATTGTGGATTTAGGTAATTGCAAGATTCTAGCTTTCGATGATAATTCTTTGTGCGCTTTGGTATTCTTTACCCAGGAGGCGGCGAGTGGCGGTTGCGGCGCTGATCAAATGCGGATGAAAACCTTTGGCCAGGTACTCAGGGAAGCACGCAAGAGGGCGGGGATCACGCAGAGAGAGCTTGCCGCCAAGTTGAAACGCGAAGATGGGCGTCCCGTCGATCCGCCGTACCTCAACGCGGTCGAGCACGACCACCGCTATCCGCCGGAGGACTACCTGATCGAGCAGATGGCGAAGATTGTCGGCATCTCGCCCGATGTGCTGTACTTCCATGCGAACCGCCAGCCGCCTGATGTGAAGACCGAGGCGGGTCAAGATCGCCTCGAAGCCGCCTATCGAGCGTTCCGCAAGGCGCTGGGAGTGAAATCGGCCGGCAAGCGAAAATGAAGGTTCTTCGCGATCCGCTCGGACGTCCGATCAATCGCCTCTACTTCAAGGCTGAGGAACTTGACGCGCGCTGCGAGCGGAAGATCGCAGACTTCATGGACGGGCACCGTGGCGGCTTCAGGCTTCCCATTCCCACCGATGACCTTATCCGGCTGATCGAAATGGATACGGACGATCTCGACATGTATGCCGACCTTCCGGAAGAAGAGGACGGGCATACTGATTTCTTCGCCGACCGGAAACCCAGAGTGATGATCGCCAAGCGCCTGTCCGATCCACGCTACGAGAACCGGCTGCGGATGACGCTTGGGCACGAGTATGGACACGTTTGGTTTCACGCGCCGCTCTGGAGAATATCCGGATTCGATACAGACGACGGTCCTGCGAAGCCACGCTGGACTTGCCATCGAGATCGGATCGTGGACGCTCCCCAGAGCGACTGGATGGAATTCCAAGCCGCATACATCGGGGGAGCGCTGCTGATGCCCTCTTATTCCGTGAAGCTGTGGGCGGGTGAAATTGCGATGCGCGAAGCCAAGCAGCCGCCGGTACCCGAAGGTTCGGATCTTGGCCGTGCGATGATCGAACGGCTTATCAGGCGGTGTCGAGTCTCCGAGCAAGCCGCTCGGGTCCGCCTTCTGCGTCTGGGCCTCGTGGTCGAACCCTGAATCGCGACATATGAAATTATGGAATTTGACAATTCTAACAGGATTGGTCTATGATCGGGTTCGACGACAGGCAAGCGCGGCTATGCGCACTCTTCAACACCCTGTCGCTTCTTTATGTTATGGCTCCCGACCAGATCGCGGCTCAACTCAAGCCCTATGTATCCATCCGCGAGCTTCCCTCTCTAACGCCGTGGACCGAGCAAGCCATCCGGACCATGATGGCGAAACGCATCCTGCGGGAAGGCGAACATTTCTTCCATGTAGGACGGAGACCGGTGTTTAAGTGGGAGGCAATCGTCCGGTTTATCGAGCGCCGCGACGCGCACTTCGCGTCCGGAATCCCGCTTCATCGCGGAGGCTTCCTGAATGGCGCCTCGTAAGTTGAAAGCCCACCGACAGGGTTGCTGGATTGAGGCAACGGGCAGCGATTTTCTGCGCTTGCGGTTCCGCTGGCGGCTTCCGACTGCGACCGGCCTTCACAATTTCTCCGAGTCTACGACGCTCGGCGATACGCCGGAAAATCGTTCCGTTCTTTCGAAGCAGGCGGCGATCATCGGGGCGTAAATCGCCGCGGATCGCTTCGATTACCTGCGTTGGTTTCCAAATGGCAGCAAGGCAATCCACTTCCGACCGACGCCACAGTCTACCAATTCGGCGCAGCCAGATGTGCGGCCCACGATCGGGCACTTCTACCCAGCTTGGGCCGCACGAAGAGTGCCACCGGTCGTCCGTCCATCAAGGGCTCGCGACTATCGCAATCATTTCCGCACTTACATCCTTCCTTACCTCGCCGACGTAGCTCTTCAGGACCTATCCCTGGCGCATCTCGAAGAACTCAGGGCGCGACTTCAGATCGGACGCGTTGTTCCTGGTCCCGATCCGTTCAGTGAGGATGAGCGCGACCAACTCCTCGAATTCACTCTTCGCAAGCATTGGCGCCTGAGCCGAAATCTTGGCTCGTACCGCGAAGGCGTTCACTTTCCCTACTATGCGTTTCTCTTCACGCTTTTCTATACGGGTCTTCGTCCCTCCGAAGCCGTGGCTCTCCGCGTCCGCTCGCTCGACCCAAACGGGGTCAAAAAGGGGGAGTTTGCCCCACATTTGCCCCACGATGAAGCAAACTCAAGAAAAATCCTTTGATTTACGCGGGAAAATGGTGGAGCAGAAGGGATTTGAACCCTCGACCCCTACGTTGCGAACGTAGTGCTCTCCCAGCTGAGCTACTGCCCCACCGCCCGAAGTCTTTAAGAAGATAGCACCGTTTTCAGGTAGGCGCGCAATCTATCAGCCAGTTCCGGACGTTTCAAGCCGAACCCGATTTGCGCCTCGAGAAATCCCAGCCGATCGCCGAGGTCGTAACGAACGCCCTCGAATTCGCATCCATACAGCGCGCGCCGCTCTGATAAGGCCATCAAAGCGTCGGTAAGCTGAATTTCTCCCCCAGCCCCCGGTTTACCCTCGGCCAGCAATGGAAAAATGTCGGGAGTAAGAACGTAACGACCCATAATCGCGAGATCGCTGGGCGCGTCGGGAATCGCCGGCTTCTCGACCATCCCGGTAAGCCGATGCAGACGCGGCCCCGCCGGCTCGACCGCAACGATTCCGTATTTCGGTATCTCGCTCCGCGCGACCCGCATCAGCGCCACCACCGGCGCATCCTTGCGCTCGGCGACGTCGAGCAATTGGCGCAGGCATGGCCGCGCGCCGTCGAAAATATCGTCAGGCAAAATCACCGCGAACGGTTCGTCGCCGACCGCCTCGCGCGCTTGCAGCACGGCGTGACCGAGACCGAGCGGTTCGTGTTGATGCGCCGTATGGAAACGGGCAAGACTGTTGGTGTAGCGGACGATTTCGAGCAAATCGTGGCGCAAGCGCCGCTCCAGCAAACTTTCCAGCTCTGGCGCCGAGCGAAAGTGGTCGAGCACCGTCGTGCGTCCCGGACTCAGCACCATCACGATTTCGCCAATTCCGGACGCGACCGTTTCTTCCACGACGATCTGAATCGCCGGCTTGTCAACGACCGGCAATATTTCCTTGGGGATCACTTTGGACGCCGGCAGCATCCGCGTGCCCATCCCAGCGGCGACGACTACGGCCTTGCGAACTTTCATCTTCTGAACGATGACGCTGGCGGAGGGCCGGCGTAGTGCGAACGGATTGTCAAGCGCGTTCGCGCGCTTCCTGATCGGATTTGCAAGCGATGCAGAGGGTGGTCACCGGCCGCGCCTTCAAGCGCTCGATTCCGATTTCCTCGCCGCATTCTTCGCAGCGCCCGTAAACCCCACTCTCGATCCTCGCGAACGCTTCATTGATCTTAGTCAGCAGCTTGCGCTCCCGATCGCGCATCCTGAGCAGCAGCGCCCGATCCGATTCGAGCGTCGCGCGATCGGTGGGATCGGCAAAGGCTTCGCCGGGCTTGCTGTTCATGCTGCCGACGGCGCGCTCGGCCTCGGTCAGCAGTTCGCTTCTGCGGCTTTCCAGCAATCGGCGGAAAAACTTAAGATCCCTCTGCCTCATACGCCCGCGTTCAACGCCACGGCTGAAGAAATTATATTATGGACGGCGTATCGTTAAGTAAAGGTCGCCTGGTTCTATGATGAAATCGGCATATATCGACGCCTTCTCCGGCGTCAGCGGCGATATGATGATCGGCGCGCTTATCGACGCGGGCGCGGACACCGCGGCGCTCGAACAGGCGGTTGGCGCGCTCGGCCTGCGCGGTTACCGGATTACAATCGGGCGGCGCGATTTGAGCGGAATCGCCGCGGTCAAATTCGACGTCGAAGTTTCCGAACCGCAACCCGAGCGCCATCTTGGCGAGATTCTTGGGATGATCGAGCGGGCCGGCCTGCCAGCGCGCGCCGAACGCGCGGCGGCCGCGACTTTCCGGACGCTGGCCGAGGCCGAAGCCAAGGTGCATCGCACCACGCCCGACGAAGTCCATTTCCATGAAGTCGGCGCGGTCGATTCGATTATCGATATCGTGGGCGCGGCGTGGGCGCTCGATCACCTCGGCGTCGCCGACCTGATCGTATCGCCGCTGCCGGCGGGCAACGGCTTCGTCCGCTCGCGCCACGGCGTTATTCCCATACCCGCGCCAGCGACGGCGGAATTGCTGGCCGGATTTCCGATCCGTATCGGCGACGGCGAGGCCGAGATGGTCACTCCGACGGGCGCGGCGATCGTGCGCGCGCTTGGACGGCCCGCGCCAGCGCCGTTCGCGTTTCAGGCCGAACGCGTCGGTTACGGCGCGGGAACACGCACGCTGGCCGATCGGCCGAACGTTTTGCGGCTGATGCTGGGCGAGGCGGCGGGCGGTTTCGGGACCGACGAAATGATCGAAATCTCCGCGAATATCGACGACCTCAATCCGCAGATTTATGGCCATCTCGGCGAACGAATACTGGCGGCCGGCGCGCGCGACGTCACGCTCACCCCGACGATCATGAAAAAAGGCCGTCCCGGCGTGATTTTGTCCGTACTCGCCGAAGCGTCCGCGCGCGACCGTCTGGCGCGGATGATCTTTGCAGAGACGACGACGATCGGCCTGCGCTTCCATCCAGTGAGCCGGCTCAAGCTCGACCGCCGGATCGAAGAGGTCGAAACCCGCTTCGGAAAAATTCGCGTCAAGGCCGCAAGCGCCGGCGGCGCCGGTTCGCCGCTGAATCTTTCTCCCGAATTTGACGATTGCAGGAAAGCGGCGATGGATCACGGCGCGCCGCTGAAACTTGTGATGGAAGAGGCGCTTGCGGTCGCCCGGCGCACGCTCGGATAAGATGGCGCGGGTCAGGATCAACGAGATTTTTTTCAGCATCCAGGGCGAATCGACCTGGGCTGGCCGTCCGTGCGTGTTCGTGCGGCTTACCGGATGCAATCTGCGCTGCCGATGGTGCGATACGGAATACGCCTTCTATGAGGGCCGCCACGCCGATATCGGCGCCGTCGTCGCGCGCGTGGCCGATTTCGGATGTCCGCTGGTCGAAATCACGGGCGGCGAACCGCTGCTGCAACAAGGCGTCTATCCGCTGATGGACGCTTTACTGGCGCGGGATTTCACCGTGATGGTCGAGACGTCGGGCGAGCGCGATCTTGCCCGCGTCGATCCGCGCGTGATCAAAATCATGGACCTGAAATGTCCCGGCAGCGGGGAATGCGAACGAATCCGCTGGAGCAACCTTGACCATCTGACGCGGCGCGACGAAATCAAGTTCGTGATCGCGGACCGCCGCGACTATGAATGGGCGCGCGCCGAAGCGAACCGGCATCGGCTGGCGGATCGCGTCAATGCGGTGCTGATGAGTCCGGTATTCGGCGAAATCGATCCAGCCGAACTCGCGCGCTGGATTCTGGAGGATCGGCTGCCGGTGCGGATGCAGCTCCAGATGCACAAGCAGATCTGGTCCCCCACCGCCCGCGCCGTGTAGCCACGCTCCCGAGCTATCTCCAGTTTTCCACGCGCAAACCTTCGACCCGATCGAATTCGCGCACATTGGAAGTCACCAGCGTCAGGTCCGCGGCAAGCGCGGCGCCGGCGATCAACGCGTCATAGGCTCCGATCGGCGATCCCCGCTTTTTCAGCGCGGCGCGAATTCCGGCGGTCGCCGCCGCCTCGGCGCGGCCGTAAGGAAGCACTTCGATCGCGCCAAAGAAAGCGCGCATTACCGGACCCAGACGGCGCGCAAGCCGGGGATTGAGGTTCAGCCCGTATGCGACCTCCATCTCGGTGATCGCGCTCACCGCAATCTCTTCGGGGGAAACCGCTTTGACCCGCGCCAGAACCTGCGGATGACCCTGGGCGAAATCGCTGACGACGCAGGTATCAAGCAGATACCGCATCGAACGGCTCGCGTGGCGGCTTCAGGGCCTTCCGGCCATCCTCAAATCGCGCGATCCTGCGGTTTCCGCGAAATTTCATAATTTCAGCCGGCCATCGCGACGGTTTCCGCCGGCCCAGCCATTCCGCGACCGCCTCGCGAACAACCGCGTTGCGCGTCCTGCGGCTTTCCTGGGCCGCGCGATTCAGACGTTCGACCAGCTCGTCGTCCAGATAAACGCTGAAGTTCATAATTTAATTATAGTAGGTTATGTTATATCCGGCAATGCGAAAGTCCGCCGCGCCGCGGCCCCGAATCGCCAGGCTTGATCGCTGGCGCGATTCCGCTAGGCTCTCGATCCGTCATGGATGCGCCGTTGATCAGCGAAGTTCTGCCCGATTTTCTTGAAGAGGTCGTCCATTTGTTGCAAGGCAGCGGCGCGGAGCCGCTCGCAGCGCAATTGCGCGCGCTCAGAATCGAGTCGATGTGCGATTGCGGCGACGAAAATTGCGCCAGTTTCGCCACCGCCGCCGAAGTAAAGGTCGCCAACGTTGTTGAGTTGCAGGCGCTCGAAGGCCATCTGATTATCGATCTGAACACTGACGAAAAGATCTGCTTTATCGAAGTGCTCGGCCGTCCCGACGTGCGCTATCTGCTCGACGAGTACCAGGATTCGCTGAAATAACGTCCCGCCTAACGCCGCACGCGATGGAGTTGTCTCAGCCGCTGGCCCGCGCGGCGGCGACTTGGCGCAGGCCGAGGACGAATTCGGCCGTCTCCGCGGCGACCCGTTCTTTTTCGCTATCGACGGTGATCACGTGATAGCTCTCGCCGAGCGCGACCAACCGCTTATTCGCGCTTCCCAGCCGGCCGATCACGAAGTCCGCGTTGAGATCGTACGGACAGGTATGGTCCTGCCGGCCATGGATGACCAGGGCGGGCTGATTCACTTCCGCCAACCGCATCCGCGTCTGATCGGAAAGTTGGAGCAGGCTCATCGCCGCGCCGAGCGGCATCAGACGCGTGCCCGGATGGTTCTGGCGCGCGGCCGCGTCATGAATATCCGAGCCGCCTGATTTGCGAAAGAAAATCTTGTCGCCAAGGGCGCGCGCCGGGCGCATCAGCCGGAGCGCCAGCCGGGTTGGCGTGGGCAGGAAGAACGCCGGCGCGAGCATCACGACGCCCGCCACCGCGTCGCGCTGGTCGGCGGCCAGCCGCGCCGCCAGCAAAGCGCCCATCGAAAGACCAACGACGACGTTCGGATCGCCGAACGCCAGCAGCCGCTCGAAGCCCTCGACCACGCTTTCGTACCAATGGCGATGGGCGGTCGCGGCCAAATCCTCGGGCGTGCCGGCGTGTCCGGCGAGGCGCACGCCGAGCACGCGCACGCCGGCGGCCGCGAGCCGTTCGCCCAAAAAGCGCATCTCAAATGGCGTACCGCTCAGGCCATGAATCAACAGCGCGCTTATGCCGCGGCCGGGGAAAAAGAATTCCGATGTATCGGGACTCGACTGGTCGGGTTCGTCTTCGCTTTGCGTCATAAACGAAATTCCGCCGCCATCGCCTAGCTTGAGGTCGTACCGATAAGCTCGGGATGAATAACGATATTGGCGCGCTCTTTGAGCATATTGACAAAATCGATCCATGCGTGCGCGCGCTGCCGTTCGACCATCTGGGAGGTGAACGCGGGCCCTTCGCTTTGCCATTGCGCGTCGGTAGGCGCCGACCGGCTGACGACTTCGAAGATGTAACAGTCGCCGCCGTTTTCCATCACTTTGCCGATTACTCCCGGCAATTCCGGAACCGCCAGCGCCGCGGAAACGAGGCCTGACACCTGCCCGACGCCGGGGATTTCGCGGCTGTAGTTCGGGAAATCGCCGGTCGATTCAACCGTCAAATGATTATCTGCCGCGACTTTGGCCAAATCCGCCGGCGTTTTCACCTGCTTCAGCATCGCTTCCGCCGCGACCCGGGCCTTGCCTTCCGCGGTTACCCGAATCAGCGTCTTCCGCACGACATCCTTAATCTGATCCAGCGGCGGAATGTGCGATGGCGTGAGGGCTTCCAATTTGACCAGATATGGCTCCGGCGCATCGCTGAAAGCACGCACCTCGCCCGGCTTCAGATCGAACGCCTTCGCGCCAAGCCGCGGAAAATCGGACGCGCCGTTAATCGGCTCGTCCTTGGTGACGAACGGGGTTTCGACCGCATTGAGACCGCGCGCTTTCGCCAATTCTTCGAGACTGTGGCCCGTGATCGCCGCCGTCAGGTCTTGCTCGATATCGTTCTTGGCGACATCTTCGCCCGACTTTCGCTTCAAATCGGCGATAATCGCCGGACGCGCCTCCTCCGGCGTATCGACATGGGCCGGTTTGTCGGCTTCGATCTCGATAATGTGAAACCCGAACTGGCTTTGAACGATTGCGTACTCGCCCGGCTTGAGCGAAAAGGCCGCGTCTTCGAACGGCTTGACCAATTCGCCGCGGGGAAAATAACCGATTTCGCCGCCCTTGTCTTTGGTTCCCGGATCGTCGGAATACTGCTTGGCCATCGCGGCGAACGACGCGCCGGCCTTCAGCTTCTTCAGGATTTCTTCGGCTTTGGCGCGCGCCGCCGCCTTGTCCGCGGCGGTCGCGTCGGGCGCAAGCGCGAGCAGAATATGGCGGGCGCGGACTTCCGCCGGATGGTCGAACAGGGTCTTTACGTTCTGTTCGTAGAACTGCTGTATCTCTTCGTCCGAAGGCGCGTAATTGCCTTCCAGCGCGTCGGGGCTGTAGCGGACAAAGACCAGCTTGGCGCGCGCCGGTTCGCGAAACGCCTCCTTGTTCAGCCGGTAAAAATCGGCGACGTCACGATCGGTCGGATTGACGCCTGCCGTGAAATTGGCGTACGGAACTTTGATATAGGAAAGGTTGGCGCTGCCAGCGGCGATATTGAACGCTTGACGCGCTTGCGCCTTGCTCACCTGCACGCTGTTCGAGACCATCGCGCGCAACTCTTCGGACATCATCTCGTCGCGGGTCTGCCGCTCGTAGGCCGCGGGCAAAAGATCGTTCTCGCGCAAAATCTCCCGATAACGATCGACGTCGAAACGCCCGTCGGTCTGAAAGGCGGTCTGCGACGAGATCGTTTTCGCGAGCGCGTCGTCGCTGATCGACAAGCCCAGGCGCTGCGCTTCGTTCAGGATCAACGCCTGTTGAATCAACTGTTCGACCGCGGTCTGCCGCAGGTTCATCGCCCGCAGGATGCTATCGGCGTTCTGTCCGTAAACCTTCGCGAAGATATTGCGCAGGTTGCGGGTCTCACGGTCGATATCGTCCGGCATTATCTGGCGGCACGCGGAGGTCGTCAGAAATGGAATCGAGCCGCAGCCGACCGTCGCGATCGGCCTGGCGCGCAGGTAGTATCCGGTCACGCCAAAGAAAAATACGAATACCACCACCAGGAATACGAGGAGCACCCGGGTGCCAAAAGTGTACGCATGAGCGCGAATCGTTTCGAGCATACCGCCTCAATCATAGTTTAGCGGATTTGATGCGTGCAATTAGGCATGATTGCTTGCGTCCATGGTCAAATACCGTTAGCTTCAGTTTGGGTGGAAAAACGTTCCGCGCATATGGTTTTAGCGTGCGTGCGAGCTAGAGCGGCGATGGATACGAGGGGCAGGCGGGGCTGCGGACCATGGCCCGTTCCGGGCCATCCAAGGGGCTGAATTCCGGTGGGCTTCAATTCGATTTTCGGATGGTTTTCCCATGATCTCGCGATCGATCTCGGGACCGCCAACACGCTGATTTACGTCAAGGGCGAGGGCATCGTCTGCAACGAGCCTTCGGTGGTGGCGGTGCAGAAGGATTCGCGGGGCGGACGGCGGGTGCTCGCGATCGGCGCCGAGGCCAAGAAGATGCTCGGACGCACGCCCGGCTCGATCGTGGCGATACGGCCGCTCAAAGACGGCGTGATCGCCGACTTCGAGATCACCGAAAACATGCTCCGCCACTTTATCGAGAAGACCCACAACCGCAAGTTCCTGGTCCGCCCGCGGATCGTGATTTGCGTCCCGTTCGGCATCACCGCGGTCGAAAAACGCGCGGTGCGCGAATCCGCCGAATCGGCCGGCGCGCACGAGGTCTATCTGATCGAGGAACCGATGGCGGCGGCGATCGGCGCGGGCCTGCCGATCACCGAACCGGCCGGAAACATGATCGTCGATATCGGCGGCGGCACCACCGAGGTCGCCGTAATCTCGCTCGCCGGCGTGGTCTTTTCGCGTTCGGTCCGGGTCGCCGGCGACAAGATGGACGAAGCCATCATCCATCACATCAAGCGCAAATATAACCTGCTGATTGGCGAACGCACGGCCGAGTTGATCAAGATCACGATCGGTTCGGCCTATCCCGGCAGCGAAATCCAGACCATGGAGATCAAGGGACGCGACCTCGTCGCCGGCGTGCCCAAGATTATCGAAATTACCGACGAAGAAATTCGCGAGGCGCTGATGGAGCCGGTCCATCAGGTGGTCGAGTCGGTGCGGATCGCGCTCGAACGCACCCCGCCCGAACTTGCCGCCGACATCGTCGAAAAAGGCATCGTGCTGGCCGGCGGCGGCGCGCTGTTGCGCAATCTGGACGTGCTGCTGCGCGAAGAGACCGGCCTGCCCGTGACCGTCGCCGACGATCCGCTGACCGCGATCGTGATGGGCGCCGGCAAGGTTCTCGACGAACTGTCGCTGCTGCGCGACGTAACCGTCGATTGACGCCGGAGGATTGCGCCCGCCCCATCGGGCCACGTTTAATTTATCGCGATGGCGCGCACGCTGAGAGGGTCGTTCCTGTGGCGCAACCGCGTGGCGCTCACGGGCGCCGCCATGCTGCTTCTCGCCATCAATATCTTCTTCACCGGCAATCGCCCCGGCGCGCGCGCCGGAAAACCCAGCCTCGCCCTGCTTTGGACGCTGCGCCCGTTCCAGAATTCCGCCGCGGACTTCGCCTCCGACTCGCAGGGATTTTTTCACGACTACCTGGATCTGGTTAACGTCCGCCAGCAGAACGACCAGCTCAAGCGCGAGGTGGCCGAACTTGAGGCCGAGCATACCCGCATGGTCGAACTGCAAGTGGAAAATCGGCATCTGGCGGATCTCCTCGAGCTGCGCGAAGCGCTCGGGATGTCGGCGGTGGCGGCGCGGGTAATCGGAGTCGATCCCAGCGGCATCTCGGACACCTTGATTATCTCCGACGGCAGCGACAGCGGCTTGCGGCGCGAAGACGCGGTCATCTCGACCGACGGCGTGGTCGGCAAACTGATCGCGGTCGGTCCCGATTCTTCGCGCGTGCTCCTGATCGACGACCACAACTCGGGCCTTGACGCGTTCGACCAGCGCAGCCGCGCGCGCGGAATCGTCTCGGGCGAACTCGACGCCGGGATGACGATGAAGTACGTCGATCGCACCGAGGACGTGCGTCCGGGCGACGCGATCGTAACCTCCGGCATGGACGGCAATTTTCCCGGCGGCCTGCTGATCGGCACGATCTCGCAAGTTTCGCAGGAAGGTCCGGGACTGTTTCTCAATGTCGCCGTGCGGCCGGCGGTCGATTTCCGCGAACTCGAACAGGTGCTGATCCTGACGCAAAAGCCGGCGCCGGCGGCCGGCCAGAGCTGAATGTGCGCCTGTTCGCGCTGTTTTCGCTCGCCACCGTCATCGCCCTGGCGCTCGAAACCATCATTCCGCGCTGGCTGCCGCTCGGACCTTTGATGCCCGATCTGATGCTGGTGCTGGCCGTCGATTTGGGCCTGAGGCATCAGCAGGCCACCGCGGCGCTGATGGCGTTCGGGATGGGCTACGCGGCCGATTCGTTCTCCGGCGCGCATCTCGGACTCGACGCTTTCGTGCTGACGCTGGCGTTCCTGATCGCGTACGCGCTGTCGCGTTACCTGATCTCCGCCAGCGCCGCGATCGGCGTGTTCGTCGTGGTAATCGGCGAATTCATGATCGGCGCCGGGCAATACGCGGCGGGCGCGGGATGGAATTCCGCGGGCGGGTTCGCCGCGACGCTGCCGGCGATCGCGTGGCGCGCGCTCGCCAGCGCGCTCGTCGCGCCGTCGATTTTCGCCCTGATGGAAGGCGCCGCGCGGATGATCGGATTGCGCCAGCATGCCGTGCGCGAGTAAATTTTAGGCTGAGGCGGGGCGCCGAATCGCTGATGAAGAAATTTGCGCTTCGGGAAAAAACCCGGGGAACGCCGCGGCTTGGACCGCGCATCGCGGCGCTCGCCACGATGATTTTCATCGTTCTCGGAATCGCCGCCGGCCGCCTCTACTATCTCCAAATCATCAAGCATCGCGACCTGGCCGAGATGGCCGATCGCAACCGGATCCGGATTCTCCGCCTGCCCGCGCTCCGCGGCCTCGTCTTCGACCGGCGCCATCGGCCGCTGGTCGACACCAAGCCCTCGTTCGAGGCGGCGATCGTGCCCGAAGATTCGCCCAATCTGCCGGCCACGATCGCGCGCCTGCAAAAACTGCTCGGCGTGGACGGCTTGCAGAAGAAAATCGACGACGCCGACGATCAGGGCCGGCCCGATTTCGAGCCGGTGATCGTCGCCGAACATCTCGAGTGGCCGCAGGTCGTGGCGCTCGAATCGCACCAGCTCGAATTGCCCGGCGTCAATCTGCAAGTCAGCCCGCAGCGCCATTATCTTTACGGCTCGCTCGCCGCGCATCTGCTGGGCTATGTCGGCGAAGTCTCGCTCAAGGATCTCGATCGGCTGCCCGACTACCGGATGGGCGACGAAATCGGAAAATTCGGCCTCGAACGGAGCCTCGAAGCGACTCTGCGCGGCGACGCCGGCGGCCAGGAAATCGAGGTTGACGCGGTCGGCCGCCGCCTGCGCTTGCTGCGCGAGATTCCCGAGCGTCCCGGCGACAGCATCGTGATGACCATCGACCTCGACCTGCAGCGTACCGCCGAGGCGGCGATCGGCGATCGCGCCGGCGCGCTGGTCGCGATCGATCCGAACACCGGATACATTCTCGCGATGGCGAGCAGGCCGGCCTTCGATCCGAATATCTTCGCCGAGGGCGTCTCGTCCTCCGCGTGGCGCGAACTGGCGACCGATCCGGACCATCCGCTTGAAAACCGCGCCATTCAGGGCACGTACCCGCCCGGCTCGACCTTCAAAATCGTCGATTCGATCGCGGCCCTGATGGATCGTTCGATTACGCCCGACACCAGCTTCTTCTGTCCGGGCGGAATCTGGTTCGGCAACCGGGAATACCGATGCTGGCGCAAGCAGGGCCACGGACACATCGAACTGCATCGCGCGATCGTCGAATCCTGCGACGTATTCTTCTATGAGGTCGGCGAACGCCTCGGCGTCGATCGAATCGCGGCATGGGCGCATGCGCTGGGCCTTGGACGGAAGAGCGGAATCGAACTGAACAACGAACGGGCGGGCGTGATTCCCTCGACCGAATGGAAAGAGCGCCGCTTCCGCCAGCGATGGTATCCGGCGGAGACGCTGTCGGTCGCGATCGGCCAGGGCTACGTCGCCGTCACTCCGCTGCAACTGGCGATGATGACGGCGACCGTCGCCAACGGCGGCACGCTCTATCAGCCGCAATTCGTGCGGGAAGTGGACGGTCTCGATGGCTCCGTGGTCAAGCAGTTTCCGCCGATCGTGCGCGGCGAACTGCATATCGATCCGCAAGTGCTCGGCGAGGTGCGCGACGGCATGATCGGCGTCGTCAACGCGCCCGACGGCACCGCCCATGCCGCCCGGCTCGACAATATCGTTGTCGCCGGCAAAACCGGCACCGCGCAGGTCATCAAGGAAGCGCAGGGCGTTCGCATCAAGGAGAACGCGATGCCGATGAAATATCGCGACCACGGATGGTTCATCGCGTTCGCCCCCGCCGATCATCCGAAGATCGCCATCGCCTGCATCATCGAACACTCCGGTCACGGCGGCTCGTCGGCGGGACCGGTGGTCAAACAGGTGATGGAGAAATATTTCGAGCTCTATCCGCCGCAGAACGCGGCGGCGGCGCCGCCGGCCGCGCCGGCCGAATCCGAGCACGTGGAGCCGCTGGACGAATGAGTCCCGCGCACGCCCTGTCCGATGCCAACGTTTGATCGGCGCCTGCTTTACCACTTCGACTGGACGGTCTTTTCGCTCGCGCTCGCGCTTTGCGGCGTCGGCGTGCTGAGCGTGGTCAGCGCGACCTGGGGCGGCCGCCATCAGGGTCTCGATCCGCTGGTGGTGCGGCAACTGGTGTGGGTCGGCGCGGGCGCGGCGCTGATGATCGGCGCGGCGCTGATCGACTATCGCGTGCTCGCGTCATACGCGTATCCGTTCTACGGCGTCGCCGTGGCGTCGCTGATCGTCGTCGCCGTGGCGGGGCACAGCACCGGCGGCTCGCGGCGCTGGATCAATCTCGGCGTCTTCAACCTCGAGCCTTCCGAAATCGCCAAGCTCGCCGTTGTGCTCGTGATGGTGCGATATTTGCGCGAGGACCCGCCGAAAGGCGGTTGGGGCCTCAAGCATCTGGCGATACCGGCGCTGATGCTCGCCGTGCCGGTCGCGCTGGTGCTGAAACAGCCCGATCTTGGTACCGGCCTCATCCTGATTCTGATCACGGCCACGCTGATATTCGTGGGCGGCCTGAATTGGCGGCTGATGGCCGCGCTCGGACTCGCCGCGGTGCTCGCCGCGCCCGCGGCGTGGCATTACATGAAGCCGTATCAGCGCGAAAGGCTGGTCAGCTTCATCAATCCGCAATCCGATCCGCTCGGTTCCGGCTATCACATCATCCAATCGGAAATCGCGATCGGCTCGGGCGGCAAATGGGGCAAAGGCTTCCTCAAAGGCACGCAGGCGCGGCTTAATTTCCTGCCCGAACAGACTACCGACTTCATCTTCGCCGCGTACGCCGAGGAATTCGGCTATGTCGGCACGATGACGCTGCTGGGGCTGTATGCGGCGTTGATCGCGCGCGGAATCTGGATCGCGCGCCACTCCCGCGACCGCTTCGGCGCGCTGCTCGCCGTCGGCTTCACCGGAATAGTCTTCTGGCAGGTCGCGATCAATGTCGGGATGGCGACCGGGATGCTGCCCGTCGTCGGCATCACGCTGCCGCTGGTGAGTTACGGCGGATCGTCGTTGATCGCGATGATGATCGGGATGGGCGTGATGATCAGCGTCAATATGCGCCGCTATCTGTTTTGAGCGCGCGCGTTGGAACGGCGCGGCGCGCGGCATAAACTCGATTTAATCTCTCGAACGGAGGCCGCCGCGGCGCTTGACCGTCGCGGCTTTGGATTCAGCCATGCCGCGCACCGCCAAACCGGCCGATCCCACCGATCGCGAAATATACGAAATTCATCGGCGCTTTATCGCCGTGATGGAGGGCGAACGGCTCTCTTCGATCAGCGACGAAACCAAGGCGCACTACCTGCGCGTGCTGCGCTCGCTAACCGAAAAGCTCGCCGTGCCGGGGAAACCGCTTTCGGAGATCGTCGGCGAGATGATGTCCGAAGCCGCGCCGCTGCTGTTTCAGGCGATGCAGCGTTAGGGAAGCTCTGTACAAGTCGGATTGTCATTCTGAACGGAGTCTGCGAAGTGAAGAATCCCGGGATTCTTCGCTGCGCTCAGAATGACGGGATGGACCTTGTGCAGAGCTTCCTTAGCCGCGCGCCGCGAATTCAGCGCCTACGCCTCGAGCGCGTAGGCGTGCTCGTCGTGCTCGCTGAGGTCAAGGCCCAACACTTCCGATTCCTCATCGACGCGCAGACCCACGATCGCATCGGTTACTTTCAGCAGCACCATGCTGCCGGCGAAGGCGAATCCGACGCTCGCGGCGACGGCGATCGCCTGAATCGCCAACTGCCCCGGATTGCCGAAAAACAGCCCGTTCGCGCCCGCGGAGTTGACGGCAGTGCTGGCGAACAATCCGGTCGCAAGCGCGCCCCAGATTCCACCGACGCCGTGAACGCCGACCACGTCCAGCGCGTCATCGTAACCGAATCGCGATTTCATCCGCACCGCGAAAAAGCAAATCGCGCCGGCCCCGGCGCCGATCGCGATCGCGGACATCGGCCCGACGTATCCTGACGCCGGCGTGATCGCCACCAGCCCGGCCACGGCGCCGCTGGCCGCGCCAAGCACCGTCGGCTTGCCCGCCTTCCACCATTCCACGACCATCCACGCCGCTGCGGCGGCGGACGCTCCCAGATGCGTCGCGACGAAGGCGGACACCGCCAGCCCGTTGGCCGCGAGCGCGCTGCCCGCGTTGAATCCGAACCATCCGAACCACAGCAATCCCGCGCCCATCACCGTCAACGTGAGGTTGTGCGGAATCATCGGCTCGCGCGGATAGCCGCGGCGCCGGCCGATCACCAGCACGGCGGCCAGCGCGGAAACTCCCGACGAGATATGGACCACCGTGCCGCCGGCGAAATCGAGCGCGCCTAGCTGATGGATCCAGCCATCGACGCCCCAGACCCAATGAGCAAGCGGATCGTAGATCAAGGTCGTCCAGAGCAGGCTGAAAAGCAAAAAGCCGCGAAAAGAAATCCGCTCGGCGAACGCCCCCGTGATCAGCGCCGGCGTGATCACCGCGAACATGCATTGGAAGACCATGTACGCCTGATGTGGGATCGTCGCGGCATAGCCGGAGTACGCCTGCGTCGCGCTCACGCCGCTCAAGCCGAGCCAGCTCAGCCCGCCGATCAGCGCGTTATGCGGCGAAAACGCAAGACTGTATCCGCAAATCGCCCATTGCAGCGAAATCAGCGCGGTCAAGATGAAACTGTGCATCAACGTGGCCAGCACGTTTTTGCGCCGCACCATCCCGCCATAGAACAAAGCCAGCCCCGGCGCGGTCATCAGCAAGACGAGCGCGGATGAGCACAAGACCCACGCGGTATCTCCCGCGCTAATCGGCGGATTCTCGCCCGCGAGCGCCGGTGTCGCCGCCAGCAGCGTCGCGCCGGCGATAAATGGAAACAAACGCAAACCCGTTCCGCGCCCAATCGAACGCATCCAGCCAACCTCCAGCTTTACGCTGTGAAGAATTTGAACTCAGCGATGCGCGCAAAACTGCCGCCCGTTTGTTAGGCAACGCCTATTTTGTGCGCACCAATCCGCAGGCAGGAGCGATATTTTTGCTCAAGAAATCGCCGCCTGCTCGCAAGACAGCCAATTTAAGCAGGATGCATGCCTATGCCGAGAGCATTGGCGCTCGTTTCGCGTGCACTTTAACCTTTCGGAAGCTGCAAGATACGCTCGCCGATCATGTTCTTCTGAACGGACGAAGTACCGCCCGCGATCGTCAGCGATTCGGCTTGCAGGATGCGCCGCATCCAGTCGCCGTCCGGCGCGAACGGCGATTTGCGCTCCAGCGTGACATAAGCGCCGAGAATACGCGCCGCGAACCTGGTCATCCGCTGCGACAGCTCGGTCGAAACCAGCTTGCCGATCGAGGATTCCGCGCTCGGCGGCAAGCCTTTAAGACGGCGCGTCAGCGCACGCAAGCCATTGTACTTCTTGGCCGTGACTTCGATCGCAAATTGCGCCAGTTGCTGGCGGATTTCGTCGTCCTTGGCCGCCGTATGGCCGTTGACCGGAATCGCCTTGGCCATCTCGACCAGTTGCGCCAGGATCACGTCTGCGCCGCCGATCGTCTCGCTGATTCCAAACCGTTCGTGCATCAGGGTCGAGACCAGCACTTCCCATCCACGATTCAGCGGACCAAGCAAATTTTGTTTTGGTACACGTACGTCTTCGAAGAAGATTTCATTGAACTCGGCGTCGCCGCTGATTTGCTTGAGCGGCTGCACGGTCACTCCGGGACTGTGCATATCGACCAGCAGCGCGCTCATGCCTTTATGCTTCGGCGCGTTCGGATCGGTGCGAACGAAAAGCTGGCAGAAGTCCGAACGATGGGCGTGCGTGGTCCATACTTTCTGGCCGTTGATGATGAATTCATCGCCGACCAGTTCGGCGCGGGTCTGAATCGACGCGAGATCGGAACCGGCGCCCGGCTCCGACATCCCTTCGCACCAGATTTCGTCCGCCATCAGAATCGGCTTCAAATAGCGCGCCTTCTGCTCGTCCGTGCCCCATTGCATCAAGGCCGGACCGGTCATGATGATGCCGAGCACATTGATGCCCATCGGCTGGCCGAGCCGGGCCAGCTCCTGCTGGAAAATCAATTGCTCGATAAAGGTCGCGCCGCGTCCGCCGTATTCCTTTGGCCAGCTCAGGCCGCCCCATCCGCCTTCGTAGAGCTTTTTGTGCCAGCGCTTGTTGCGCTCCCAGAGCAAATCCTCGTCGATTCGCTCCTTTTCTTCGGGCGTAAGCGGAGGCGGCTGATTGGCTTCCAGCCAGGCACGGACCTGCTGGCGATAGGCTTCCTGTTCCGGCGAATAGTTGAAATCCATCGATGCGCTCCGCTCCCTGCCCGGATCGGATTGACCCGATTCGACGCCAGAATCGTACCGCAGCCGGCGGAATTTCGGTAGCGTAAAATGACGCGCCGGACCCGTCCCGCGGCGCCACTTGATGGATCGGCATAGCCCATTCTCGTACCGATGCGGCGCATGCGGACGCTGCTGCCATAACCAGGTCATCGCGCTCAGTCCGGCCGAGCTGCTTGCGCTCGCCCGCGCGTCTGGAATCGCGACCGGCGTCGCGCGGGCGCGTTACACTGAACGGCGCGGATCGCTGCTACGCTTTCGCACAGACGGCGGGTGCGCCGCGCTGGAGGGCGTGCGCTGCTCGATTCATCCCGGACGTCCCCTCGCCTGCCGCATCTATCCGCTCGGCCTCGAGCGAACGCCGGATGGCGACCGATTTATCCGGCTGGAGCCGGCGCAGGGTTCGGCCGGCCGATACGGCGTCGAAGGCATCGTCGGCGATTATCTGACCGATCAGGGAGTCGATGAGCTGCTCGGGATGGCGGAGCGCTACCGTCCGCTAATCGCGGCGATGCGCGACAAAATCGAAACGCTGGTTGATTTTGACAAGATCGAACCGCGCGAATTCTGGCGCCACGCGACCGCGGAGGCGTTGCGCGAGTCGAATTTCGACGCCAACCGGCTGATTGACGCGCTCTTCGATCCAGACGGCGTCGGCGCGGCGCGCGCATCGATCGAAGCGACGATCGCGGCGCACCTTCCAATTCTTCACGCAATGATCGCGTCCGCGACTGATCCCGCGAAACTCGCCGCGGCGGCGATTCTGCTTGCCGTCAGCCTCGGCTACTCCCCCGCCGAAGCGATACGTTTCCCAACCGAACAACAAGACCGCCTTAAATGACCACACGGACGAATTCAAAGAGTCACCGCTCCAGACGGAAGTGGCGTTTATCGCACGAGGCACTCAGATAAAAGACGCCCATCAAGGGGTTCCTACGAACCCCTGTGCAAGCACCGCAGGGTCGAGACGAGCACGATCGGATCGTCAGCAGCTAAATCGGCGCGGAATCCTGTCGAATCCAAAATCTTCAATAGTCATCAGCGTTTTTGTCATTCTGAGCAAAGCGAAGAATCCCGGGATTCTTCACTCCGCTATGCTCCGTTCAGAATGACAAACAGCTTGCGCGGACCTTCCCTAATCCACGGCGTCTTTGGCGACGTAGCCTTTGAGTCCCTTGCTCGCGCCGTCGAGCACTTCGATTTCGCATCCCTGCTCGTCGCAGTTGCCGACCTTGATCGGCGTGCCATCATCGACGCGCTTGGCGACGAGGCTCGCGCCCATCCCGCCGATTATTCCCGCCGGTCCGCCCTGGCTCTGCATCGATTTGATCCGGTCGAACGAGGCCTTGTCGGGATAGACCGCAACGGTCGTGTCGCCGCCATGCGCAACCAGCTTGTGGCCGCATCCGGCAAGCGTTAGCAGAGCGGCGGTAAGGACCAATGGCGCGATCGTTTTGACGATTTTCACGATGGAATAATCCCCCGTTTTACAAGAATTCATCCCGGCCAGCGTGACAGGCCGGCTGAATCGCGCCAAAAAACGGCCAAAGATCGCTGTTTGACGCGCGTTTTCGACTCCGATCATGCGAAACGCCGTTCGGGACGGTCAAATTGCCGCCGCCCGCGGGGCATGATACTTTGTTGGGTCTATCCGGGAAATGCCCGGAAGCCGGTCCAATGCGAATCGGGCTCATTTCTGACACTCACATCCCCGAAGCGTGCGAACATCTTCCGCCGCCCGTATTCGACGCCTTGGCGGGCGTTGACCTCGTAATGCATGCCGGCGATGTTTATGTCAACCGCGTGCTCGACGAGCTGGAGCGGATCGCGCCGGTGATCGCGGCGATCGGCAATGGCGACGAGGGGTTGGACGGCCATCGCCACCGCCTCGACCCGGACGAGCGCGCCCGCACGGCCCATCTGTTCGAGATTGGCGGGGTGCGAATCGGGTTGGCCCATGCCCTGCCGACGCCGGACGAAACTTCGCAGGAAGTGTTCGAGGCGGCGATGAATCGTCATTTCGGCGGTCCGGTGGACGTGCTGGTGATGGGCCACAGCCATCTGGAGGGCGTGACGCGCTACGGCGCGACGCTGGTGGTGAATCCGGGCAGCGCGACGCTGCCGGGAAACCTGGTGGACGTGCCGGGCACGGTCGCGATTCTCGAAATCGGCGCGGCGGGCGAAGTCGCGGCCGAAATAATCAGACTGGATCAGGTCTAGCGGCGCGGCCGTCCGGTTGGCGCGCAAGCTCCCAGGAGGAAGATTTTTTGTCCGCGGAAACCGCTCCTCAAGCCGTGGCCGCGCCGCAACGCGCGGTCACGATGGAGAAAATCGTCAACCTGTGCAAACGGCGCGGGATCGTTTTTCCGGCCAGCGATATTTACGGCGGTCTCGGTTCGACCTTCGACTACGGTCCCCTCGGCGTCGAGCTTAAGCGCAACGTCAAGGAAGCCTGGTGGCGCGACATGGTGCAGCGCCGCACCGACGTGCTCGGCCTCGACAGCGCCATCCTGCAGCATCCGCGCACCTGGGAAGCGTCCGGCCATCTGCAGAACTTCACCGACCCGCTGGTGGATTGCAAAAACTGCAAGCAGCGTTTTCGCGCCGACCATATCCAGGGCGACCGCTGCCCCGAATGCGGCGGCGAGCTGACCGAGGCGCGGCAGTTCAACCTGATGTTCAAGACCTTCATGGGGCCGGTCGAGGACACCGCCAGCACAATCTATCTGCGGCCCGAAACGGCGCAGGGAATTTTCGCTAACTTCGCGAATGTGATCGACACCCAGCGCGTCAAGCTGCCGTTCGGCGTGGCGCAGACCGGCAAGTCTTTCCGCAACGAAATCACGCCGGGAAACTTCATTTTCCGCACCCGCGAATTCGAGCAGATGGAGATGGAATTCTTCGTCAAGCCCGATCCGGCGGAGGAGCAGAGCTGGTTCGACTACTGGGTCAACGAGCGCTTCAACTGGTACGTCAGGTATGGCGTAAAACAGGACCATCTGCGCCTCCGGCCGCACGCCAAGGACGAACTCTCGCACTATTCGCGCGGCACCACCGACGTCGAATTCCTTTATCCGTTCGGATGGGGCGAGCTGGAGGGCATCGCGCGGCGCGGCAGTTTCGACCTCGACCAGCATGCGAAATACAGCGGCAAGGACCTGACCTATTTCGACGAAGAGGCGAAGAGCCGCTACCGGCCGTGGGTGATCGAGCCGGCGGCGGGAGTCGATCGCACGATGCTGGCGTTTCTGATCGACGCGTACGACGAGGACGTGGTCGAGGGCGAGACGCGCATCGTGCTCCGGCTCGATCCGCGGCTGGCGCCGGTAAAAGCCGCTATCTATCCGCTCTTGCGCAAGGGCGGACAGCCGGAAAAGGCGCACGAGGTACGGGCGCGGCTGGCGCCGTATTTCACGACGACTTACGATCAGGCGGGATCGATCGGCCGGCGCTACCGGCGCCAGGACGAAGTTGGAACGCCTTTCGGCGTGACGATCGATCATCAGACAATGGAAGACGATACGGTGACGCTGCGCGATCGCGACACCACCGGGCAGGTGCGCGTGCCGATCGCGAAGCTGGTCGAAACGTTGACGGAACGGATCGGATGGCATCGTTAGTGCGCGCGGCCGAAACGGCGCGCGTGCGGCGATTTTCTCAACCGATAAACATACGGACTGGAGATTGAACTGCGATGGCTCGGGTTCATCCGGAGATTTATTTTTTTGGCGCGGGCGTAAGCGAAGGACGCGCGAGCATGCGCGATCTGCTGGGCGGAAAGGGCGCGAACCTGGCCGAGATGGCCTCGCTCAAGCTGCCGGTGCCGCCGGGCTTCACGATTTCGACGCGCGTCTGCAACTACTTCTACGACCATAAAGGCAAGTATCCGAAGGGCCTTGAGCAAGGCGTCGAAAAAAGCGTCGCGCGAATCGAGCGGGCGCTTGGCAGGAAATTCGGCGACGCGAAAAATCCGCTGCTGGTCTCGGTGCGCTCCGGCGCGCGGGTTTCGATGCCCGGCATGATGGACACCGTTCTCAACCTCGGCCTGACCGACCAGACGGTCGCGGGACTGGAAGCCGTCAGCGGCAATCCGCGTTTCGCCTGGGATTCGTACCGGCGGTTCTGCCAGATGTACGGCGACGTGGTGCTGAAGCTCAAGCCGGAGAACAAGAACGATCGCGATCCGTTCGAAGAGATAATCGAACGCAAAAAGACCGCGCGCGGCGTGCATGAGGACGTCGATCTCGGCGTCGCCGATCTGAAGGAACTGGTCGATGAATTCCGCGAGCTGATCCGCCGGCGCGTCGGCCGCGATTTGCCGCAGGATCCGCGCGAGCAGTTGTGGGAAGCGATCGGCGCGGTGTTCGGTTCATGGAACAACGATCGCGCCGTCACCTACCGCAAAATCAACAATATCCCCGGCGACTGGGGCACGGCGGTGACCGTGCAATCGATGGTCTTCGGCAACCTCGGCTCCGATTGCGCGACGGGCGTGGCTTTCACGCGCGATCCGTCGACGGGAGCGAAGGGCATCTACGGCGAATTCCTGCCGAACGCGCAGGGCGAAGACGTGGTCGCGGGAATCCGCACTCCGCGCCAGATCAGCCTTGCCGCGGGACGCGAGTGGGCGAAACGCAACAGCGTCGATGAGGCCGAACGCGCGGCCAGCCACGCGACGCTCGAAGAAAGCTTCTCCAAAGTTTACAAGGAACTGCTCAAAATCTCGGCGCGGCTGGAAAAACATTTCCGCGACATGCAGGACATGGAGTTCACGATCGAACGCGAACGCCTGTTCATGCTGCAGACGCGCACCGGCAAGCGCACGGCGGCGGCGGCGGTCCGGGTCGCGGTCGAGATGGCCGAGGAACGGCTGATCGACCGGCGCGAGGCGCTGATGCGCGTCGAGCCGGCGCAGCTCGAACAACTGCTGCATCCGCGGCTCGATCCGAAGGCGGCGAAGGACGTTATCGCGCGCGGCCTGCCGGCTTCGCCGGGCGCGGTCGCCGGCGAAGCGGTGTTCTCCGCGGACGAGGCGGTGGCGGCGAGCCAGGCCGGCCACAAAGTGATCCTGGTGCGCATCGAAACCTCGCCCGAGGACATCCACGGGATGCAGGTGGCGGAGGGAATTCTGACCGCGCGCGGCGGCATGACCAGCCACGCCGCCGTGGTCGCGCGCGGAATGGGAAAATGCTGCGTCGCGGGATGCGGCGCGCTCGAAATCGATTACTCGGCGGGCGCGCTCAAGGTGGGCGACAAGGTGATCCGGCGCGGCGAGCACCTGACGCTCGACGGTTCGACCGGCGAGGTGATCGCGGGGCGCGTGCCGACGGCGCCGCCGGAACTTTCCGATCATTTCCGGCGCTTCATGAAATGGGCCGATCAGGAACGGCGCCTCGGAGTGCGCGCCAACGCCGACACGCCCGGCGACGCGCGCACGGCGATCGAGTACGGCGCCGAGGGAATCGGGCTCTGCCGCACCGAGCACATGTTCTTCGGCCCCGGCCGGATCGAAGCGGTGCGCGAGATGATCCTGGCCGATACGGCGGAGCAGCGGGCGCGCGCGCTGGAGAAGATCGTGCCGATGCAGCGCGCGGATTTTATCGAGATTCTGCGCGAGATGGACGGCAAGCCGGTGACGATCCGGCTGCTCGATCCGCCGCTGCACGAATTCCTGCCGCATACCGACGACGAGATTCGCAAGCTCGCGTCCGATATGGGCGTCGACGCCGAGCATCTGCGCCGCGTGCGCGACAATCTGCATGAATTCAATCCGATGCTGGGCCATCGCGGCTCCCGCCTCGGCATCAGCCATCCGGAAATTTACCGGGCACAGGCGCGCGCGATCCTGGAGGCGGCGCTCGAATTGAAGCGCGAGAAGATCAAGGTCGATCCGGAAATCATGCTGCCGCTGATCGGCGAGCGGCGCGAATTTGAATTTCTGGCGAAAGAGATTCGCGCGGTCGCGCAGGAAATCGGCGGCGCCGGCAAAAACCGAATGACGTTTCCGCTCGGCACGATGATCGAAGTGCCGCGCGCCTGTATCGAAGCCGGCGAAATCGGCGCGGTGGCAGACTTCTTCTCCTTCGGCACCAATGATTTGACGCAGATGACCTACGGGCTTTCGCGCGACGACTCGGTCAAATTCCTCGACGCCTATCTGGAACGAGGCGTTTACCGCAAAGATCCGTTTCAGGAACTCGACGCGAGCGGCGTCGCCGGCCTGATGGAGATTGCAATCGAGAGGGGCCGCAAGGCCAACCGCAAGATCAAGATCGGCATCTGCGGCGAGCACGGCGGCGATCCGGCAAGCGTCAAGCTGTGCCATCGCCTGGGTCTCGACTACGTGTCGTGCTCGCCGTTCCGGCTGCCGGTGGCGCGGCTCGCGGCGGCGCAGGCGGCGATCGAAGGGCGCAAGGCGAAGCGCGAATTCAAAGACGTGTAGCGGGCGCCGTCAGCCGAGGAACTCGTCCACGATGATCGCCGCAACGTCGATGGTGTGGACCTCGTTGTTGCGCAGCACGCGGAGTTGCACGCATTCGCCGGGACGATGGCGGTTGATCGCGTCGTAGAGCGCTTTGCGTTCGTGAATCTCGGCGCCGTCCGCGGTCAGCACCAGATCGCCCTGCCGCAAGCCGGCCTTTTCGCCCGGACTGCCGGGCATCACGCCCGCGATCACTACGTGTTCGCGCAAGGTGTAGGAAAGCAGTCCCAGCCAC
Organism: Deltaproteobacteria bacterium; assembly: GCA_021799495.1. Taxonomy (GTDB): domain Bacteria; phylum Desulfobacterota; class Binatia; order Binatales; family Binataceae; genus JADMIL01. The sequence continues at coordinate 25,394 of JAJZAI010000028.1, forward strand.
AGGCGCGGCGGCGTGCTGACGCGATGGCCGTGGCGGATCAATTCGTCGCGGCCGGACAGAAAGCATTCGGCGGGGATGCCGAGGATCGGGCGAATCAGATCGGCGAAAGTCAGATAGCTGACCGCGATCAACTGGCCGCGCGAATTGCAGATCGGCCCGCCGTTGAGGCCGATATTCAGCGCCGACGCGGTGACGCACACGCATCGTTCGAGCACGAATTCCCACGCGGCGTCGAACTGGCCGAGATAGGTAATCAGCCCGGTGTCGCCGCATCGCTTTTCGCCGCCAAGGCTCGACACCATGAAAACCTCGTCACCAAGCGCGCAGGTTTCCGAGGAGACGGCGTCGAGATGCGGAAAGCCGCGCCCGTCGATTTTGAGCAGGCCGAGGCTGGTGGTGAAGTCGCGGGCGACGACGCGCGCCGGAACCTGTTCGCCGCCGGCCAGCGTGACGATCGCATTCTCCGCGCCCATGACCACGTAATTCACCGTCAGAATAAGCCCGTCGGCGCTGACGATCGTGCCCGTGCCGCGGCGATCGGCGCCGAGACCGATGGCGACGGAAGGATGGGCGGGCGGGACCTGGCAATGAATCGCGACGGTCGCCCGCGCGACCTTCTGCAACGGCAAGGGATTAGCGTTCACGATGCGGCTCCGGCGACGCCCGCGCGTCCTGCTTCAAAATAATCATCCGGCGCCGCCCGTCAAACCAATCGGTGAGCGGCGGCGCGCTTGACAGCACGTGCGTCGCCGTCCTAGCGAAGAGGTTGAACGCCGCCAGGAGGTCCAGCGGACGATGCGATACGACCTGATAATCCGCAACGGCGCGATCGTTGACGGAACCGGCGCGCCGGCCTGTTTCGGCGACGTCGGAATCGCGCAAGGGCGAATCGCGGCGTGCGGCGAAGTGGATGGCGCCGCAGCGCGCGAAATCGACGCCACGGGCCTGATCGTCGCGCCCGGCTTTATCGATCCGCATACCCATTACGACGCGCAGATTTGCTGGGACCCGCTCGTCTCGTGTTCGTCGTGGCACGGCGTGACGACGGTGATAATGGGCAACTGCGGCGTCGGGCTGGCGCCGTGCAAGCCCGGCGAACGCGAGATCGCGACCTGGAACCTCGTGCACGTCGAGGCCATTCCGCATGACGTATTGGCGCGCGGAATCACGTGGGACTGGGAGACCTTCCCGGAATACATGTCGGCGGCGGCGCGGCGCGGGCTGGGAATAAACGCCGGGTTTTTGGCGCCGCTGTCGCCGTTCCGGCATTGGGTGATGGGCGAGGAGGCGATGGAACGCGCGGCGACGCCGGCGGAAACCGAACGGATCGCCGGCCTGCTGGGCGAGGCGTTCGCGGCCGGCGCGTTCGGATTCTCGCTGACCGTGATGCCGCAGCATCTGGGGTACAAGGCCAAGCCGCTTGCCTGCCGGATGGCGAGCGACGACGAGCTGCGGAGCTACGCGCGGGCGCTGGGAGAGTCGGGCCGCGGCGTGATCGAAATTGCGCTGACCAAACAGCCGAGCGGCCTTTCGGATCGCGAATATCAACTGATCGACATGCTCTCCGAATCAAGCGGGCGGCCGGTGACCTGGCTCAATCTGCGCGATCGCGACGACGCGCCCACGGCGTGGACGGAGACGCTCGAGCGGGCGGAGCCGCTGCTGCGCCGCGGATGCGCGCCGCAGGTCGCGGTACGGCCGTTGATCGTCGAGTTCAACCTGCGCAATCCGTTTTTGTTCGCGAGCATGAACTCGATGAAGCCGGCCTTCGGCGACAAATCGGCGGAAGCGCAAACGCGCCATTATTCCGACGCCGGTTTCCGCCGGAAATTTGCCGAGGAACTTGGCCGGCGCGCGGTCTTTCACGACCTGTGGGAGCGCACGCAAATCAAAGAGGCGCGCGACACGCGGCTTCAATCGCTGCAATGGAAAACGATTGCGCAGGCGGCGCGCGAGCGCGGCGCAGAACCGCTCGACCTGTTTTTCGATCTCGCGATCGAAGACGGGCTCGCGACCGATTTCATGATTCCGTTGCTGGACACGGACGAGCCGCGCGTGGCGGCGAAATTCAGCGATCCGCGCACGATGATTGGAATCTCCGACGGCGGCGCGCACGTCGATATGCTGTGCAACGCCGGCTATCCGACCTATTTGATTGGAAAGTACGTGCGCGAGCGCCGCGCGCTCGGCCTCGAATATGCGATCAAGCGGATCACGTCGGAACCGGCCGCGTTCTTCGGAATCGCGGATCGCGGCGCGATCAAGCCGGGGATGGCGGCCGATCTCGCGATTTTCGACCTCGCGACGATCGGATGCGAGGAGCGGCCCGAAGTGCGCAACGACCTGCCGGGCGGAGGCCGCCGGCTCGTGACCGAGGCGCGCGGAGTGCGCTACACGCTGGTGAATGGCGAGATTCTTTTCGACGGCGGCGTCCATAGCGGCGCCACTCCCGGCCGCGTGCTGCGGCCCGGAAGCGCGGCGTAGTTCCGCGCCGCCAAAAGCAAACCGGGGCGACAAGGAGCGCGAAGAAAATGACGGCCTCCAAGGTGATTTCCGCCGATTCCCATATGACCGAACCCGGCGACCTCTGGGTCGAGCGGCTGGATCGCAAATTCCGCGACCGCGCGCCGCGCGTCGTCAAAAACGAGAAGAGCGGCCCGGCGTATCTGTTTGTCGGTCCCGGAATACATCCCCTTGCCGTGGCCGCCGCGTTCGCGGCCGGCAAAGGCGGCGCGGAACTGCGCGAGCATATGAATCACGGCTACGAGGCGGCGCGTCCCAGCGGATGGGATCCCGTCGAGCGGCTCAAGGACCAGGACCTGGACGGCGTACGCGCCGAGGTTCTTTATTCCACGCTGGGAATCGCGGTGTTCGCGATGCCCGAGGTCGAACTTCAACTCGCCTGCCTGCGCGCGTACAACGACTGGCTGGCCGAATTTTGCGCGCACGATCCAAAGCGGCTGATCGGGATTGGCCTCTATTCGCTCGCCGCGCTGCCCGACGTTTCGGAAATCGAGCGGTGCGCGCGGATGGGGCTCAAGGGAATCATGATCCTGGCTTCCGACGGCAACGACCTGCCCTACTCGGACGAGCGCTTCGATCCGCTCTGGCGCGCCGCATCCGCCGCGAATCTGCCGATTTCATTGCACAAGCCGCTGGTGTCGGGGATGCCGCTTACGCCCGCGATGCCGACCATGGCGGACCTGCAGATTCACGTGATTCACGTCGTCGAGCAGTGCGTCACGCGGCTTGCCTATGGCGGCGTCTTCGAACGCTTTCCCTCGCTCAAAATCGTCAGCGCTGAAAACGACGTGGGCTGGATTCCGAACTGGATCCATCGGCTCGACCACGTCAACAGCAAGATTCCCAGCTCGCGGCGATTGCCGTTGCCGCCCGGCGAATATATACGGCGCAACGTATGGGCGACGTTTCAGGACGATCCGCTGGGTCCGGCGACCTGGAAATTCTTCGGCGCGGACAACTACATGTGGGCGTCGGATTTCCCGCACGCCGACTCCACATTTCCCAATTCGCTCAAAGTGATCGAGGAAAATTTCGCCGGAGTTCCGGAAGACGTGACGCGCAAAATAGTATTTGACAATGCGCGGCGGCTGTACGGAATAGATATCAACTGACGCGGAAATAGGGGCGCCGCGGATCGCCGCTTACACCGGTCGATTGATCAGCACGCCGGCGCGCTCGAGCTCGCCGATTCGCTCCGCGCCGTAGCCCAGATAGCGGCGGAGAACCTCCGCGTTGTGCTCGCCAAGCAGCGGCGCTTCGAGATCGAGGTTTTCGGGAAATTCCGAAAACTTCAGGGGAAATCCCGGAAGCTCCATATCGCCCAAAACACGATCGTGCGCGCGCGCGACCGTACCGCGTTCGCGCATGTGACGATGGTTGATCGCTTCCTCTATCGATAGAACCGGCGCGGACGGCACTCGATACTCATTGAGGCGCGCCATGATCGCGTCGTCGCCCGGCAAAGACAGCAGCCAGCCCTGGATTATGTCGAAAAGCACGTCGTTGTTGCGGACCCGATCGGCGTTCGTGCGGAAACGCGGATCTTCGGACAGATCGCGCCGGTCCATCGCCGTGCACAATTGCCGCCATTGATGCTCGACGCCGCCGATTATCACGATGTAATGCTTATGACCGCGAAAGATGCTGCACGGCGATCCGTACGAAAGATGTTTCCCGGCGCGAGTCAACTTGATTTGACCGCCGCTCAGACTGTACATCTGCACGGCGGTGTGATGGCAATTGAAATAGGCGTCGAGCAGCGCAATATCGATATACTGACCCTTCCCGGTGCGCTCCCGATGCAGCAGGGCCGACACAATGGCCAGGGCCGCATGCACTCCCGTGCTCACGTCTCCCAGCGCCGCCATCGGAAAGTATGGTTGTCCGCCGGGCTCGCCGATCATCGAGGTAATGCCGGAATACGCCTGGGCGATAAAGTCGTAACCGGGCAGATGGGCGAGCGGACCTGTCTGTCCGAAAGTCGATATCGAGCACATCACGACGCGCGGATTCAACGCCGCGACCGCCGGATAATCGAAGCCGATACGGCCGATTACGCCCGGCGCGAAATTTTCCACGACAACGTCGACCTTCGCGACCAGATCGCGAAGAATCGCCACGGCTTCCGGCCGTTTTATATCGAGACAGACGCCGAGCTTGCCGCGATTTTGCTGAATGTAATAGCCGCTGCGGCCATTTTTCAGGTATGGCAATTCCCGCGTGCGATCGCCGTCCGGCGCAATTTCGACTTTAATAACCTCCGCGCCCATCTCCGCCATCATCCGGGACGCCGTCGGTCCGGCGATGTATTGCGTGAAGTCGAGAACCTTGTAGCCGTCGAGGATATGTGGGGAAGCTGCCATCAGTGCCTCTCAAAATTTCCGTCGCAGACGCGGATCGCCGTCGCACGGCGCGGCGGCGAATTCCGGATACCGGTCGGCCCGCCGTCGTCTCGGATTTAGCAAGGGACACGCCATTGTCAAGTTCGTGCGGACAATCGGCCTGATATCCGCGCATATTCGCGGCTGCTTCCATCTGGGGTCTGCTACTGACGATAATAAAACCGATTCCGGCTCGGAGACTCGGACCTTTGAAATTGGTCAGGCCGCATATTCGTTTCGCCTGCCGAGCCTTGCGAACGCCGTAAAATGGAGGCTGGAACCGATCATGTCTTTCCCATACAGGCGAGTTCTTGTGCCGGTGGATTTCGACGGCCAGTCGATCGCGGCCATCGAAACCGCGGCGCAGGTCGTGCGGCAAAATGACGGCGTGGCGCTCGTGATGCACGTCGTGCCGATGATGATTCCGCCCGCCGGGATGCCCGGTTACGTCGATATCTACCGGGGCCAGGAAGAGACGGCCCGCGTCCGCTTGACCGAGCTGGCGCATCGGCATCTGGCCGGCCTGAAATACGAACTGTTCGTTCACGTGGGAGAACCGGCCGCGTCGATTCTGCGCGCCGAAAAGCGCTTGGCCGCCGACTTGATGGTGATGGCCACGCACGGCCGCAGGGGTTTCTCGCGCGTATTCCTTGGCAGCGTCGCCGAAATGGTGCTGCGCGAGGCGACTTGTCCGGTCCTGACCGTCCATCAGGGAAAGACGGAAAATCGAACCGTTGAACGCTGGATGACGCGGAGTCCGGCCACTGTAACGCCGGGCGACAAGCTCGCGGTCGCGGCCACAAGAATGACGGAGGGCGGATTTCGCAGCCTTCCCGTGGTCGATGGCGAAAAGCTCGTCGGGATCGTCACGGACCGCGATCTGCGCACGCACGTCGGCTATCACGATCACACAGAGGTGAAGCTCGCGATGACCGGGCCGGTCGTCACGATCACTCCGGAAACTCCCATTCATGAAGCGGCGCGCCTGTTGCGCGAGCGAAAAATAGGCGCCTTGCCGGTCGTTGAAGACGGCCGGCTGGTCGGCATCATTTCGACCGTCGATGTCCTGGAGGCGCTGACCGCTGAAACGGAATAACGCGCGGTGGCGGATTTGGACAGCGGAGCGCTTGCGCCGGCGGCAGGCTATGCGGCCGACGAGGTTTTGCGCGACGGCGGTTCGATTCATATCCGCGCGGTTCGCCCCGACGATCGCGAGCGCCTGCGGGAACATTTTTATGGCTTGAGCGAGAGATCGATTTATTTCCGCTTTTTCGGCCTGAAACGCTCGCTCAACGACGCCGAACTCACCCGGCTCACGAATCTCGACTTCGTCGATCATGTCGCGCTGGCGGCGACGCTGCGCAACGATCGCGGCGAACGGTTCATCGGGGTGGCGAGATACATCCGCTGTCCCGATCGGTCGCGGGCCGAAGTCGCCTTCGCGGTGCTCGACGAGCATCAGGGACGCGGCATCGGCACGCTCCTGCTCGAACATCTCAGCCGGATCGCGCGCGCCGGCGGAATCGTGGAACTGCAGGCCGACGTGCTCGGCGACAACAACCGGATGCTCGGGGTCTTCGCCAAAAGCGGATACAAAGTGACGCGGTCGGCCGAAGCCGGAGTGATTCACGTCGCATTTCCGACGGCGGAAACCGAACAATCGGTCGAGGCGGCAGCCACCCGAGAGCGCGTAGCGCTCGCGCATAGCGTGGAGTGGATCTTGAAGCCGCGCGCGGTCGCCGTGATCGGCGCCTCGCGCAATTCCGGCAAGCTAGGCGGCGCGATTCTCGCGAATCTGCTTCAGTCCGGATACAAAGGCAAAATTTTCTCGGTCAACAAGGAGGCGGAGCAAGTTTCGGGACTGCGATGCTATCCAGGCGTCGCGGCGATCGGCGAGCAATTCGATCTTGCGATCGTCGCCGTGCCGGCCGAAGTGGTGGAAACCGAATTAGCCGCCTGCGCGAAAGCCGGCGCGCGCGCGGCGATCGTCGTTGCGGCCGGATTTGGCGAACGCGATCCGGAAGGCGCGGCGCGCGAGAAGCGGATATTCCAACTCGCGCGGCGGTCCGGAATGCGCCTGGTCGGGCCGAACTGCCTCGGCGTGCTCAATACCGACGCCAGCGTGCGGCTGAATGCGACGTTCGCGCCGGTCGAGCCGCCGCCAGGTAGCGTTGGAATGTTTTCGCAGAGCGGCGCGCTCGGAATCGCGATACTCGATCACGCCCGCAAGCGCCGTCTCGGACTTTCCACCTTCATCTCCGCAGGCAATCGCGCCGACGTTTCGAACAATGACCTGATGGCCTACTGGGCCGACGATGCGAATACTTCCGTGGTCGCGCTGTACCTCGAAACGGTCGGCAATCCGCGCACTTTCTCGCGACTCGCGCGCGAAGTCGCGCGCCGCAAGCCGATTGTCGCTGTGAAGTCGGGACGGCACGGCGCGGCGGTGCGCGCGGTCGCGGGCCAGTCAAGCTCGTTTGCGACGATCGATCTTGCGGTGGACGCGCTCTTCGAGCAGGCGGGCGTGATCCGCACGGAAACGCTGGAACAGATGTTCGACGTCGCGGCGCTGCTGGCCGCGCAGCCGCTTCCAGGCGGCCCGCGCGTGGGGGTCGTAACCAACGCGCACGGTCCAGCCGTGCTCCTCGCGGACGCCTGCGAATCCCGCGGGCTTGAGTTGGCGGCGCGCGGGACCTCGGCCGGCGAACGCCAACTAAATAATCCGATCGACCTCGGCGCGAACGCCGGCGGCGGCGATTTCGCGGCGGCGATTTCCGGACTCGGCGGCGATCCCACAGTCGATGCGGTGGTGGCGATTTACGTGCCGCCGATCGCGTCGTTCGCTCGGGAGGTCGCCGCCGGAATCGCCCGCGGCGCGTCTGATACGCCGGCTCACAAGCCGGTGTTGAGCGTTTTCGTCTCGACCGCCGGCCGCCCGCTCGAGCTCGACGGCGGCAGCCGCGGCGTCATCCCCTGTTATGATTTTCCGGAAAACGCCGCCGCCGCTCTCGCATCCGCCTTTCGCTACGGGCGCTGGCGCGCGCGCACTCACGGCGAGGTTCATCGCTTGAGCGATTTCGCCCGCGACGCCACGCGCGCGATTATCGAACGACTGATGCGCGAATCCGGCGCCGGCGCCTGGCTGAAACCCGACGACGCCGCCGCTCTGTTGCGCACCGCCGGAATCGAAGTCGCCCCGGCCGAGCAGGCCGCCATCGAAACCGCGCGCCTCGCCGCCGATCGGGTAGGCTATCCGCTGGTGGCGAAAGCGATCGCGCCCGGATTGATTCACAAGAGCGATGCGGGCGGCGTGATTATGAATCTGCGCTCGGGCGACGAGGCCGACGACGCCGCGCGCCGGCTGGCTGAACGGATGGAATCGATCGGTGCGCGGCTCGACGGCGTGCTCCTGCAAAGACAGATTGACGGCGGCCACGAGATGATGGCCGGCGTCGCCAGCGACGCCACATTCGGTCCGTTGCTGTTCGCCGGTCTCGGCGGAATTTCCGCGGAAATTTTGAAAGACGTTTCCTTCCGGCTGCATCCGGTAACGGATTCAGACGCGCGCGAGATGGTCGGCGAATTGCGCTCGAGCCGGATGCTCGACGGCTACCGCGGCGGTTCCCACGGCGACCGCGAAGCGTTCGCCGCGCTGATCGCGAAGCTGTCAGCGCTCGTCGAATACGCTCCCGAAATCGGCGAAATACATCTCAATCCAATCAAGGTTTTGGAGCCTGGCCGCGGCGCCGTGGTGGTCGACGCCAGGATTCGGATGGCCGCGGCGACGCGGTGAGGCGTTTCCAGGACGCCGCCGCCGGCTTGATTTCCGCCTCCAAATGGCGCGCTATGCGACAATGGAGGCACATCGCCGATGCCGCTGACGCGCCTTAATGGAATCGAACTCTATTACGAGATTCACGGCGAAGGCCCGGCGCTCGTTCTCGCGCACGGCGGCGGAGGCAGCCATCTGAGCTGGTGGCAAAACGTGCCGGCGCTCGCAAAACGTTACCGATGCGTAACGTTCGACCATCGCGGTTTCGGCGCGTCGCGCGACGCCGCTGACGGACGCGGACTCGCCGCTTTCGTCGAAGATCTGCGGCAGTTGCTGGACCATCTCGGCGTCGAACGCGCCGCGCTGGCGGGACAATCGATGGGCGGTTGGACCGTTCTCGGCTTCGCGGCGCGTTTTCCAGAACGCGTAAGCGCGCTCGCGCTCTGCGACACCACCGCAGGGATGGACGACCCGGAGATCGTCCGCGAACAATCGAAATTACGCGAATCCAGCAAGGGCGGCCTGGCGCAAATCCTGACGCGCGCTTACGCTCCGGATTTTCCAGCACGGGAACCGGCGCGATGCTTCCTCTACCAGCAGATTTCGGGCTTGAACGTGAACGTGCCGGCGAATCTTCTGCCGGTCCTGATGAGCCTGCGGCACAGCGTCGAACCAGTCATCCGGCATCGAATACCCACCATGCTTCTGGTTGGCGAGCTGGATGCGCTCGCGCCGAGGTCTGTGATGGAGCTGATGGCGCGGCGGATTCCGCACGCGCGGTTCGTCGCGGTTCCCGGCGCGGGACATTCCGTCTATTTCGAAAAGCCCGAGGAATTCAACCGCGAGCTTGGCGATTTCCTCTACGCCGCCGGAGTCGGCTGAACCGGCCGCGTGCACCTTCGCGCACGGTCATAGTCGATCGATCAGCTCGCGTGAAATCTCGTCGAGACACTCCTCGTAGCGATCGATCGGCGGATTTATGACCAGTTGGTCCAGGCCCGCTTGTTCCAACGCCCGAATCTGATCGATTAGCTCGTCGCGGGAACCGACCAGCGTGGTCGAACGAATCGCCTCGGCGGTAATGAACCGCCGCTCCTCTGGAAGCAGGTAAATCACGTGGCCGCGATGCAGGTGCAAGTGGCGTTCGTCCGCCGGAATTTCCATCCGCGCGAACGCTTCGGCGTATGCCTCGAACACCGGGCGGGCGTCCGGCGGAATCGTGAGCGCGTTGACGTAGCCGGCCGCGACTCCGTGCAGCGCCGCGGCGACCCAATGGCCCGTCATGTCAACGACGCGCGGTGAATCAACCGCTTCGCCCGGTCGAAGCACGCAGATATGCGTGAGCGAGACGCACGGCATCCGTCCGTTCCATTTGCGGCCCGCGGCGCGCGCGCCCGCGCCAGCCTGCGCGAATATCGCCTCCATCCGCGCCGGCGTCGTGACGCGGCCGGTCATGATTCCGTCGCCGAACTCGCCCGCCAGCGCCAAAGCCCTGGGCGCGTTGGCCGCCACGTATAGCGGAAGCGGCGCGTCGAGATTGATGAAATGCCGGTCGCGATGGAGAAACCGAATCTTGCGATCGATCCCTTCGAGATGACTCGTGGTCTCGCCGCGTTTCAGCAGGTCGTGGATAACGCGCGCCTGTTCGCGGAATTCCGCATGCTTGACCGGCTTCAGTCCCATCACGCGCCGTCCGGTATGGCCGGCGCCGAATCCTAGATCGACGCGGCCGGGCGCGATTTCGTTAATCGTCGCGATCGAATGGGCGGTGACCGCCGCGATACGGTTCGAGGCCACGGAAATTCCCGTGCCGATGCGGATTTTATCGGTCGCCGCCGCCGCGAGCGCCATGCACGCGTAAACGTCGCCATAGATCATGTGCGAATCGGGAAACCACGCCTCGGCGAATCCGCGCGACTCGGCATACCGGGCGTCGGCGGCCGCGCGTCCGGGCCGTGGCATGACCAACGTTCCAAATTTCACGGGCTTCCTCCCGCAGTTCGCCGATGCCACCGCTCAGGCGGCGTCCGCGCACATTCGTTGAATTACATCGAGCATCAATCCGGTTCCGCGCTCGAACGCGGCGCGCGGAATCGATTCGTCCGGCTGATGCGCCTGCGCGTAGTCGCCCGGACCGCAGATGAGCGTCGTGATTCCAGCCTCCGCGAACCATGCGCCGTCGGTCGCGAAGGGCGCGCCGCCCGACGCGCTCGCGCCCGTCGCCGCGAACAAGGCGCGTTCGAGCCCGCTGCCGGACGACGCCAGCATCGCCGGAGCGATCACCGGACGGCCCACTTCGATCGCCGCGCGATGGTTCTCCGAAGCGTAATCGTGCGGATCGATTTCGCGCATCAGCGTTTGGACTTCGCGATAAAGCGCCAGCGGATCGCGCTTCGGCAACGAACGATAGGTCACCTTCAGCGAACATTCCTCGGCGATGATGTTCGAGGCGAGTCCGCCCGCGATCACGCCGAAGTTCATCACGTCGTGTGGCGAGTCCGGAAACAGCGCGGCGAACTCCTCATCGCGCGCCAAACGCCGCTCGGCCTGCAGGCGGCCGATCGCGTCGATAACCTTGCCCATCACCGCAATCGCGTTGACGCCCATATGGGGCGCTCCGCTGTGGCCGCCGCGGCCGCGCACGCGCACCTCGAAGGCGCAAATGCTTTTATGGGCGCTCAACACCGCGAACGACGTCGGCTCGCCGATCCACGCCAAATCAGGCCGCGGAATTTCGCCCAACAGTTCCGGCAGCGCCGGCGCCGCCCGTTGCGCGCCGAGCATCCCGATTTCCTCGTCGGCGGTGAAGACAAACACCAGCGGGCGCTTCAGCCGGCCGCGATCCAGGGCGAGCGCCGCCGTTGCGCATTGCGCAAGAAATCCCTTCATGTCCGAGGAGCCGCGGCCGTAGATGCGCTCTTCGTCCATTTCCATCCGGAACGGATCGCGCGTCCATCCGGGCTGGCCCGCGGCGGGAACAGTGTCGAGATGGCCCGAAATTATCACTCCGCCCGGCCGCGGTTCGCCCGCCCATGCGACCAGATTCGCCTGCGCCACGCCGGCGATCTGAAGCCGCTGCAAAGCCGTGCGAAATCCCGCGCCATCCATCAGATCCGCGAGATATTCCATCGCCGGAACGTCGGTATTGACGCTGACCGTATCGAACGCGATCAGCCGCTCGAGAATTTCGTATTGGCCTTTGTCCATGGCTGACGCCTCCGGATTTTACGGATCGCGCGTGACGACGATGCCGCTGCCGCGCAGCATCGGCGAGCCGTCGATCGCGCACACAGCGGAGGCGCCGGCGATTTGGCGCCGTTCAGCGCGATCCGTCACCTGACGCACCGCCTCGGCTATATGCCCCATCCCGTGCATCCGCCCCTCGCTCAGGCTGCCGCCGAAAGTATTGATCGGCAGTTCTCCGTCAAGCGCGATTCGGCCGCCGGCCACAAAATCCGCTCCTTCGCCCTCGCCGCAAAATCCGGCGGCCTCGAGCCAATACAGGGTGGAGGGATTGAAACCGTCATATAGCTGCGCCGCATCCATCTCTTCCGGTCCGAGGCCGGCCGACGACCAGAGCTTTTGCGCAAGCGATCCGCCGCACGCCATATAGTCGTCGAGAGTATAGTAAAGCAGCGTGCGCCGGCGCGCGGTATTTTGACCATACCCGGCGATGTACGCGGGTTGATTGCGCAGATCGCGGGCGCGGTCGGCGGTCGTGACAATCAACGCGACGCATCCGTCCACCGGCACATCGCAATCGAACAGGCAGAGCGGCTCGGCGATCATGCGGGCGTTGAAATAGTCCTCGCGCGACATCGGCGTGAAATGGAAAAACGCGCGCGGATTGAGGTTGGCGTTGCGCCGGCTGTTGAGCGCGAGCGCCGCCAGCGCTTCGCGCGTCGCGCCGTAACGATGCATGTACCGCCGCCAGGCGAATGCGTGCGTCTGCACGATCGACGCCGCTCCGTATGGCGCGATAAATTGCGCGTCCCCCGACGCGCGCGGCGCGCCTTTGCTTGCGGCGCTTCCGCCGCGCAGAATGGGACGATGAAGCGCGCGCCATACGAGCGCATAATCGCACGCTCCCACGAGCAGCGCATTCACCGCTTCGATCACCGGACTCGCGATCATCCCGGTTTCGATCTGCGCGTACCAGCGTACGTCCGCGGCGGCGCCGAGATGGTTCAGAACGAACGAAACGCTGACGACGTCTTCGCCGTCGCGGTTTCCCGCGCCCGCGAATGGCGATTCCGGATAGGTCGCAAGACCGTCGATTCGCCGCGCATCAAGGCCGGCGTCCTCGATCGCCGCGCGGCAGGCGTCCAGCGCGAGCAGGCCAAGCGGCTTTTCCGGCTTGCGAGTGATTTCCGAATAGCCAATCCCGACGATCGCCGTTTTTCCACGTCCGTGCCACATCGACCCGTTTCCCGCGCGCGCCGCGCGCCATAGCTCTAGATGATCCGAAATTGCGGAATCGCCACACCGTCGCCGCGATCCTCGAAACAGACTTCAACCGGCGCGCCGATCCGCACCCGTTCGCGTTCGCCGATCGGAAGATTCGCTACCATCATAAGCATCGGCTGCTCGGCAATCTCAACGACGATATTGATGAACGGCGCGTCGTTCTCAAAGCCGGCGACGTCGCGCTGATGCATCACGGTGAAGGAAAATACCGCGCCACGCCCGCTGACCGGCGTGAAAGCGAGTTCGCGCGCGAGACACGCGTCGCAGAAATTGCGCGGCGGATGATTGTAATATCCGCACGCCGAGCATCGCTGGATTACGAGCCGCCCGGCGCGCGCCGCGTCCCAAAACGGCCGGGTCAGTTCGTCGGCGGCAGGAACCGGTTTTCTCGTTGTTTCAACTTCTCCGCTCATTTTGCGCAATCGCCTCACGCATCGCCTGAACCGTTCATATTCGCCCGCGGCGCGTCCAGCCGCGCCGCACGATCGGTTTCTAGCAACAGGCGCCGGCGGCGGACAAACCGCCGCGATCCACGAAACCCGGCGCTCACGCCGCGTTCGACGGATCGAAGCGGTCGCGCAGATGATCGCCCAAAAAATTGAACGCCATCACCGCGGCCGAAATGAAAAGTCCCGGCATCAATATCCACGGGAAATACGCGATCGTCTGCGGATCCATCGCCTGGCTCAGCAGATTCCCCCAGCTCGCCGCCGGTTCCTGAATTCCAAGCCCGAGCAGCGAAAGCGCGCTCTCGCCGAGAATGTATCCCGGAATCGACAGCGACGCGTTCACGGCCGCGAAGCCGATCACCGCCGGGATGATATGGCGGAACAGGAGCCGCCGGCGCGATCCGCCCAACGCGCGCGCCGCCTCGACGTATGGCGCCGCCCGCACCGACGCCGCCATGCCGCGAATCACCCGCGCGAATCCCGCCCAACTGATAAACGCCATGATCGCGACGATCAGGAAGAAAGTCGCGGTCGTGCTTAGTCCCGACGGAATCACCGCCGCCAGCGCGAGCAGGAAATAGAAGCTCGGCAGCGACATCTCGATTTCGCACATCCGCATGATCGCGCTGTCCGTGTATCCGCCCATCATTCCGGAAAACGCGCCCACCATGATTCCGAGCGAAAAACTGATCGCTACTCCCACCAGCCCGATACACATGCTGACGCGCGCGCCATAGACGATTCGCGAGAATAGGTCGCGCCCCAGATTTTCGCTGCCCATCAGGAAAAACGGCGGCGCGCCGGGCGCCGTCGTGAACAGGCGCCCGCGATAGAAGAGATGCACGAACGTCCGCCGCGATCGATCCTCCACGTAATGCCGCGCCATCGGATTGTCCAACCGCATCGGAAAAGCATAAAGGAAGCCGCGGCTCCAGTCGGAAGGCGGCGCCAAATGGAGCCGCATCGGCGGGCAATCCGGCATCGTGCGCCACTGCCGCGCCGGATCGTAAGGCGCGATCATCGGCGACGCGGCGGCGAAAATATAAAACGCGAGCAGCATGACCGCCGACAATTTCACCGTCAGCGACGCCGCGCGCCATTCGCGTCCGGCCGCCGCGCGCCATCCGCGCCGCGCCGCGGCGGCGTGATTTTCCGCGCGAATATGCGCCGCGCCCGCGTTCATTGCGTCTCGAGCGTCGTGAAATTCACGCGCGGATCGACCGCGACCAGCGCCATATCGGCGAGCAGGTTGCCCAGCAGCAGCAGCACCGTTCCCATCAGCACCGATCCCATCACCAGCGGCACGTCGCGTTTCATCACCGCGTTCAGCAGCAACAGTCCAAGCCCCTGCAGGTTCATCACCGATTCGACCAGCGCGGCGCCGCCGAGCAGGTCGGCCAGGCTGTAACCCGCCATCGTCACGAACGGATTCAGCGCGTTGCGCAGCACATGCTTGTAGAGCACCGTCGATTCCGGCAGTCCCTTGGCGCGCGCCGTGCGCACGTAATCGGCGTTTTTGATTTCGAGAATCTGCGACCGCATCAGCCGCATCAGCGACGCCACTCCCGCCAGCCCCAGCACCAGCGTCGGCAGAATCAGATGGTCCGCGCGATCGGCGATACGGCTCCATAAATCCAGCGACGCGTAATCCGGCGACATCGTCTGCCCGATCGGAAACCATCCGCTCCACAACGCGAAATCGATCGCCAGAAACGCCAGGAAAAACGCCGGAACCGACATCCCGAGGAACGACAGGAACGAAAGCGTCCGGTCGAGCATCGAGTTCTGCCGCACGGCCACGATAATGCCGATCGGTATCGCCAGCAGCCACGTCAAGGCCATGCTGCTCAGCGCCAGGATCACGGTGTTCAGCACGCGCGGGCCAATCAGATGAATCACATCGACGCGATACGCCAGCGACACGCCGAGCCGGAGATGCGCGATACCCCACAGCCAGCGCGCGTAACGCAGCATCAGCGGCTGATCGAGGCCGAATTCCGCCTCCATCTGCTTGAGCACCCGCGGCGAAATCCTCGGATCGAGCGCGAGGTTGGCGACAAAATTCCCCGGTATCAGCGACATCGCGGCGAACGAGATAAAAGTGATTCCGATGATCAGCGGAATCATGATCGCTATTCGCCGCGTCAGGAATCTCAGCATCGTATCGCTCGCGCGCCCGCGCTATTGAGCGCGAAACTCGATCCACTCCGGATGGTAAAAACCCCAAACGGTCGGATAGTAATTTTCCAGCGTATTGCGATAGGCGATATAGGTGACGGCGCGAACGGTTTCGATTATCGGCAACTGATCGTGCAGGATTTGCTGGATTTGCCAGTAGTACGGCGCCCGCTTATACGGATCGACCACCATCGTGCCCTCGTCCATCAGATGGTCGATTTGCGCCTCCCACGGCGTCGCGGGTTTCGGCTGCGCGGGATCCCAGATATGCAGATTGCCGGAAGAGCGCAGGAAGTCGGAAGCATCGTTCGGCTCGATCGTGCCGGTGAATCCAATCAGCACGCAGTCCCAATCGAACGACGAATCCAGCGCCTTGACCAGCGTGATGAAGTCGAGCGGCCGGTAATTCACTGTGATTCCAAGCTGCTGCAAATCCTGCTTGAAGATCGCGCACATCTGATCGCGCACCGGCACGCCGGTGTTGGTCGTCAGCCGGAAGACCAGCGGATGGCCTTCCGGATCGCCGCGCACGCCGGGCCGAATCATCCGATAACCCGCACGATCAAGAATTTGCGCCGCTTCTTCAAGATCGTAGTCGTAATCCTTGAGATTAGGATTGTGGTAGATTTTATTCTCCGGCGACACGTCCGAAACCGCCGGAACCGCCAGTCCGCGATAACACAGATCGATCATGCCCTGCTTGTCCACCGCATGCGCCAGCGCGCGCATGAAATTCACGTCGGTAAACCATTTAAGCCGCGGATCGACCACGCCGCCGCGCACGTAATGGCGCGGGTTGCGGTTGAACGCGAAAAACAGCGAGCCGGTGTCGATTCCAACTTTCCGCACGGTGATATCGAGCCGCTTCGCCGCCTGCTCCAGCGGCCAGACCTCTTCGGGCCGCGGATGGTACACGTCGGTCATGCCGCTCTGGAATTGCAGATATTGCGCATTTTGATCGGGCACGATCAGATGGACTTCGCCCTTGAGCCGCGGGAGCGGGGCGCCGTGCTCGTCGCGCATCCAGTAATCGGGATTGCGCCGGTAAGCGATTAGCTGCGCGGGCACGTAGCGCGTCATCAAAAACGCTCCGAGTCCGATCAGCCGGTCCGGCGGCGTGTCGATTCCCCAGATACGGTTGAAGCGGCCGGCTTCGTACGCGCCTGCCAGCGCGTGGGCCGGCAAAATCGCGAACTGCATCGAAGACAGTATCGGCGCGAACGGCCGCGGCAGCCGCGCCACAACAGTATAGTCGTCCGGCGCCGACACGGCGATCGGCTTTCCGTCGATCATCATCGCCGAAACCATCGAATTGGGAATTTTCGGATCGTAAATCACGCGCATCGTGAACAGCACGTCGCGCGCCGTGAAGGGCGCCCCGTCCGACCATTTCACGTCGTGGCGCAGATGGAACGTCAGGGTCTTGTCGCCGTCGCTGAACTTCCAGCTTTGCGCCAAACCGGGCTCGAACAGCGTCGTGCGCGGATTCACCCGCGTCAGGCTCTCGAACATGTCGCCGGTCGCAACGGCCGAGGCGGAATCCGTGACCAAGACCGGATTAAATGTGCCCGGATCGCTGACCATCGAATCGTACAGCGTTTGCGTCGCCGCATGATCGTTGCGCGGCCTGCTCACCCGGCATCCGCAGATCGCGGTGGCGACCGCGGCGGCTATCGCGACGAACGCAAGCCGCCGCCCGCGCGAACCCGAATCAGTATCAGCCACGCGGCGCTTCCGGACCCGCCCCGGCCATGCCGAGACTCGTCGTTTTCGTCACGCCATTCGGCGCGAGCTCGAAGGCGCCGCCGGGAATCGGCGGATCGGCGACCGGATTCTCGTAGGTGAACGCCACTCTTGCGCCGGTCCGCGGAAATTTCGCCGTGATCGAGCAGGGCGTTTCGATTCCCTTGCCCGCATCGCGCCAGTCTCCGTAATCGACGCGATAACCGACGCGGCCGTCGGCCAGCTTTTCGGTGACGCTGGCGAGCCTGCGATCCACGCCGATTCCGATTTCGTCGGTAACGCCGCCCGGCTCGCGATAGACGAGGATGGTCTGATTGTCGTTGTGCGGTCCCGGCAGGGTCATCGAAGCGGGCGGCAACGCGAGCATCGATC
>JAJZAI010000070.1 GCA_021799495.1 Deltaproteobacteria bacterium
GACTCCTGCTATCCCTCTCCACGGCGTCATCCTTCGGCACCCGCCCAACAGCGGGCGCGAGTTGTGGCTCAACTCACCGGATCTTGACGCCTTTTCACTTTTCCACCAACTCCGCGACACTACCTTCATCCTATACAGCATATTAACAGTTCGTTTCTTAAGCCGAACTGCTTAGCACACTCTACAAGGACAAATCGTCCAGCTACTCCCGCGGAAATCTTTGCGTAACTGGGCGATGGGGGCGCGGTTGAGTGATTTTCCAATGATTGGAGGTTTCCGCGGGGGGCGGGTTGTCGGGGGCGGGATTGTGGTTACTTTTAACCCTGAGGCGAAAGTAACCGATAATGAACGTCAACCGATTCACGGAAAAACTCCAGGAAGCGCTGGGCCGCGCCCAAAGCTCCGCCGTCACCGCGCATCATCAGGCGATCGACGTCGAGCATCTGGCGGCGGCGTTGCTGGAGGACGAACAGGGGCTGGCGTCGCAGATTCTTAAGCTCGCCGGCGCCGATCCCGCGGCGGTTCGCGGCAAATTACAGGAAGAATTGCGCAAGATTCCGGCCGTCACCGGCGGCGGCGCCGATTCCGGCCAGGCCTACGTGACCCAGCGGCTGAACCGGGTTCTCGCGCGCGCCGAGCAGGAGGCCGGCAAGCTCAAAGACGAATATGTCTCGATCGAGCACGTGATTATCGCGATGCTCGACGAGCCGGGCGCGGCCGCGCGAATCCTGCGCGAGGCCGGCGTGACCCACGACAAGGTGATGGGCGTGCTGAAGAAGGTGCGCGGCAGCCAGCGCGTGACTTCTACCAACCCCGAGGCGACCTATCAGGCGCTCGAGCGTTACGGCCGCGACCTGACCAAAATGGCCGCCGCCGGCAAGGTCGATCCGGTGATCGGACGCGACGAGGAAATCCGCCGCGTCATCCAGGTGCTTTCACGCCGCACCAAAAACAATCCCGTTTTGATCGGCGAGCCGGGCGTCGGCAAGACCGCGATCGTCGAGGGACTGGCGCAGCGAATCGTTTCCGGCGACGTCCCTGAAGGGCTCAAGAACCGCCGTCTGGTCACGCTCGACATGGGCGCGCTGGTCGCGGGCGCCAAGTTCCGCGGCGAATTTGAAGAGCGCCTGAAAGCCGTCCTCAAGGAAGTTCAGGAAGCCGAAGGCGAGATCATCCTGTTCATCGACGAACTGCATACCGTCGTCGGTGCCGGAGCGGCGGAGGGCGCGATGGATGCGTCGAACTTGCTCAAGCCGATGCTCGCGCGCGGCGAATTGCATTGTATCGGCGCGACCACGCTCGACGAGTATCGCAAGCATATCGAGAAGGATGCGGCGCTCGAACGGCGCTTTCAGCCGGTGATGGTCGAGGAGCCGAGCGTCGAGGACACGATCTCGATCCTGCGCGGACTCAAGGAACGCTACGAGGTCCATCACGGCATCCGGATCAAGGATGCCGCGCTGGTGACCGCCGCGATGCTGTCGAAGCGGTATATCACCGACCGCTTTCTGCCGGACAAGGCGATCGATTTGGTTGATGAAGCGGCGGCCAAGCTGCGCACGGAAAAAGAATCGATGCCGGTGGAGCTGGACGAAATCAACCGGCGCGTGATGCAGCTTGAAATCGAACGCGAGGCGCTCAAGCGCGAGACCGACGCCGCGTCCAGGGACCGGCTCGTCAAACTCGAAAAGGAGCTCGCCGAAGCGCAGGAGCGGCGCGCCGGGCTGCAGGCGCAGTGGCAGAACGAAAAAGGCGGCATCGAGCAGCTCGCCAAAATCAAGAGCGAAATCGAGCAGACCCGCCATGAAATCGAGAAGGCCAAGCGCGAGTACGATCTGAACAAGGTCGCGGAGCTTCAGTATGGCAAGCTCGCCGACCTCGAAAAACGTCTTGCCGCAGCCGAAAAATCGGCCGGGCAGGGCGGTGGCGCGCGCCTGATCAAGGAAGAAGTCGATGAGGAGGATATCGCCGAAGTCGTCGCCCGCTGGACCGGAATTCCGGTCTCGCGCCTGATGGAAGGCGAAGTGCAGAAGCTCGCGCATCTTGAGGAGCATCTGCACAAGCGCGTGATTGGCCAGGACGAGGCGGTTTCCGCGGTCGCCGACGCCGTGATTCGCGCGCGGGCGGGACTGCAGGATCCCAACCGGCCGATCGGTTCGTTCATCTTCCTTGGGCCGACCGGCGTGGGCAAAACCGAGCTGGCGCGCGCGCTCGCGGAGTTTCTGTTCGACGACGAGGGCGCGATGGTGCGAATCGACATGTCGGAATACATGGAGAAGCACACCGTATCGCGCCTGATCGGCGCGCCTCCGGGATATGTCGGCTACGACGAGGGCGGCCAGTTGACCGAAGCCGTCCGCCGCCGGCCGTACTCGGTGATTCTGTTCGACGAAATCGAGAAGGCGCATCACGACGTCTTCAACGTGATGCTGCAACTGCTGGACGACGGCCGCCTGACGGACGGTCATGGCCGCACGGTGGATTTTCGCAATACCGTCGTCATCATGACCTCGAATATCGCGGGCCAGTTGATTCTGTCGTTCAAGGGCCAGGATTACGAAAAGATGAAGGAGCAGTGCCTCGAGGTGCTGCGGCAAAGCTTCCGGCCCGAGTTTCTGAACCGGGTGGACGAGATCGTGGTGTTCCATCCGCTGGCGCGGGAGCAGTTGCGCAAGATTGTTGACGTTCAGCTTGAACGGCTGCGCAAGCGGCTCGAAGAGCGCAAGATCGAGCTCGCGCTCAGCGACGCGGCCCGGGATTATCTCGCCGAAAAGGGCTACGACCCGGTTTATGGCGCGCGTCCGCTCAAGCGGATGATCCAGCGGGAACTGGAGACGGCGCTCGGCCGCAAGCTTCTGCTGGGCGAGATTCGCGACGGATCGCGTGTGACCGTCGGCGCGAATTCGCGCGGTCTCGAATTCCGCGCCGAGCCGCTCGCGCGTCAGGCCGCTGCCTGAGCGAGCGCGGCAAGTCCAATCCGACAATCCGCCGGCGCGGAGCGATCGTATCGCTCCGCGCCGTTTTTTTTCGACGCGAAACCAAAGCAACCGCCGCTCCGCATACCGCCGATGCCCGCGTTTGGAGCCCGCGGCGAATCGATTCGATCCGCACCGCGCGATTGAAGCCGGACGCGATTCAGGTTAGTTCGCTTCTTGCGCGAATGCGTCGGGGATGCGGTTCGCGCGGGGGAGAGCCACTATGGAGAATCGGGACCGGCAGGCATGGATCATCGCGATCGCGATGTTCGTCTCACTGTTTTTCCTGTGGGGCGGAGGCTACAACACGTCGCCGGTGTTTCTCGGCGCCTTGCTTAAATCGTTTCACTGGAGCCACGAGCGCGTCTCATGGATTGCCGCGGTGCTCTCGCTGTCGGTCGGAATCGCGGGACCACTGGCGGGATGGCTGCTGGATCGAATCGAGGCGCGTTTCGTGATGGGCGTCGGCTCCGCGCTGGCGGGCGTCGGGTTGTTCGCCGCCAGCCGCGCGCATACCTTCGACGCCCTGGTTTTCGCGGTGGCAATCCTGGGACTCGGCTTGGGCGCGTCCACGCTCCTGCCCGCCTCGCTGATTATCGCCAACTGGTTCGGCGATCGGCGCGGCGCCGCGCTCGGACTGGCGACGGCCGGGATGGAATCGGGCGGAATGGCGATGTCGTTCGTTTGCGGATACATCATCTCGCTGCACGGCTGGCGCGCCGCTTATTTGTTTCTCGCGATTCCCGTGCTGGCGCTGGTGCTGCCGCTGCTGCTGATCGTGGCGCGCACGCGGCCGTCCGGCGGCGAAGCGAAATCGGTCGCCGAGTCGGCGCGCGATCTGCCGGGCCTGGAAATCGGCGAGGCGCTGGCGACGCGCGCTTTCTGGATGCTGGTGATCGCCGAACTCGCCTTCGGACTGGCGATCGGCGGCACCTTCCTGCATCTCGTAGCGTTTCTTGAAGGGTATGGTTACACGGAGCGTTCTTCGGCGCTGGTCGTAAGCGTCGTGCTCGGGATGGCGGCGATCGGCAAGCCTTCGTTCGGCGCGATGGCGGATCGGATTGGCGGCAAAAACGCGCTCGGCGTCAGCTTCCTGATGATTGCGGCCGGCGTGTTCATATTGCTGGGCGCGCAAGACCGGCGGCTGATCGTAGTCTGGATCATTTGGGCGGGCCTGGCCGGAGCGTCGCCGGTCGCGCTCGCGCCGCTGGTCCTGTCGGAAACTTTGGGGCTGAAGCGCTTCGGCACCCTGTTCGGATGGCTTGGATTGATTTTGACGTTCGGGCTGTTCGCCGGTCCGCTGATAGTCGGCAGAATCACCGACGTCACCGGTAGCTATACCGAAGGTTTCGAACTCTGTTCGGCGATCGCGCTGGTCGGCGCGGCGGCCAGTTTCGCCTGCGTGGCGCCGAAACCTGCGGCCAGCGCGTCCACGATCGCGGCGTCAGCGGATTCGATTTGACCGGCGTATCGATTCGCCGCACGCGTTTTTTTCGATTCGGCCGCCGGGAGGGCCGCGATCGTTTGGCTTTCATTAGAAGCCGCGCTAAACTCTGTTCGTTTGAGAGATTACCGGCGCTTAAGGTGAGACAAACCGGAACGAGCGCCCGCGCCGGGTTGAATTGAAAGTGTAACTTTAACTTCTTCGGGAATCGCGATCGCCTCCGGAAGGCGGTCCGCGCGCAGGCGCATCCTTGGCGATTGCCCCGAAGGCGCGGCTCGCGATATGGTGTCGCGCTGAAGCGGAAGGGCGAAGCGGTTCGCCCGGCGCCTGAAGACGGGATACGAACGCAGATGGATCGACGAGTGGTGAATTTCGTGCGAGGAATCAAGCGCGGCGCGTTTGCGGTTGCGGCGGGCGCGATCGCTTCGTTGGCGATAGCGCCGGCTCCGGCCCGCGCCTTTCCGTGGAGCATCGACATGTACCGGGGCGCGGCCGTGCAGCCGCTTTCGGAACCCCCGCGCGACATGCCGGACGGCGTCCTGCCGGTTGACGGCATTCATTACAATATCCATCCGGGACAACCGGCGAATCTGCCCGGTATCGACGCGGAAGCGCCGCCGCCGATGAAGCTTGAGGCGATGACCGTCCGGATGCACAATCCGCTCACTGAAACGCCGGAAAATCTGCAGCGCGGCCACGGTCTGTTCTTGGCCAATTGCTCGCCGTGCCACGGCGTTACCGGAATCGGCAACGGTTCGGTGGTGCATCTGCTGCAGCACAAGCCCGCGAATCTGATGACCGGCGTCAGCAAGAATCTGCCCGACGGATATATTTACGGCTATATTCGCAACGGCGGTATCTGGATGCCTTCGTACGATGACGCGATGTCCTCGAAGGCGCGCTGGCAGGTCGTCGTGTACCTCCGTTATTTGCAGCACAATTACAAGGACACCGAGGCGAGCGCATCTGGCGATACGGGCGCGCCGAGCGCTCCCGCGCCGTCGTCTGGCGGATCCCAGCCGGGCGGCGACTCGATGGGCGGCATGAAGATGTCGCACTGACCGAGCGCGTCAATCGGGCGGCGCGAGGCAATCTTGCGCCGCAAGCGCTTGAGTGAAAACCGGCGGCCTGCTGTGTGCAGGCCGCCGGTTTTTTTCATGGGGTTCAATCAGATTTCGTGTTCGGACGCGCGCAGCCGCGTACGGCAAAAGATGAAATCTAGGCTAATTTAAGGATTCCCACTTTCGCTAACGGAAACGGAAGGGTTTAATGATTCGTTAACGCTGACGCGGCCGAAGCGCATGGGAAAGCGCCAGCCGCGACGCTGGCCGAGAATGCGGAGGCAGAGGGGCATGAAGCGAGCGACGCTGACGCTTTTGATCGCGGTGGCGACAACCGTTGTCAGTCTGCCGTGCCATCCTGTGCGGGCCGATCAGGCGCTGGGGGCGCAGCAACTGGTCGAAATCGCGGTTGAGATGAATCCTCAGGTGAAATCGATGCGGGCGCAATGGATGGCCGCGGTCCATTCAATCAAGCAGAACTACGCGCCCGCCGATCCGATTGTCACCTATCTCAACGTTGACAGTCCGAAGAACCCGTTCACCGGCGCGACCGAGCAGAGCTACGCCGTGTCGCAATCGTTCCAGTTTCCGGGAGAAGCGCTGCTGCAGGCCGATCAGGCGCGGCGCACCGCCGAGATTGCGCGGTTTTCCTACGCGGCCGCCGTTCGCGACCTGCGCGCCCAGGTCGAGGCCGCCTACTATCAGGCGGTGCTGGACGACGAGCTGTGGCAGGTCGGGCAGGAATTGCTGGCGAGCCTCGGCCAGGTATTGAAAGTGACCCAGATCGCCTATTCGGCGAATCAGGTCACGCAGACGGACTTTATCAGCGCGGAATTCGATTTGACGAACCAACGGCTGGCCCAGGATCAGTTGCGATCGGCGCGGGCCAACGATCGCACGAATCTGAACCAGTTGCTTTATCGCGAGCCGGACGCGCCGTTGGCGCTCGACGAAAATCTGAAGCCCGCCGCGCTCGATGCGCCGTTGGACCGGCTGATCGATCTGGCGGCGCGCGTCCGGCAGGAAATTCTCGAAGCGGCCCTGACCGAGAAGAACAATCAAACCGCGCTGGCGCTGGCCAAAATGGAATACCTGCCGAACTATACGGTGGGCTACGAATTCGATCATTTTCTGTATGCGTCGGCGGCTCCGATCGCAACGGCCCTGCAGGACCATTCGATTTTCGTCTCGATCAATCTGCCGATTTTCTTCTGGATCAAGCAGCGCGAGGACGTGACCCGCGCCAACTACGACCTCGAAGCGGCTCGGGAGAACCAGATGTCGGTACGGAATTCGACCGCGGCGATGGTCACGACGCTCTATCGCAGCGCGCAAACCAGCTATCGCGCGGCCGCGGTCGAGCGCGATACGCTGATTCCGCTGGCGCGCCAGAATTTCCGCGTTGCGTTGATCGCCTACCAGGCGGGCAAGATCGATTTCGTCACGCTGGCCGCGGCCCTGCAAAACGCCTACAACGCGCGCGTTGCTTACCTGCAGTCGATCAACCAGTTTCTGGCGGCCGAAGTCGCGCTTGAACAGGCTATCGGCGAACCACTTTCGCGTTGAATCAAATGATCGCAAGGGATCGAAAATTTCAGAACGGATGGCGTCTCGCCGCGCGCGCGATCGTCGCGGCGCTGATGTTGCTGGTTGGGTTGTGTGGATGCGGCGGGCCGAGACCCAGTCGCGCATCCACGACGACGACGGCGCCGCCGGCGGCGCCGGTGATGGTGGCGCAGGCGGGCCAGCAGCCGTTTCTGGAGTTGCGCGGCGGGCTGCCCGGGATGGCCACGGCGGAAGTGCGCGAGGTCGAACTGTCCGGCAATCTCGAAGCCAACGGCCAGGTCGAGTTTGACGACCGGCGCGTCGCCACGATCGTTTCACGGGTGGCCGGCAGAATCGAGGCGACCCGGGTCTCGCAGTGGGACGAAGTCCGCCGCGGAGAACCGATCGCCGCGCTTTACAGCCCGGACTTCATGACCGCGGAAGCCGAATATCTGCAGGCCGGCGATACCGCGCGGGTGAGCCGCGTGAACGGCGCCGGCCTGGCGGCGGGCGGCGGCGGGAGCGCCGCGGAGATGGCGCAATCGATGGTCGATGCGGCGCGCCGCAAGCTCGAATTGCTGGGGATGAGCGAGGCGGATATCGCGGCGATTCGGGTGCCAAGCCCGACGGTCTGGATGCGCGCGCCAATCAGCGGAACCGTGCTTGACAACAAAGCGGTGCGCGGCTCGGCGGTAAATCCCGGCGACGTGCTGTACACGCTTGGCACGCTCGAACAGGTCTGGATCGTCGCGAATATCTACGAGACCGACCTTGCGCGCATTCATCTCGGACAGACGATGCGCGCGGTGACGACCGCCTACCCCGATCAGGGTTTCGACGGCGTGATTGCGCGAATCAGCCCCGATATCAGCGCCGATACCCATACGCTGCAAATCCGCTGCGCAGTGCGCAATCCGGGCGGCAGGCTCAAACCGCAGATGCTCGCCCGCGTCACGATCGCGACCGATCCGGGCCGGGCGCTGATCGTCCCGGTCGAGGCGCTGGTTTTCGACACCAACGATTACTTCGTTTACGTCGCGCTCGGAAATAGCCATTTCACCCGCAGGCGCGTCGAGATCGCGGGCTGGAAGGAAAAAGGATACGCCAGGGTCGTGTCCGGACTCGGCGCGGGCGAGCGCGTGGTTACGATGGAGTCGATTCAGATGAACGCGCTGTGGCATCGGGCCAACGGCGAAAGCTCATGATGGTCGCGGCGGGGTTGCGGCGATGATTCGCGCGTTGATGGGGCTGGCGATGAGCCAGCGTATCGTCGTGATCGGCGGCGCGCTGGTGCTGCTCGCGCTTGGCCTGTTCGCGTTCACTCAACTTGATATTGAAGCCTACCCCGATCCCGTCCAGCCGCTGGTCGAAGTGTTGACCCTGCCGACCGGATTGAGCGCGGAGGAGGTCGAGCGAATCGTCACGGTTCCGCTCGAATACGGTCTCAGCACCTCGCGCGGATTGGAACGGATGGATTCGATCTCCCTGTTCGGCCTGTCCGATATCCGCTGCTATTTCGGCTGGAACACCGATTACTACTGGGATCGGGAAGAAGTAATCAATTCGCTCCCTTTTGTGACGTTGCCGGCCGGCGTCGTTCCGGGAATTTCGCCGGAGAACCCGATCGGCGAAGTCTACCGCTACACCGTCGAGAGTCCACAGCATGATTTGATCGCGGAGAAGGAAATCAACGACTGGGTCGCCGCCCGCCAGCTTCAGACCGTGCCGGGCGTGATCGGCGTCAGCACCTTCGGCGGGTTGACGAAGGAATATCACGTCGATGTCGATCCGCAGAAGCTGGATTACTACCGGCTGTCGCTTTCGACATTGATTAATTCGATCGCCAACGCCAACAACAACGCCGGCGGCAATTACCTGACGGTCGGCGAACAGGCCTTCGACGTCCGCGGCATCGGTTTCGTCCATTCGCTCGACGACATTCGCAACATCGTTCTTTCCGCCTCCGGCGCCGCGCCGATTTCGGTCGGAAACGTCGCGGACGTGGCCGTCGGATACGCGCCGCGCCTCGGCGTGGTGGGCATGAACCAGAATGACGAAGTGACTGAAGGTATCGTGCTGATGCGCAAGTACGGGAACACGGTCGAGACGGTCCGGGGCGTGGAGCGCAAAGTCGCCCAGCTCAACTCGTCCGGGCTGATGCCGCGCGATTACAAGATCGTTC
The DNA here is from genome assembly GCA_021799495.1 of Deltaproteobacteria bacterium. GTDB lineage: Bacteria > Desulfobacterota > Binatia > Binatales > Binataceae > JADMIL01. The sequence goes on from JAJZAI010000070.1 coordinate 9,208, forward strand.
CCTACTACGATCGCATCAATCTGGTTCACGTGACGCTGCGCACCGTGCTCGATAATCTGACTGTCGGCATGGCGCTGGTGTTTCTGGTCCTGCTGTTTTTTCTCGGCAATCTGCGCGCCGCGATAATCGCGGCGATCAACATTCCGCTCGCGCTGTGCGGAGCGTTCGCCCTGATGTATTTCGGGCGCACGCCGGCCAACCTGATTTCGCTCGGCGCGATCGACTTCGGAATCATCATCGATTCGACCGTGATCGTGATGGAGAATATCCATCGCAATCTGACCGGCGCGGCTCCCGCGTCGATGACCAAGCGCAACCGGATTCTCCGTGCGGCGCAGGAAGTCGGCGGGCCGATGCTGTTCTCGACGCTGATCTTCGTGATCGCGTTTTTGCCGCTGTTCACGATGCGCGGCGTCGAGGGCGCGATTTTCTCGCCGATGTCGCACACCTATGCGTATGCGCTCGGCACGGCGATTCTGCTCGCGGTCACGCTCTCGCCGGTTTTGTCGTACTATCTGCTGCCGCGCGAAATGCGCGAAACCCGGAACATCATTTGGGAAGGTTTCAGGCGCGCCTATCATTGGATTTTCGTGCGCGTGATGAACTGGCCGCGGCTCACGCTGGCGGTGCTTTTGATCGCGGTAGGGGCCGGGTTGTCGCTCTTTCCGAGACTGGGCGGAGAATTTCTGCCCAAACTCGAAGAAGGCAATATCTGGGCGCGGGCGACCATGCCGCTCACCATTTCGCTCGACCACGGAGCGTTGCTGGCGAACCGGATGCGCGCGGCGTTCCTGTCGTTTCCGGAAGTTACGAACGTGGTTTCGCAGCTTGGCCGGCCCGACGACGGAACCGAAACGACCGGTTTCTTCAATATCGAATTCAGCGTCGATCTGACGCCGGAATCGCAATGGCCGAGTGGTTTGACCAAACCGGAACTGGTGCAGCAGATGGACGATCGGCTGCGCCGGCAGTTCCCGGCGGTGAGTTTCGGCTATTCCCAGAATATCGAGGACAATGTTGATGAGGCGCTCTCCGGCGTCAAGGGTACGAATTCGGTCAAGATTTTCGGGCGCGACCTGGCGGTTGATGAGGGCGTCGCGAGCGGCGTGATGCGCGCGATGAGCGAAGTTCCAGGCATCGTCGATCTCGCCGTGTATCGATCGCTGGGCCAGCCGAACGTGGTGATCACGCCGGACCGCGCGATCTGCGCGCGCTACGGGCTGAATGTTGGCGACGTCAACGCGGTCGTGCAGGCGGCGATCGGCGGGCAGGCCGCGACCCAGGTGCTGCAGGGCGACCGTAGTTTCAATCTCGTTGTGCGCTGGAAGAAACAGTACCGGACCAGTCTTGACGCGATCCGTCAAATCCGCGTGGCGGTTCCGGGCGGCGGCTATGTGCCGCTTGGACAGATCGCGAAGATCGACACCGCCGAAGGCGCATCGTTCATTTATCGCGAGGAGCTGCAGCGGTATGTGCCGGTGCGGTTTGCGGTGCGCGGCCGCGATTTCCAGACGGCGGTTAACGCCGCGCAGGCCGCCGTCGCCCGCGAAGTCAAAATTCCCGCCGGAGTGCATCTTGAATGGGCCGGCGAATACCAGGAATTGCAGCGCGCGAATCAACGCCTGAGGCTGGTCGTGCCGATCGCGCTGTTGCTGATTACGGGCGTGCTCTATGGCGCGACCACCTCGCTAATCGACACGTTCATCATCATGACGCAGGTGCCGGTCGCCTGCGTGGGCGGCATTATCGGACTCTATGTCACCGGCACGCCGTTCAGCGTCTCCGCGGCGGTCGGTTTTATTTCGATCTTCGGCATCGCCGTGATGGACGGCATCCTGCTGAGCTTCTATATCCGCGAATTGTGGGAAGAAGGCCATCCGTTCAAGGAAGCGATCATCATGGGCTCCGACCGGCGCTTCCGCGCAATCATCATGACCGCGCTGGTTGACGGCGTCGGCCTGCTGCCGGCCGCGTTATCGACGCGAATCGGCGCGCAAACGCAGCGTCCGCTGGCGATAGTCGTAATCGGCGGCGCGGTCGCGATCATGCTGCTGACCCGCGTCCTGCAGCCGGTCCTGATTTATCTGTGCCATCGCAAATTGCGGCGCGACGACGCCGATCGAACGCCGCCGATGCTTCCGTCGCCCGACGCCGGTATCGCCTGATCCGCGCGCGGCGGTTTTCGATC
>JAJZAI010000029.1 GCA_021799495.1 Deltaproteobacteria bacterium
GCTAACCCACAGTCGACAGATATTAGCCGCGAGTTGACGAAGCGGGAAGGGTTTTTGTTCCGGCGTCCGAACATTCAGCCGGCAACGGCGGAATCTCCCGCAACGCCTGTTGCGAAATTACGGCGGCTCGGCCAAGGCCCGCGCGGTCGAAAATCAGCGTAAGTTTTCCAATCGCCGGATGGCCGGTCGCGGCTCGTTCGAGATGGAAATCCGCCGTCCGCGCGGTCGCGCGCAACCGCTCGATAATCCCGCCGGCGTCGGCGCTGTACGCAAGCAATTGAATTTCGATTTTGTTTTGGCTGAAACCGCGAATCCCGAGATGGTAGCGATCGGCGAGCGGCGTCGCGAACGGCGGCCCGACCACCTCGCCGGCCGGAATAAGCCCAAGCTTTACCGCGTCGATCGCGTTCAGGCGCAAGGGATCGCCGCCGCGGGAAAGATAATTCTCGATCAAAATAATCAGGCGGTAAATGCGAATATCGTCGAAACGCTTGCGCATCTCGAGCATCGGCGGCAGCGGCGATGGCGTCCATTGAGGATTGGGACTGACGATCGTCACCCCTGCGACGTCTTCGCTGGACGCGCACATGCGGGAAACGATCGGCTTCCAATCCGCCATCAGGCGATCGTCGATCAAAACGTGGCGTACTTGTTTGTCCTCAAGAAACGCCGAGAATTGCCGCGGCCCCTCGGGCATCCAGGTCTCTAGCGCAAGGCCGTCCAAGATTGGCCAGGCCTCGACCTGCCGCGGCCACGGACCGAATCCATCGGCCAGGTTGAAGTACATCGCGGCCCGCGCCTGCGCGAGCATCGTTTCGTCGCGGTACATCACAGGCAGGATCAGATCGGTCTCGCCGCGCTTCAGGTACGAGCGATAGACGCCATCCCGATAAAATCGCGGCAGGAAAACCGGACGCACCCAAGTCGATGCGGAGAGATTGGGCGTCATGAAAATCGCGACCGCCGCCATCGACCACGCCTTGGTTCGCGCCGACGCCGCGGATTCGACCAGCCATCGCGAGGCCATAATCGCGAGCAGAAGGAGCGTGTATAACGACAAACGCGCCGGACCGCAGTTAGCCAAAGGCGTTGCAGAGAGGATATTGCCCGGCAGTCCGATTGTCGTTTCATGGCCGCGAACCATCAGTATCGGACCAAGCGACAGCACGGCGATCATCACGAGCTGGTCGAACAGGTACCTGCCGGCCTGCTCGCGCCAATGCCGCCGCGCATATAAAAAAGCGATTGGCAACAGCGGCAGAGGAATCCAAACCAACGCCTCAGCCAGCAGGCCATGATTGAAATGGCCCGAAATTTTCATCAAAGCCGGAATTTCACCGAATTCGTTCGCGATGGTGGGGACGAAAAGGTTCAAGAAATCTCCGGCGACCATCGATTCCGGCCAGATAACTCCGCTAACGGGATGCGGCCCGAAATAGAAGTAATAAATAAGTGGACTCGCGGCAGCGAGACCGCACACAAATCCAACTCCCGCCGGCAACGCCACTCTGAGAAAAGCCCTCGTGCCGCCTTCGACGCCGCAACTCCACGCCAACAATAGAGCGAGGCCGCCAAACATCGTCATCGTGCCGGCAATTTCGAGGCTGCAATAAAATTCAATTGCCAGAAGCGCGGCGACAATCGCGCCATAGGCGATGGCGCTCAATTCGGAACGCCATCGCTTGACCGAGGCGAGAACAACCAGCGGAATCGGCCATACCGAAAGCAGATGGAGCCGGCCGAAGCTCAGCGACCCGAGCATGTACGGGCTGAATCCAAAGATGAACCCGCCCATCAATGCCGCCCGCCAATCGCCGGTTAGATACCGGCAGAGGAGAAACCCTGAATATGCCGCGAGCGCGACGCTCAAAAGGCACAACGCATTCAACGACGCGATCGGCCCGAACGCCATCGTGATCGGCGTGGCGATTATCGCGAGCAGCGGCACGCTGGTCGTCCAGGTCAGATTGAAGCCCGCCGGCGCCCAATACGCGCGTGTCAGGAATGGATTGATATGATGTTCGATTGCGCGCGGCCACCACACGAACATCCAGCCCAGGAGGTCCGGATCATTGGAAAAGCCGAATTGCTTCGCGGTGAAACCGTCGATCAATCCGCGCCCGAAGAATGCGAATGCCAGCGCAAGGTAGCTGGCGAAAATCAGATACGAGTTAACTTCGCGGAGCCTTTTTGAATTCGCCGCGGCTCCGACTCGTTCATCGACAGAGAGCGCCATCCGACCAATTCAAATCACGCTCGCGGCTAAAGCAAGTCGAATTCCGCGTGGATTTTGGCGCAAACGCCAATCGACAAAATTCGTGAACATTCAGAGATTCAGGCGCCAGATCGCGTAATTAAGCGCCGCGGCGTAGCCAACCCACGCCAAATATGGCGTCATCAGAACGGCCGACGCGACGCTCACACGTGAAAATTCCGCGACACACCCCAAAATTGCAATCCAGAGCAGGATAATATCGATAAAAGCCAACCCAATTCGCCGCGCTCCGAAAAAAATCACAGCCCAGGCGGCGTTGAGGAAAAGCTGCGCGATAAAAATTGCCATCGGCGCGCGTGCATCGGCATGGCCGCGATTTCGCCACGCGAGCCAACCGGCGACCGCGATCATGACGTACAGCACTGTCCAGACCGGGCCGAAGAGCGCGTTCGGAGGCGTCCATCGTGGTTTCCGCAATCCCGCGTACCACGTCGGCAGAGCGGGATTGGTGAAAAAGACGCCAATTACACCGGCGGCCAAAGATGCGAGCAGAAAAATTAGTAAGGACGCCAGTCCGCTCATATGCTTCGCACCTCCTCCGGCCCCGCGACTGGCAACCCCCAAGGGATTCTGAGCTTGACGATATCGTTCAATGGAAAATGCGCGCCCTTCGCATCGGCGTCGACCTCTGGTACAAGTGTTATTGTTGGCATTGAAAACGCAAGCAAGCGATGAATTACGGACTCACCACCTGGTTTCCAATCGCGGTTACGATCGGCTTGGTCGGGTTAATCGTGCTCACGATGGTCACGATCAATCGGCTAATCGGACCAAGGCCGCCGCATACGAGCGTCAAGGGCGAGGCTTTCGAGTGCGGCAATCCGCCCAGCGGCAGCGCATGGGGCCGATTTTCTGTCCGATTTTATCTGACCGCGCTCCTGTTCCTCGTCTTCGACGTTGAAGTTGTTTTCCTCTATCCATGGGCGGCGGAATTGCGTTCGCTGGGGATGTTCGGCTTTGTCGAAGCGCTGGTTTATATCGCCATCCTGTTTGTCGGCCTCGCCTACGCATGGCGGCGCGGCGTCCTGGACTGGAGTTGAAGACTTTTCGCGGCGGTTTGAAACGCGCGCCGCTCGCCCATCCTCGTTCAATCAGTTATTGCCCGAAGCAGTCATCTGCCGGTCAGAATCGTCCGCAATGAGGCCTCGATTCGCTCGCCTGACGGATCGAGTTTTCTGATCGAGCGCGACAATCGCGCTAAATTCGCGCGCCGCCGCGACGCCGAAACCGGTTCGGTAAAAAGCCGCGCCTTGTCGAGATCGAGAATGAAGACCGGCAGGTCGTCGCTCGCCGTAGAAACGAAAAGATTGTGCAGGTTCAGATCGGCGTGGAACAGGCCCATCCGATGCATGACATCGATCGCGCGACGCGCCTGCCGTGCGACATGTGTGCGCGCGCTCGGATCGTCGTCAGCGCAAATAAATTCCCACAGCGTAAATCCGCTCATCGGCCTGGTCAAAAAGGCTCCGCGATACAAGCCCGGCGCGATCGCTTCAACCATCGCGCCCAGCGGCTCGGCGACCGCGATTCCGCGCATCCGCGCTTCCGCCGTAACCGTCAACTCGCGCACGGGCCGCGCAACCTGCCCGAAATAGACGTCATCCAGAACATATCGCGCCATGCCGCCGCGGCGTCCGTAGCGCACGAACATCTCGGGCGCGCCTTGCGGATGAATGAGGAACCCGCTCGACCGATTACCCTTTCCGATCGCCGATAGCGGATGTCGATCGTCTAACGCTACGAAAATTGCCGGCGCGTGAGCGGCCAGATCGCGCCGGATATAAAGCAATCTGCGCCCCATTCCGAAATGCGGGAAATCCGGACCGGGATCGCCCAGCGAACCGCGAATCCAGCGCATAGCGGAGGCCGGCATCGTGAGAAGGCGTTTGCGCGCGAAGCCGGCGCGTTATCCGATTGTCTCGGCTTCGTCGATCAGCATGATCGGGATGTCTTCGCGAATTGGATAGCGCAAGCGGCATGCGTCGCACACCAGGCCGTCGCCGGCATCGGTCAGATGAATAACGCCCTTGCATTTGGGACAAGCCAAAATATCGAGCAAATCCCGGCTAATCGCCATTTAGATAACCTCCGTTGCGCGCGCCATGCTAATCCTGATGCGCCGCGCATTTGCCGCGCATCCGCGCTTCGGCGAGCGCGAGCAGCCGCGCTTCGTCGCCAGGCTCAAGCGCGACTCCAAGCTCCAGAGCGTACAGCGGCGTGGGCGCGGCGGCAAAGCGCTCGATTTTAACCAGGTCTTTCGTTGTCACGATCACCGCGTCCGCGCGCGCATCTCGCGCGGCGTTCGCGATCGCGCTCCAATCCGCATCCGAATATTCGTGATGGTCCGGAAACGCCAGGTTCGCCGCGACGATCGCGCCTTCGGCTTCAAGCGTCCTCCGAAAGCCGTCGGGATCGGCGAGTCCGCTGACCGCGACGACGCGGCGGCCAGCCAGGTTCAGTGGCGCCTCGCGCCATCCGCCGCCGGATTGAATGAGCGCGCGCGGGCAAAGCCTTGCGTGAAAAGCTGGAATGCCGTGCGAAGCGGGCGCGGGCACACGCCGCGCAGGCGCTTCACCCGGACGTTGGACATAAACGATAGCGTCGGCCCGGACGAGTGCGCCCGCCGGCTCGCGCATCGGCCCCGCCGGCAGCACCCAGCCGTTGCCGAACCCTCGCGACTCATCGATCAGAACCAAATCAAGCTCGCGGGCGAGCCCGAGATGCTGGAACCCGTCGTCAAGGATTATCGCATCGAGCGCGCCATGCGCGGCCAGCAGGCGCACGCCGTCGATCCGGCGCCGCGCAATCGCGATCGGACCGGCGAAGCGATGCGCCATCATCACGGGTTCGTCGCCCGCCTCCGCGGCGGACGCGAAAATTCGTCCGCCGTCCGCGACCATCGCCGCTCGGCCGCGGCGCGAAAGCCGCCCGCCGAAACCACGGCTGAGAATCGCGATTCGCCATCCGCGCGCGCGCAGCAGGTTCCCCAGATAAAGCGCAAAGGGCGTTTTGCCATTTCCGCCGACCGTGAGATTGCCGACGCTTAATATCGGAATCGCCGACCGCGCCGAACGGGTCTTCCAAAATCGCGCGCGCGCCGCCAGCGCGGACTCGTACGCGAAGGAAGCGGCGGCCAAAGCGCCCCACAGAGGAACCAGAGGCGGCGGAATCGGCGTCCGCCACAACCGCTCCATGAATGGACGGCGGCCGGCGTCGCGCGCGTTCATATATTCCGGAAAACCGGGGTTAGATGGTCGAGCGTGGCGATTGCGCCGCCGGCGAGGCTGGCAAACGCCGCACGCGCGCGGGCGCCGGCCGCGTGGCGCGCGGCGCCGTCGGCAAGCCATTCGCCGCAGACGATTTCCATCTCCGCGGCGCCTTCGATCACCCGGGCGCCGCCGGCGTTCAACAGCGCATCGCCAACCTGGCGCTGATTTTCATAGTGCGGACCAAAAATTACCGGCACTCCCGCCGCCGCCGGCTCGGCAAGGTTCTGTCCGCCGCGCGGCGGCGCGATGCTGCCGCCGACGAAAGCGACCGCGGCGCATCCATAAAGCGAGCGCAGTTCCCCCATCGTATCGAGCAGCAGCACGGACGCATCGCGAAACTTGAGATCGAGCGACAACGGATCGTAATCCGCGGGGGGCAGCTCGCTCGCCCGCACGTACCTGAAACCGGCCGCTTGAATTTCGGCCGCGACTTCGCCGGCGCGATCGAGATGGCGCGGCGCCAACGCCAGCGCCAATCCGGGAAAGCGATCGCGCAGGTTATCGTACGCCGTCAGGCTCATGCGCTCCTCTCCGGGCGCGGTCGAGCCGGCGATCAGCAGCGGCCGTCCGCCGGCGAAATTACGCAACGCGAGCCGCGGCGGCGCCGGAGTATCGCCCGGATCGAACTTGGTATTGCCGGTGATCGCGACGATCCCGGCGGGCGCGCCGAGCGCGACAAAACGATCCGCGTCTTCGCGGCTTTGAACCAGCGCGATTTCGAGCCGTCCGAGCGCGGCGGCGATAAGCCCGTAAACGAGCTTGTAGCGGCGCAGCGAACGCTCCGACAGGCGCCCGTTCACGATTCCAACCCGCGCGCCGGCGCGGGACGCTTCGCCGATCAGATTAGGCCACAGTTCGGTTTCGGCGAGCAGCACGATTTCCGGCCTTACACGGGCGAGAAAGCCGCGCAACGCCGCGGGACAATCCAGCGGAGCCAGCAGGCACGCCGCGGCGCCTGGAATCCGGCGGCGCGCGGCGTCGCGGCCGGCGGCCGTCATCGCCGTCACCACCAGCTCGAATTCTGGAAATCGTTCGCGCATTCCGCGCGCCAGCGGCCGTATGGCTTCGATTTCGCCGACCGAAGCCGCATGCATCCAAACCCGCCGGGCGGCGCCCGTTATGGCAATCGGCGGGCGGCCCAGCCGCTCGCGGCGATCGGGACCGCGCGAACCGCCCGCGGCCAAAAGCGCGAACGGCAACGCCGGGTACCAGAGCGTGCGATAGAGGGTTTCGAGCAGGCCCGCGGAGATGCCCACCGGCGGACGGGCGGCGTGCGGCGCGGCGCTCAATTTCCGATCCCGCCGGCCCCGCCCAGTTCCGGCGCGTCATGGAATTGGAGGCCGTGCAAGCGGCTGTATTCGCGGCCAAGCGCTATCAACTGATCGTGCGTGCCGGTCTCGACGATACGCCCGCGCGCCAGCACGACGATTTGATCGGCGCGGCGCACCGTGGAAAGCCGATGCGCGATCACCAGCGTCGTGCGGTTTTCGATGAGATGCTCGAGCGCCTCCTGCACTTGCCGTTCCGAGTCGGAATCGAGCGATGAGGTCGCCTCGTCGAGAATCAGGATGGGAGCGTTTTTCAGCAACGCCCGCGCGATCGCCAGCCGCTGGCGCTCGCCGCCCGAGAGCCGGACGCCCAGCTCTCCGATCAGGGTGTCGTAGCCCTGCGGCAGACGCATGATGAAATTGTGCGCGTTGGCGGCCCGCGCCGCGGCGATTACGTCTTCGAGCGATTTGTCGGCCGCGCCGTATGCGATATTCGCGCGCACGGTGTCGTTGAAGAGAAATGTATGTTGGGTCACAAGACCAATCTGCGACCGCAACGACGCGATCGAGCATTGCCGAACGTCAACGCCATCGATCGTGACGCGGCCGCGCTGCACGTCGTAAAAGCGCGGAATCAAATCGGCGATCGTGGATTTGCCCGCTCCGCTCATCCCGACCAAAGCGACCACCTTGCCCGCGCCGATTTCGAGATTGACGTCCTCCAGCACCCACTCGTCGCCGTACCGAAAGCTGGCGTGCTCGAGCGCGACGGTATGCATGCCGGGAGGAATAACGACCGGATCGGGCGCCTCCGGCACGTCCGACGGCTCGTCCATCATCTGGAAGACCCGTTCGGCCGCGGCGAAGCCGGCCTGGATGTTGTTGTTCGTGCGAGTGAGGCTCTTGAACGGCCGGTACAGCAGCAGCATCGCGCCGATGAACGACAGGAACACGCCGGGCGTGCGCGAACCCGCAATCACCGCGTGCGCGCCCCACCAGATTACCGCAACGATCGCGAACGCGCCCATCACTTCCATCGTCGGCCCGGTGATCGATTTGATGCGCGCGACGCGCATCTGGATTCGGAACAGCCGGCGCAGTTCTTTCTTGAAGCGAACGCGCTCGTAGTCCTCCATGCCGAACGCCTTGACGACGCGATTGCCCTGATACGTTTCTTGCAACAGAACCGTCAGCCCGCTGAGCTGGCGCTGCGCGTCCTTCGTCATGCGCCGCATCCCTTGCGAAAACCGTACGACGGGAAGCACGGCCGCGGGAAACACCGCGATCGCGATCAGAGTGAACCGCCAATCAACGTAGAAAGCGCCCGCCATCACGGCGACCAGCCGCGTGCTGTCGCCAAACACGGAAAAGAGGCTGTCGACGCCCTGAACGGCGACGACCTGAACGTCGTTGATCACCCGCGACAGCATCACGCCGGTCGGGGTGCGGTTGAAAAATGAAAGCGACTGATTCTGCAGGGCTTCGTTCAGCTCGTCGCGCAAATCCACGGTGATTTTCTGAACCACGTAGCTTTCCAGATAATCCGCGCCGAACGACGCGGCCGCGCGTGTCACGAAAATTCCCAGCAGCGCGGCGGACAACGCCGGCAGCATCGCGACGCTGCGCGCGACCGTAAGCTGATTGGTGAAGTTGCGAATCAGCACGACGATCACGCCCTCGGTCGAGGAGAGCAGAATCATCGCCGTGAACATCAACGCCACGTATGGAAAGAAATACCGGCGCGCGTATTTCAGCAGCCGCCGCTGGAGCGGAGGGAGCTTCAGCATCCGAGCATTTCCAGCGCCATTGCGGCGACCCGGTCGGCGGCTCCGGGCGCTCCGAGCCGCGCGCGCACCGCCCGCAGCGCCGCGGCGGTTTCGGAGCGATGCGGCTCGGACAACATCGGCGCTGCCGCCGCGGCCAGATTTTCCGCCGTGACTTCCCGCTGGATCAGTTCCGGAACGATTCGCCGGCCCGCGAGGATGTTGGGCATGCCGATAAATTCCACCCCATGCACCAGCATCCGCGCCACTTGATAGGAAAGCGATGACATTTTGTACGCGATAACCATCGGGATGCCGAGCAGCGCCGTTTCGAGCGTCGCAGTCCCGGACGCGACCAGGGCGAGTTCGCTGGCCGCAATAATACTATACGTGTCGTCGCGAATAATATGCATCCCGTCCAGTCCGCCCGGCGGCGCCAGCGCGCGCAGATCGTCTTCGTCCAGAGTTGGAGCGAGCGCGATTGCTGGCGTGAGCCCGTTGCGTTCACGCAAAATGCGCGCCGCGCCGAGCATCGCCGGCAAGAGATATCTCACCTCGGCGCGCCGGCTGCCCGGCAATAGCGCGAGCGGCCGCGCATCGGCTGGCAGGCCATGACGCGCAAGGGTTTCCGCGCGGCCCTGGGCGGGCGCGACGCGGTCGAGCAGCGGATGGCCGACGAAGGTTACGTCGCCGCCGGCCTGCGCGTAAAGGTCGGCCTCGAACGGAAACACCACCGCCATCTTGCGCGTGCGGCGGACCAGCTTGCGAATTCTTCCGCGCCGCCACGCCCATACCTGCGGCAGGATGTAGTAGAGCACGGGAACGCCCGCGCGGCGCGCCACGCCCGCGAGCATCAGGTTGAATTCGGCGTAATCGATCAGCACCAGCAAATCGGGCGGGTCGCCGCGCAGGATTTTCCTGAGCATGCGGAAAGCGCCGGCCGTGCGGCCGATCGTCGAACTTAATTCGGCCAGCCCGAGCCCGGCGATATCCTCCATCCGCACCAGCGCGCGCACGCGGCGCGCCCGCATCCGCTCGCCCGCGATTCCGAACAGCTCGCACTCCGGCGCGCGGCGCAGCAGCGCGGCGGCAAAATCCGCCCCGTGCAGATCGCCCGACGCCTCGCCGGCGACGATCATCACACGGCGGCGGGCGCGCGGTTCGGAATGCTGGGACACGATCGGCGGAGGTTCGGCGGGCATCGGCAGAGGATTTTGATCGATACGCGGGGGCGGCGCCATACGCCCCGCGCCGTGGTCATCCGCGGGCGAGCGCGCGATCGACATCGGCGATCACGGCCTGCGGCGGCGCCTGAAGGATGTCATAGATGCGCAACTGCCGGCCGTCCGCGCCCAGCAGAAACGCCGTCGCCACATGATTGATCACGCCGTCCGGCTGGCGTTCGCGCTTGAGCCGGTAGGCTTTGAGCAGCGCGTCTATATCCGCGGGCTTTCCGGTCAGGAACAACCAGCCGGGGTAATCCGCCTGATGCGTCTTGGCGTATTCGAGCAGTTGCGCCGGATGGTCGTGCCGGGGATCGATCGTCACCGACACCATCGTCAGCTTCGAGCCGAGCTCCGGCCCAAGCAGGCGCGCGATCTGAACGAAGTGCGCGGTCAGCAGCGGGCAAACGCTCGGGCATTGCGCGTAAATGAAATCGATCAGAACCGGCTTGCCTTTGAGCGCTTCGAGCGCGACCGGCCTGCCGTGTTGGTCGATCAGGCTGAGCGCGGGCAGGCCGTTCGCGGGATTGTTAGCGGGATATGAGCCGTCGGAATTCTGAGCCGCGTCCGGGGGCGGCGGCGCGATGTTGCTCTGGCATCCGGGCAGCGCGCCCAGACTGAAGACTATCGCGAGCGCGATCGCAACCCGGCGGAAGCGATCGGTAAACGTTGGCCTGCGCATCGACAAAATTATCGCGCCGGCCCCTCGCCGGGCCTGCGCCAATCTTTTATCCTCGCGCGCGCCAGCGGCGGGATCAACCGGTGGCCGCCGATTCCATGGCGAGCCGGATCCGCTCGCTCAATTCCATCACGCGCAACCCGTCGTCGGCCGTCACCGGCGGCGGCGTGCGATCGCGCACGCTGGCCACGAACGCGGCGATTTCGTCGCGCAACGGATCGGCCTCGCCGAGGTCGATCTGTTCGGCCGAAATGGTTGGGAAAGCCGCGCCGGGCGCGGGCGGGCTTTTGCGGTAAATCTGGATCCGGCGCGCCTCGTAATCGACCGAGATATAAGCGTCGGGCTGGAAGAAACGAATTTTCCGCTCGCGGCGCGGTGCCACGCGGCTGGCGTTGAGGTTCGCGATGAGTCCGTTGGCGAACCGGATCCGCGCGTTCGCGACGTCGATTTGATCGGTCAGCACCGCGACGCCGAGCGCTTCGAGCGCCGTCACCTCGGACGCGCCGGTGACGCATTGGATGACGTCGAGATCGTGCACCATCAGATCGAGCACCACGTCGACATCGACGCCGCGTTCCGTGAACGGCGCCAGCCGATGGCACTCGACGAAGCGCGGCGCCGCGACCATCGACCTGAGCCGCAGCACCGCGGGATTGAACCGCTCAAGATGGCCGACCTGCAGGATACGGCCGGTGCGCCGCGCGATTTCCTTCAGATCGCGCGCCTCGGCGAAGGTCGCGGCCATCGGCTTTTCGACCAGCACGTCGATTCCCGCCGCCATCAATTCCGAGGCGATCTCGTGATGGCTCACGCCCGGCGCCGCGACGCTCGCCAAATCCACTTTTCCGGCCAGCTCGCGATGGCCTCTGGCTGCGCTGGCGCCCAATTCCGCCGCGAGGGCGCGCGCTCTTTGCGGGTCGATATCGGCCACATGCGTGAGCCGCACGCCTTCGATCGCGGCGTATTTGCGGGCGTGAAAAGCGCCCAGCCGGCCCGCGCCGATCACCGCGGCGCGCAACTCAGGCATGGCCGAATACCGTCACGCCGAGCGCCTGCGCGCGCGCCAGCGTCGCCTCGCGCTCCAGTATCATCGCGCCGCCCGCTTCGAGCCCAAGCATCGACGCGCCGATTTCTCCGAGCAAATCGATCGTCGCCGGACCGATCGCCGGCCGATCGAACCTCAGATCCTGCCCGGGTTTGGCGGCTTTCGCGACGACCAGTCCGCGGCCCATCAGCGCGGCTGCGCGCCGCAGCGCGGCGTCGGTGCCTTCGACCGCCTCGACCGCCGCGACGATTCCGTCGCGCACGGCGACCGCCTGGCCAACGTCGTATGGACCCAGCGCGCGCATCACGCCGAAAGCCAGCTCCAAATCTTTCAGTTGCGCGGCGGTGGGCGCCGGACCCGCTTCGAGGCCTGGCCGCGCCAGCAGATTGTCAACCATCGGCGCCGGATCGATCACCGGAATTCCGTCGGCCTCGATCTCTCCCGCGAGCGCGCGCAGCACCGCGTCGTCGCTGAACCGGCCCACGCGCGCGAGCATCGCCAGCGCGCGGGCGTCCGGAGCGAACGAATCGGCGAGCCGTGCGCGCGAAATTCCGCCCGCCATCGCGGCTTGTTCGACGCCGCCCGACTTGAGCGCGTCGATCATACGTTGCAGCTCGCCGATTTTGATCCATTCGATTCGATCGACCAGCGTTGCGAGCCGCCGATCGGTCTCGTTCAGATGCGCGACGGCGATAATGCTGATTCCGTGGCGGCGCGCGGCGCGGGCGACTTCAAGCGGGAAAACTCCGTTGCCGGCGATCAGGCCAAGCCTATTCACGTTCCCGGCCTACGACGCCGCGATCGGAGCGGGCGATAAAATCGACCAGCCGGCGGACTTCGGGCACCCCGCCGGATTCCTCCAGCACTTGGCGCATCGCGTCTTCGCGCAGCAGCTTGCCGTAAAAGAGCGTGCGGAAAGCGCCGCGCAGCGCCGCGATCGTCTCGGCATTGAAGCCCCGGCGCTCCAGCCCGGTGGCGTTCACTCCCACCAGCCGCGCGCGGTCGCCGGCGACCATCGAGTACGGCGGCACGTCCTGCGCCACTTTCGATCCCGCGGCGACAATCGCGTGCGCGCCGATCCGGCTGAACTGATGGACGCCGCACATGCCCGCCGTGACCACCCATTCTTCAAGCACGCAGTGGCCGGCGAGCTCGGTCGAGTTGGCGATAATCGAATGATCGCCGATCGAACAGTCGTGCGCGACGTGCACGTAATTCATCAGCAGCACGTCGTTGCCGATCCGCGTCACCATCCCGCCGCCTTCGGTGCCGCGATGGATCGTGGTGAATTCGCGAATGCGGTTGCCGTCGCCGATGATCAGCCGCGAAGGTTCGCCGCGATACTTCAGGTCCTGCGGCTCGGCGCCGATCGACGCGAACTGGAAGATGCGGTTGCCCGCGCCGATCGTCGTGTCGCCTTCGATCACGGCATACGGACCGATTACGGTGCGCGCGCCGATTCGCGCTTGCGGCCCGATCACGGCGCCCGGCCCGACCTCGACCGACGAATCGAGCTCGGCGCGCCGGTCGATCACCGCCGCAGGATGGATCCGGCCGCCTATGGTAGTCGCCCCTCCACTTCCATCGCGGATAAATCGGCCTCCGCCGCCAGCTCGTCGCCCACCCGCGCCTCGCCATGCATCTTCCACAAGGGATGGTGATGCTTGATCAGGCGAATCTCCATCCGCAACTGATCCCCCGGCCCGACCTGGCGGCGAAAGCGCACCTTGTCGAGTCCGGTCAGCATGAACATGCTGCGCCGTTCGCCGATCAGCGAAATCGCCAGAATCGCCGCCGATTGCGCCAGCGCTTCGCAAATCAGCACCCCCGGCATCACCGGATAGCCGGGGAAATGGCCGACGAAGAACGGCTCGTTGACGGTCACGTTCTTGAGCGTCACCGCCCGTTCGCCGTCAAGCTCGACGACCCGATCGACCAGCAAAAAGGGATAGCGATGCGGGAGCAGGCCGAGGATGCGGCCGAGCTCGCTCTGGTTCCGAATCGCCACGATTATTCGCTTCGCCCCGCAAACCTATTTGGAGATCGTCGAACGCCCCGAGTCGATGGACGACGAAGCGGGAGGCGCGCCGCCGCCGGCCCTCGACCCAAAACTTGTGGCGCCGGGGTTTTGCCCGGCCGCGGCCGCCAGCGAACCCGGCTTCACGTTCATCGCGTCATAAGCGCGGATCACCTGGTCCGTGATGTCGATCGAAGGGGTCGCCCACAGCAGACTGCCCTTCTCCATCACCATGGTGTAACCGTCGCGCCGGCCGATTTGCTGCGCCACCATCGCCAAATCGCGCACGATCGCGCCGGTCATCTGCCGGTCGCGCTGCTGGAGTTCTTCGCTCGAGGTTTTATAGTCCGCCTGGAAATCGCGCAGCTTCTTGGCGTATTCGTTTTCGACGTTCTGGCGCTCGTCAGGCTGCATGAGCGAACCTTTCTTTTCAATCTCGTCCTTAAGGGACTGAACTTCGCTTTGCTCGCGTTCGAGTTGCGATTGCACGCGCTGGAGGCGGGACTTGAATTCGGCACTCGCGACCTTGCCGTTGCGGCAGTCGTTCAGCGCGCGCTGGATATCGACGAAGGCGAGCTTTTCCTCGGCGTGCGCTGCGCCGGCGGCCATAATTGCTGCGAGCGCCAGCGCGGCGACCATAAAACGTTGCCTCATACGAGCCTGCGTTCCTCCTGAGCCGTTGTGCGAAATTCCGCGCCGCACCAGCGCGCGATCCAATCCCGTCATCAAAGCAGCTTCACCAAACTTGCGCTAGAGCGGGGCGCCAGCGCCGAAATCGAACACTTCGGGTTGATCGTTGGGCCGCGGGTTGATCGGTTTAGCCACGTCCACCGCGATCGGTCCGAAGGGCGATTTCCAGCGGATGCCGACGCCATAGGCCGCCTGCAGCGAGGTGAGCGAAGGCGTTTGGTGCAGGTAGTACGCCTGTCCGGAATCCAGGAAGAGGGCGCCCCGCAGTCCGAGCTCGGTCAAAATCGGGAAAGTGGTTTCCGCGCTCATCAGCAGTTCCTGGCTGCCACCCACCTGCTGCACCGCGAACGGCACGCCCTGCTGATTGTATAAAGTGACTTGCGGACCCAGCGAGTAGATCTCATAGCCCCGCACGTCGCCTTCGCCGCCCAATCCGCCCGGAAAGAAGCGCTCGAACAGCGGAAGTTCGCCGCCATTCGGACCGCCGAGACTCGTTCCGATGCCATAGGTCACGCCGGGCGAAAACACCCACTCGCCCCATTTCGGGCTTTTGATATACGGAAAGAAAAACCGGGTATGGAACACGCCTTTGACAAACGCCTGTCCGCCCAGCCCGGCGATTTCCATATTCAGGCTCTCGACCGAACCGCTGCGCGGATCGGTCGGATTATCCACCGTGAAGCGCTTGATGCTCGGCATCAGTTCCGAAACCTTCCAGTAGCCGGCCCATCGCGAAATGCCGAAGGTGGTGAACGGCGCAAGGCCGCTGATGCCGATGCTTTGGAACTGATAACCCAGGCCGGCGGTCGTGTTATCGAGCGAAAAAGGCCCGATTTTGCTCAAGCCCAGTTCCGAAAGCGGATAGGTCGTGTTAAGCGCGAAACCCGCGTTGGTCTGATCGAACGAAAATAGATAGAGCTCGTTGTAGGACAGTGATGGGCTCACCGAAAGCGGAATGTCGAGGAACCACGGCTCGGTGTAGGTCAGGCTGTAGTCTTGGTACAGGAATCCGATTTCCGCGTCTGCGGAAACCGATTCGCCGCCTCCGAACAGATTCGAATTGCCGATGCTGAAGTTGCCAAAAACCGACGTGTAGCTGTCGTATCCGCCGCCGATTTGCAGCGACGCCGTGTTCGCCTCCTGCACGGCGATATCCAAATCGATCGTGTCCGGCGACTGGCCGGGCGAAGTCGTGATGCGCGTGTTCGAGAAATAGCCCAGCGAATCCAACTGGCGCTTGGATTGCTGGATTTTCGACGTTGAATAGGGCTCCTGCTCCTGAATCGCAAGCTCCCGCCGGATCACCTTGTCCGAGGTTTTGGTGTTGCCGGTGATGTTGATCCGGTCCACCACGACTTCGCGGCCGGGATTGACATCGAAATTGACGTTGACCGTCCGCGCCGCCGGATCGATCTGCGTGCGCGGATCGACGTTGACGTAGGCGTACCCACGATTCGAATAGAAATCCGACAGCGTCAGCACGTCGTGCTGCATCGTCGTGCCGCTGAACACCGAGCCGGGCTTGAGCGTGAGCCGCTTGAGCAGGTCCTTGCGCGGGACCCTCAGATCGCCAACCACATCGACCGCGCCGACATGATATTGCGGCCCTTCGTCGATATAGAACGTCACGGTCAGCGAGTCGCCGTGGCGCTTCACCACTGGATCGGCGACGTGCGCGTTGAGGTACCCCTCGTCATAATAAAGACCCGTAATCCGATCGACGTCGTCGAGCAGTTTCTTCTGGTCGAGTATGCCGGTCTTGAAAAAGAAGCTCAGCCAGTTGTGCTGATGCGTGGTGATCGAGTCCATCAGCGTGCTTGACGCGATGTGCTTGTTGCCGACGAACTTGATCGCCGAAATCGAGACGATCGGCCCTTCGACCACGTCGAACACGCCGATCGCCGTATTCTGCGGTCCCGGCACCGTGCGAAACGTGATCTTTGCGTCGAGATAGCCCTTGTCCTGATAGAGCACCTTGAGATTCTGGATCGTCGCCTGCACCCGCCCGGGATCGAGGATCGATCCGCCATGCAGCTTCACCGCGTTGATCACGCTGTCCTGGTTGGGCTTCAGCGCCTTCATTCCGCCGAAGCGCACGTCGGTGATCAGCGGCCGTTCGCGCACGTCGAAAATCAGCACGGTGTTGGCGCCCTGCTGCTCCTCGTGCGCCGTGACATAATCGAAAAATCCCATCCGGTAGATCGCCTTGATATCGCGGTCCACCGTCGCCGGATCGAGCGGAAGGCCCGGTTTCGACTCTATATGCAGCAGAATGGCGTCGGTTTCGACGCGCTGGTTTCCAACGATCTTGATTTGGCTGATGATCGGAGCGCCGCCCTGCGCCCGCGCGACCGCCGCGCAGAGCATGACCAATGAGATCGACGCGGCGATCATGCCAGCGAAGTTTGAGTAATTTTCGCGTTTCAACGGCGCCCTGAGCGTTTCCACCTGCGACGATCCACCCCGCGGCGGCGACCAACCTAGCCAATCGCAATACGCAAGTAAACCAAGCGCGCGCGGCAAGTGAAAACTCGCCGTCACGCGGCGGCTTCGGGAAAGAGCCGCCCGTCGCGCAGGCGCAGCGTGCGCGTCATGCTCCGCGACAGCCGTTCGTTGTGCGTCGCGACCACCAGCGTGATGCGCAGTTCGCGGTTGAGCCGATGGAACAGCTCGTGGACTTCGTCGGCGGTATGCGGATCGAGATTGCCGGTCGGCTCGTCGGCCAGCAGCAGCCGCGGTCCGAGCACCACCGCCCGCGCCACCGCGACCCGTTGCTGCTCGCCGCCGGAAAGCTCGGCCGGCCGGCGATGAAGCTTGTCGGCGAGGCCGACCAGTTCGAGCATATTGGCCGCGCGCGTCTGCGCCTCGCGCTCCGGCATCCGCGCGATAAGCGCCGGCATCATCACGTTCTCGAGCGCGCTGAAGTCGCCCAGCAGGTAATGGAACTGGAAGACGAAGCCGAGTTCCCGATTGCGAAACTCGGCCATTTCGCGCTCTTCCAGCGCGAACAAATCGCGGCCGGCGAAAAACACCTTGCCGGCGGTCGGCCGCTCAAGGCTTCCCAGCAGATGCAAAAGCGTCGATTTGCCAACCCCGGACTGGCCGACAATCGCCAGCTCTTCTCCCGCCGCCACCTCCAAATCGAGGTCCTTCAGGACCACGATTTCCCGTCCGGCGTCATGAAAGGTCTTGCCGACCCTGCGCGCGCTCAACAGGACCGCGGCGGCGCTTGCCAGCGCGGCCCCCTCAGCCATCGCGCCGCTCATTCATAACGCAACACCTCGACCGGCGAGAGAGCGCGCGCCTTCAGCGCGGGATAAAGCGCGCCCAACAGGCAGAGCGCCATCGCGGCCAGCGCCACGGCCAGAAAATTGAACGCATACAGGCGCACCGGCACGGCGCTAACCATGAACAGATCGGCCGGCAAATGGATCAGATGGTATTTGCCGATCGCCCATGACGCGACAAATCCCGCCGTCACGCCCAACGCCGCGCCGCCGGCGCCCAACACCGCCCCCTCGGTCAGAAAAATCACCGCGATCGAGGCCGCCCGCGCGCCCATCGCGCGCATGATTGCGATTTCCTTGCGCCGCTCCATCACCACCATCACCAGCGTCGCAACGATATTGAAAGCCGCCACCAGCACAATCAACAGCAGCACGAGAAAATAAGTGAACTTTTCGAGCTTGAGCGCGGCGAACAGGGCGGCGTTGTCCTGCGTCCAGTTGGTGATCGTAAAGCCGGGCCCGGCGAACGCCGCGATTCGCCTTCCGATCGCCGGCGCCGCGAATAGATCGCGCACCCGCACCTCCAAGCCGCTCTCAAGCTGCGGATCGTCGGCGAGCAGCGCCGCGCCGTCCTTGAGCGCCACAAAAATCAGCGATGAATCGAATTCGTACATCCCGGAATAGAAAAAACCGCCGACGACAAAGCGCCGCAGCCGCGGCGTTCCCGCACCCGCGCCGAGGCTGGCCGGCGAAATCACCACCATCGGATCGCCCAGCTTGAGTCCAAGCTCGGCGGCGAGCGATTTTCCGATAATCGCTCCCGGCAATTCCACCATGCGCCGCTGGCCATGGACGGTGATGGTCACCGGATGGTTTTCCGCCAGCGCGGCGAGACTGCCCGCGGTCAGCGTGCGATCAAGCTCGGTCAAAACCGGATTGTTCCCGGGCACGACGCCCCGCAGGGTTCCGCCGGAAACGAAGCCCGGCGCGCCGCTCGTGGTGGTCGAAACCGCCATCACCTGCGACGAAATGAACGGCGCCACGGCCGCCACTCCCGGCATCGCGGCGATCCGCGCCTGCAAGGCGCCAAGGCCGGCCGCGGGCGCACCGGTTTTTTCCACCGTAATATGCGGGTTAAACGACAGCAGGCGATTGCGCAGGTCCTCCTGAAAGCCGCTCATCACCGACAGCACGACGGTCAGCGCGAAAGTGCCGATCGTCACGCCGATCAACGAAATTATCGCGATCAGCGAAACGAACCGTTCGCGCCGCCGCGAACGCATGTAGCGCGCCGCTATCAGGTATTCGAAGCGCAAGCTGTTTCTCCGACGCTCAGGCGCGCCAGCAGCGCTGGCGGCGCCGGACGATCTGAATTATCATGGCGGGCACAACGTCTAAGTGCGCGAAGCGTTTGCGGCCGTTGTCGTCGCGTCGGCAAACCCGAGCCATCCGACTTGGCCTGAGCCTAATACTCTCCGAGGCCGATGGTCATTGCAACCTGTAGCTGAGCGCGCGCCGACAAGAAGGTTGCCAGCGGAAAAAGCCGCCGTTAGACTCCAGCCAGTCGACGGCCTGCGGAGGTAGGATGGCATGGCACGTTTCTGGTCATTGGCGCTGGCCTGCGCCATGTTTATCTTTATCGCTTCCTCCACTCTCCATGCCGCTGACGGCACCAGCGCCGGCGACGACTCGGCCGTTAATGCGGATTCCTCCGCGCCGGGCGCTATCGCCGATTCCGATCCGGCGGAACGTCCCGGCGATCAAGATCTGATCACGATGAATTTCCAGAACGTGGATATTCCCGTTCTCGCCAAATTCATCAGTGAAATCACCGGAAAAAATTTCGTTCTCGATGAAAGCGTGCGCGGCAAAGTCAGCATCATCTCGCCCACCAAGGTCACGCCGCAGCAGGCTTACTCGATATTTCAGTCGGTTTTGCAACTTAAGGGATTCACCACCGTCCAAGCCGGTTCGATCACCAAGATCATCCCGGCGCGCGACGTGCGCCAATCGGCCGAGTTAACGCAATCGCAGGAACCCGGCCTGACCCAGGGCGACCAATACGTCACCCGGATGGTCAAGCTGCAGAACGCGGATGCGAACTCGGTGATGAGCGTGATACAGCCGATGGTCTCCCATGACGGGCTGATCGCCGCTTTCCCACAGGACAACACGCTAATCATCACCGACGACGCTTTTAACGTTCAGCGCTTGCTTAGAATCATCGGAAGCCTCGACGTGAAGAGCATCCAGCAGAACGTCGCGGTCATCCCCCTGAAGCTCGCGTTCGCCGATGACCTGGCGCAGCAAATCGACAAGATCATGAAGTCGCGCGAAGCCAGCCTGCATGGCGGCGGCAACGGCGGCTTCATGCGGCCCGGGATGGGCATCGTGGCGCCCACCGTCGCCGGCGGCGGCACGAATTTCAGCGTGGTGCCGGACGAGCGCACCAATTCCCTGATCGTGCTGGCCAGCCCGATGGAGATGCGGCAAATCAAGGACCTCGTCGCCAAGCTCGACATCCGGTCGCCGATGGAACTCGGCCGTCTCCATGTTTATCACCTTAAATACGCCCCGGCGGGCGAAATGGTGAACGTGCTCAACGGATTGTTGGGCGGCGGCGGCGGTCCGCAAACCCTCTCGCCGCAAACCGGCCGTGATTCCCTCGGCCGCGGCAGTTCGCTCGGCATGTACAACGGCAGCGGCATGGGCAGCGGCTTCGGCGGCGGAATGGGCGGGGGCATGGGTGGCGGCATGATGGGTGGGGGCATGGGGGGTATGAGCGGCGGTTATGGCGGAATGGGCGGAGGCATGGGCGGCGGCATGAGGGGCGGGATGGGCGGAGGCATGGGCGGCGGCATGGGCGGCGGCATGATGGGCGGGGGCATGGGCGGCCGCGGCGGCGGCGCCAACTCCGCGCCCGCGACCGCCAGCACCGGTGGCGGCCCGACCGCCGATTTTGAAAAATCGGTCAGCATCACCGCCGATCCAGCGACGAATTCGCTTGTCATCAGCGCGGCGCCGCAGGACTACGACACCCTGCAGAACGTCATCAAGCAACTTGACGTGCCGCGCGTGCAGGTTTTCGTGCAGGCGATTATCGTCGAAGTCGACGTCCAGCGCACGAAAGAAATCGGCGTAAACTTCTACTCCGGAGCGGGACTCGGCAATAATCTCCTGGGCACCGGCGTGTTGAATTTCGGCAACCTGCAAAACACTCTGGGCAACCCGCTGGGCCTCAGCGGACTCGGCTTGGGACTGGCTTCGGGCAGCCAATGTTCGATTCCCGCAGCCGCGCTCGGGGCCGCGACCGGCGCGATAACCGGGACCACCACCACCGGCACGGTCACCGCGCCTTGCGATCTCGCACTGATGACGGCGATCGAAACCGACGAGCACACCAACGTGCTATCGGCGCCTACTTTGCTTACCGCCGACAATGAAGAGGCGATGATCGTGGTCGGCCAGAACCTGCCGTTCGTCGGTTCGTCCGCGGCCAACGCCGGCCTGCCCGGTCAGATTTTCAATTCGGTCGATCGTCAGAACGTCGGCATCACGCTCGACATCATTCCGCAGGTCGCGCAGGGCGAGTACGTCAACCTGGACCTGTACGAAGAAGTTTCCAACGTCGTCAACGGCACCGCGAACAATCAGCTTGGGCCGACCACCACGATTCGTTCGGCCTCGACCACGGTGCTGGTGCAGAACCATCACACGGCGGTGGTCGGCGGGCTGCTTTCGAGCGAATCGGACGACACGCGGCAGGGCGTGCCGTTTCTTTCCAATATCCCCGTGCTCGGCAATCTGTTCAGCGACAATGCGGAAACCCTCACCAAACAGAACCTTCTGGTCTTCCTCACTCCGCATATCGTGCGCACCCGCATCGATTTGCAGGCGCTGGCGCTGGACGAACGGATGAAATTTGTCCGCGCGCTCGGCCGCAGGGAAATCAACAACATGCCGCAGGGACAGTTCGAGCAGCTTTACGCGCCGACCTTCAACCGCGGCGTTTCTCCGCAACAGGATCTGCAGCAGTATCAGCCGCAGCCATCGGCGTCGTTCACCGCGCCCGCGCCGGGCGCGCCGATGGGACCGACCAGCAGCCTGTCGCCATATTCGACCGGCCGCTTCGTCGGCAGCGCGGCGCCCGCTTCATCTTACGGCTCGGCGCTGCCGCCCGTGACCCATTAAACCGGCATCTTCGCCTTCCGGAGCGGACCGCGTTTCCAGCGCGCGATCCGCTCCGGCTTGCGCCACTTGCGCGCAGGCTTTCGCTTTGAAACGCTCTTGAACTTATGCCGCGTCAGATTGGCGCTTTGCGAGCATGGGCGGAATGCGCCGCGATGGCGCCGCCGTGGGCCGTCCTGCGCGCGCTACCCTTGGATCGGGCGGTGCGCGCCGGCGCCGCGATGGGAGCTGCGGCGATGGCGTTGGACCGGTTAAACCGGCCCATCGCGATGAAGAATCTAGCGATCGCCTTCCCCGACATGGATCGCGCGGCCCATTTACGGATCCTGCGCGACTCTTACCGGAATTTTGGGCGGATGGCGGCGGAATGGGCGCATTTTCCCAAACTCTCGCGCGAAAAAGTGATCGAAATGGCCGGTTACGCGAATCGCGAGAATTGGAACGCCGCGATTCGAGTTTCCAGCGGACGCGGCATCCTCGCGTTGACCGGCCACTTTGGCAATTTTGAATTGCTGTCGGCGGGCCACGCCGCCCACGGCAATCGCATCGCGCTGGTCGCGCGGCCGATTCGCAATCCGCTGGTGGACCGCGCCGTGGTTGCGCGGCGCGGCCGCTTCGGCGCCGAAAGCATCCCGCGCAAGGGCGCCGGCCGCGCGGTAATCAAGCGTCTGCGCATGGATTGGATGGTCGCCGTGCCGCTCGATCTCGACACGCGCGCAGGCATCTTCGTCAATTTTTTCTCGCTGCCGGCCGCCACCAGCCCGGCCCTTGCCCGCCTTGCGATCGCGACGGGAGCGCCCGTGCTGCCCGCATTCATGGTGCGCGAGGGCGCCGAAGCGCGGCATCGCATCACCATCCTTGAGCCGTTCATTCTCGCGGGCGAAGGACCGCGCGGAGAGGCCGCCCGCAACGACCTGGTGCGGATTGAAACACAACGCTACACGGCGGCAATCGAGCGGATGGTGCGGCAACACCCGGACCACTGGAACTGGATTCATCGGCGCTGGAAGTCGCGCCCGGCCGGCGAGCGGCGTTTTTACTGATCTTGGTCAGGCCGCATCCGGTTCTTTGTAAAATTCAGCAAGTCGTGGATAATTAAGGCGGTTATGAAGGGGGTGTATCCATCGGCCGAGTCTCGCGCCGCCGGTAAGGGCGACGTTCGCCAAACGGACGCGACGGCATCCGATCAACCGGAAACCGCGACCCGCAGTTCCGAGATTAAACAATCGCTGCCGCTTTATCTGCCGGCTTGCGGCGTGTTGTGCGACGTCTTGTGGTGGGCGCGGCGGCGAACGGATTGAAAGCCGAACTATTTTCGCCGCGGCGCGACGTTCGCATTCCGTCGTCTCGCGGCCGGTAAATCCATCATGGCGACGATCAAAGTTTGCAAAGTCAATGAACTTGCGCCCGGTGCGGCCCGGCGGGTCGCGGCGGAACCCGAGCCGATCGCGTTATTCCACCTTGAAGATGGCTTTTACGCCACCAGCGACACCTGCACGCATGCGCAGTCGTCGCTGGCGGCCGGGGAGATCGATTTGGAGGATTGCTCGGTCGAATGTCCGTACCACGGCGCCGTTTTCGACATCCGGAGCGGGCGCGTGATGGGATTGCCGGCGACCAGGCCGGTGCGCACCTATGCAGTGACGGTTATAGATGGCGAAGTTTTCATAGAAACGGAATAAATTGCTAATCGAAACTTTTGTGGCGGGTTTCCGTGACACGAGATCGTCGGCGGGCGGCCGGGATGGAATGGTTCGATGAGTGGTGAAAAAAGCGGCGATCTGACGACCCTGTTGGTGGTCGAGGACGACGCCGACACGCAGGTTTTCATGACGGCCCTGCTAGGCCGCTATTACCGGATTCTGACGGCCGCCAACGCCGAGGAATTCTGGACGAAAATCGAGGAGAATCTCGCTTCGTTGCGCCTGATCCTGATGGATTTGTCGTTGCCCGGAACCAAAGACGGGCTTGAACTGACGCGGGACTTTCGCGCCGATCCGCGCTGCGCCGGAATTCCGGTGGTGGCGCTGACCGCGCACGCCACCACCGGCGACCGCGAACGGGCGCTGGAAGCGGGTTGCGCCGAATACGTATCCAAACCGGTCGAGCGCCGCCGCCTGCTGGAATTGATCGAATCCCTGATCCGGACTTGAGCGCGACGCTCAAAGCCGCGCGATTACGGCGCGCGTGAACTCCGCCGTGCCGGCGCGCCCGCCCTGATCGACCGTCAGCGCGGCGCCCTCCGCGTAAACCGCGCGCAGCGCCTGGTCGAAGCGGCGCGACTCTTCGATAAATCCGAGATATTCCAGCATCATCGCCGCCGACAGCATCGTCGCGGTGGGATTGATGACGCCCTGACCGAGGATATCCGGCGCGGTGCCGTGGACCGATTCAAAGTACGCGTAGTCGTCGCCGTAGCATCCCGACGGCGCAAGCCCAAGCCCGCCGATCGTGCCGGCGGCCGCGTCGGACAGGATGTCGCCGTACAGGTTCGGCATCACCACCACGTCGAGCGCGTGCGGGCTTTGCACCAACCGGCGCGCGAAGTCGTCAACGATAAACTGTTCGTAAGCGATGTCCGGATAGTCCGCCGCGGTCTCTTCGACCAACTGCCGGAAAAAGCCGTCCGATTCGCGCAGCATGTTGTATTTCGAGGTGCAGGTCACTTTGCCGGGACAGCCTTGCGCCTTGCGCTTGCGCGCGAGCTCAAAGGCGAAACGGGCGACTTGGCGGGTTTTGCGCTCGGTGATGACCTTGACCGCGAACTTGCCGCGCTCGGAGGTATTCAGGTCGGCGCGCAGGATGCGGCTGTGGAGATGCAGCGGCGCGAGGGCTTCGAGCGGCCCTTCGAGGCCCAGATAAAGGTCTTCGAGGTTCTCGCGCACGATTACGTAGTCGATGCCGTCGGGATGTGCGAGCGGACTGCGAAAACCCTTGAGATAGCGGCACGGGCGGACGTTGGCGTAAGTCTGCCGGCCCCATCTGAGGTAATTGATCGCGGTGGTTTTGCCGGAGGTCGAACCGAACAGGGTCGAGTCGGAGGAATCGATCGCCGCGCGCGCGGCCTTGTCGGTTTCGCCGCGCACCCATTTTTCGCCGACTGGAAATTCGATGAATTCGAGGTCGAGCCTGAGCGCGCGCATCACTTCGAGCGCGGCGAAAACAGTTTGCGGCGCTTCGTCGTCGCCGGGCAGGACCACCACTTTTTTTGTCGCCACGGACGGCTCCTTGAATCAATCCGGCGCTTGCGGCGCGGGCGGAAAAATTATTCGATGACGCCGCGGACCGAAGCCCTGTCCAATCCGGCTCCGGCCGCGGCGCGGCCGCAATCAGCCCCCGTAGTTAAATCCGCATTCCTTGAGCGTCAGCGGATCGCTTTCGCGATGGAGATAGGCTTCTTTGACCTCGCCGACGACGATGCTGTGGTCGCCTTTCTCGAAGAAATGCACCACGTCGCATTCCACCGCGGCCGGCGCGTCGGTGATGATCGGGCATCCGTTTTTACCCGCGGAGTATGCGTAATTGCCGAATTTGCCGTCCTTTGGATCGACGTGCTTGAAGAATGCGAGCGCCAGTTCCTTCTGGCCCGTGCCAAGCATCGAGAGCGTGAATTTTTTCGCTTGTTTAACGAGTTCGTGCGCGGTCGAATCGGTCTTCACCCCGATCACCACGAGCGGCGGCGCGAAACTCGCCTGAGTGGTCCAGTTGATGGTCGCCACGGTCTGCCGGTCGCCATGTTTGGCGCCGAGCACCTGCAGGCCGTAGGGAATCATGCGCAGTCCTTTTTTCTTCGCGTTCTCGTCCATTGAATAATGCCTCCGCCATGATGAGTGAAAGCGGCGACGCCGTCGCGCGCGTTGGGCCGGCGGCCGCGCGCGCGGCGGCGGTCAACGCCGCGCCTGAAGCCATCGCCGCGTCATGCGGCGCGATGCTACAATAACCGGCCAAGAGTGCAACAATGGACCCGCTCAAGTCAAAGACGGCGGCGATCAAGCCGCCGCGCATCAAGGGGCTCAACGAGGTCGGCCGCTACGCGATCGGCGTGCAGTGGGCTGACGGCCACGACAGCATTTTCCCGCTCGCCAGCCTGCGCCGCTTTTGTCCGTGCAACGAGTGCGGCGGCGACGCTGACGCCGGCGCGCAAGCGCAACACCTGTCGCAGCTTTCCCGGCTGGGCGAACACGGCGTCTATTTGCGCTGGGCGGACGGTCACGAAACGCTCTACACCACC
The DNA here is from genome assembly GCA_021799495.1 of Deltaproteobacteria bacterium. Classification (GTDB taxonomy): domain Bacteria; phylum Desulfobacterota; class Binatia; order Binatales; family Binataceae; genus JADMIL01. Next base: position 25,876 of record JAJZAI010000029.1, read on the forward strand.
GCGCAGATGCGGGCGGCGTGCCGATGCGCGTTCTGCGCGGGCGAGCCGGAACGGCCGCTGACGGGCGGCTGAACTCTCGGCGCGCAATTCCCCGCCGCAGACAACTTGCATTTGCGCCACTGAAGGTTAAAATCTTTAGGATTAGCGGATGTTTGCGCGGAATCGAAAGCTCTTGATGGCAACGACGGTCTTGCTCGTCGTCGCAATAATCGGTTTCGCGCGGCAGCTTCCGGGCGCGAACGGCGGCGCCGTCAACTGCCGCACCCACAGTTCCACGCTCCGCGGCACCCACCAGTTCACCAACGATTTGGGCGACGAATGCGGCGCCGGCAAAATTGAGCCGGCGCCGCACACTGGACAGTTCAAGGTCGCCGAGGTCATCATGCCCGCCGCCATGGCGAGTCCCTCGGCGGAGCGCCGTCAAGCCCCACCGGATCGCAGAATAATTAAACAAAAACTAAAGCTTTGTTCATCCCGTGCTGATAGCGACGACCCGCTGATCTAAGCAAATCGCCTGTTCATGATCGTTGCCGCTCGGACTTGATACTTCGTGGACGGCAATATGGAAATTCGGTTGTGGCCGAATCGATCCGAAAATCCTGAGTAGAGGTTTGCCTCGTGCCAAGTTTTTCGCTGCGCAGTCCGTACACGATAATCGTCGGCGCGCTGATTGTGGCGATCATGGGTCTGACGGCGTTCACGCGGATGCCGGTGGACGTTTTCCCCGATATCAAGATTCCCGCCGTGGTGATCGCCACATTTTATCAAGGGATGCCGCCGCTCGACATGGAAGACAATATCACCTTCCGTTACGAGCGGTTTTTCACGCTGGGCAGCAACATCCAGCATATCGAGTCGCGGTCACTCTCCGGCGTCAGCATCATCAAGGTGTTCTTCCAGCCCGGCACCAACGTCGAGGCGGCGGCGGCGCAGATGGGCACGCTGGCGATGGCCGACCTCGGCATCATGCCGCCCGGCACGCTGCCGCCCCTAGTGCTGCAGTACGACGCGTCGTCGCTGCCGGTGGTGCTTGTCACGCTCAAGGGCAGAGGCTTCAACCAGACGCAGCTCGAGGATCAGGCGCGCTACAATGTCCGCAACCAGCTCGCGACGGTCCCTGGCGCTTCGGTGCCGATTCCGTTCGGCGGAAAATTTCGCCAGGTGATGGTTTACGCGAACGCGCAGGCGTTGCAGGCGCGCGGACTTTCGCTGATGAACCTGGTGAACGCGCTCAACACGTCCAACCTGATTTTGCCCGCGGGCGACGTGAAGGTCGGCGCGAAAGACTTTTACATCTACTCCAACAGCATGATCGAGGACATCCCGCGCATCGGCAACGTGCCGGTGAAAGTGGGACGCGGCCAAGCCCCCGTGCTGGTCAACGACGTCGCGAAGGTCGAGGACTCAGCGCAGATTCAGTACAACAAGGTCCTGATCGACGGCCAGCCGTCGGTCTATATCCCCGTGCTCAGGCAGGTCGGCGCGAACACGATTGCGGTCGTCAACGGCGTCAAGAACCTGCTGCCGAACGTGTTCGGCCTGCCAGCCGGAATGAAGCTCAAGGCCATCTTCGACCAGTCCACGTACATCCGCGAGGCGGTCGAAAGCCTCGCGCATGAGGCGGTCTCGGGCTCAGTGCTCGCGTCGTTGATGATCCTGATCTTCCTCGGCAGTTTTCGCTCGACATTCGCGATTTTCCTGTCGATTCCGCTTTCAATTCTGGCGGGCGCATTTGGCCTGTACATGAACGGCTCGACCATCAATATCATGACGCTCGGTGGTTTCGCGCTGGCGATCGGGCGGCTGGTCGACGATTCCGTGGTGGTGCTTGAAAACATCAACCGCCATCTCGCCGAAGGCAAGGATCCGAAGGCTGCCGCGCGCGACGGAGCCGAGGAAGTGGCGCTGCCCGTGCTCGCCTCTACGATTACGACCTGCATCGTCTTCGTGCCGGTCATGTTTCTCTTCGGCGTGGCGAAATATCTCTTCAGCGCGCTCGCGCTGGCGGTGGTGCTCTCGATGGGCGCCTCGTACCTGGTCGCGATGAGCGTGATACCGATTTTCTGTTCGCGCTTCCTGACCACCGAGATGGCGGTCGCCGCGGAACATCACGAGGGTGGCGGCATAATCGGCGCTTTCAATCGCGGCTATGAACGGTTCGCGACCTGGTATGAAGGCGTATTGCGGCGTTCGCTCGATCGGAAGCTCGTCGTGATCGGCGGGGTCGCGGCGCTGTTTTTCGTGAGCCTTGCGATGTATCCGCTGCTCGGCACGGAACTTTTCCCCGAGACCGACGCGGGAGCGTTCACGATCAATTTTCGCGCTCCGGCGGGTTCGCGAATCGAAGTCACGACCGACCTGTCGCGCAAAATTGAAGCGCTCGCGCGCCAGGTCATTCCGCCCGCGGATCTCGATATGGTCGTGTCGAACATCGGGCTCGCCCCAAGCATCTCGGCCATCTATTCGCCGAACTCCGCCGAGGATGCGGGCTTTATCGAAATCGAACTCAAACCCGAGCATCGGATGCCGACGAAGTATTACGAAAATCGCCTGATGCGCGTATTAAGGAATCAGTTGCCGGAGGCGCGCACGCTGTTTTCGTCAGGCAGCATCATCGATGCGGTGCTCAACTTCGGCGCGATGGCGCCGATCGACGTGCAGTTCGCCGGGCCTAGCTTCGCCCAGCTTTTCCAACTCGCGCGCCAATCGAATGAGATCGTCAAGGGCCTGCCGCAGGTGTCGCAAACCTATATCGCGCAGGAACAGCAGTATCCGACGCTGTTCGTCCGCGTCGATCGGATCAAGGCGGCGCGTCTGGGCCTGAACCAGAAAGACGTCGTTTCGGACGTGATTACCGCGCTCGATTCGAACCTCTATATCGCACCGTCAATCTGGATCGACCACGCGAACAAGAATGACTATTTCCTCACGGTCCAGTACGGCCAGGCGGAAAATGGCTTCCCGTCGCTCGAGGCCCTGCGCGACATCCCCGTCCACAGCTTCGCGGGCGAAACCGGCCACGCCCAGAGCCTGCTGCTGCGCGACGTCGCTTCGGTCGAACAGCAGTACCATCCGTCCGAAGCCGACCATTACAACATCCAGCGCGTGGTCGATTTGCTGGTCTCGCCGAACACCCAGAATCTCGGCGGCACGCAGGCCGCGATCCAGAAGGCGCTCGCGCCCGTCAAGCTGCCGCACGGCGTCAGCGTGCGCTACCGCGGATCGGTGGCTGCGATGCAGAAGTCGTTCTCGAGCTTCGGCTTCGGACTGTCGCTCGCGGTGGTGCTGCTGTATCTCGTGATGGTTGCGCAGTTCAAGTCGTTCCTCGACCCGTTCATCATCATGTTCGCGGTGCCGATGGGCCTGATCGGCGTCATCTGGACGCTGTGGGCGACCAACACCACGCTCAACATCGAATCCTTCATGGGCATCATCGTGATGGTCGGCATCGTCGTGTCGAATTCAATTCTGCTGGTTGATTTCGCCAACGAACGGCGCCGCCACGGCGAGGAGTTGCGCCGCGCCGTCATCGAATCCGCGCGCATCCGGATGCGTCCGATCCTGATGACCGCGCTCGCGACCGTCGCGGGCCTGATGCCGATCGCGCTCAAGCTCGGCGAAGGTTCCGAGGCGTCCGCGCCGCTCGCGCGCGCCGCCGTGGGCGGTCTGGTCGTGTCAACGATGCTGACGCTGATCCTCGTTCCCTGCATTTACGAATTTTTCTATGCGCGGATTGAACGCGCGGGAGGCAAAAAATGATTCGCGCGATTATCCGCCGCCGCCACAGCTTCGCTCGGTTCGCCGCCGCAGCGGCTTTCCTGTGCCTCGCCGCGCCGGGATGCGCGCGCAAGGCGGAAACCTCCGTCGCTCCGACCGAACCCACGGTGGCGGTCATCCATCCGCAGCGCGGCACGATGCTGCGCACGATCGAACTGCCGGGCGACGTCGTCGGCTTTTACGAAACCGCGCTCCACGCCAAAGTCACCGGCTATCTCGAATCGATCAGCGTGGACAAGGGCGACTTCGTGAAGAAGGGCCAGGTGCTCGCGCTGGTTCAAGTGCCTGAACTGCACTCGAACCTCGCCCGCGCCAAAGCCAACCTCGTAATCACGCGCGTCACGTATCAGCGCCTGCTGCGCGTCCAGAAGAGCGATCCGCGGCTCGTCTCGCAGGAAGACGTCGATATCGCGTTCGCCAAGTACGGCGAGGCGCAGGCCGCCGTGCACACGCTCGAAACGATGGTCGGCTATACGCAGATAATCGCGCCCTTCAACGGCGTGATCACCGGCCGCTTCGCCGATCCCGGCGCGCTGATCCGCGCCGGCGGCGGCGATTTCGGCATCAACGAAACCTCGGCGCTGATTTCGCCCGGCGCCACCGAGGGCGCCGGCGGCCATCGCACCGGCGGAGGTCCCGTACTGACCATCGCCGACATCGACAAACTGAGAATCTATGTTTATGTGCCTGAGAAATCCTATCCATATATCCATCGCGGCACGTCCGCCGTTCTCCACTTCGAGGAATTTCCGCATCGCGTGTTCAAAGGGACCGTCGCGCGCTACGCCTCTGCGCTCGATCTCGCCACGCGCACGATGCTTGCCGAAATTGATATCGACAATCCCGACCGCCTGATCTATCCGCGCAGCTACGCCCACGTCAGCATCGTCCTCCAGCGCCATACCGGCGTGCTGCGCCTGCCGGTCGCCGCCGTGCACGGAGCCGGCAAAGCCAGCCGCGTGCTGGTGGTCGAAGACGGCCATCTGAAGTCCGTGCGCGTCACGACCGGAATCAACGACGGCAACCACGTCGAAATCAAGTCGGGCCTGAACGAGAACTCGCTGGTCCTCAGCACTTACACCGACACGCTCGGCGCGGGCGAGGCGGTGAATTATACTCTCGCCGAGCCGGCCAAGGAGGCGCAGGCCGATCCGGCCGGCGGCGCGAACTGATCATGCAGGTGGTTATGCGCGGTCGCGCGTCCGCCGTGGAAGCTTATCCGATGTTGAAAGTTCGATTTTTCGCCGCAGCCCTCGCGCTCGCGGTTTTGGCCGCCGCCGCGCCCAAAATCGCCGGCGCCGCTCAAATCAGCCAAAACGCGCCGGGCGTCTCCGTATCCGGAATTGCGCCCGCGCCGCGCGCGCTCCCGCCGCCCGGCGCGGGCGCCGCCGCAACGCGGACGATCGTGCCCGTCGGACAACCATCTATGGCCGCACCTGAACCGATTCCGCCCGGCAGCGAACTCACGCTCCAGCGAGCGATTCAAATCGCGGTCGGCTACCATCCGCGCCTTAAGGAAGCGGCGCAGACCACCAACGCCGCAACCTCCCGTATCGGCGAAGCGCGTTCCTACCTAGGACCGCAGCTATACGGCAACGCGGATTATCTGCGCACCACCGACAATGGCATTGGCAACACCAGTTATTACAGCTTTCAAGATTTGTACCCGCGCATGACCGGCCGCAACCACACCCTGCCATCAAACGATTTTGCGCAGAGCTGGGACACGAGCAATAATTATCTAGGCGGCTTCTCCGCTTCCCAATTCCTGTTCGACTTCGGCCGCCGCCACGGCTTCGTCACCCAGCGCCGCTTCGAAGCGGCGGCCACCGCGGCGACCCAGCGGATGACCGAATTGCAACTGATTTTCGAAGTCTCACAACGCTACTACGCCGTCCTCGAGGCGAAGCAGTTGATCCGCGTCTATGAAAAGGCGGTCGAGCAACGCGAATTTCATCTGCGTGAAGCGACGGTCAAAGCTCGTGCCGGCCTCAGGCCCGCACTTGACACGTACGTCACCAAAGCGGAAGTCGAGCGCGCACAACTACGGCTGGTGGATGCGCGTAATGACTATGCCGACGCGAAAGTCGCGCTCGACAACGCCATGGGTCTCAGCGACAGCGCGCCCACCTATACGGTGGCCGAAATTTTGACCTACAATCCAGTCAGGCAGAAACTGACGCCGCTCCTGCGGACGGCTTTCACCATCCGGCCCGATCTCAAGGCGATGCAGGACCAGGCGCGCGCGATGGGCGCCCAGATTACCGAATTCAAGAGCGACTATCTGCCCACCGCCAGCGCGGTCGCCGGCTATGCGGGGTTGGGCACGGGATTGCCGGTCATCAACAACTTCAATGTTGGAGTGGTGATTAGCTGGCCCATCTTCAACAGCTTTCTTACGACCAGCCAGGTCGCCGAAGCGCGTTACCAGCGCCACGCCATCGAGGAAGGCATCGAAGATCTGCGCCAACGCATTATCTTGCAAGTCACCACCGCTTTCCTTAACTGGCAAGCGTCGGTTGAGCGTATCGAGCGCGCGCAAAAGGCGCTGGCCGCCTCGCGCGTCGAACTGGATCTGGCGCAACAACGTTATGAAGCCGGACTTTCTAATATTGTCTTGCTGGAAGACGCGGAGCGCCATTATACCTATGACGACGCCGCATACGCCGACGCGCTTTATAAATACGCGATTGACAAGGCGGCCGTCGAAGAGGCGACCGGCGAAGCGCTCTCCAGCGTCTGAACATTAACGGGGGAGATTCTTCATGCTCGGGTACAAAAATATCGTATGCGCGCTCAACTTCGACGAACATCAGAACGCCGTTTTGAAACTCGGCGCCGCGCTCACCCGCGAAAGCGACGCCACCCTGCACCTGCTCCACATCGCGCGGATTCCATTCCCCGACATGGACGTGCCCCTGCCGATCGGCGCGAAGCCGCGCTGGGAAGATGAATCGCGCGCGCGCCTCGAAGCGATGGTCAAGCGCGCTGGAGCGCAAGACCTCAAGTATTCCATCGAGATCAAAAGTGGCGTGCCCGATCTCGACATCGTTCAGATCGCCGCCCGCCTCGGCGCCGATCTGATCGTCATCGCCACCCACGGCCGCACCGGCTTCCAGCATCTCGCGCTCGGCAGCGTCGCCGAACAGGTGATTCGCCACGCCGAATGCCCCGTGCTGGTGATCCGCCCACGTCCGCCCGCCCCGCCTGAATAGTCATTCCCGGGATTTCTTTCAGTCATTCTCAGGTATTTTTTCAGCCACCCTCGAGCGGTTTTCTCAGTCACCCTCGATCTCTCTTTTCGTGACCCTCGGGCGATTTTTTCTCTGTCACCCTCGGGCTTGACCCGAGGGTCCATCCCCGGCCGCGCAGTTCCCATTCGAGCCGCGATGCTAGTGGGCGGACATTCCCCCGCCCTGCTTCATCTCGCCGCGCAACAGCAGGTACGACGGAATCATGATCACGCACGCCGCCGCCAGAATCAGGTAGATATCGTTGAACGACATCATCGCCGCCTGCGCCTGAATCGCCCCGTACACCATCGCGAGACCCTGCTTGCGGCCGCTGATTATTTGCGGCGCGAAGGCGAACGCCGGCGCGCCCGGCATCCGCGCCGCCGCGTTGCTCAGCCGCCACGCGTCGAAAACCGAAAAATGCTCCGTCAGGCGCGCCTGATGGACCTGCTGCTGGCTCACCAGCCGGTTCGTCATCCACGCGATTCCGAGCGCCGCGCCGGTGTTGCGCACCATGTTGTAGAGGCTCGCCGCATAGCCCATCCGCTCGCGCGTCACGCATGAAATCGCGGCCGCGCTCGAGGGCGGAAAGATCATCCCGAAGCCGAACCCCATCACCATCGTCGGCCATACGATTTCCCACATCCCCATCTGCAGGTTGAAGCGCGACGAATACCAGCATCCGATCGCAATCAGCGTGAATCCAAGCCCGATGAATTTGCGCGTGTCGATGCCGAAGCTCGCGAGATTGCCCACCAGCATCATCGACGCCATCGAGCCGACCCCGCGCGGCGCCTGCACCAGGCCGGCCTTCCACGCGTCGTAGCCGAGCAGTTCCTCCAGAAATACGGGACTCAGCAGCAGCGTGCCGAACAGAACGGCGCTGAAGGTGACGGTCACGGCGAGCGCGGCGTTGAAAATTCCGAGCTTCAGGATGCGGAGGTCGAGAATCGGCGCGCTGAATCTAAGCTCCCGCAGCGCCAGCCCGACGAAAGCCAGCCCCGACAGGATCGTCGCATAGACCACCCACGGCGACGCGAACCAGTCCGCTCGCTGGCCACGATCGAGCACGATCTGGAGCACGCCGAGGCTCAGGATCAACAGCAGGATGCCGGCGTAATCGATCGCGCCCCGTGCCTTTTCGCGGTCCCGCAGGTAGGGCGGATCGTGGACGAACGCCGCCGCCATCGCGAACGCGGCCACGCCAACCGGCACGTTAATATAGAAGTTCCAGCGCCAGTTCCAGTTGTCGGTGATCCATCCGCCGAGCGTGGGGCCGAGAATCGGCGCGACCATCAGGCCCACGCCCCACAGCGCCATCGCCATCTGCTGCTCTTCGGGCGGAAAGGTCTCCATCAGTATCGCCTGCGACGACGGAATCATCGCGGCGCCAGCCGCGCCCTGCAGCAGCCGAAAAAGGATCATCTGGCTTAAGGATTGCGCCGCGCCGCACAGCGCCGACGCCGCCACGAAGGTGAACACCGAAAGCAGGAAATAGCGCTTGCGGCCGAAGCGCGACGAAATCCACGCGGTCATCGGGATGACGATACCGTTGGCGACCAGATAGCTGGTCACCACCCATGCGATTTCATCGACGCTGGCGGAAAAAGCGCCCTGCATATGCGGCAGCGCGACGTTGACGATCGAGGTGTCGAGCACTTCGAGCGTCGTGCCCAGCATCACCGCGAACGCGATCAGCCACTTGTGGGCGTGGAGGTCGTGCGCGGCGTCGTGATGGCCTTCCAAGATGGCCGCCATTGGCAGTGCGCTTTCAGCGATTCACGGAGGCGGGCAAACAGCGAAACAGCCTCCTTACGCTCCTTTTAGCACAGGCGTCTCATCCCAACCACGCCCACCCAAGCCGAGTAGTGCCCTAATTTGGGCATCAAAATACTTCACTCAGCGTCGGTGCGAGGCGCTTCTCCTGAGGTGACTGGCTGGCAAAACCTTTCTACTGTCTGCGAGCTATGAGATAATAGATGTGGAAGCTGCGGATTTTTCGCAGACCATCCTCTTAACTTTTGCTCGACGTTCGGATCACTTATGCGCGGATTGGTGGATGATGGCACAAGCAAGAAGAGTCCAAGTCCCTTTTCAGGGGAAAATGGTGATGGGAATGGATGTTCCAATAGAGGAATCGACTGAAAGATGGAGCGAGATCAAGCTTGCTGACGGCACGATATTGCGCGTGAAACAGGCTGTTGCGGCAGTGGTAAGACTTGACCAAACGTGGGACGCGGAAGGAAACCCGGTTTACGTAGTTAGGAGTGGCCCTGCATTAGCGATCGTGCAAGTAGACGAGAGTCTTCGGAAGCCTTCGACCAATTAAGAGAATGCGCACTGATCAAAATCATTTTTTGCTGATGACTGTGACTTGTTTTGCGTTTGCGACAGCGCCAGCAATTACAACCGGAATGCTGGAGACAGAAGCATTTACGACAGCTCCTCGTTGTATCTCTGAAACTTCGTGTTCGTCTGTTGAATCTCGTACCGCCGACTTAGACAAAACGCTCACAGAATCCGTATTTTTGGTCGCGCCAGCAGCCAAATTTGCTAAACTCGCCAAGGAATGGCACGAAGAAACGCGTTACTCTTCTTCGGCGATTGGCATGGTACTCCACCCAGCGTATCAGGAAATTATGCAAATGCGGGAAGAGGCTCTGCCGTACATTTTGAAGGACTTGGAAGAGCACGGTGGGCACTGGTTTTTCGCGCTCCAGACTATAACTCGCACCGTGTTGGGTGAACCAAGCGACAGCTTCGAAACTATCCGGCAATTATGGTTGAATTGGGGACACACAACTGGCAAGTTCTGATCAACCACCCGCTATCGAGCGAAAATTCCCGCAGCTCAAAGCAAGCGGATACCAAGAAACTAGCCCCTGCGCCGATGCCCCGAATTGTATCGGTTATGCCCTGCGTGATGGTAAAAACTGGGATCCCATCGCGACGTGGGGTGTGCGAGGTTATCACTGACCGGTTTATGTCGCGGGCGAAGCTACCATAGCGACCATATCCGCGATTTTCGCCCGAGAACAGAACTATGAATCTTCAATGGACGGAAATCTCGAAGCGGGATACGAAAAGATCGCGATATATTATCGACCAGGTACCGTCGATTTTCTTCATGTCGCGCGTCAATTGTCGGATGGTCGATGGACGAGCAAGCTAGGCAGAGGCGAAGATATCACTCACAATACGGTTGAAGGGCTAGAAGGGGTCGGCGCATATGGGCGCGTTGCCAGATTTATGCGTCGGTCGTTGTCAGAAGAAGCGAATGGTTGAGGAAAAATTCTCTAAAGACAACATTTCGCCTTTTGAACGGCTCTAACGCCTTATTCGGGGGCTGGCCGTGGTTCTGAAAAAGGAAATCGAAGCTGAAGAGGCGAAGTGGCGGGCAAATCGAGAGTTGCAGAAGAAACCCGAAAAGGTTTGACTCGCCGGCGCTTGCTTCTTTGCTGGCGCCCCATCCCATTTAGCAGGAACCGCCTCTTCCTTACCCGCCAATTTTTGATAGGTGAGCCGGTGTCCGGCTAGTCCGTTCAGTAATTCCAGAAATCGGCCCTAATCATCATTCTTTCGTTCGTTGAAGCGAAACGCCTGTTCCTCCAAATATCGGAACAAACGGAAGGGCTTTGCACTTTAAATCAAGACCGGCGGCGGCTGGCCGGGGCGGCGCGTTCAGTGCTATCTGTCGGGACATGAAATTCGGACTTTTCGGCATCAATACCGGCCCCTGCGCCAATCCCGAAACCGCCGCCGCCGCCGCCCAGGCGGCGGAGGCCGCCGGCTTCGAAAGCCTCTGGACCGGCGAGCATATCGTCCTGCCCGATCCGCAGGTTCCGCCCTCCCCGGTGCCCGCCGAAACTCCCTTCATCGATTCGGCGGCGGCGCTCGCCTTTGTCGCGGCGCATACCAAAAAAGTGCGCCTCGGCACCGGCATCATCATCCTGCCGCAGCGCAATCCCGTCGTGCTGGCGAAAGAGCTGGCGTCCGTCGATGTGCTCTCCAACGGCCGGCTCATCTTCGGCATCGGCATCGGCTACCTCAAGCCGGAATTCGCGGCGCTGGGCGCGCCGTTCGATCACAAGGGGCCGCGCAGCGAGGAATTTCTCGCCGCGATGATCGCGCTGTGGTCGATGGAGAAGCCGGCGTATCGCGGGCGCTTCGTTTCGTTCGGCGGCGTCAACGCGATGCCGCGGCCGGTGCAGCAGCCGCATCCCGAGATCGTCTTCGGCGGCCATACGCCGCAGGCCTACGATCGCGCGGCGCGGCTGGCCAAAGGCTGGTTCGGCTTCGCGCTCGACGTTGACGGAACGGCGGGATGCGTCGCCGGGCTGAAGGCGGCCTGTCAGAAACATGGCCGGGCGATCGGCGACCTCGAAATCAGCGTGGCGCCGCGCGGCCGGATCGATCGCGACACGGTCAAGCGCTTCGCCGACCTGGACGTGAGCCGGCTAATCCTGCTCCATCGCGCGAGCGACCAGCGCGGCCTGCTCGATTTTATCGCGGCGGCGGAACGCGACCTGATCGCGCGAGCCTGAGCGATAGTTCGGCCGAGCGCCGGCGGTCGTGCGCGTGCATCGTCGGGCGCCGCGGGACGGTCCGGGCGCGTCCGGGGCGCCGCACTAACGCGCCCGCTTCGCGGCTCCGCTCGGGCGCGTCGCGGACGCCGTAGTACATCATGTGGCGCCCTGTGGCGCAGGGCTGTCTGGAGTGGTTAAAACGGCTCCCATGAACGCTTGAAAAAATTACCAATTATCGGGTTTTGGACCAAAAATAGCCGAATAGTTCACGCTAAAGCGTGAAAAAGACGCGCGGGTATCGGCCACAACAGCGCCGTTTGTGGCGTTACAATCATTGCAGAGTTGAAACGGGCAGTGATCAGCTTTGCACCGCCGTGGCGGGCAAAATTGAGCCAAAAATCTGCCGATTGGCATTTTTTGGGCGCTAAAATAATGGCAATTCAGCGAAACATTGCTTGTTTTCGCTAAAAATGGACCGTCTAGAACGCGCGGCACGGAGCTTGCTGATTTCGAGAGCGAAGCCCATTATCGGGCGGAAAAGAGAATCAGGAGGTAAATTGCCGCATGAAAGTTGATAACAGCAGGGTGATGACCGTGAAGGAGCTATCCGATTATCTGAAAGTTCATCCTTCGACCGTCTATCGTCAGCTAAAGCGTGGCCAGTTGCCGGCTTTCAAGGTCGGCAGCGACTGGCGTTTCAACGTCGAATCGATCGATCGCTGGCGTTTGGAACAGGACAGCTTCGGCGCGGCCGAAGCGAATTCCTGACCACCGCCGATCTGCTGGCGGCGGCCGTTGCGGGCATTTCAGCGGTCGCCGTCCGTATCGTGCCCAAGCGTGCTTAAATATTCCAGACTGAGCACGCCGCGCACCGGATCGATATTCCCGATCTGAGCCAGAATTCGCGCCTGACTCGAAATATTGGGCGCGCCATGGAGCGACCCGCGCACCGCGTAATCGAACAATTCGGCGCTCGCACCGTCGCGCGTGACGATCGCTTGAAGCGGCGCGCCGAGGCATTCGCGTTCCAGAAAACGTAGCGTCCAATAGCGCTTCGCGCGCCGTTCCAGCTCCTTGCTGGCCGCATCCGACGCCTCGGCGTTCGCAATCACCGTCAGCAGTTCATCGGCTTCATAGGGCAGCTTCGCGTTCGTGTCCGCCAACGCCGCGACAATCTGGCGCTGTAGCACCAAATCCATATAGCGCCGGATAGGCGAACTAATCTGCGCATAGCAATCGAGTCCAATCCCGGCGTGGTATTCCGGATAGATCGAGAGCCGGGGCCTCAGCGTCGCCAGATCGCCGCCGCCGCTCGGCTGCACGCGATAGATTATCGGAATCCGATTATTCGTCGCATGGCGCGCGAGAACGTGATTGCTCAACACCATGAATTCAGCCACGAGCATCCGGCTCGCCGACGCGTTATCAATCACGCTGATTTCTATCGAGCCGTCCGCGGCAACTTTTACTTTAGGCTCGCGTCGGCTGACGATCACGGCGCCGGCCGCACGGCGGCGCTCGCGCAACCGTTGGGCCGCTTCGTACATCCGCCGCACCTGCAACGTCTCCGGCTGATCCGATTCAGCCGCGATCCAGGCGTCGGCGCGCTCGTAGCTGAGCCGTTTGGCGACTTTTAGTCGCGACGGATAGATCGCATAGCCGACCAGATCGCCGGCGGCGGAAAGCCGCAGATCGGTGGTCAGAACGTGGCGCTCGACGCCCGCGATCAGGCTCGCCGATTCGCACGCGATAGCGTCCGGAAGCATCCGTATCGTCGCTTCAGGCAAATATATCGTGGTCGCCCGCGCGGCGGCCTCGCGATCCACTGCGCCGCCGCGCACGACGAAATCCGCCACCAGCGCGATATGGACGCGCACCCGCAAACCGCCGTCGGCAAGCGGCTCGCACGACAGCGCGTCGTCGATTTCGACCGTGTCGTCGTCATCGATCGTCACCGCCGACGAATCGTCGGATTGCGAGCGCGCCGGCGGCGCCGCGGCGGCGGCTTCGGCGACCGCCGCGGCGGGGAATTTCGTCCGAATTCCGCCGATAATGACGTAGCGCGGACCGTCCAGCGCGGAGCCGAGCCGCTCCAGGATTTCGACCGCCGCCTCGCCCGGCAGCAGTTCAGGCGCGGCCGCCGCGAGCATCGCCTCAAGATCCTTGTTGCGCGTGAAGGGATTATCGAGAAACGCCTTCAGCTCAGCGATCAGCGGCGCGGCTTCCTCGACCGCCGGCGCAAGACCGCCGGCCAGGATACCCTCGAGCAGGCTGCGCGTGCGGCGGTTGGCTTCGCTGCGCAAACGAGTCTTGTCATGTTGGATCCGCAAGCGCTCGACCTGTTCGGCCGGCCGCGGCAGAAATTCCATATGACGGCGGACGAAATAGAGCCGGTCGTTGAGCAAGGCCTCGATCATCACGGAAACGTCCACCGGCGCGCGCCTGCCGAAAAAAAGTTCGGAAAGCTCTTCGGCGACAAAGGCGCGATTCTGTTCCTGGACAATTTCCCAGAGCAATCCCAGATCGATCTCCGCCGCGAGCGCGACGCGCTCGGCTTCCAGCCGGGCGACTTCCGCGGCAAGGTTGCCGCGATTCACCGTGCGATCCGGATAAACGTTGAGGACGAGCGCCCGCGACAGCGTGCGTTCGCGTCCGCCGGCTTCGACGACCGCGACCTGCCGATCGGTCTCGCGCAGCGCGAGAGCAGGCCGCATCCGGCCGTCGTCGAGAAATTCGACCAACAGTCCCGCAAGTCTCAGATGACCAATCACGACAGGTTTCATTTTGACCGGAGCGGAAGCGCAAGACTATATGAGACTATGGCTGATCCGAAAAGGCGGATGATTCTGGATTTACCCGGCGAGCTTTGGGCCGATCTGGAAAAGGTCGCCGAGGCGTTCGAGTTCGCCGATGCGACCGAAGCGGCGATGGCCGGATTGGCCGACTGGATCGCGCGGCGCAAATCCGAACTTGACGATCGCGACCCTTCGCAACGCTATTTCGTCAACGAGGCGTTGGACGAACTGCTGGCGCGCGGGCCGGGCCGCAAATGACGGAAATTTCCGCGCTCAACGCAGAGGGCGGCTCACGACCTCGGTGTCGCCGCTCTCCTGATCGACCAGCAGCATCTGAATCGATTCATAATCGCCTTTGGGAAAATAAACATAGCCGCCGACGCTGAAACCGCGGCGCACATCTTGCGCGGGCAGCGACAGCGCCGTCATCTGAATCGAGGCCTGCTGATCGGCCCGTCCCTGTCCGGCGGGCGCGCCCTGAAAGACGCCCTCGCCCGCGCCGATCGCGCCGCCGATCGCCGCGCCGGTCGCGCCGCTATGGACGAACGCGCCCGCCAGCGCGCCGACGCCGGCGCCCAACGCGCCGCCCGCGATTCCGCCGGCCGCGCCGCTCTCGAGCGCGGCCCGCAATTCCCCGGCGCCGCCCGCCTGGCGGGCGGCCTCCGCAGGCGGAAGCGGCGCAATCCGCTCGCCCGCCTGGTCGATCGCGAAGACCTGATTGGGCACGACCGAGCAGGGCATGTTGGCGCCGTTGGCGACCGAAACGTAAACGGGCAGAACGCCGCCGACCGGCGGCTCCGGCGTGACCGCCACGCTGAGTTGTCCCGCGACCGGGGTGGCCGCGACATGAGGGGTATTTTTCAGCGGCGCGGAACCGAACGCGCATCCGGAGCAGACGGCGGCGGCGAGAACAATCAAGAAAATCCGGGCGCTGCACGTAACCATCGTCGATCATTATGGACGCGCGAGCGCATGATGAGGCAACCGGATCGACCGCGCCGGTTCAGCACAAATCGTGCGTCTCTTCGACGTGCGGCCGAAGGCGAGCCTTTTGGATCATTAAGGAACCGGCGAAGCGCGACCAGCGGCAAATTCGCACGAACGGACGGATATGCCCAGCCGCGTCGGCGTCCAGAACGCTCCGGGATGCGCCCGGCGGTTTGGTGCGGTATTCTGCGGAGAAGTCAGGTTTGCCGGGGTGGTGAAATGGCAGACACAGAGGACTTAAAATCCTCTGGGGCGAAAGCCCCGTGCGGGTTCGAGTCCCGCCCCCGGCATTGAAAATCGCACGTCATGATTGGCCTTTGGCTCTCGACCAAGAAGATGTCAAGCGCAACGCGCGGTGAAAAAATGGCTAACTTTTGTGGGTCTATATTCCTTCGTCGTCCGAGAAAGGTAATCTGTGTTAAGAGAGAACGTGAGTCGGTTTCTATAGAGACAATCTTTCGACCTGTAGCGACTGATTTTTAGGTTCGATCTACACAACGGCGTGTTGCCGCTAATGATAACCGGGCCGAACGCGCCCTTGCGAAGTTCAGAAACCTATATTTGCAGGAGGAGGATAAGGAGAGTTTATATCATCAAATCACATTACCCGCGCATGCATGCAAACGAAACCTGTCGCAATCGAACCAAGCCTCTCACGCCAGCCACTTCAGGTTGTTGTTGACTAATATTGTCTCTTAAAACATACATAACAATGTATCCGTAGAAAATGCACGAAGTTGAGCCGATTTTTGCAAAGTGAATCAGAATTAGCCGCTTTTTCCCGCACTTGGATCCGAAGACTCGGCTCTCTTGGCCCAAAAGTTGCTACATCGCTTATCATTGCCTATCTGTGATTGAATGTAGCCTGCAAGCGGCTCACCTTTACTGCCAAACCATTCACGTTACAGTCAACCGTTTTGTCGTGCTCCACGACATTCAGATTTATACTCCTAAAATAGCCAAGAGAACGGGAACGGACTGACTCGCCGACACTTTGAACAACGGTACGATTCGGTCAGAACGATCCTCGCCGCACTGTGCCGTGATATTTGAAACTTTGACTTACATTTGGGACACACCAGACTTTGACTAAGCACTTCGTCCAGCATGTCTTCTGTTTTCCCTTTGCCCTCAACGAGACAATAACCACATGTACTCCGAACGTAGAAAGCGTTTCTTGCGCTATCGGGTGGTGTCTGTCAATTGGTAGAAAAGCAGTGGCATCCGAGATCCGCGAGAGTTGCGCAGTTGAATTATCAAGTTGCTACTAGGCAGCCTCCGGATGTTCGCTGATGGTGGTCAGGTTCTGCC
>JAJZAI010000071.1 GCA_021799495.1 Deltaproteobacteria bacterium
GCTCCTCACCGCGCATCCGCCACTTCCTCCTCAACCACGATTACCCACTCAGACGAATTATAGGCGAGTGAAATTCAGGCGTTTATCAACGCCCTGCTAGAGAGTTCAGTGAAATGGATCGATGAAGAGAGAAGGGAGGCAAGCTGGCCAAAGCCACTCCGTGAAGAATTTCGACTAATTTGGAAACCATACCCTCTAGTCTGCTTTCAGAAGATTACAAGCACTTGGCCTCAACGCTATGGACCCAAACCAGCAAATTCTTGCATGGAGAGAGAGAATTACCGAATAGCAATGATGCTTGGAACGCTCTGCAAGACACAGCCTCTATATTGCGATTTCTTGCATCGAAACAAGAATTTAGCGAACATTGAACGGTTCGTTCCAGATAGTTCTCTGAATCAATTAGTTCAGCGCAACTGGACGGAGCCGGAGGGGAGCAGCTCCGCGACTTCGGCGACGAAGGCTTCGGTCGGCGCGACGCGAAACCCGTCGCCCAGCAGGAAGACCGCTTCGCGGCCGTCCTCAAAATCCAGATGCAGATAGGTGATCGAATTGCCGTTGTAGCGGCGCAGCAGATCCTTGAGCCGCTCCATCTCGCCATTGATCAGCAGATCGCGCCGCGCATGGATCCGCACTTCGCGCACGGCGTCGGTCAGCGCCGCGCCGATCGGACGCAGCTCGTCGAGGATTATCTGCGCGCGCTCGTCGTCAACGTCGAGCTTGCCCTTGGCGACAACTGGCTCGTCGCCCATGATTAGCGTTTCAAACTTCTGATAAGTCTCGGGCCATGCGATGCATTCGACCACGCCGTCGCGATCTTCGAGCGTGAAGGTCGCGTAGCGTTTGCCCGACTTGTTGTTCTTGAGCTTGACCGCCTGGACCACGCCCGCGATTCGCACCTGTCCGCCGTCGGGCGCGGAGGGCAAGTCCGCCGTCGTCAGCTTGCCGATCCGGCGCAGCTCGCGATCGTACTTGTCCAGCGGATGCGCGGTAATATAGAAGCCGAGCGTCTCCTTCTCGTACTTGAGCATCTCCTTTTGCGGCCAGTCGGGAACCGGCTCGCGCGGCTGCAGGGCGGGCGTCTCGGCGGCCTTGCCGAACAGGCCAATCTGATTGCGCGCGGCGTCGGCCTCGGCGCGTTGCGCGAGCTTGAGCGCGTCCTCGACCGTCGCGCTCATCACGGCGCGGCCGAGGCCGGTGAAATCGAAAGCACCCGCTTTGACCAGCGCTTCGAGCACGCGGCGATTGACAATCTGCGTGCCGACGCGGCCGCAAAAATCGGCAATGCCCCTGAATTCGCCCGAGCGCTCGCGCACCGCGATAATTTCTTCGGCGGTCTTGGCGCCGACGCCGCGAATCGCGCCGAGGCCGAAGCGAATCGCCTCGCCCGAGACCGCGAACTTGACGCGGCTGTGATTTACGTCGGGCGGCAGAATCGCGATCCGCATCTCGCGCAGCGCCGCGATATTTTTGTAGGTCTTGCCGGCGTCGTCCATGTCCAGCGACATCAGCGCCGCCATGAACTCGCGCGGATAGTGCGCTTTCAGGTAGGCCGTGGTGTAGGTCGTGAGCGCGTAGGCGGCGGCGTGCGAGCGGTTGAATCCATACGATGCGAAGGTCTGGATTTTTTCGAAAATCGATTCCGCGAGCGCTTTCGCGACGCCGTTTTTGACCGCGCCGTTGACGAACCGCTCCCGCTCGCGCTCCATCACCGCAAGCTGCTTCTTGCCCATCGCGGCGCGCAGAATATCGGCCTCTTCGAGCGTGTAGCCCGCGAGCGCCTGCGCCGCGCGCATCACCTGCTCCTGATAGATGATTACGCCGTAGGTGTCGCGCAGGACCGGTTCGAGCAGCGGATGGTCGTATTCGACGGGCTCCTTGCCGTGCTTGCGATGGATAAACGGCTCGACCATCCCGGCGTCGAGCGTGCCCGGCCGGAACAGCGAAATCGCCGCGATCACGTCCTCGAACGACGACGGCTTGAGTTCCGTGAGGAACCGGCGCATCCCCGAACCTTCCATCTGGAAAACGCCAACCGTATCGCCGCGCGCGAGCAGCCGGTAGCTCTCGGGATCGTCGAGGTTGAGCTGATTCAGGTCGGGCGGCTGGGCGCCGCTCTGGCGGATCAGATCGAGCGTGTTGGTAATCAGCGTCAGGTTCTTGAGCGCGAGAAAGTCGAACTTGATCAGCCCGATCTCCTCGACGCCCTTCATCGAATACTGCGTGATCGAGACCGCGTCTTCGGCCTTTTCCTTATCGACGTAAAGCGGCGCAAGGTCGGTCAGCGGCAAATCTGAAATTACGACGCCGGCGGCGTGGCGCGAGGCGTGGCGCAACAGGCCTTCCAGCTTGAACGCGTACTCGAACAGCTCGGGATATTTTTCGCGCTCGGCCTTGAGCCGCGGCTCCATCTCGAGCGCGTCCTTGAGCGGAAAATCGCGGCCCTGTTTCGGCGCGGGATAAAGCTTGACGATGCGGTCGGTCTCAGCGAACGAAAGTCCCAGCACGCGGCCGACGTCGCGAATCGCCTGCTTGCCCTTGATCGTGCCGAACGTGATGATCTGCGCGACCCGATCGTCGCCGTACTTCCGGCGCACGTAGCTGATCACTTCGTCGCGCCGCTCGAAGCAGAAATCGACGTCGATATCCGGCATCGAACGCCGCCCCGGATTCAGCCAGCGCTCGAACAGCAGCTTGTGCTCGATCGGATCGACCTCGGTGATGCGGAGCGCGTATGAGACCAGGCTGCCGACCACCGAGCCGCGGCCGGGACCGACCGGAATGCCGAGCGAACGGGCATGGCCGATAAAATCGGCGACGATCAGCATGTAGCCGGAAAAGCCCATCTCGCGAATTACCGGCATTTCGCGATCGAGCCGTTCGCGATAGGGCGTTTCGTCGAATTCGCCGCGCCGTGCGCGCAGCTCTTCAAGGCGCTCGGCGAGGCCGGCGCGCACGCGCTCTTCGAGCATCGCGGCCAACTGCGCGTCGCTCAAATCCTCGCGCCGGCCCGGCGGCCGATAGATCGGAAAATGGAATTTGCCCGATTCGAACTCGAAATCCACACGCTCGGCGATCGCGACGCTGTTGCGAATCGGCTCCGAATCCGCGCCGAACGCCGCCGCCATCTCCTCGGGCGTTTTGACGTAAAGCTCGTCGGTGTCGAACCGCCAGCGGGTCTCGTCGGCCATCGTCTTGCCGGTCTGGATACAAAGCAAGACTTCATGGGCCTTGGCGTCGCCGCGATGAAGATAATGGCAGTCGTTGGTCGCGACCAGCGGCAGCCCGACCTGGCGGCCGATCTCACGCAGGGCGTCGTTGAACGGGCCGTGCAGGCGGTTGTCCTGCAATTCGAGATAAAAACGATCGGGAAAAACCCGCGCGTACCACTCCGCCGCTTCCCGCGCGCGGTCCATCCGCTCGGCCCTGAGCGCGCGCGCGATTTCGCCCGAAAGGCATCCGGAGAGCACCATCAGCCCTTCGGAACATTCGGCGAGGATTTCCTTGTCGATGCGCGGTTTGTAGTAAAGGCCTTCCTTGTATGCCGCTGTCAGCAAGCGGCACAGATTGCGATAGCCGGCGCGGTTCTGCGCCAGTAGAATCAGATGGAAGTTGCCGCCGGCCTCGAAATCGTCGCCGCGCGCGGTCTGCGATCGATCCGAGCGTTTGCCCGGCGCGAGATAGGCCTCGCAGCCAATAATCGGCTTGATTCCGGCTGCGCGCGCCTTGGAAAAGAATTCGACCGCACCGAACATATTGCCGTGATCGGTAATCGCCAGCGCGGGCATCCCGGATTTCTTCGCATGCTCGATCAGCGGGCCGATTTTGTTGGCGCCGTCGAGCAGGCTGTACTGCGTATGAACGTGCAGATGGACAAAACTCATCGCGCAATCCGATCCTCCCGCCCGCATCCGAATCCGCTCCGCCGCCGCGGCCGCGCGGATTTTCCGCAGGAGATTATAGCGCGGCCCTGGGCGCGCCGGATCGGCCGGCGGCGCCACGATTTCACAGGCGCGCGCGATTCGCCCACAAATCGGCCCGCTGCGCTTGTGGATTTTTTTCGCGCGAGACGCCGGGAACCGCCGGCGAACACAAAAAAACAGCGCCGGAGCCAAGGCTCCGGCGCTTGCACGATGCGGATTTGCGGAGAGCGGCTTTACGCTTTCTTGCCCGCGGCTTCCTTGGCGGGCGCTTCGGCGGCCTTTTCTCCCGCCTTCTCGCCGGCGGCGGTCGTGGCCGCGGCGCCTTCGGCGGCGGCGCCCTCGGCCGGAGCGGCCGCGGCGGCGGGCGCCTCGGCGACGGTCGGCGGCAGGACGGTGACGACCGGATAATCGGTGTCGAAGATCGGCCGCACGTTGCCGCTGAAGGTCAGCGCGGAAACATGCATAACGTCGTGGATTTTCAACGGTGTAACATCAACGTCGATCGCCTCTGGAATTTCGAGCGGCAGGCACTCAACCTCGACCTGGCGTTCGAGCGGCGAGAGGATTCCGCCGTCGGCCAAACCCGCAGCGCGGCCCACGAAGCGCAGCGCCACGGCCACGCGCAGCGGCTTCGCCAGATCGACCTCGTAGAAATCGGCATGCAGGATGCGATCGGAGACCGGCGTTTTTTGCAGCTCCTTCAGAATCACATGCCGGTCATTGAGTTGCGGCGACGCCGATTTAAGCCGCATGATGCGCTGGCGCGACGCGCTTGAAACGCGCTCCTTGAGCTCGTCGCCCGCAACCGTGACGGCCGTGGCCGTACTGTTGTTGCCGTAAATGACCGCGGGAATTTTCCCTTCGCGGCGAATTCGATTGACGAGACCCTTGGGCCGCGTCTGCCTGATTTCACATCCAAGTTCGACGGTTTCCATCAATTCCTCGCGCCGGCCGGGCGCCTGCGATCGCTAGTTAAAGAGCGAACTGACCGACTCTTCATTATGAATGCGGTTAATCGCTTCCGCCAGCAGGCCGCCGACCGACAATACTTTGAGATTGGCGAGCTGCCCCTGGGCCTTGGCCCTCAGCGGTATCGTGTTGGTGGTCACAAGCTCCGTGATCACCGAGCGGCTGATGCGGTCGCACGCCGGATCGGAGAGTATAGGATGGGTCGCGCAGGCGATAACCGCGCTCGCGCCCGCCGCCATCACGGTGCGCGCCGCCTCGGTAATCGTGCCGGCGGTGTCGATCATGTCGTCCACCAGCAGGGCGATCGAATCGCGCACCTCGCCGACCAGTTGCATCTCGGCGACCTCGCTGGCGCGCTGGCGGCGTTTGTCGATAATCGCGAGATTCGCGTTGAGGCGCCGGGCGAATGCGCGCGCCCGTTCCACGCCGCCCGCGTCGGGCGAAACCACCGACACCTTTTGATCGTCAACCCGCTTGCGCAGATAACCGACCAGCACCGGCATCGCGTAAAGATTGTCCACGGGAATATTGAAAAAGCCCTGAATCTGGCCGGCGTGCAGATCGACGGTCAGAACGCGCGAGGCGCCGGCGGTGGTGATCAGGTCGGCGACCAGCTTGGCGCTGATCGGCACGCGCGGCGCGACTTTGCGGTCCTGCCGGGCGTAACCAAAATAAGGGATGACGGCGGTGATGCGGCCGGCCGATGCGCGGCGCAGCGCGTCCGTCAGCAACAGCAGCTCCATCAGGCTTTCATTGGGCGGCGAACAGGTCGATTGGATGACGAAGCAATCGCCGCCGCGCACGTTCTCGCGCACTTCGATCATCACTTCGCCGTCAGGGAACCGGCCAACTTCGGCTTCGCCAAGCTTGACGCCGAGATGTTCGCAGACTTCGCGCGCCAGCGCCGGATTCGAAGTACCGGTGAAGACTTCCAGTTGATCCTTGACCCGTTCCGACATCTCCGTCGATGCTTCCTTCTCCCGCCTTGATCCGCCGTCTCACCGACAGCGAAGTCGCAACCGTCGTTCCTTCGCGATACGCGCCGCCGCTCATCCGGCAAAAGCGGATGGCTGGGCGGGAAGGACTCGAACCTTCGAATGCCAGGTCCAAAGCCTGGTGCCTTACCAGCTTGGCGACCGCCCAGCGAGCTTGCGACGGTCCGGCGATCGCCGTTCCCGGCCCATCGGCTAAACCGCAAACGCGCGCCGCCCGCCAAGGTTTTCTGGCGGGCAGCTTTATGACTATATCATCAATCGTCAGGCGCGGGCGTCATCGGCGCGCCGCCGCACGTCTTTCCGCGACTCGCGATCGCGACCGAGAGACGCAACCGGCGATGTTATTTTCACGTTCGCGGACTGTCAATCGGCGCCGGAGATGGAAAGCCCGCCAGCTTTATGTTCCGACAGGCTTACTGACGCCAAATCGTGGCCGTGAATACGCGAGCCTCAGGCTCCAGACGGCGCAATTCCGCCGCCGCCGCCGAGGCTTCATCAAACGTCTTGAAGATTGCGAAAACGCCGCCGCCGCTGCCGGTCATCGCGGCCGCCCTCGCGTTCAACCGCTCAAGCCGCGACTTCAACCTGCCGATTTCCGGCCAGCGCGCAAACGCGGGCTTCGCCAGATCGTTGACCATGTGGTCAGGGCGATAGTCGCCCGCCAGCAATGAAGCGACCTCGCCGTCGGCGGCAGGGCCACTCCAATCGGACGACTTCAAGTCGCGATAGACGAGCGCCGTCGGCGCTTCGAGCGGCGGCACAGCCACGACGAGGGGCGGATCATCGGAAAACGCGACGGGAACGATTTTCTCGCCGATACCGTGCACCCGCGCAGGGGTCGGCAGGAGGAAAAACGGCACGTCGGCTCCAAGCGTCGCGGCCACTCGAATCAGTCTGTCCGAGAGCGCTGGCGGCAATGCCAAACCGGGCAGCCGCGCCGTCTCCTCGAGCATCCGCAGCACGGCGCCCGCGTCGCTCGAACCGCCGCCGAGGCCCGCGCCGGACGGGACGTTTTTATCCAACTCGATCACGATTTCGCGCTCAAATCCAAATTCAGCGACGAACGCCCGTGCGGCGCGCACCGCAAGATTGCGATCGTCGGCCGGCGCGGAGCCGAGCCTGCCCCGGATCGAAACGGCGCCGGGACGGCCATCGCGCACCTCGATCGCGATTCGGTCGCCGAGCGTGATTGGAACGAAGAGCGAATCCAGTTCGTGATAACCGTCGCCGCGGCGGCCGACAACCCGAAGAAACAGATTAATCTTGGCCGGAGCGAAGGCGCTGAGCAGTTTGACCATGCGGTTCGCTCGTCGAAGGTATATCGGGCGAAGCGATTACGATTATTGTGCCGCCGGACGCACATGGCTGTGCGCGCGCCGCGCATCATCGCGAATCAATCCGATAAATCCGACAAATGTCAGAATCAGGCCAAGGACGGCGAGCACCTGCCCAGTCAGAAATGTCGCATGATAGAAGTCCATCCGCGCGCTCGCGTATGAAACCCGGCTTTGCTCCCGATTGAACGGCTCCAGCACGGCGTCATCGGCGTCGGCGGCGTTGAGTTCGTCGAACGCCCCGCTCATCGCGTCCGCACGAGCGGGTTGCAGATCCGCTTCGCTCGCGATTATCGCGTGATAATCCTGCGTTCTCTGCCATCCGACGAACCAGTTGCCAGCGCCCAGCACGAGCAGAGCGAGTCCCACGACCACTCGCCAATCGCGATAAACATCTGGCGGTTTCATCGCTGTTCCCTAATCTAGGTTAGGCGCCAAAATCGGGGAACACAACGCGGCGCGCGGCGACGATTGCCCGATCGCGAACCCGACGGCTATCATTAACAGTGCTGGCGGAAGCTCGCTGAATTGGTCGCGCGGGAGAATTTTAGCGGATGACGCGCTG
Source organism: Deltaproteobacteria bacterium (assembly GCA_021799495.1). Lineage (GTDB taxonomy): Bacteria > Desulfobacterota > Binatia > Binatales > Binataceae > JADMIL01. Next base: position 7,787 of record JAJZAI010000071.1, read on the forward strand.
CGGGTTCGGTGCAAACCGTGGGTCTTTCGCGCCATCGCGCGGCTCGACGAGCATTACGGCGATAAAGGCTGGAACAGCGGGCCGGCATGTGGCCAGCCGCCGGAAGATTGATGATCGATTCCAAACTCAACGCATTGCTCGAGCGCTTTGTCCGCCAGGATCGCCTCGCGCTCGCGCGCCTGATCACGCTCGTCGAAAACCGCTCGGCCGAAGTCAGCGCGGTGATGGAGCGGATTTACGCGCGCACCGGGCGCGCGACGATTCTGGGCGTCACCGGCGCGCCCGGAGCCGGAAAATCGACGCTGGTGAACCGGCTGGTCGCGAAATACCGCGCGCTGAACAAGCTGGTGGCCGTGCTCGCGATCGATCCGTCAAGCCCGTTTTCCGGCGGCGCCGTGCTTGGCGATCGGGTGCGGATGACCGACCATTATCGCGATCCGGGCGTCTATATCCGCAGCCTCTCGACCCGCGGCCATCACGGCGGACTGAGCCGCGCCGCGCGCGAGATCGTGAAATTGCTCGACGCATACGGCCACGACGTGATCATTATCGAGACCGTGGGCGTCGGCCAGACGGAATTGAGCGTGATGGACCTCGCCGACACCACGATCGTGGTGACCGTGCCCGAGGGCGGCGACGGCGTGCAGGTGATGAAGGCGGGACTGAACGAGATCGCCGACGTCTTCGTGGTCAACAAGGCCGATCGCGACGGCGCCGACCGAATCAAGATGGAGTTGGAGCTGAATGTTCACCTGCGTCCCGCGGACGGCCGCTGGCGCCCGCTCGTGGTGATGACGCAGGCGGCGAACGATGTCGGCATCGACGCGCTGATGGCCGCGATCGCTCGCCATGACGAATATCTCCGCGCGCATCACGACGCGGTGCGCGATCGCGAACGCCGGATGCGCGAATTTGTGGAAGTGCTGACCTCGGAGCTCGAGGAGCGTGCGGAGCGCGGCCTGCGCGACGGCGCGCCGGGGGCGGCGAAGATCGCCGAGCAGATTCGCGACGGCGCGATCAATCCATACAGCGCGTCGCGCCGGATTATCGAAGATCGGTCGGCGCTGGGCGAGTTGCTCGGAGCCGGCCGCGCGGAAACGGGAGCGGATCGCGAACGATGAGCTTGGGGCGCAAACGGCATCGTGACGGGCGGCTCTTCGCGATCGGCGACATTCACGGATGTCCCGACGAACTGAACGCCTTGCTGAAATCGATCGCGCCGACGCAGGGCGACACCGTCGTCTTTGTCGGCGACTACGTCGATCGCGGCCCCTCCGCCCGCGACGTAATCGACACCTTGCTGGCGATGGCCGGCGGTTCCGCCGAGACCGTGTTCCTCAAGGGCAATCATGAAGACATGATGCTCTCCTTCATGGGCTTTCCCGGCCATTACGGCGAGTCGTTCCTGTTTAACGGCGGCGCGCAGACGCTTGAAAGCTACGGCATTGGCGAAACGGCGCTGGAGGGAACGCCCGAGATGCTGCCGGCGGCCCATCTGGAATTTCTCAAAGGACTCGCGACCAGCTATTACCGTCCGCCCTACCTTTTCGTCCATGCGGGAATCCAGCCGGCCCGCGCGCTGGAGGAACAGGACGTCGAGGATATGCTGTGGATCCGCCAGGAATTCATCTTCAACGCCCATCCGCTCGACGCGACCGTGGTCTTCGGCCATACGCCGATGCGCGCCGTGATGGTCGATCTGCCGTACAAGCTCGGCATCGATACCGGACTCGTATATGGCGGCAAGCTGACCTGCCTTGAATTCACCGAGGGCGTCGCTTATCAGGTGGCGCGCGGCAGCCGCCAGGTCAAGAAGCAGTCGGTCGCCGTGCGCTAGCCGGCGCGCCGGAGAGTCTTCCGTAGGCGGGGCGATACGGATATTCTAGAGCGCTCGATGGCGGCGTAGCTCAGTTGGTTAGAGCATGCGGCTCATATCCGCAGTGTCGCAGGTTCGACTCCTGCCGCCGCCACCAATCAAACAATCTGTCGCGTCTTTAAGCGCGGTTGAATCATCCGCAGCGTTTGTTCTTGCACATGGCGATTCGACTAGAATCGCCATGTGCTCCCGCGACGCCTGGCGCGAACTTTACGCGATTTCGCCTGGTCCGCTCTGATCCCGCCGCATCCTCCGCGGCCGCGTCCGTCGCACGGAGCGCATCCGTGAGCGACCCGCGCGCGTGTCCGCGATGCGGCGCGGCGCCTGATATTTCCGGCGCGCGCTTTTGTGGACATTGCGGCGGTCCGCTGGCCGCCGCGCCCCGGCGCTACCACGGCCCGCCGCATCTGAAACTCAAAGGCCGGCCCGCGTTTTCATGCCCGGAGTGCGGCGCGCCGATGCGCCTGGGATTCCGCCACATATGCCGCAACTGCGGCGCCGAATTGTGCCTGGTCCCGATGGTATTCCATCCGAACCACGTGCGGGTTTACGTAAAGGGAATGCGGGCGGCGGGCGCGATGCTCATTTACGATATCGTCTGGTATGCGATCGCGCTCGGCGCGCTGGCGCTGATCGGCGCCGCGTTGACGCATCGCGCACCCGTCAAAGACCCGGCGCGCGGCCGTCGCGTCGCCGGCGCGCTTGACCGCAACGCAGCGCCCGACTTAGCCTCGATCGTCCGCGGAGGCCGATCCGGATGAATGGAATACACGACATGGGAGGAATGCACGGCTTCGGGCCGATTCCGCGCGAAGCGAACGAACCGGCGTTTCACGCCGGATGGGAGCGCAGGATGTTCGCGATCACGCTCGCGGCGTTCGCCCGCCGCATCTTCAATGTCGATGAATTCCGGCGCGCGATCGAGCAAATACCGGCCGCCGATTATCTGCGCGCTTCGTACTATGAGCGCTGGATGCGGGCGTTTATCGCCTTGCTGCAGGAGAAAAATATCGCCAGCGCGGAAGAAATCGAATCGGCATCGCGGCAAGCCCATGACCGCCGCGCGGCCGGCGCGCACTACGAGAAGGCGGGTCTTGGCGAGCTCGTGCGCCTGCCCCTCCCCACGCCCGGCTCACAGCCTGCCTGGCACCTCTACGTGATTCGCCACGAGCAGATCGAAGACGTCGCCGCAGGTCTTGCCCAGGCCGGCCACGGCCAGAGGGCCTACTATCGCGTCCCCATCCACCGCCAGCCTGCGATGGCGCGCTTCGCAGGCGGAAAGCGACTGCCCGGCACCGAAGAGGCGGCAAGGACGCATCTCGCGATCCCGATGAGCCCCGTGCTCAGCGAGCAGCAGGCGGCGGAGGTGACCGGCGTGATTCGTCGAGCGAGCGTTGCA
>JAJZAI010000072.1 GCA_021799495.1 Deltaproteobacteria bacterium
CGCGTTATGCTCGCCCATGGCCCGTCCCCTATGCATGAGGCTAGGCGCCGGCTCCATCGCCGGCGTAACCCTCGATACTGCATAGCCGGTGACGGGCCAACCCGTTCATCCGGTCATATCGCCTGATCACATTCGATACCATCAAAACCTGCCAGGTCGTCATGCGGATCGGCGCTTGACGGCATCTTCCAGCGCCTGGCGGATGAAGCGTTGATAAGGAACTCCGGCCCTCGCCGCCGAAGCGCGCACCGCGTCAAGCAGTTGTCGCGGCAGACGCATGTTGACGCGTTCGCTCTTGGGCTGGAACTCAAAGCGGATCGTCCGCATCTCGGACAAGTCGTATTCGGTCAAGTCCGCCCGTTCGACGAATTTCTCGGCCGCCTTATCGCTTTCGAGGCGCGGCAGTTTCTTTTTCATAGTGGTCCAGTTCCTTCTTGTGCATATATCTCGCGCCGATCGGCCGAATGAGCCTTGCGCCGCGCCTGGTCCGTATCGTGAAAACGACGAAAATTCCGCGACCGTCGCCGTCCTTGCCAATCGCGATAAAGCGCTCCTTCAATTTCGAGTGCATCGGGTCGGGCTGAATCGCAATCGGCCGGCGAAGAATGTCCTCAATCGCCGCCGGAGAAACGCCATGCTTCTGGCATTTGGACCGGTTGCCCTCGTCCCATTCGAACCCGGCTACCTGCATTGTGGCGTCAGACGCCGCAGGCTTTAAGTGTGTATTTTTGTACAGCCATTTGTCAATATCCATCGGTGCGTCGGGATTGCGAAAGGACGGAATCATCCTGCGGATTCGCGGGCCAATTTCAGAGCCGTTTAAGCTTGCGACTAAGGATATGCCGACCGGCTGGCGCCCGCGCGCGCGTTCGCCGATGGCTCCGGCGCGCGGGCGTCAAGCGCGGGATAGCGCGAGGATGCCGCCGTCGCCATCGGCGGCGATAAAAATCGTCCCGCCGGCGCCGACCGCCAGACCCGCGAAGGGGCGCAGCGGTCCCGGCAACAGCCCGTCGATTCCCATCAGCAGCTTCGGCACGACTCCGGGCGGCGCTCCGACCGGAAGGTTGGCCGCGATCGTCGAGCGTTGTCTGGTCCGCAGCGATACGCCGACCAGCGCGTGCGCGCCCGCGTCGAGCGCGAGCAATTCATCGCCGGCGATCGCCAGTCCCTGCGGTTCGGCGAGGCCGTCGATCACGGTCGTAACGCCGCCGTTTATCCGCACGACGCGGCCGTTTCCGGACTCGCTCACGTAAACCTCGCCGCCGGGGCCGATCGCGACGCCGGCCGGCCGCGCGAGGCCGCGCGCGAGCACGCCGATCGCGCCACCGGAAATTTCAAGCACGCGGCCGTCGCCGCCTTCGCAGACCACGACGTCGCCGTCAGGCGCGGTCGCCAGCCCGTAAAGTTCGTTCAGGCCGGTCGCGAGGACCGCCATCTCGTGCGTTTCCGGATGATATACGGTCACATCGCCGGCCGAGGTCGTAACGATCAGGTTGCCGTTGGCGCCGGTCGTCAAACCGCGCACGAAGCCGGGGAAATGGCCGTCGAAGAGCATCCCGACCCGGCGCGCCGCGCCGTCGGAAGAGACCGCGGCCATGCTGATTCCGTCGGCGGCGTAGATTGTTCCATCGGGGCCGCACGCGAGACCCATCGGACCTAGAAATCCGGCGGGCACGAGCAGGCGCTCGTTTCCGTTCGGCATGATTTCGGCCACGCCGCCGTCAACGAAATGCGAAACGAACAGCCGATCATCGGGGGCCAGCGCGAGGTTGTCGAGACCGGCGCGCACTTTGGCCACGACGCGCTTGTCGCCGCTCTGCAGGTCGATGCGCAGAATTTCGCCGCTCCGGCCCTGCGTGGAAAGCAGAAAGCCCTTGCTGTCGAATTTGACGGCGGTCGGCACGGCGAGGTCGCCGGCGAAGCGTTCGGGACGGCCGCCTTCGAGCGGAATCCGCCATATTTCATTGGCGCCGATCGCGGGAAAATAGATATTTCCGTCCGGGCCGACCGAAAGCGCGTTCGGCAACGGCAGGTTTTCGGCAAGCTGGCGCGGCGCGCGGCCATCCGGAAACAGCTCGAAGAGCCGCCCGCCAGGGCGGCATTCGTCCATGAAAAGACGGTCGCGCCATGCGGTGATGCCGTTGGCGGCGGGAACCTGATCGGCGATGATGCGGGTTTGGCCGTTCGGCTCGCGCACGCACACCCGCTCGCTCATCACTTCGGTCACATAGAGCGCGCCGCGCGAGTCGAACGCCAAATCGTCGGGCGCGACGATCGCGCCGCCGATCGGGCTGATCGTGGCGACGGCGCCGGTCGCGATATCGACCGCGCTGACCTGGCTGCCGAACGCCTGCGCGACGTAGAGGCGGCCGTCCGGACCGACCCGCATCCCGTTTGCTCCGAACAGCACGCTCGGCGGCGTCAAAGCCCGCAGGCGCCATCCGGGTGCGGCCGCGGCCGGCCGATCGCTGACAAAACGGCTTGGTTGATTTTCCATCGGGCGGCCCTCCGGGTGCGCACGTCGCGCGCTTGAGGTTCCAAACGCGGCTACAGCTTGCGACAAGGATATGCTAAACGGCAAGTGCAATTGCGCCATGCGCCGCCGATCGCGGCGCCGGCGCGAGAAATCACGGACCGCACGACCGGCTGATCCGGCCGGCGAACAGGTTATCGAGCGGAGGTACGATCGTGGCGTCAGTCGAGTTTGGCGTGGCAATCCCGTCCAGCAAGGGTATTCCGGAATTCGCGCAGAAGGTCGAGCGGATGGGCTTCGACTATCTGACCAGCGGCGAGCACATGATGTTTCACGGACCGGTGGCGAACTCGCTGATCGCGCTTGCGGTCGCGGCGGGAGCGACCAGCCGGATCAAGCTGATGAGCTCGGTGGTGCTGCTGCCGCTGTACACGCCGATGGTGGTCGCGAAGCAGGCCTCCGTGCTCGACGTCGCGTCCAACGGCCGCTACCACATGGGCATCGGGATCGGCGGCGAATTTCCCAAAGAGTTCGAGGCGGTGGGCGTGCCGGTCAAACAGCGAGGCTCGCGCACCAACGAGGCGCTCGAAATAATCAAGCGGCTGTGGACCGAAAAGAACGTTACTTTCGACGGCCGCTACACCAAATTCTCCGGCGTAACGATCAGTCCCGCGCCGGTGCAGAAGCCGCATCCGCCGATTTGGGTCGCGGGCCGCAAGGAACCGGCGATGCGCCGGGCGGCGATCTATGGCGATGGCTGGCTGCCATATATGTACACGCCCGAGATGCTGCACGATAGCCTCGAAAAGATTCAGCAGTTCGGCAGGGAAGCCGGACGCGACCTGAGCCATTTCCGGCCCGGCCTGTTTATCTTCGCGTCCGTGTACAAGGACCGGGACTTTGCGGTGCAGCAGGCGGCCAAGGCGCTCGGCGGCACCTACGCGCAGGATTTCTCGCAAATCGCGGCGCGCTACACGCTCTCCGGCAGCGCCGAGGATTGCCGCAAACGCCTCAAGGAATACGTCGACGCGGGCGCGCGCTCGGTGATGCTGAGCTGGGCCTGCCGCCACGAGGATATCGACGACAACATGAAGCACTTCGCCGAGGAGATTGCGCCGGCGTTCCGATAAGCGCGGAAGGCCGAGCGCGAATAGCGGCGTAATGAGCGAATTCGCGCGCCGCCGGCGGCCAGCCGCGCTCGTCGCGGCGCTCGCGTTCGCTTGCATTTTCGCCGCCAACGCCGGCGCGGCCGCGCGCAACCCGGCGACAGCGGCCGCGGACTGGCTCGAGCGCGCGGCGCGCGCACGCTTCGGCCCGCTCAGCGCCGCCGAAGTCAAGCTCGTCCGTTCGGCGCCGGAGCGGGAGCTGCGATGGATCGGGCCCAGCGACGATCCGGACGCGCCCTCGAACGATCCCGCCAAAGCGGCGTCGTGGGGTCTCGACCGCACGATCCGCGCCGCGATCGTCTGCTGGCTGGTCACCGACCACGACGCCTCCGCGCTGGTGCATCCGAGCGGCGTCGGCATCGCGGGCGCGCGGATTATCGGACCGCTTGATCTTTCCTATCAGCGCGTCACGCCGCCGATCACAATTCTTGGTTCGGCGATCGCCGGCGGCGTCGATATTTCCTTCGCCCATCTGAACAGTCTCGACCTCGGCCGGTCGCGTATCGGCTCGATCTCGGCGCAGCAAACCAGCGTCGCCGGGGACGTTCTGCTGGAGGGCGGCGATTACGGCGACGCCAATTTCTTTCGTGCGCAAATCGGCGGCAGCCTGGATTTTTCGGCCGCGAATCTCAGCGGCGACGCGCCGCTGTCGGTGGTCGAAGCCGCGATCGGCGGCGACGCGCTGTTCCACAACGGCTTCACCACCGCCGGCGTGCTCGATTTCCGGCTGGCGCATGTCGGCCGCGCCTTGAGCTTTCACGACGCTCGTTTCGCCGGCGCGGCGCCGAACGGGCTCAACGCCGAGCGCGCGCAGATAGCGGGCGCGCTCTATTGGGTCGATATCGCGCACACGCCGGCCACGATTCTGGATTTGAACGACGCACGGGCCGATTCGTTGTGGGACAACCCGGCGAGCTGGCCCGCGCCGGGCAATCTAAATTTGGCGGGATTCGCTTATGGCGACTTCAGCGGCGGTCCGGTTACCGCATCGGCGCGGCTTGACTGGTTGCGCCGCCAGCCGCGCTCGCTGTGGGCTGACCCGCAGCCCTATCGCGAGTTGGCCCGCGCGCTGCGCGCGAACGGCGCTGAAGAGGACGCGATCGAAGTCGAAATGGCGCAGGAAAACGCGCTCACCAATTACGGGAACCTGTCGTTCGGCCATCGCCTGTGGCGCGAGACGTTGCGCGCGACGATCGGATACGGATACCGGCCGCTGCGCGCGCTCTGGTGGATCGCGGGATTCGTCGCGGCCGGCGCGATACTCTTCGGATGGGGCTATCGGGCGGGCCTGATTACTCCCACCGAGGCCGGCGCCTACGCAAAGTTCTGCCAAACCGGAGCGCCGCCCGCGCATTATCCTCCGTTCAGCGGCTTCATCTACTCGCTGGAAAATTTTCTGCCCGTCGTGGACCTGCATCAAGGAACCTACTGGCGGCCAAATCCTGCCCGCAGCGCCCATGACGGAATCGCGGCTAGCGGCGCCAGCGAACCGCCGGCGAGCCGTTTCGCCAGCCTGCTCAGAATTTATCTTTGGCTGCATATTCTCGCCGGATGGACGATTACGCCGCTTTTGTTCGCGGGACTGAGCGGCCTGCTGCGCAACAGCTAATCCGGCATTTGGCGGATCTGCGGGAGGTAGGTTAATCTGCGCCCGAATCCCCGGTCATCGACGCCGATGGAGCAGGCTTCGCCGGCGCGTGTTCGGAATCCACAATCAGGAGATTACGCGATGGCTAGTCCGCAGTTGCAGATGGCGAAAGCCGCCCTCGGCGAAATGATGAAAAAGGGCGCGAATGCGAAAAGCCCTCAGGATTTCCGCGGGATCTTCGAGGAGATGGCCTCGGCGACACCGGTCGCTCCGGATATCAAGTGCGAAAAAACCAAGGCCGGCGGCGTCGCCGCCGAATGGGTTTGCGCGCCCAACGCCGCTGCCGATCGCGCCGTGCTCTACCTGCACGGCGGCGGTTACGTCATCGGTTCCGTGAATACGCATCGCGACCTGATGAGCCGCATCTCGCGGGCCGCGGGCGCGCGCGTGCTGGGTCTGGATTACCGGCTGGCGCCCGAGAACCCGTTCCCGGCCGCCGTTGACGACGCGGTCGCGGCCTACCGATGGCTGCTCGGCCAGGGATTGAAGCCCAACAAGATCGCCGTCGCGGGCGACTCGGCGGGCGGCGGACTTACCGTCGCGGCGTTGCTCGCGATTCGCGACGCCAAGCTGCCGGCGCCGGCCGCTGGCGTCTGCATGTCGCCGTGGGTCGATCTTGAAGGAATCGGCGAATCGATGAAGACGCGCGCGGCGGTCGATCCGGTGGTGCAGCGCGAGGGCCTGCTGGGGATGGCCGCGGCCTATCTCGGCGGCAAAAATCCACGCACGCCGCTGGCCGCTCCGCTCTATGCCGAGCTCAAGGGATTGCCGCCGCTGCTGATTCAGGTCGGCAACGACGAAACCCTGCTCGACGATTCAACCCGTCTGGCCGAAAAGGCCAAGGCGGCGGGCGTGAACGTAAAGCTGGAAGTGTGGCCGGAGATGATCCACGTCTGGCAGATGTTCGCGGCGTTTCTGCCGGAGGGCCAGCAGGCGGTCGAAGGAATCGGCAAGTTCGTCGCCGAGCGCACCGCGTAAACGCAGCGTCGCCCGCGCGAGCAAGAACGGCGGCGAGCCGAAAGGCGCGCCGCCGTTTATCTTTGGGTTGTCGAAGAATTTATAAAATGCTTAAAGCCGCAGACGAATCGAATCGATCGCGTTGTGAACGAGACCGCCTGGTTTCACTTCAACCTGGGTGATCATCGGCGTTGACGAAACCGGCTTGCCCGCGATCGTCACCGCAAGTTCTCCGACCGTCGCGCCCTTGGGCACAGGCGCGATCAGCGGCGTGGATTGCAGCGTCGCCGCCAGTTTCACGCGATGCTCCTGTCCTTGCAGCACGGTGAAGTAGGGCGTGCCGCCGGCTGGAGCGATAGGCACTTCGACGAGATCGCCCTTGTACACCCGAATCGTGGCGGGCGCGGATTTGCGCCAGTCCGGACTCACAGTGGTGAAGGTCCGGAACGCCCACGCCAGCAGTTTCTCGGTTTCCACCCGGCGCTTTTCCATGCTCGGCGTGCCCATCACGGCGGAAATCAGATAAAGATCGTTTTCCTTGGCCGACGCCACCAGATGGAATCCGGCTTCCTGCACATGGCCGGTTTTGATTCCGGTCACGCGCGAATCGTAGAACAGCAACGTGTTGAAATTGCGCTGGGTGATATTGTCGAAAGTGAAATCCTTGGCCGAGGTAAATTCCTCCGCGTCGGGAAATTTTTGCGTCAGCGCGCGGCCCAGCTTCACCATGTCGGCGGCGGTGGTGTATTCGTCATCGGCCGGCAGACCGTCGGGATTGACGAAATGAGTTTCGTCAAGACCAAGCTCTTTGGCCTTTTGATTCATCTGCTGGGCGAAGGCGTCGGGGCTGCCGGCAAGATATTCGGAGAGCGCGACGGCGGCGTCATTGCCCGACGAGACCATCAAGCCGAACAACAGTTGCTTGACCGGCACGGTCTGGCCGACCCGCAGGAACATCCGCGAGACCGAACTGTTGAGCGAAAGCCGCCACGCCGCTTCGCTGATCGGCACATCGGTGTCGAGCGTGATGCGTTTCTGCTGGAGCGCCTCCATCGTCAGATAAAACGTCATCATCTTCGCCAGACTCGCCGGCTGCATCTTTTCGTGCTCGTTGTAGGCGTAGAGCACGTCGCCGCTGCGCGCGTCCACCAGCATCGCGGCGCGCGCGTCGAGCGCGAACGGCGCGGGCAAACTATCGAAGGTCTTGATCTGATCGAGCGGGACCGCGGGCGGGGCCTCGGCCCTGGCGTGACGGGAGCGCGCGGCGGCCGCGCCGCGATGCGCCCTGGCGGCGCGCGCCTCGGCGAATCCGCCTGACGCCATCAGGCAGATCGCGAGCATCGCCGCTATCCGGAAGACCAAACCGCCGCAGTGGGATTTCATCGCCGGCCACTCCACCTCGCCGCCCGCCATGACTGCCATTGAGACTACGGACTGCGGCGCGGCGCGGCAAGCAAACGGGCCGCGCGGCAGGTTTTCTTCGCCGCAAAATACAAATAAAAATTGTGGGCAGCCGCAATGGATCTCTCAGTCATTCTCCCGGTCGTAAACGAGCGCGACAACCTCGTGGTTTTGATTCCGCGCCTGCGCGCCCTGCTGGAGCGCGAAAATCTCGCTTTCGAAATCCTCGTGATCGACGGCGGCTCGTCCGACGGCGCCGCCGAGGCCGCGGAGCGGCTGGGCGCGCGCGTGCTGCGCGAACGCCGGCGCGGCTACGCCGGCGCGCTCGAAACCGGATTCGCCGAGGCGCGCGGCGATTATCTGCTCACGCTCGACGCCGACCTTTCGCACGAGCCGGCCTTCGTCGCCAAGATGTGGCGGGCGCGCAATCGCGCCGATATCGTCGTCGCTTCGCGCTACACGCAAGGCGGAGTGAGCTACGGCGACCCGCTGCGGAACCTGTTGAGCCGAATCCTGAATCTCGCGATGCGGCGCACGCTCTCGATGCCGGTGCGGGACATGTCGAGCGGATTCCGGCTTTACCGGCGCGAAGCGATCGCCGGCCTCGAACTGGAAAGCCGCAATTTCGAGGTGCTCGAGGAAATCCTCGTCAAAGCGTGGGCCGACGGCTACAGCGTCTACGAAGCGCCGTTCACCTACTTCCCGCGCGAGGCCGGCCGCTCGCATGCGCGGCTGATTCGTTTCGGCCTTGATTTGGCGTGGGCGGCTGCGCGCCTGTGGAAACTCCGCAATTCCGTCGCTTCGGCGGATTACGACGCGCGCGCCTTCTACAGCATCATTCCGCTGCAACGCTACTGGCAGCGCCGCCGCCATCGCATCGCGACCTTCTGGGCGCGCGGCGCCACGCGCATCCTAGACGCCGGATGCGGCTCCAGCATGATCATTCAGAGCCTCAACAACGCCGTCGGGATGGATTTCAGCATGGGCAAGGTGCGCTACCTGCGCCGCTTCGGCATTCCTCTCGCGCGCGGGTCCGCATTCGCTCTGCCGTTTCGCGACGGCGCTTTCGATTGCGTGATCAGTTCGCAGGTGATCGAGCATATTCCCTTCGACGACGCGCTTTTCGCCGAGATGCGCCGGGTGCTGGCGCCGAACGGCACGCTGATTATCGGCACCCCCGACTATGCCACGATCGGCTGGCGCACGATCGAGCCGCTCTATGGATTTTTCGCGCCGGGCGGCTATCGCGACGAGCACATCACGCATTACACCCGCGAAAGCCTGCTGCGGATTCTTGAAAAACACGGCTTCGCGCACGAGGAAACCGCATACGTGATGCGCAGCGAGCTGATCATGCGGATGCGGCGCGTCGAACGGCCCGCGAACAGCGCGGCGCCGAGCGGCGTCGAGGCGGCCTGAACCGTCCCGGCGCCGCGCCGCGCTTCGCTCGCGCGGAAGTCCGCCGCTTGCGCATCGCGGGGCGCGCGGGAATATGCTTGCGGCGTGGCCTCTTTCAACGACTTCGCGAATCTTTGCCTCGCGCTTTCGCAAACCCAGAGCCGCTTGCAAATCGCGGCGCTGGCCGCCGAATTCCTGAACCGCATCGACCGCGCCGAGGCTCCGGCCGCCGCCCGGTTCATGGTCGGACAGGCGCTGCCGCAAGGCGCGGAGAAGCCGCTGAACGTGAGCGGCCGGGCGATCTGGAAAATCGCGGCTGAAATCGCCGGCGCGGAAGATCAAGGCGAAGAGATCTTCGCCGCCGCGACCGATTTCGGCGAGGCGATCGAGATGGCGCTCAGGCGGCGCGCGGAGATTCCTGAACCGACGCTGACGGTCGCGGAAGTCGAGCGCACATTCGCGGAGATCGCGTCGATCGAGGGACGCAATTCGCGGCGCCTCAAGCTCAACGCCCTGCGCGGCCTGCTGCTGCGCGCGACGCCGCTCGAAGGCAAGTTCCTCGCGAAAATCCTGATCGGCGAAATGCGCCACGGGATGAGCGAGGGATTGTTGCTCGAAGCGCTGGCGACGATGGCGGCGCGGCCGGTCGCGGAGGTGCGCCGCATCAACATGGTCGAAGGCGACGCCGGGCGAACGCTGATGCGCTTGACCGAACCCGGAGACGGATCGCCGCTTGCGCCCGCCACCGCAACAGTTCGCGCCGACGGCGGCGATCGTGCGTTACAATCCGGCGCGGCGCCGCGACCGCTCAAACCGATGCTCGCGCAGCCGGCCGCGAATGTCGCGGACGCGTTCCGGATGCTGGGCGGATCGCTCGTGCTCGAACACAAGCTCGACGGCGCGCGCGTGCAAATCCACAGCGGCCCTTTCGGCGTCCGCATCTGGTCGCGCCGGCTCAACGAGATCACGCCGAGCCTGCCCGAAGTGGTCGAAGCGATCGGACGGCTCGAAAAGCGCCGCGCGATTCTCGACGGCGAAGTGATCGCGATCGATCCGGACGGCCGGCCGCTGGCGTTTCAGGACGTGATGCGGCGGTTCGGCCGCGTGCGCGAGGTCGAGCGGATACGCGCCGAACGTCCGGTGCGGCTGTTCGTCTTCGACCTGATCGGCCTCGACGGAAACTTGCTGATCGACGAGCCGTATGAGCGCCGTTACGCCGCGCTCGCGGAACTGGCCGACGCGGCAGGTCTCGAAAGGGCCGGCCGGATCATTCCGAATTCGATCGCCGACGGAACGCGATTCTTCGCTCGTGCTATCGCCGGCGGCTACGAGGGCGTGATGGCCAAGGCGCTCGCCAGTCCATATACGCCCGGAGCGCGCGGCCGCGGATGGCTGAAGATCAAGCAGGCGCGCACGCTGGATTTGGCGATCGTCGCGGCGGAATGGGGTTACGGCCGGCGCCACGGATGGCTTTCCAACTATCATCTTGCCGCGCGCGACCCGAATCGCGGCGGCTTCGTCGAGGTCGGCAAAACTTTCAAAGGGCTCACCGACGAGGATTTTCGCGAGATGACGGAGCGGTTGCTCGCGTTGAAGATCGAAGAACGGCGCGGCGGCGTTATCGTGCGGCCTGAAATCGTGGTCGAAGTCGCTTACAGCGATATCCAGCGCAGCCCGCAATACGACGGCGGGATGGCGCTCCGGTTCGCCCGCATCGTCGCCATCCGCGCCGACAAATCGGCCGATGAAGCCGACACGATCGACGCGGTGGCGGCGGCGTTCGATCGCCAGGCGCTGAAGCCGCTCGACGCGCCCTAGCAGGCTGTTGACGAAAGCGTTTGATTACTCAGTTTCATAGTTCTCGGCGGTGCGGCGGCGGCGGGTTCAGAGTTGCGGTTCGGCTGCCTTCGCCGACAGCGGTCGCGAACGGAGGTCCGC
>JAJZAI010000030.1 GCA_021799495.1 Deltaproteobacteria bacterium
CGCGGACCTCCGTTCGCGACCGCTGTCGGCGAAGGCAGCCGAACCGCAACTCTGAACCCGCCGCCGCCGCACCGCCGAGAACTATGAAACTGAGTAATCAAACGCTTTCGTCAACAGCCTGCTAGGGAAGCTCTGCACAAGCCAGTTTGTCATTCTGAACGGAGCGCAGCGGAGTGAAGAATCCCGGGATTCTTCGCTGCGCTCAGAATGACGGGATGGACCTTTTGCGGAGGTTCCCTGGATACAGAAGCTCGCCGGCGCCGGCGTCTTTTGGACGACTGGAGCCGCCCTGAAACCCGCGTCGCGCTCCGCGCGGCCATCCGCCTATAATCGTCGCGATGAACGTTCTCGAGCTCGATCGCGCGAGCAAAGCCTACGACGGCCATATCGCCGTCGATGAGGTCTCTCTCGCGATCGGGGAGGGAGCGATATTCGGCCTGCTCGGTCCCAACGGCGCCGGCAAGACCACGGCAATCCGCATGATGGTCGGAATCATCGCTCCGGACAGCGGCGCGGTGCGGCTTTTCGGCGAACCGTTCGCGCGGCGTCATCTGCGCGCGGTCGGCTATATTCCGGAAGAACGCGGTCTTTATCGCAAAGTCCGCCTGAATGAGCATCTGCGGTTCCTCGCCCGGCTGAATGGGCTTACGCGGCGCGCCGCGGACGAGGCCGCGCTGCAATGGTGCCGCCGGCTCGATCTGGACGCATGGCTCGGGCGGCCGGTCGAGGAACTCTCCAAAGGGATGCAGCAAAAGGCGCAATTTATCGCCGCCGTGATGCATCGCCCGCGCCTGCTAATCCTTGACGAACCGTTTTCGGGACTCGATCCGCTCAACGCGTCCGTGCTGATTGACGTGCTCGCGGAATTGCGCCGCGATGGCGCGACGATTCTGCTTTCGACGCATCGGATGGATCAGGTCGAACGGCTGTGCGATTCGATTTGCCTGATCGATCGCGGCCGCGCGGTGCTGGCGGGCGGTTTGCGCGAAATTCGCGAGCGCTTCTCCGGTAACTGGGTGGCTTTGGGATTCGACGGCGAAACGGATTTTCTCGGCGACGCGGCGTTGGTCGCCGACCGCGTCCGGCGCGACGGCCATATCGAGGTGCGGCTCAAGCCGGGGACCGATCCGCAAGACCTGCTGAGGCGCGCGCTGGCGGCGGGCCGCGTGACGCGCTTCGAGGCGATCGAACCGTCGCTGGAAGAGATATTTATCGCGTCGGTCGGAGGCTCCCGCGATGGCCGCTGAGAGTTTGCGCGCGACCGGCCTGATTCTCTGGCGCGAGTACGTGCAGCGGGCGCGCTCGCTCTCGTTCATTCTGAGCACCCTGATCACGCCGATATTTTTCATCGCGATCACCGTTATCCCGCCGCTTTTGGCCGCGCCCAATCTGATCGAGCGCCGCCATCTGACGATCGCCTGCGCCGATTCGGTGCTGGCCGGCGAACTGCGCGCGCAGCTTGCCGGCCGGGGCGGCGTGGGCCATTACCGGGTGACGGTCGATCCGCTGACCACCGCCGCCGAGAAGGCGCGGCTCGAAGCGTGGGCGCGCGCGGGGCTGATTGACGGCGCGATCTGGATAGACGACGCCGCGATCCGCACCGGCCGGGTCGATTTCATTTCGCGCGGCGAGTCGGACTTTTTCGAGCGCGACTATCTGCAAAGCGCGATCGGATGGGCCGTCACGCGCGCGCGGCTGGCCCGCAGCGGCCTCGAAAACGATGAAATCAACCGCGCGCTCGCGCCAATCGAGCTGAACGCGATTACGCTCGGCGCGCCGCCGCGGAGCCGCGCACAGGCGTCGTCGGGATATATCGTCGGAATCGCCGTGGTTTTCGTCCTCGAAGTCACGCTGCTGTCGTACGGCCTGATGGTGATGCGGTCGGTGCTCGACGACAAGTCGTCGCGCGTGATGGAGGTGCTGCTGTGCGCGGCGACGCCGCGCCAACTGATGGCGGGCAAAATCCTCGGGATCGGCGCGCTCGCCGTGACCCAGCTTGCGATTTGGGCGGCGATGGGCGTGATGATCGTGACGCCGGCCGCATGGATCACGCGCAGTTCGCTTGGCGCGATGATGCCGGCGCAGGGACTGAACGCGGCGAGCATCGCGCTTTACTGCGCGTTCTTCGTTCTCGGCTTTTTGCTCTACGGCGCGGTTTACGCCGCCGTCGGCGCGGCCTTCAACTCGGTTGACGAGGCGCAGCAGTGGAATTTCCTGATCACGCTGCCGCTGGTGCTCTCCGGCGTCTTCGTTTTTTATCTCGCCGACCATCCGCGCTCGCCGCTGGCCGAAACGCTCTCGATGATTCCGCCGTTCACGCCCACCGTGATGAGCATGCGGGTGGCGGCGGGCGGCGCCACCGGATGGCAGGAGGTTGCCGCGGTCGCGATTCTCGCGCTGGCGGTCTTCGCGATGATCGCGTTTTCGTCGCGGGTCTATCGGGTTGGAATCCTGATGTACGGCAAGAAGCCGGCGCTTGCGGAAATTCTCCGCTGGCTCCGCTATAGTTGATAACGCCGCGCCGCCAACCCGGCCCGCCTGTGCGCAGCCTTGTCGGGCCGGGCGAGAGGTGGTAGAGTGCCGACGTGGGCTGAGGCCCACTTTTTTGTTGGTTCGCCGCTTGTTTCCGGGAACATTGCATCTCTTCGACTCGGTCCTGCGGGCGAACCGTTGGGGAAACGGCCGGTGATGGCGCTGCAACTGAATCCGGTGGCGAAAAAGGTCGTCGAATTGCTGGAGCCGCATATAGAGAAACAGGGCTACGAGCTGGTGAGCGTCGAGTACCGCAAGGGTTCGCGCGGCTCGCTGTTGCGCCTGCTGGTTGATCGGCCCGAAGGCGGCATCGCGCTGAGCGATCTCGAGAAGCTGAGTCCGATCCTTGGGGACTTGCTGGACGTTTACGACCCGATCGAGGGTCGATACCTGCTCGAAGTGGCCTCGCCGGGCATCAACCGGCCGCTCACCAAGGTCGCGCATTTCGCGGCGCATCGCGGCCGGAGGATCAAGGTGCGCACGCACGCGGCGCGTGACGGCCGCAAGGTTTTCTACGGCGAGTTGACCGAAATCGGTCCGGCGGGAATCGAACTGAAGGATGAGGAGACTCACAACGCGCGACAATTCGATTTCGACGAGATTCAGGGAGCGAACTACGAGCATAAATTCGACTGAACGGACGCGAATCGCACGGCGCGCTTATGGATTTTCGCGCGCGGTTTCGGGCGGGACGCGGCCGCGGGAGGCGGTATGGCGGGCGATCTGAACCGGGTTATCGAATCGGTTTCCAAGGAAAAGGGAATCGACAAATCGATCGTGATCAACGCGGTCGAGGAGATGATGCATTCGGCGGCTCGGCGCACGTTCGGCGCCGACTGCAACATCGAGTCGCGCTTCAACTCCGACCTGGGCGAAATCGAGCTGTTCGAAATCAAAACCGTGGTCGATTCGATCACGAATCCGGCCGCGCAGGTGCTCGTCGGCGAAGCGCGCTCCAAATACGATCCCGAGGCGCAGTCCGGCGACGAAATTCTGATCAAGCTCGACACCGCGACGATGGGCCGAATCGCGGCGCAGGCCGCCAAGCAGAACCTCATCCAGCATATCCGCGACGCCGAGCGCAAACAGATTTACAACGAGTTCAAGGATCGCAAGGGCGAAATCGTTTCGGGAATCGTGCAGCGCTTCGAGCGCAAGAACATGATCGTCAATCTCGGCCGCACCGAGGCGATTCTGCCCGAAAAGGAGCAGATTCCGCACGAGCGCTATCGCCAGGGCGATCGCATCCGCGCGCTGATCCTTGATGTCGATCTTTCCGAGAAAGGGCTTTCGATCGTCCTGTCGCGCACCTCGAACCTGTTCCTGATGAAGTTGTTCGAGCAGGAAGTGCCGGAAATCTACGAGGGTATCGTCGAGATTCGCCAATCCGCGCGCGAGCCGGGCGGCCGCGCCAAGGTCGCCGTCTATTCCAAGGACAGCGACGTCGATCCGGTCGGCGCCTGCGTCGGGATGAAGGGCACGCGCGTGCAATCGGTGGTGCAGGAGCTGCGCGGCGAAAAAATCGATATCGTGCCGTGGACCGACGATCAGGCCGAGCTGGTCTGCCGCGCGCTCGCTCCGGCCAAGGTGTCCAAGGTGATCATCGACGAGGACGAGCATGCGATGGAAGTGATCGTGCCGGACGATCAGCTTTCGCTGGCGATCGGCAAGCGCGGCCAGAACGTCCGGCTGGCGCATCGGCTCTCCGGATGGAAGCTCGACGTGCGCAGCGACTCGGAGGCCGAGGAAGAGGCGCGCGCCGCGCGCGCGTCGCTCAACGCCATTCCGGGCATCGGCGACATCAACGCCGAATTGCTCTTCCAGTGGGGCTTCCGCACCGCCGAGCAACTGGCCGATGCCAACGAGGATACGTTTGAAGTCGAGGGCATCAGCCCCGAGCGCGCGAAACAATTGATCCATGCGGCGCGCGAATGGGTCGCCACCAAGCGCCGGATCGAGGAAGAGCGGGCGCACGCCGCCGAAGCCGCGGCGCATGAGGGCGCGGCCAGCGGCGAGGAAACGATCGAGGAGACGGCCGGAGCATCGGCCGCGGAAGCGTCGGATGCCGAGGTCAAGCCATAGGCCGATGCGCACCTGCATGGGATGCATGCGGCGCGACGCGCAGGACGCGATGGCGCGCATCGTGAGCGGCGGCCGCGGCGCGCGCATTGACGACGGCGCCCGCCGCGCGCCGGGACGCGGCGGCTATCTGCATCGGCGGGATGAATGCCTTGCGCGGTTCGAGCGGGGCAAAGAGCGTGAATTCCGATCGCTCCGGCGGCGCGTCGGCCGGGCGGAGCGAATCGCATTGACCGCATCAATACGGGCGTTGCTGGTCAGCCGCACGCCGTTGGAATAAAATAGTTGAGATGGCGCGAAAGCGGATTAAAACATTGGCCAATGAATGGGGCGTCTCGCTCGAAGACGTGCTGGCGAGTTGCGCCCGTCTGAACCTGCCGCATGCCCATTTGGAATCGAGCCTGCTGACGCAGGAGGAAACCGAACGGGTGCGCGCCGATCTCGACGAGCAGGCCCATCGCGAGGAAATTCTGCGGCGCGAGAAAGTCGTCGAGACCAGCGCGGGCCGCGCCGTCGAAAAGCGCTTGAACGCCACCGTCGTCCGCCGGCGCCATACGGAGCCCGAAGCGGGCGCCGCCGAAGCCGCCGCACCCAGCGAGCCGTTTCATTTTGAAGTCGAGCCGGAAACGGTCGAAGAGGCGTTTGTCGCGCCGGTCTTCGAGCAGCCAGTTCTTGAGGAACCTGAATTGCCGCAGTTGGCGGTCGAATCCGAGCAGCCGGTGTCCGAGCCCATCATGCAGGAGGTGGCCGAGTCCGCCGCCGAAGGAATTGAGCCGACGCCCGGCGACGGCAGCGCCGAGGCGGCCGCTCCGGCGCCGGATTTGGAGCCCGAAGCTCCGGCGCCGTCGCCGCAGGCAGCCGCGCCATCCCGACCGCAGCCTCAGCGCAGACCGATGCCGCCGCCGGGTCGCGGCGCGGAGGGGCGTCCGCCGCGTCAGGGCGGTCCGCGGGTTTCCGGTCCGACGACCGTCGCCGGACAGATTCGTCCGGGCGGGATGCCGCAGGGCGGTCCGCTGCGCGATAACAGCTCGATTCGCGTGCTTTCCTCAGGCGCGGGCGCGCCGCAATTGCGCCGTGCCGAGAAACCGGCCGCCGAAAGCGCCGAGTCAAGCCGCGCGATCAATCTGACCGGCGCGGCGCATGCCGCGGCGCCGAGCCTGGACGACGGCCAGCGCGGTCCGAAGGTGCTGGGCAAAATCGATCTGCGCAAGCCCGCGCCCGCGCCGCGTCCGACCGGAGCGCCGTCGCGCCCGGCGGGGCCGCCCCGTCCGGCGGGGCCGCGTTTTCCCGGCGCTCCCGCCGCGCAACCTCCGCAGGAGGGCTTCGGCCCGCCGCCTCCGGATTCCGGCAAGCCAGGAGCCGCGCGCACGATCAAGAAAAAGCGCGTGGTCAAAAAAGGCGCGCCCGATATCGCCGCCGAGCGCGAGATGCGCGGCCTCAGGGTGCCGAAGAAGCGCCGCGCGCTGCCGGGCAAGGAGCAGCGCAAAACCGAAATCACGACGCCGAAGGCCTCCAAGCGCGTGGTGCGCGTGACCGAGGGCGTGACCGTCGCCGATCTGGCGCGCCAGATGGGCGTCAAGGCGACGGAGATTATCCGCAAGCTGATGGATTTGGGCGTGATGTCCACGCTCAACCAGGTGCTCGACGTCGACACCGCGACGCTGGTCGCGAGCGATTTCGGCTACAGCGTCGAAAACGTCGCGTTCGACGTGGAATCGGCGATCGAAGAGAGCGAGGAAACGGTCGAGGGCGAAGCGCTGCCGCGTCCGCCGGTGGTGACCGTGATGGGCCACGTCGATCACGGCAAAACCTCGCTGCTCGACGCGATCCGGCATACCAACGTGACCGAGCGCGAGTTCGGCGGAATCACGCAGCATATCGGCGCCTACATGGTCGAGATCAACGGGCGCAAGATCAGCTTCGTCGATACTCCCGGCCATGAGGCGTTCACGGCGATGCGCGCGCGCGGCGCGAAGGTCACCGATATCGTGATTCTGGTGGTCGCCGCCGACGAGGGCGTGATGCCGCAGACGGTGGAAGCGCTCAATCACGCCAAAGCGGCGGGCGTGCCGATTCTCGTCGCGATCAACAAAATCGACCGTCCCGAGGCGAACGTCGATCGGGTCAAGCAGCAGCTCACCGAACGCGGCCTGATTCCCGAAGACTACGGCGGCGACACGATCATCGTTCCGGTGTCGGCGCGCACCCGCGAGGGTATCGAGCGCCTGCTCGAAATGATTTTGCTGCAGGCGGACGTGATGGACCTGAAGGCGAATCCGAACCGCACGGCGCGGGGCACGGTGGTCGAATCGCAACTCGACCGCGGCCGCGGGCCGGTCGCGACGGTGCTCATCCAGGAGGGCACGCTCCATCAGGGCGACGCGTTCGTCTGCGGCGCGACCTACGGCCGCGTGCGCGCGATGCAGAACCATCTGGGGCAGCGCATCGCCGAGGCCGGCCCATCGACGCCGGTCGAAATTTTCGGCCTCTCCAGCGTGCCGGAACCGGGCACCGCGTTTACCGCCGTGCAGGAGGAAGCCAAGGCGCGCCAAGTCGCGGAATTCAGGGCGTCCAAGCTTCGCGAGGGCGTGCTGCAGAAGACCAGCCGCATCTCGCTTGAAGACCTGAGCGAGCGTCTGGCGGCGGGCGAGGTCAAGGAGCTGCGCGTAATCCTGAAAGGCGACGTCAACGGCTCGGTCGAGGCGCTGGCGGATTCGCTGACGCGGCTTTCGACCAGCGAGGTCAAGCTCGAAATCCTGCACAAGTCGGTCGGCGCGATTTCCGAGACCGACGCGACGCTCGCTTCGGCGTCGCGCGCGATCATCATCGGCTTCAATGTGCGGCCCGAGCCGAAAGCTGCGCAACTGGCCGAGAAGGAAGGCGTCGAAATCCGCCTCTACACGATCATTTACGAGGCGATTAACGACATGCGCGAAGCGCTCGAAGGCCTGCTCGCGCCGACCTTCCGCGAAAAGGCGCTGGGGCGCGCCGAAGTGCGCCAGACCTTTGTCGTCCAGGGCAATACGATCGCGGGCTCGATGGTGCTCGACGGCAAGGTGCTGCGTAACGCGCGCGCCCGCCTGGTGCGCGACGGACGCGTCGTATGGGAGGGCAAGCTCTCCTCGCTGCGCCGTTTCAAGGATGACGTGCGCGAGGTTCAGGCCGGTTACGAATGCGGTATCGGGCTTGAGAATTTCAACGACGTCAAGCCCGGCGACGTGGTCGAGAACTTCGAGCTCGAAACCGTGCTGCGCAAGCTCGAAACGCCGAAAGCCGAGCCGATGCGCGGCCAGGGCGCGCAGCTCCAGACCTGAGCGCAGGGACGGGCCTGAGGCCGTCCGGATGCGGCGTTCGAATCGTCCGCCGGGCCTCCACCGGCGCGGGGCGAAAGCGGCGCAACCCGGCGCGGCGCAACTGGCGAATAATCACGATGGTCGTCGGCGTCATGCGACTAACCCTGTTCCTGCCGGACAACCATTCGCTCAAGGGTAAACGGCAGGTTTTGCGCGCGATCAAGGCTCGCGTCCGCGCCAAGTTCAACGTCTCGATCGCCGAATCCGACGGTCACGACCTCTGGCAACGCGCCGAACTGGGCATCTGCCAGGTCGGCAGCGATCGCGCGTTCGTCGATTCGGCGCTGCGCGAAGTCGTGAACTTTATCGACGGATTGGGACTCGCGCCGCTCGGCGGCGAACAACTGGAAATCCTGAACTACTGATTCGGGCCGCGCCCGCTGTTGATTCTTGAGCGGCGGCGGGCGGGTTCGCGCTTCGGCCGCGATCGGCGGCGTAATATGATCGCAAGCATGGCTACTGGAGACGGAAGACGGCCCGAGCGGGTGGCGGAGATGGTGCTGCGGGAGCTTTCGACCATGCTGCTGCGGGACTTGCGGGATCCGCGGCTGCGCGGCGTTTCGCTGACTTCGGTCAAGATGGCCGACGATTTGCGCCATGGCCGCGTCCGTTTTTCCCATCTGGAGGGACGCGCCCACGCGCCCGACGCGATCAAAGGGTTTCGCAGCGCCGAGGGTTTTATCCGCCGCGGCCTTGGCCGCGTGCTGGGTCTGCGCTACACGCCCGATTTCGAATTCGAATTCGACCCGGGGCTGGAAAGCGCCGCGCGGGTGGACGAGCTGCTGCGCGAAACCCGGCCGCGCGAATAAACTCCGCGCGAAGCGGGTTCCGCGGCGCGCGCCGGCGCGCTTAGCGCCGCCGTCCCAATCGGCTATTCTTGGCGGTTCGCCATGAATGGAATAATCGTAATCGACAAACCGGCCGGAGCGTCTTCGGCCGAAGTGGTGCGGCTGGTGAAAGCGCGGGTCAAGCCGGCCCGCGTCGGCCATCTCGGCACGCTCGATCCGTTCGCGACCGGCGTGCTGCCGATTCTGATCGGCGAGGCGACCAAGCTCGCGCCGTTTCTGCACGAAGGCGAAAAGCATTATACCGGCGCGATCGCGCTGGGCGCGGAGACCGACACGCTCGATCCGACCGGCGAAGTCACGCGCATCGCGCCGGTTCCTTCGATCCAGCCCGCGGCGCTGGACGAAATCGCGAAGAAATTTCACGGCGAAATCGAACAGACCCCTCCAGTTTATTCCGCGATCAAGCGCGCCGGCGTGCCGCTTTACAAACTGGCGCGCCGGGGCGGGGAAGTCGCGCCGCCGCCGCCTCGAAAGGTCGCGATCGCGCGCCTTGAATTGGCGATAGCCGCGCCGGATCGGTTGCGATTCGACCTTGTTTGCTCGCCCGGAACCTACGTTCGGGCGCTCGCGCGCGATATTGGCGCGGCGCTGGGCACGGCCGCGCATCTGGCGGAACTGCGGCGCCTGGGCAGCGGCCGGTTTTCGCTCGCGATAGCGCGTCCGCTGGCGGAGGCTCTTGCCGACCTCGAACAGGGGCGCGATGCGGGATCGATCGCGATGCGCGCGGCGCTCGGCGATTTGCCCGAGGCGCGCGCCGACGCCGCGATCGAAAAGCGGCTGCGCCACGGCGATTCGCGCGCGCTCGACGGTCTCGCGCCGCCGCACGCCAGATATTTCAAAGTGGTCGCCGATGGCCGGCTGATCGCGATCGCCGAGGCGACCTCGCGCGTCACCGCCGTGATCGTGCGGATCTTCGCCGAAGAATAGGCCGGACGCGCGCGGTTTGACAGCCAAAATCCCGCGGTGCTAGCCAAAGTCGCGGAGGGCGCGAAAAATGGTTTACGTCCAGGCTTCGATCAAACTCCGGCCGGGGAAACTACAGGATTTCGTGGCGTTGCTGAATGAGTTGGCTCCGGTTCTCGCCAGGCACGGCTGGAAGCTGCAAGGCAGCTACGCCAGCGTGATCGGCCGCGTCAACACCGTCACGGACCTGTGGGAAGTTACCGATCCGAACGCGGTCGGGGCTTTGATGGGAAGCGCCGATCTGCAGAAATACAGCCCCAGGATTGCCGAGATTATCGAGGACGAAGTTCTCACGGTCATGACTAAGCTGCCGATCGGCTGACACTCAACACAGTATCGCGATCGGTCTCGTGGCGGCCTCAAGCGCGGCTGGAAAGCCCATTGCGAATGGCAACGGCGACCAGTGGATCGCCTAGCGCGCAATGTTTTGCATAATGCGAAACAGCGATGCGAGATCTAGAATTGCGCATTAGATAGCGCGTCGGCTCCCCATCGGACATTTGGGAAGGCCCGCTTTACCGGGCGGAATGGCTCTGGTATGCTTTGCGGATAAATCAAGGAAAAAGGGAAAGAAAGTAAGCCTGATGCCCCTCGAGGCCACCCGTAAACGGGAAATAATCGGCGTCAACGCCCTGAAACCCAACGACACTGGCTCGTCCGAAGTTCAGATTGCGATCTTCAGCGCGCGTATCGAACAGCTCACAGAGCATCTGAAGACCCACGCGAAGGACCATCACTCGCGCCGTGGTCTGCTCCGTCTGGTGGGCAAGCGGCGGCGGTTGCTCGATTACCTGCACTCGCGGGATTACGACCGATACAAAGGTCTGATCGACCGGCTCGGAATCCGGCGTTAAGCCGGATTGTGAGCGCCCGCCGACGCCGTACGCGGCGGCCGGCTGAAGCCCGTGGCGGGGCAAATCAGGCGACCAAGGGTTGCGCGGCTGGTCCGCGAAATCAAAGCCCCTCTCCCTCAAGCAGGATCCGATGTACAGAAAGCTCGAGATTGAATTTGCCGGGCGGCGTTTGTCGCTCGAAACCGGACGCCTCGCGCGTCAGGCGCATGGCGCGGTGCTGGCGCAATATGGCGAAACGGTCGTGCTCGCGACCGTCGTTTCGGCCTATCAAAGCCGCGAAAAAATCGATTTTCTTCCGCTAACGGTCGATTATCAGGAAAAGACCTTCGCCGCCGGGAAAATCCCCGGCGGTTTTTTCAAGCGCGAGGGCCGTCCGTCGGAAAAAGAGATTCTCACCTCCCGGCTGATCGACCGCTCGATGCGCCCGCTGTTTCCCAAGGGTTACGACAAGGAAACGCAGATTATCGTCAATGTGCTGTCGGTCGATCGTGAGAACGATCCCGACATGCTGTCGCTGATCGCGACGTCGGCCGCGCTCGAAGTGTCGGATATACCGCACGAAGGGCCGGTCGCGGCGGTGCGGATGGGCCGAATCGACGGCAAGCTCGCGGTCAATCCGTCGCTCGACGAGTTCGAGGAAAGCGATATCGCGCTGGTGGTCGCGGCGAAGCCCGATTCGATCGTGATGCTCGAAGGCGGCGCGCAAATCGTGGACGAAGAGGCGATTCTCGAAGCGCTTTTCACCGCGCACGAGGAAATGCGTCCGGTCTTTGAACTGCAGTCCGAACTGCGCCGTCTGGCCGGAAAGCCCAAGCGCGAATTCACGCGCAAGCAGATTGATGAGACGCTGCTCGCCGCGGCGCGCGAGCGAATGGCGGCGGAGCTGGAGCGGGCGCTGGCGATCGCGGGAAAGAAAGAGCGCAATACCGCAGTTTACGCGCTTCAGGACCGGACCGTTGAAGAGCTGAAGGCGCGCTTCCCCGACCGCGAACGCGAACTCGCGGAGGCGTGCGATAAAGTCCTGCGCAATCGCGTGCGCCGCGTGATTCTTGAGCAGGACAAGCGCATCGACGATCGGACCTCGACCGAAATCCGTCCGCTCAGCGCGCAGGTGCAGGTGCTGCCGCGGACTCACGGCTCGGCGCTGTTCACCCGCGGCGAGACCCAGGCGCTGGCGACGGTCACACTGGGAACGTCGTCGGACGAGCAGAAAATCGACGCTCTGCTCGGCGAGCGCTACAAAAAGTTCATGCTTCATTATAACTTCCCGCCGTTTTCGACCGGCGAGGTGAAGTTCCTGCGCGGGCCGTCGCGGCGCGAAATCGGCCATGGCGCATTGGCGGAGCGGGCGCTGGTCGCCGTGCTGCCGCCTGAAGAGGATTTTCCCTACACGATTCGCGTGGTCTCCGAGGTGCTGGAATCGAACGGCAGCTCTTCGATGGCGACCGTATGCGGCGGCAGCCTCGCATTGATGGACGCGGGCGTGCCGATAGCGGCGCCGGTCGCGGGAATCGCGATGGGCCTCGTCAAGGAAGGCGAGCAGGTGCGGGTGCTCACCGATATCCTTGGCGACGAAGACCATCTCGGCGACATGGATTTCAAGGTCGCGGGCACGGCCGAAGGCGTCACCGCGATCCAGATGGACAACAAGGTCGGCGGCGTGACCCGCGAGGTGATGCGCCAGGCGCTGCATCAGGCGCGCGACGCGCGGCTCTTCGTGCTGAGCGTGATGGAAAAGGCGATCGCCGCGCCGCGCAAGGAAGTTTCGACCTTCGCGCCGCGGATCGTGACGCTCCATATCAAGCCCGACAAGATACGCGACGTGATCGGGCCGGGCGGCAAGGTGATCCGCGCGCTGGTCGAGGAGACCGGCTGCAAGATCGATATCGAAGACGACGGCACGGTGCTGATCGCCTCGAGCGACAGCGCCGCGATGGAAAAGGCGATCAGCTCGATCGAGGCGATTACGGCCGAGCCTGAAGTCGGCCGCATTTACGACGGCGTCGTGCGCAAGATCGTCGAATTCGGGGCTTTCGTGGAGATCTTTCCCGGCACCGACGGATTGCTGCATATCTCGCAGCTTTCCAGCGAGCGGGTGCGCCGGGTCGAGGACGTGGTCCACGAAGGCGACCATATCAAGGTCAAGGTGCTCGACGTCGATCGCAGCGGCAAGATTCGGCTTTCCCTGCGCGAGGCCCAGGAAGAACTCGCGCAGCAGGGCAAGGCCGAATAGGGCCGGCGCGAAGATGGTTCGCAAGAGCGTATTGCCCAACGGCGTGCGGGTGATGACCGAGGCGATGCCGCAGGTGGTGTCGGCCACGATCGGCATCTGGGTCGAAAACGGTTCCCGCTACGAAGGGCCGGGCGAAAGCGGCGTTTCGCACTTTATCGAGCATCTGCTCTTCAAAGGCACGAAAAAGCGCACCGCCGCCCAAATCGCGGAAACTTTCGATTCGGTCGGCGGCGTGCTCAACGCATTCACCGGCAAGGAATATACCTGCTACTACGCCAAGGTGCTCGGTGAAGACCTGGCGATGGCGACCGAGGTGCTGGCGGATCTGTTCCTGGAATCGGTCTTCGACCCCGCCGAAATCGATCGCGAGCGGCAGGTCGTGTTGCAGGAAATCTCGCAGGCTGAAGACACGCCCGACGATTTCATACACGACCTGTTCAATCTTCATTTCTGGGAAGGCCATCCGCTGTCCCTGCCGATTTTCGGCTCGGTCGAATCGGTCAACGCGATTGATCGCGATTTGCTGGTCGATTTCATGGCCGCGCGCTATCGCGCCGGGCGCGTCTTTATCGCGGCCGCCGGCGCGGTCGATCATGACCGGCTGGCCGCCGACTGCGCCCGGCTCTTCAGCGGCATCGAGGGCGACGGCCGGGGCGAACCGATCGCGCCGCCGCGCGAGCGGGTGGTCGTGCTCAATTATCGCAAGGAACTGGAACAGGCGCATCTGTGCGTCGGCGGCCCCGGCGTGAGCCAGACTTCGCCGTCGCGTTACGCCGCGTATGTGATGAACACCGCGCTTGGCGGCGGAATGTCGTCGCGGCTGTTTCAGGAAGTGCGCGAAAAACGCGGCCGCGTCTATACGATTTACTCGTTCCTGTCGGCGTTCATCGATTGCGGTTATTTCGGAATCTATGCGGGCACCAACCCCGAGTGGATCGAAGAGGTGATCGAGGTCACGCTCGGCGAGATTCGCAAGGTGGTGCGCGAAGGCCTTAAGCCCGCCGAACTGGAACGCGCCAAGAGCCAGCTCAAAGGCAACATGCTGCTGGGCATGGAATCCACCGACAGCCGGATGAACCGGCTCGCGCGCAACGAAATCTACTTCCGCCGGGATATTCCGCTCGAAGAGGTCGCGCGCGAGATCGAAAGCGTGACCAACGATCGGGTGGTCGAGCTCGCCGCGCAGTGCTTCCGCCCCGATCGGATGGGGATGGTCATGCTCGGCGACCTGAAGGGTCGCGAACTCGACAGTCAGGTCTGGGCGCCGCTCAATTGAGCGGCGTCGCGGGCGATTCCCTATTCCGGAGATCCGTTCACGAGATTGTGTCCAAGGCTCGTGCCGCCGGCGATCCCGCTGACATTGCCATTCAGGACATTGTTCTGGAAGCCGCTTGTGCTATCCGACAAGCTGATGCCCGCGCCGCCGTTGTCGGCGATGACGTTGCCGGAGATTAGGCATCCGCTTGCGCAATCGACGCCGTCGCCGCTGTTGCCGACGATGTGCATGCCGGAAACCTCGCTGTTCGGGCCGAGGTTGACCGCCGCGCCGGCGATTCCGGTAATAGTGCCGCCGACCACGGTGACGTTGGCGACGCCCGGATTCGCGAGAATGCCGAAGCTTGTTGTTCCGGAACTACCCGGCCCGATAATTGAATAGCCGTTCAGATTGAGCAATACGTTGGAAGCTTTAACCAGCACCACGGGTCCGG
Source organism: Deltaproteobacteria bacterium (assembly GCA_021799495.1). Classification (GTDB taxonomy): domain Bacteria; phylum Desulfobacterota; class Binatia; order Binatales; family Binataceae; genus JADMIL01. The sequence continues at coordinate 14,572 of JAJZAI010000030.1, forward strand.
TGGTCAAGACGCTGACCAGATTGTTCCGCAGGTAATAGCTGCCGGGCTTGGAGATGAAGAGGGTTTTCTTCGTGCCGACCAGGGCCAGCGGCGCGCCAGATTCTCCGGCGGCGCCGCCGGACGCGAAAAACGCGATCGCCGCGACGATCAACCCGCCGGCGACCGCGTGCTTTATACGCAGCATTGAAATGATCCTCCCTCGGCAGCGTTCCGTTGCTCGCGCGTTCATCAACGAGCACGAAAACGCACGTATAGCATTAAATTATCGTTCGCCAGATCGCAAAACGCCGAAGCGAATGATCGGCGGCGGGGTTGATGATAAAATAGACTCGCTGCGCGGAGCCCGTCGCTTGGATTCCAAGATAGCCGAAATCACGCCGCCACGAGTGAAAGTGACTCGCACGCGGTCCCATCGATGGCCGCTGCCGCAATATCACAGCGAGCATGCCGCCGGCGCCGATTTGACCGCCGATCTCGATGCGGCGCGGGAACTGCGGCCGCTGGAACGGGCGGCGATTCCGACCGGAATCGCGATCGAGCTGCCCGCCGGCTTCGAAGCGCAGGTGCGGCCGCGCAGCGGGCGGGCGCTGAGCGAAGGCCTCGCGCTGGTCAACTCGCCCGGCACGATCGACGCGGACTATCGCGGTGAAATCCGGGTGATCGTGATCAATCTCGGCGATGCGCCGCTGACGATTCGGCCGGGCGACAGGATCGCGCAGTTGGTGATCGCGCCGGTCGCGCGCGCGGAATTCGCCGAGAGCGAAGCTCTGGATGGAAGCCGGCGCGGAGATGGCGGTTTCGGCCATACCGGCCGTTGAATTTCCGGGCGGGAGATGAGCGGGAAGAGCAAGGATAATTCGATCGCGGCGCACGAGGCGCTGATGGCGGTGACGCCGATCGACGGCCGCTACCGAGCGCGCACGCGCGCGCTCGCGCGGTATTTCAGCGAATATGCGCTGATTCGCTACCGGCTGCGGGCTGAGATCGAATGGTATGCCGGGCTTGCGGCGAATCCGTCGTTCGACGCGATGCCCCCGCTCGCTCCGGCGACGGCGGAGCGGTTGCGCGATCTGTACCGCGAATTTCCGGTCGGCGACGCGGCGCGCGTCAAGGAACTCGAAGCTGAGACGAACCACGACGTCAAGGCGCTCGAATATTATCTCAAGGAAAAATTCGCGGCGATCGATCCGGCCCTGCCGGTCGAGATGATTCATTTCGCCTGCACGTCCGAGGATATCAGCAACCTCGCGTGGGCGCTGATGCACAAGGAATTCGTCGCGGACGAGCTGCTGCCCGCGCTGGAGAAAATCGCCGCGCGAATCGGCGCGATGGCGCGCGAGCATGCGGGCGCGCCGATGCTCGCGCGGACGCACGGCCAGGAAGCGTCGCCGACCACGGTGGGCAAGGAACTGGCGGTATTCGCATACCGGCTGAACCGCCAGCTTGGCCATCTGCGCCGCCAGGAATATCTGGGCAAGGCCAACGGCGCCGTCGGCAACTTCAACGCGCATCGCGCGGCCGCGCCCGAAGTCGATTGGATCGAACATTCGCGGCGGTTCGTGGAAGCGCTCGGTTTGACGTGGAATCCCCTGACCACGCAGATCGAAAGCCATGATTTTCTGGCCGAGCTTTATGACACGGTCGGCCGCGTCAGCGTGATTCTGATCGGCTTCTGCCGCGACGTGTGGGGATACGTGTCGCTCGGTTATTTCGGTCAAAAGACGGTCGCGGGCGAGGTCGGTTCGTCGGTGATGCCGCACAAGATCAATCCGATCGATTTTGAAAACGCCGAGGGCAATCTCGGTCTCGCGATCGCGATGTTTCAGCATCTCGCGGCGAAACTGCCGATTTCGCGCTGGCAGCGCGATCTCAGCGACAGCACGGCGATGCGCGCGATCGGGACGGCGTTCGGCCACGTGATCGTGGCGATCGCCTCGCTCGAGCGCGGAATCGGCAAGCTTACGCTTAACCGGGAACGAATCGCCGCCGATTTGGAGCTCGACAAGTCGTGGGAAGTGCTGGCCGAGGGCGTTCAGACGGTGATGCGGCGTCACGGCCTCGAACGGCCGTACGAGCGGCTCAAGGAGTTGACACGAGGGCGCGCGGCGGGCCGCGAGGCGATTCGCGAATTTATCGCGTCGCTGGAGTTGCCGCCGGCGGCGCGCGAAGAACTGCTCGCGCTGGAGCCTAAAACCTATCTCGGATATGCGCGGGAGTTGGCCGAACGGTTCACGCCCGAGGGCGAAAAGTGAATTTTGACGCGCGCGGACGGCTTGTGCACAGGGCCGATCGCCGCGGCCGGTTTGTGGATATCGATCGCGGCGCGGGAGAATTGATGCGGCGCTCCGGTTTTCCCGTGCGCGCCGCCGCAGTAAAATCCTGATTACGCAAACTTAACCATACCAAGGTGACGAGCGTGAACGACATTCCAGACAAGCGCGAAATGTTTTACGAGGGCAAGGCGAAGAAGCTCTATGCGACTTCCAATCCGGATTTGGTGATCGCCTATTTCAAGGACGACGCCACGGCCTTCAACGCCAAGAAAAAAGGCACGATCGAAGACAAGGGCGTGATCAACAACCGCATGTCCGAGTTGTTCTTCACGCTGCTCGAGCGCGAGGGCGTGAAGACCCATTTCGTGCGCCGCATCAACGACCGCGAAATGCTCTGCAAGCGGCTCGAAATCGTGCCGGCCGAGACCGTCGTGCGCAATATCGTGGCGGGTTCGATGGCGAAGCGGCTCGGCCGCGAAGAGGGCGAGACGCTGCCGTTTCCGATCGTCGAGTTCTACTACAAATCCGACCCGCTCGACGATCCGCTGATCCTGCCCGAGCATGCGATCGCATTCGGATGGGCGACCGAGGCGGAACTGCGCGCGATTCGGGAAAGCGCGCTCAAGGTGAACCGCGTGCTGAGCGATTTTCTCGACCAGCGCGGCGTGATCCTGGTCGATTTCAAGCTCGAATTCGGCCGCCACAAGGGTGAAATCCTGCTCGGCGACGAAATTTGCCCCGACACCTGCCGCTTCTGGGACAAGGCCACCCGCAAGAAGCTCGACAAAGACCGCTTCCGCCGCGACCTCGGCGACGTCGAAGGCGCTTATCAGGAGATGCTGCGGCGGGTGGAGAATTAGATTTGCGCGCGAAGGTTTTCGTCACGCCGCGCAAGGGAATCCTCGATCCGCAGGGCCGCGCGGTCGAGGGCGCGCTGAAAAGCCTCGGCTTCGGCGCGGTCGGCGACGTTCGCGTCGGACGCTTCGTCACGCTCGAGATCGACGCGCCGTCGCGCGCCGAGGCCGAGTCGGCCGTCCGCCAGATCTGCGAGCGGCTGCTGGCGAATCCCAATATCGAGGACTTCAGCTTCGAGGTTGACCCCGGATGAAGTGGGGCGTGGTCAGCTTTCCCGGCTCGCTCGACGATCGCGACGCGCTCTGGGCGCTGCGCGACGTCCTCGGGCAGGACGCCGCGCTTCTTTGGCACAAGGACGAAGCGCTCGGCGGCGCCGAATGCGTCGTGCTGCCGGGCGGATTCAGCTACGGCGACTATCTGCGCTGCGGCGCGATCGCGCGCTTCTCGCCGATCATGAAATCGGTCGCGAGCTTCGCCGCCGACGGCGGGCTTGTGCTGGGCATCTGCAACGGCTTCCAGATTCTCTGCGAGGCGCATCTGCTGCCCGGCGCCCTGACGCGCAACCGCTCGCTCGCCTTCGTCTGCGACTTCGTCAACCTGCGCGTCGAAAACGCGGCGACTCCCTTCACCCGCGCCGCGCATCGGGGCGAGATGCTGCGCTTGCCGATCAAGCACGGCGAGGGATGCTACGTCGCGCCCGAGGACGAATTGCGCCAGCTCGAAGAGCGCGGCCAAATCCTGCTGCGCTACGTCGATGAGCGCGGCGAGGCGGCCGACGCCGCCAATCCGAACGGCTCGATGCGCTCGATCGCGGGCGTCGCCAACGATCGTTTCAACGTTTTCGGCCTGATGCCGCATCCGGAACACGCCGTCGAAGCGATGCTCGGCGGCGTCGCCGGCCGGAAAATTTTCGAGTCGATCGCGGGAGCGGCGCGATGAGCGAAGCGCCGGCGGCGGCGCCCGGCGAGCCGAAGGTCGATCTCGCCGCGGCCCGCGCGCATGGATTGACCGAAGCGGAGTTCGCTGAAATCGCGCGCATCCTCGGCCGCGTTCCGACCTTCACCGAGCTCGGCGTTTTTTCCGTGATGTGGTCGGAGCACTGCTCCTACAAATCCTCGCGCAAACATCTCAAGACCCTTCCGCGCGAAGGACCGAATGTCGTTGGCGGTCCCGGCGAAAACGCCGGCGCGATCGACGTCGGCGACGGCTGGGTCGCCGTCTTCAAAATCGAAAGCCACAATCATCCGTCGTACGTCGAGCCGTACCAGGGCGCGGCGACCGGCGTCGGCGGCATCCTGCGCGACATCTTCACGATGGGCGCGCGGCCGATCGCGAGCATGGATTCGCTCAAGTTCGGCGCGATCGGCCATCCCCGCACGCGCTATCTCGTCAACGGCGTGGTCGGCGGAATCGGCGGCTACGGCAATTGCGTGGGCGTGCCGACCGTGGCCGGCGAAGTGATGTTCGATCCGGGCTATAACGGCAACATTCTCGTCAACGCCTTCGCGCTCGGCCTCGCGCGGCGCGAAGACTTGCAGAGCGCTCGTGCGCGCGGCGTCGGCAATCCCGTCCTCTATGTCGGCTCCGCGACCGGCCGCGACGGAATCCACGGCGCGAGCCTGCTCGCTTCCGCCGAGTTCGATTCGGAAAGCGAGGCCAAGCGGCCGACCGTGCAGGTCGGCGACCCGTTCACCGAAAAGCTCCTGATCGAGGCCTGCCTCGAAGCGATCAAGACCGGCGCGATCGCGGCGATCCAGGACATGGGCGCCGCCGGCCTGACCTCGTCGTCCAGCGAGATGGCGGGAAGGGGCGGACTCGGCGTCGAACTCGATCTTGATCGCGTGCCGCTGCGCGAGCCGAATCTTTCGCCGTATGAAATCCTGCTCTCCGAATCGCAGGAACGGATGCTGATCGTGGCCGAGCACGGCCGCGAAGCGGAGTTGGCCGCGGTCTTCGAGAAATGGGATTTGCACGCCGTCGTGATCGGGACGATCACCGGCGACGGCCGCTGGCGCGCGCGCTTTCGGGGCAAAGTCGTCGCCGATATTCCGGTTTCGGCGCTCAGCGACGACGCTCCGCTCTACGACCGCCCCGCCGCGCCGCCCAAACGTCCGCCGATCGAGGCGCGGCCGTCCGCCGCCATCGCGCGGCCCGAACCGGCTGCCGCGCTGCGTGCATTGCTTTCAAGCCCCAACGTCGCGTCGCGCCGGATGGTTTTTCGCCAGTACGATTCGCTGGTCTTGAGCAATACCGTCGCCGGTCCGGGCGGCGACGCCGCCGTGCTGCGTATCAAGGGCTCCCGCCGCGGGCTCGCGCTCAAGGTCGATTCGAATCCGCGCGCGTGCGCGCTCGATCCCTATCTGGGCGCGATCGCGACTGTGTGCGAAGCGGCGCGCAACGTCGCCTGCACGGGCGCCCGTCCCGCCGCGATCACCAACTGTCTCAACTACGGCAATCCGGAGCGTCCCGAAATCATGTGGCAGTTCGCGCGCGGAGTCGCGGGACTGGGCGCCGCCGCACGCGCCTTCAATACACCGGTGATCAGCGGCAACGTCAGCTTCTACAACGAGACCGAGGGCCGCGCGATTCCGCCGACGCCGACGATCGCGGTCGTTGGCGTCTTCGCCGACGTTTCGTTGAACATAAAGCATTACTTTAGTTTTCCCGGCGACCTGATCCTGCTCGTGCGCACCGCGCCGCCGTCGCTCGCCGCCAGCGAATACGCGGATCTCCACCGAATCCACGGCGGCGAACTCGCTGCGATCGACCTCGCGCGCGAACGCCGCCTGCTCGACGGGCTGGTTGAATGTGCCGAACGGCGATTGTTAAGATCGGCTCACGACGTGAGCGAAGGCGGGATGGCCGTGGCGCTCGCCGAGGCCTGCTTCAATCCGGAGCGGGATCTCGGGGCCGAAATCGAACCGGTCGCCACGGACGCGGACGCCGAAGCGTGGTTCGGCGAAGGAGTTTCGAGCGTGATCTTGTCCGCGCCGGCGGAAAATCTTAAAGCGACACATGATATTTTTGCGCCGCTCGAAGTCCGCCCGATCGGACGGGTCTCCGCCGCGGCGCGTCTCAAGCTCGGCCGCTGGTTCGACGAAGATGTCGCCGCGCTGCGCGGTCTTTATGAAGAGGCTCTGCCCGGGAGGCTCGGCCGCCATGACTGACAGTCCCGAATTGTCAGTTGTTCTCGACGCCGCCGAAACCAGGCTCGACGGCTTTCATGAAGAGTGCGGCGTCTTCGGCGTGTATGGCCATCCGGAGGCCGCCAACCTCGTCTATCTCGGCCTCTACGCCTTGCAGCATCGCGGGCAGGAGTCGGCCGGCATCGTCTCGTCCAACGGCAAGGCCCTGATCGCGCATCGCGGGATGGGCCTAGTGGCCGACATCTTCAACGGCGAGGTGCTGGGCCAGCTCGAAGGCACCGCCGCGATCGGCCACAACCGCTATTCCACCACCGGTTCGACGACGCTCAAGAACTGCCAGCCGCTGGTGGTCGAGTATGCGCACGGCGGGCTTGCGCTCGCGCACAACGGCAACCTCGTCAATTTTCAGGAATTGCGCGAGCGGCTCGAAGCGAACGGATCGATTTTTCAGTCGTCGTCGGACAGCGAGCTGGTGATTCATCTGATCGCGTCGTCGCACGCGCAGGATCTTCCCGGCCGCGTCGCCGACGCGCTCGCGCAGATTCGCGGCGCCTATTCGGTCGTGGTGCTGACCGAGCGCGGCCTGATCGCGGCGCGCGACCCGCACGGTTTCCGCCCGCTTGTGCTCGGCCGCCTCAACGACGCGACGATCGTCGCGTCCGAAACCTGCGCGCTCGACCTGGTGCGCGCGGAATATATCCGCGAAATCGAGCCGGGCGAGATGGTCGTGATCAGCGACGACGGCGTGCGTTCGATCTATCCGTTTCCGCCGGCGCCGGCCCGCCGCTGCATCTTCGAGTACGTCTATTTCGCGCGGCCCGACAGCCTGCTGTACGGCCGCAACGTCTATTCGGTGCGCAAGATGCAGGGGCGGGCGCTCGCGCGCGAATGTCCCGCCGACGCGGATCTGGTCGTGCCGGTGCCCGATTCCGGCAACTCCGCCGCGCTCGGCTACGCCGAGGAGGCGGAGATTCCGTTCGAGATGGCGCTGGTGCGCAGCCACTATATCGGCCGGACCTTCATCGAGCCGCGCCAGTCGATCCGCCATTTCGGCGTCAAGATAAAATTCAACCCGGTCGCCGATCTGCTCAAGGGCAAGCGCATCGTGCTGGTCGAGGATTCGCTGGTGCGCGGCACCACGCTGCGCAAGGTGATCCCGATGCTCCGGCAGGCGGGCGCGCGCGAAGTCCATATGCGGATCGCGGCGCCGCCGACGACCAATTCCTGCTTCTACGGAATCGACACGCCGACCCGCGAAGAGCTGCTCGCGGCGAGCCATTCGGTCGAACAAATCCGGCAGTACATCACGGCGGACTCGCTCGGCTATCTCAGTTGGGAAGGGCTCTACTCGTTCATGGAGGGGCCGCGCGACGGCTATTGCGACGCCTGCTTCACCGGAAATTATCCGGTGGAGATTCCGCGCGACGCCCATCCCGCGCAGCTTCATCTGTTCGACGCCGTCGAACACGCCTCCGCCCGCCGGTAAGAGCCGGCTTGCTGCCTATACCCGCGTACCCGATGCGGCGACAGCGTCCGTCTGGGTTTAGCGGAACAATACGTGTATTATACGTACATGAAAGCCAAGCCGCGCAAAAAGCTGACGATCACGGTCGAAGACGCGGTCTATCGCGGCCTGCGCAAGGTGGTTGGTCCGCGTAATATCAGCCGGTTCCTCAACGACCTTGCCCGACCTCATGTCGTACGTGATCAGCTCGAAGACGCCTATCGGGCGATGGCCGCCGATGAGGAGCGGGAAGCCGAAGCGGAGGCATGGAGCGAAGGGCTGATCGCGGATGTAGCGGATGAGCCGCGCTGAGGATCCGTCGCCGCGCCGCGGCGAAGTTTGGTGGGTGGCGTTCGATCCGGCGATTGGCGGCGAAATCAAAAAAACCAGACCGGCGATCGTGGTCAGCAACGACGCCGCCAACCGCGCCCTCAACCGCGTTCAGGTCGTTCCAGTGACCAGCAATGTTCGGCGGTTATATCCCGCGGAAGCCTATGTGACGGTGGGCGGCGCGCGCCGCAAGGGGATGGCCGATCAAATCGCGACCGCGAGCAAGCAGCGGTTGCGAGAAAAACTCGGCAAAATCGACCCTACCGAAATGGCCGCCGTCGAACGGGCAATCAAAATCCAACTCGGCCTTGAATGAGATTAACCGCTTTACAAATCAGGCGGGAATCAGCGCGGATTTGGACATCATTTTCGGCAAATTTGTAGCGTCGTATTCCGCAAGTAAGTTTGCTTTGTGGCGGCGGATCGGGATTCTTCGCTTCGTCCTTCGCTGCGCTCAGGACAAGCTCAGAATGACAAATGGTGCTGTTTTGCTGTCATTCTGAGCGGAGGCCGTCGAAGCGAAGAATCCCGGATCAGCTAAATTAGCGCGCGAAACGGGACGCTAAAATTCCAGCATTGAGTGTAGCGACCGTACAGTCGGTTCAGCGGCTGATGCCGGAGGGGTCGGCGAACGCGACGTCGCGCATCAACTGCGTCACCGGCATCCGCGTGATCAATATCGAGATGAAATGCCCCGTCGGATAGAACGACAGGCAGATGCTGTAGCCCTTGTATTCGTAAAACGACCGCAGGCCGAGCCAGTTGAGCGCTCCGATCGGCGCCGCCATCGTCGGATCGTAAAAACACAGGCTCACGATCTCGCCCGCGGCGCCTTCATAAAGCGTGTACGCGATCGGTTGCCCGTCAGGGAGCTGATCGACCCGGCCGCCGGTAATCGTGTAACCCGCTTGCGCGAAATCGAACAGGTCGTCGGGCAGATTCGCGGAGCGGTACGAACGCGCGAGATCGTTGAAGGCGTCGGAATCGGCCTCGTCGGTCACGCGATGCACCGGGTCGCGGTTGATTACCCAGGCGTAAACCGCGCCGGTTTGATTTTCGTAAGCTTCCGCCGGAACGTTCGGAACGAAATCGTGCTGGAACTGCTGGAAGCGCGAGATCGCAAGTTCGAACTCGGGAACCGGCGGCGGCGTCGCAATCAAGCCGCGGCGCGGAACGGCGATCGCGGCCAAAATCGCGATCGCGATAACCGCCGCAAGTCCCGCCGGCGCCCATATCAGCGGTTCGCGGACACGGCTCGCGGCCGCGCGGAACGGCGCGAACAGTTCCGCCAGACGCGCCGTCCACGGCGCCGCGGCGCGGCGATCGGCTTCGTCGAGCGCGCCGCGGATGCGCGATTTAAGATCGGCCGGCGTTTTGACGATCGCGGCGCCTTGCCTGACCATTGCCTTGAGCGCGCGCGCTTCGATTAGCTGCGCCCGGCAGATGGGGCATCCGGAGACATGTTCGTCGGCGCCGCGGCGCGCCAGCGGCGCAAGTTCTCCGTCGGCATGCCCCGCAAGATACTCACTTATGTACTCACGGCAATCCAAGGCGTATTACTCGCTATCGGCCTTGATATCGTCGCGCGCGGTCACGGATGGCGCCCGACGATATCTATTCGTCGGAGTATTTGCGCGGCGCGATCCTGTCAAGTACCTGTTTTTCCGCGCGCCTGGTCGAGCCTGCACAGCGCCTTGCGCATCAGCGCCCGCCCGCGCGAGACGCGCGATTTGACCGTGCCGAGCGGCACGTCCAGCACGATCGCGACCTCCTGATAATTTAACTCCTGCACGTCCACGAAGATCAGCGCTTCGCGGAATTCCGCCGGCAGCGCGTTCAACGCCAGTTCGATCCGCCTGCCTGCGGTGCGGCTCAGAAGCAACGCTTCCGGATTGATCCGCGACTGGTCGGCGTCGCGGCTCTGCGCCTCGATTTCGCCGGCGAATTCTTCGGACGTGCTCGCAGGTTGTTCCCGTTCTCCGCGGCGCCATGCGTTGCGGAAGCTGTTGTAGAGAATCGTCAGCAGCCACGCCCGGCAATTGGTGCCGGGGCTGAACTGATCGAAGAACCGGTAGGCGCGAAGGATTGTCTCCTGCGTGAGGTCGTTGGCGTCGTCGGGATTCCGCGCCAGCCGCAGCGCGGCCGAATAGACGGCGTCGAGATGAGGCAGCGCCTCCCGCTCGAAAGCGAGGCGCCTGTCCGCCGCCGTGCCGCTTTTGCGCGCCATATGCAAGAAAGACGAACATAGCATCCACTTTGATACAAATCCTAATGAGCCGCGAAAGGTTCCCGCTCCGTCTGCGAAGCGTTCCAAAGGTCATTCGCCGAAAATTCGCCCGGATCACGGCGGGATAAGCGCCTGATCGACAATTATCCCTTGGGTTCGGATCGGCGTGCGCAGTAATCTCGTCGAAAGCGGGCGGCGCGCGCGTCGCATGGATCGTTCGTGCACGGCCGGAGCGGGCAACCGATAAACAAAGGATGGAAGACGATGAATCGAAAAGCGGCGACCGGCGCGATGCTGGCGACTCTGGTTGGCCTGATGTTCGCGGCGCAGCCGGTGCTGGCGGCTGACAGCAGCGGGCAGAACGCGTCGGCCGGCGTCAAATGCGTCGGTGGAAACAGTTGCAAGGGCCAAAGCTCATGCATGAGCGCGAGCAATAGTTGCAAAGGCCAGAACTCCTGCAAGGGCAAAGGATGGGTTACCACGGCGAACGCCAAGGATTGCGTCGCCAAGGGCGGCCATCCGGCGAAATAGCCCGGACTTTCGCGGCCGGGAATGATAGAGGCGCGTCGCGGCGGCGATTGGACCGTTGCGGACGCCTCGGGACGGTCAGCGCGATGGCTGGCTGACGGATTGCTGGTAGCGCGCGATCGCTTGCCGTGAATGTCGCGAATTGGACTGATATAGACGATCGCTTCGACTGATTCCGTCCGCCCGCCAGTGGCGCGGCAGGTGCGAATTTGCCACTCTGAAACGCCTGCGAAGCGGACGTGGCGTATCCGGCGCGTCGCGCCCCGGACTTCGCCGGCGAGCTTCTGGCGTTAGCGAACGATGGCGTTGCGGCGAATCAGAATCGAGCGAATCGGCTCCCGCGAAGCCTTCAACCAATTCGCCCGGCTCCCCTATCTCGTCTATGCCGGGCGCGACGCATGGTGGCCGCCGGATATCCAGAACGAAATCGATTTGCTTTCGGGCCGGGCGCGCATCGCCGCGCATCTCGATCTCAGTCCTTTCGCCGCCTTCAGCGACGATCGGCTGGTGGCGAGGGTCAGCGCCGTCGTTAATTACCGCTACAACGAACATTGGAACGAAAAACTCGGCCAGTTGATTCATTTCGAAGCGATGCCGAACGAGGCCGACGCGGTCGCCGCGATGTTCGACGAGGCGTTGACGTGGCTGGCGCGGCGCGGGATGAACGCGGCGCGCAGCGGCTTTGCCGCGTTTCTCGATTATCCCTACGCAATCGACAACTACGGCGAATTGCCGTCTTTCCTGCTGAGAGGAAATCCGGATTATTACCATTCGTATCTGAAGAACGCGCGCTTCGAGACCGAAAAGGGACAGGTCGATTACACCGCGCCGCTCACCTCGGACTTGCAGGAGCGATACCGGCGGATGGTCGCCGCGGCCGAGGCCGCCGGCGTGGTTATCCGCAGTTGGCGCGACTACGGCTTCCTCGCCGCGATCGATGCGTGGACCAACGTGACCAACGGGGCGTTCATCCGCCATTGGGGATGGAATCCGATTTCGCACGAAGAAGTCCGGCCGATGCTCGCGCCGCTGCAATCGACGCTGGTCGCCGATCTTTCGATGATCGCGGAAATCGATCGCGCGCCCGTCGGCGCGGTCTTTTCCACGCCCGACCTGAGCGGTTCGCTGGCGATGATCCGCGCCGGCGTCAAGCTTGCGCCCGAACGGGCCGGTGCGCGCGGCGCCCTGATCAATATCGGCGTGCTTGAGCCGGCGCGCGCGCGCGGCGTGGCGCGCGCGATGGCCGCGCAATCGTACCTTGCGATGGCGCGCAATAACATGCGCTTCGCCGGATACACGCTGGTGCTCGACGACAACTGGCCGTCGCGGCGGACGGCGGAAAGTCTCGGCGCGCGGGTCACCGGCAATTTCGTCACCTATCGCCGTTCGCTTTGAACGTTCGCGCCCGGGCCTTCCGGCGCGGCGATTTGGCCTTCGGAACGCCCCAGCCGCGTGCTAGCTTCGTCCTCGGCGGGATGGGGCCGCGCCCGCCGGAGCGCCGGATGCTCAAAATCGAAAACGAAATTCCGATTCGGATCGAGCCCAGCGAAAATCCTTTTCTCAACGGGCTGTTCGCGCCGGTCGGCCGCGAAATCACGGCCGAGCGCCTGGAGGTCGAAGGTGAAATTCCACGCGATCTGTTCGGCGTATATCTGCGCAACGGGCCGAATCCAATTTTCAATCCGCGCGGCCGCTACCATTGGTTCGACGGCGACGGCATGGTCCACGCGCTCGAATTCCGCGAGGGGCGCGCGGCGTATCGCAACCGCTGGATTCGCACGCGGGGATTTCTTGCCGAACAGGCCGCGGGCCGCGCGCTTTGGCCGGGCCTGATGGATCCGCCCGATCCGAACGCGCCCAATGGCGCGGGTTCCGACGGCTGGCTCAAGGACACCGCGAACACCGACGTCCTTTACCATCGCCAACAGGCGCTCGCGCTGTTTTATCAATGTGGAATGCCTTACGCGCTCGATCCGCGCACGCTCGAAACGCGCGGCGTCGAGGATTTTCATGGCGCGCTCAGGCGCGGCATGTCGGCCCATGCGAAAGTCGATCCGGTCACCGGCGAATTGCTGTTTTTCGACTACGCCACCACCGCGCCGTTTCTGACGTACAATGTCGTCAACGCCGAGGGCCTGCTGACGCATCACGCGCCGATCGATTTGCCGGGCCCCCGCCTGCCGCACGACATGGCGTTCACCGAGAACCACTCAATCCTGATGGATTTGCCGCTGTTCTGGGATCCAGACCTGCTCGCGCGCAAGGTTCACAAAGTAACTTTCCATCCGGAATTGCCGAGCCGCTTCGCTATCCTGCCGCGCCATGGCGGTGCGGTCGGCGTGCGCTGGTTCGAGGCCTCGCCCTGCTACATCTACCATGTCGTCAACGCCTGGGAGGATGGCGACGAAATCGTGATGGACGCTTGCCGCGTAGTCGATCCCGCGCCGTCGAGCGCGCGCGGCGCGGGAGAACTGGCGCGGATGCGCGCGTTCCTGCGGCTGGAGGCGCGGCTTTGGCGCTGGCGTTTCAATCTGAAAACCGGCGCGACCAGGGAACAGCAGCTTGATGATTTGAAAACCGAATGGCCCACCGTCAACCGGCATCGGATGGGCCGCCGCGCGCGTTTCGCCTACAACTCGCGCGTGCCGCATTACGAGGGTCTGGTCAAATACGACCTGGAGAAGAACTCCACCGAAAGCTTCATGTTCGGACCCGGACGGACCGCGAACGAACTGCCGTTCGCGCCGCGTATCGGCGCCGTGGCCGAAGACGACGGCTATATCGTCGCGTTCGTCGCCGATGCGAACCGGCGGGATGCGGGCGAGGCGATCGTGCTTGACGCCCGCGCGATCGCGCGCGGCCCGATCGCGCGCATCACGATTCCGCAGCGCGTGCCGATCGGCTTCCATTCCACTTGGATTCCCGGCGGCGAGCTGCCGCGCTGAATATGCGCGGGTTCGCGGCGGCGCGGGCGGCGATTTAGTCCGAGAGGCGATAGCGCGATGCTCACGGCGCGAATCGCGGTGCTGTTCGTGCACGTGACAGCGGTAATCGTTGCGCTGGGCGGTTCGCTGTTCAGCACCTTCGCGCTGGCCCCGATTCTGGCGGAAGAACTCGAACCGGCCGCGCGAATCCGGGTTCTCCGCAGAGTGATTAGGCGCCTCGGCGCGATCGTGTTGACCGCGCTCGGCGTCCTGCTGCTGACCGGAATCGTCAACGTCGTCTATCTGGGCGCGATTCCGGCCGCGCTGATCGTGAAACTCGTGCTGGTCGCGGCCGTGTTCGTCCTCGCTCTTTACCAATACGGAAACCTGGGCGCCGAAATCTGGCGGCTTTCCGCCGCCGGTCCCAATCCGGAGTTGCTCGCGCTGCAGGCGCGCTTTCGCCGGGTCGGTTTGATGGTGGGCGGGCTGGTGCTGGCGATCGTTTATATCTCGCTCGGATTGACCCGCGGCGGAGCGCTTCGATGAGCGCCGGGACGGACGCTTCCTCGCGCGCCGGAGCGATCCGCGCACGTCCGCCGCGCATACGGGCGCTTGAACGGTTGACGTTTATCGCGCTGTTCGCCGGCCTGACGGCCGCCGCTGGCGAGGCGACCGGCGCCGCGACGGCGGTGCGGATCGCGAAACCCGCGATGGGCGCATGGCTGGACGATCATCTCTTCGACCTGATGGCGGGCGGCGCCACCGGGTTCGGCCTGTTGATCGGAATCAGGGCGGCGCGGCGTTTCGCTGGACGGGCGTGCGCGCGGCCGCGCGCGGCGTGGATCGCGCTGATCGCGGCGATCGTTGCGTTCCCGCCGCTGAGCAAGCTCTGCGCGGCGGCGGGGCGCGCCGGAACGGACGCGGGCGGCGCGGCGATCGAAAGCTGGCTGGTCGGCGGATTTGGCTATAACGGCGGCGAAACCGCTTTCAAAATTTATCTCTCCGCCGCGTATTTCGCGCGGATGGCGCTCTTCGCGGCGGTTGCGGGCGCGGCGATTTTCGCGATTGCGGCCGCGGCGGCGATTGCGAGCGGGCGCGGCTACTCTTCCGACGGCTCCTGAGCGGCCGCCCCGATCGCGTCCCCGGCAAGCTTGGTAGGCTCAGGCGGAGGAAGAGAACCGTCCGCGCCGAAACTTCGGAATCCGTCGAGAAAGATCGCCACGATCTGGCGCGCGAGACTCTCCGGCCGGCTCTCTTCTCCGCGGTAGAGCAGCGCCGCGCGAAACATTCCGAGGAACAACTCGACCGCCATCCGCAGGTCGCCGGCGGCGAGCGTGCGGGCGGCGTCGGCGCGCCGCAGTTCGCTTTCCACGAGTCCCACCACCACTTCGCGCCGGCTGCGCCACTCCGGATGCTCCATGCTGTCGCGCAGCAAAGCGACGAATTGGCGGCGCGGCCAGAAGAACGCCAGCACCCGCACGGTCATCCTATAGAGGTTTTCCGCGGGCGGACGGCTTGCTTCGGCCGCCTCGACCAGTTCGTGATGCATCCGGTCCCACGCGTCGATCACGGTGGCGAAGTAGAGATCGTCCTTGGCCGGAAAATAGCGGTACAGCGTGCCCTTGCCGACGCGCGCGCGGGCGGCGACGTCGTCCATGTGGACGATGTGATAATCGCGTTCGCTGAAGAGCGCGGTCGCGGACTGCATGATCGCGGCGCGTTTGCGCTCCTTCTTGTGTTGTCGTTTCATCGTGCGAGCCAACCGGCCGCGCTTGCGGCCGTCCCCATGGTTCGACGCCCCGCCGCAATTATTCTCAAGCGGGCGCGCTGGCGCCAGCGCGAACGCGATCTTTTTGCGCCGCGCCGGATGCGCCTTGACAGGCGAATCGCGCGGGGCGTTTACTTGCGCCGAGGCGCCGCGCCCGCCTGCGATTTCGGGCGAGCCGGCGTAATCGGGATGTCACGCCGCCCGCGCGATCCGCACCATAACGAAAAAATCGCGGCAGAATTTGATCCCGCCGCGGATGACGGCGGGCCGAAGCTCTCGCGCCGCTCGTTTCTCAAAGGCGCCGGTGCCGCCGCGGCTGTGGCCGGCCTGCTCGGAGTGCAACCGGCCGCTGCGGACGACGCCGCGCCGGAGCCGCCGCTCGCGGGCGCGGCTGAACGGCTCGGACCGGGGCCTGCGACCTTCAAGCTGCGCATCAACGGCGCAACCCGGACCGTCACCGCCGAACCGCGCGTTACGCTGCTCGGCGTCCTGCGCGACCATCTGGGGCTGACGGGAGCCAAGCTGGTGTGCGATCGCGGCGCATGCGGCGCCTGCACGGTTCATCTGGACGGCGCGCCGGTCACCTCGTGCATGATGCTCGCGATCGACGCGCGGGGCCATGAAATAACGACTATCGAAGGCCTTGGCGCGCCCGATCGGATGCACGCGCTGCAAGACGCGTTCGTCGCCAAAGACGCCCTGCAGTGCGGCTTCTGCACGCCCGGCATGACGATGGCGTTGAGCGCGGCGCTGGAGGCGAATCCCAATCCGTCGCCCGCGGAGATCAAACACGCGATCGCCGGAAATATCTGCCGATGCGGAACCTATCCGCATGTGATTGAAGCGGCGCTCGCGGCGGCGCAAGCGGCGCGGGGACAGGCCTGATGGCGCGCCGGGTCACATTGCGGCTGGGTTTCGAGGGCGGCCTGCGCGACGTGGTCGTGACGATTCCCGACGACGAGCCAGCGCCGTGGCAATGGGGCGAAAAGTTCTCGGTGGTCGGCGTCGATACGCCCCGGCTCGACGGTCCGCTGAAGGCGGCCGGGCGCGCGCCTTACACTTACGATATCCAACTGCCGGGGATGCTCCACGGCGCGATCTTGCGCAGTCCGTATCCGCACGCGCGCATCCGCAGCGTTGACCTTGGCGTGGCGCGCAGGCTCGACGGGGTGCGCGCCGCGCTCGATCGTTCGGGCGCGGCCGTGCGCTTCGCCGGACAGGAAGTCGCCGCGGTCGCCGCAGTGACTTTGGAAATCGCCCGTGACGCACTGCGCCTCGTCAAAGTCGATTACGCGCCGATGCCGTTCGTGACCGCGATGGAAGACGCGATGCGGCCGGATGCGCCGGCGGTGTTTGAAAGCGGAGCGAACGTCGGCGCGCCGCACATCAACGAAATCGGCAATGTCGCGGCCGGCTTCGAGACCGCGGCGGCGTCGGTCGATGCGGTCTATACCACTCCCGTGCAGACGCACGTTTCGCTTGAGACACACGGCGCGGTTGCGAGCTGGAACGGCGACGAGCTGACGGTGTGGTGCTCGACGCAGGGAATCTTCGGCGTGCGCGACGATCTGGCGGTCCATTTCAGTCTGCCGCCGGAGAACGTGCGCGTGATTACCGCATATCTGGGCGGCGGCTTCGGCTCGAAATTCGGCGCCGGCCACGAAGTGATTATCGCGGCCGAACTCGCGCGGATGGCGCGCGCGCCGGTCAAGCTGATGCTGTCGCGCGCGGAGGAGCACGTCGCCACCGGAAATCGCCCATGCTCGCAACAGCATGTGCGGATCGGCGCGGCGCGCGACGGCGCGCTGACCGCGATCGAGCTCGAGCAGCACGGCAGCGGCGGGATCGGCGGCGGCTCGGGCAGCGCGGTGCCGTATCTGGCGCTCTACCGATGCCCGAATCTGCGCACGCGCGAACGCAACGTCTATATAAATGCGGGGCCGGCGTCGCCGATGCGCGCGCCGGGCTGGCCGCAGGGATGTTTCGCGCTGGAACTGGCGATCGACGAACTGGCGCGCAAGTTGAATCTGGACCGGCTGGAGATGCGCCGGCGCAACAATCCGAGTCCGGTGCGCGCGCTCGAATACGACATTGGCGCGCGCGCCTTTGGCTGGGACCAACGCGCGCGTGCGCCCAAAGCGCGCGGCCCGATCCGGCGCGGAGTCGGCGTCGCGTCCGCCGCGTGGCATGGTATCGGCGCGTCGGGACCGCAGGCGCAATGCGTCGCTTTTCGCGACGGCCGCGTCGCCGTGCGGATCGGCACGCAGGATGTCGGCACCGGCACGCGCACGATTATCGCGATGGTCGCCGCGGAGGAACTAGGCGTTCCGCTGCAATCCGTCACGGCTGAAATCGGCGACACCCGCTACCTGTTTTCGCTGCCCTCGGGCGGCAGCATGACCGCGCCCTCGACTACGCCCGCCGTGCGTCAGGCCGCGGCGCATCTGAAGGGCAAACTGCTGCGGCTCGCTGCGCCCGCGCTCGGCGCCGCGCCGGAAGATCTCGTGATCAGCGATGGCGTGGTGCGCGTGCGCGCCGAACCGGATCGCGCGATCGAATTCGCCGACCTCTGTCGGCGGATTCCCGGCGATTCGCTCGCCGCCGATGGCGAGCACGTTCCCAACTACGGCGGCTACAGCACGGCGCAGGCGGGATGCCAGTTCGCCGGCGTCGAGGTCGATATCGAAACCGGAATCGTGCGCGTCACGGATTTCGTCGCCGTGCACGACGCGGGCGTGATCGTCGATCCGCTGACCGCGCGCAGCCAGGTCAACGGCGGCATCATCATGGGCGTCGGCTTCGCCTTGTTCGAGGATCGCCTGATCGATCCGCAAACCGGCCTGATGGTGAATCCGACGATGGACGACTACAAGCTGCCGGGCGTTCTCGACACGCCCGAGATTCGCGCGTATTTCGTCGAGGTCGCCAACGGAATCACCAACACCGGCGTGCTCGGAATGGGCGAGGCGGTGCATGTCGCCGCGACCGCCGCGATCGGATGCGCGGTCGCGGACGCGATCGGCGCGCCGGTCCGCGATCTGCCGCTCACGCCCGACCGCGTGCTCGCGGCCATCGGAGGGGTCTGATGACGCGGCTGCGCGCGCGATCGGCCGAATCGATCGGAGGCGCTTGCCGATGAAGCAATTCGCGGTCGTCGCGCCCGCCGACCTTGCTTCCGCCACACGGATGCTGGCCGAGCCGAATCGATCCGCGCTGGCCGGCGGCGTCGATCTGCTCGATATGCTCAAGCAGGAACTCGCCGCGCCCGCCGAACTGGTGAACCTCAAGGCGCTCGGCGGCCTCGACCGGATCGAAAGCGTTCCCGGCGGCGTATTGCGAATCGGTCCGCTGGTGACGCTGAACCAGCTTGCCGCGGCGCCGGCCGTGCGCGAACGCCATCCGGCGCTCGCCGACTCGGCCGCGCAAGCCGCGACGCCGCAGGTGCGCAATCTCGCGACGGTCGGCGGTAATCTCGCGCAGCGTCCGCGCTGCTGGTACTTCCGCAATCCAGATATCGTCTGCCTGAAAAAAGGCGGGACGAAATGCTACGCGGTCGCCGGCCTGAATCGCTACCATGCGATCCTCGGCGGCGGCCCGTCGTTCATCGTCCATCCGTCGAATCTTGCGCCCGCGCTGATCGCCTGCGACGCGTCGCTCGCGCTGAACGGTCCGGACGGCGAGCGCAAAATCGCCGTTGGCGATTTCTTCACGTCGCCGAAAGTCGATCCGCGGCGCGAGAACGTGCTCAAGCCGGGCGAGATAATCGCGGCGATCGAGGTTCCCGCGCCGCCCACGGGAGCACGATCGGCCTATCTTGAAGCGCGCGAGAAACAGTCGTTCGATTGGCCGCTGGCGGCCGCCGTCGCCATTCTCGCATTGAACCGCGCGGGCGAAGTCGTACACGCGCGGATCGTGATGGGCGCGGTCGCGCCGATCCCGTGGCGCGCGCCGTCCGCCGAAAAAATCCTGCTCGGCGCCAAACTCGATCGCGCGCTGGCGGACCGCGCGGCTGAGGCCGCATTGGCGGGCGCGGCGCCGCTCGCGCATAACGCTTACAAAATTCCGATCGCGCGCGCGATGGTGCGCCGCGCGATCTTGCGCGCGGGCGGAGTTGCGGACGAACCCGCGTGAGCGCGGAGGAATCGCGATGGCCAACGAGCCGGCAAATCCGTCCGCGCGCGAACCCGCCGCGGGATTCTGCGCGATGCTGCGCACGAAATTCAGCTATTTCCGTGCGCCAGGCGGCGCCCGCCTGATCGATCCGGCGAGCGCCACGGCTTGCTATTCATGCATGCGGACGCAGCGGCCCTTCGGCCCGGACGATCGGCCGGTCGGAGCCGATTCGTGCCGCGACGCCGATCGCGCCTGCTTCGTACCTGAAGACTGACGCCCCCGTCGCCGCCCTCCCGTCGCGGGCGTTGACATCGCGCGCGCGCCGCCGGACGATCTCATGGCGCATTCTGCATTCGCCGCCAGGGAGATTTCGTCCGATGGCCACCGCAACAATCGACCGCCGCGCCGCGGCGGCTCCCGATCCTGCCGAGCTGATCGCGCCTGATTGCCGCGGCTTGAATTTTTATCGGCTCGATCGCTCGCTGCGCGATCTTCTCGATCTGCACATGGAGCCGAAGTTGCGCGCCGCGATGGAGCCGCATCTCGACCGCCTCGGCGAAATCGCCGGCGGCAAGCTTGACGAGCTTGCGGAAATCGCCGACAAGCATCCGCCCGTGCTGCATCCGCGCGACCGTTTCGGCCGCGAACGCGACTGGGTCGAATTCCATCCCGCGTATCGCGAGATGGAGCGAATCGCCTTTGGGGACTTCGGGATGCACGCAATGGCGCATCGCGAGGGCGTGCTCGGATGGCCCGCGCCGCTCCCTTACATCGCCAAGTACGCCTTCCAGTATCTCTTCGCGCAGGCGGAGTTCGGCCTGATGTGCCCGATTAACGTCACCGACACGGGCGCCGTCCTGGTCGAACGCTACGCCGACGACGGCCTCAAGCGCCGCTATCTGCCGCGGATGCTTTCACAGAACCTCGAAGAGTTGCTCAAGGGCGCGCAGTTCATGACCGAACGGGCGGGCGGTTCCGATCTCGCCGGCAGCGCGGTGTCCGCGCGGCGCGACGGCGATCTCTGGCGGCTGTACGGCGACAAGTGGTTTTGCTCGGCGGTTGACGGCGACGTCGTGCTCCTTCTCGCCCGGCCCGAGGAGGCGGCCGCGGGCTCCGGCGGGCTGGGCCTGTTCCTGATGCCGCGCCATCTGGAGAATGGCGAACGCAACGCCTATCGGGTCGCGCGCCTCAAGGACAAGCTCGGCACACGCGACATGGCCAGCGGCGAAGTGATCCTCGAAGGCGCCGTCGCCTACCATCTGGGCAAGATCGATCGCGGCCTCCGGCAAATGATGGAAATGGTCAATCTCAGCCGGATGTCGCACGGCGCGCGCGCGGCCGGAATGATGCGCCGTTGTCTGAACGAAGCGCTGGTCGTCGCGCGCCATCGCCGGGCCTTTGGCCGCGCGGTGATCGAACATCCGCTGATGCGCCGTCAATTGATGAAGCTGATGGTTCCGGCGGAGCAGGCGCTTTCGGTCTTCGCCTTCGACGCGGCGATGATGGACGCGGCGCGCGCCGGCGATGCGCCGGCGGAGCGCGTGATGCGCATTCTGACCGCGCTGCTGAAGTTCCGCGCCTGCCGCGACAATCTGCGCGTCGCGACCGGCGCGATGGAGGCGCGCGGCGGCAACGGCTATATCGAGGATTGGGTCAATTCCCGCCTCGTGCGCGACGCCCATATCGGCGTGCTCTGGGAGGGAACCAGCAATATCAACGCGCTCGACGTGATTGACCGCGCGGTCGCCAAAGCGCGCGGCCATCTGGAACTCGCGCGCGCGCTCAAGGAACGGCTGAAGCTCGCGCCGGTCGCGCTGCGCGAGGAAATTTCCGCGTTAATCGATCGCGCGGTCGCGTTCGCCGAAGAGGCCGCCGCCGACCGCCGCAACGAGAAGTTCGACCGGATGGCCGCCGGCGCGCTCTATCATTGCGCCAGCGCCGCGTTGATGACGTGGGAGGGCGCGACGCTCGGCGCGCGCGGCGGCGATGCGCGCCGGATGCTGCTCGCGCGGATGACGATCGACCATCGCTTGCGTAGCTCCGACCCGCTGGCGCCGCGGCGCGACGATCGCGAGGAGGAGTCGATCTCGCTGCTGCTCGGCGACGCGCCGGTCGCGCTTGCCGACGCGGCGCGCCTTGCCGTGGCCGCCTGAGGCGGTTCCGGCCCGGGCCGCCGCCGCGCTTCGCTTCGATTATGACGGCCTCGGATACGCGGTATTCCGGCGGCTCGTGGCGCGCGCCCGCGGAAGGCTTGAGCGCGGCGCTGCTATTCGGACTGAGCACTCCGTTCGCGAAAATTCTTTTGCCCTACAGCGACCCCCTGACGCTGGCCGCAATGCTCTATCTCGGCGCTGCGGCGGGTTTATTGATCGTTAACGCGTTCGGCCGTCTGACCGCCGCCGCGGCTGGACCCAAAGAGCCGGGACTGACGAGCGCCGATTTGCCGGTGATGGCCGGAGTCGCGCTCTTCGGCGGAGTCGTCGGCCCGATTCTGATGCTTGCCGGACTGGAACGTCTGTCCGCCGTCGCCGGATCGCTGCTGCTCAATCTTGAAACGCCATTTACGATTCTGCTCGCGCTTGCCGTTTTCGGCGATCATATGGGGCGGCGCGAGGCGCTGGGCGCAGCCGCGATCGTCCTCGGCGCGATCGTGCTGGGCGCGAACGGCGCCGCCCCGCGCGATCTGAACGGCGACGCGATCGGCGCGATCGCGATCGCCGGCGCGTGCATGGCGTGGGCGATCGACAACAATCTCACCCAGCGGCTGGCGCTGCGCGATCCCGTCGCGGTGACGCGCTTCAAGACCGCGGCGGCGGGACTCGCGATGCTTGCGATCGCGATCGCGCGCGGCGGCCCGGCGCCGCACGCCGGCATTATCGCCGCCGCGGCGGCGCTTGGGGCGGTCAGCTACGGCTTCAGCCTGATTCTTAACCTCCGCGCTTTGCGGATGCTGGGCGCGGCGCGGCAGGCGGCCTATTTCGCCACCGCGCCGTTCGCCGGAGCGATCGCCGCGGCGATAATTTTTGGCGAGCGGCCCGGCGCGGCGACGCTCGCGGCGGGCCTGCTGATGGCGCTCGGCGCCGGCGCGATCGCGTTCGCCCCGCATCTCCATCGGCATCGCCACGAACCGCTGGAACACGAGCACCGGCACGTTCACGACGAACACCACGCGCATGCCCATCAGGCCGGAGTTTCGTCCGCCGCCGCGCATTCGCACTGGCATCGCCACGAGCCGCTCGAGCACGCCCATCCGCATTTCCCCGATCCGCACCATCGCCACGGCCACTGAATGATCCAGCGGTCGCCAAGGAGATGAGGCGGCGAGATTCCCTTACCCGTGGAACGACAGTATCGTCTCATTGCATGGCCACCGCGCCCGATTCGATCGCCGAAAGAGCATTCAATCCGCCGCGCGGCCCGGCGCCGCATGCGGATCGAAGCGCGCGGTATTTGCCGGTTCCGACGGCAGCGGCCGCGGTGGCGCTGATTTTCGTTCTGGACTATCTACTCGGCGGCGGCGCGAAATTCCCCAATGACGATGCCTATATCGCCCTCCACAATGCGCAGGTGCTGTGGGCCGGCCGGGACTTCGCTTATCTCGGCACGCCGGCGTTGGTCGGAGCCACCAGCGGCGCGCAACTCGCGCTGCTGATGTTTTTTGAAAGCTTCATTCCCTCGGCGCCTGTCGCGCTGCTGGCGTTGTGCGGGGTCGCGACTTTCATTTACGTTCTGGGCGTCTATTTTTTGAGTTTGAATTCCGGATTTTCCCGGGCCGTCGCGATCGCCATCGCGTTGGCGAGTTTGTTATTCGCCGGATGCCTGTTTCAGTTTCTCAATGGATTGGACACCGGAATGGCGATGGCCGCCGTAATCTGGTGTCTTGCGCTGTTGTCGTCCAGACGATACCGCCCCGCGCTTGGGGCGTTGTGCGGAGTGATGCCGTTCGTGCGTCCGGAACTGGCGGTGTTGAGCGCCGGCGCGATGCTAGTGATGGTGTGCGACGCGAAGATCGGCGGTCGCGAAAAAGCCGCTATCGTCGTGTTGGCCGCCGCATCCGCAGCCCCATTTCTTGCGTGGTGCTGGATCGACGCCGGCGGCGTCATTCCGACGACGATCGGCGCCAAAGCCTATTTTTTCGCAGAAGGAAATCTCCCGTTGAGCGAGAGATTGAATCTGCTCTCCGGCGGAGTTGGCATGGGATTAGTGTATGGCTTTCCCCTGATTTTTTGTCTGGCGATGGTCCGCGGTCAGCCGCTCAAATTTTTGTGCTTCGGCTTTATCCTCATCGTTCTATTTGCCTATTTGCAAAGATTTCCCGGCGGATGGGAGGCGAATTCCGGCCGTTATTTTTTCATCTTCGCTCCGGTCGTCGTGTTCGCCGTGATCGACTCGTACGCTGCGGCTGACGCGCCGCGGCGCCGGTTTATCCGCGTATGCCTGATCGCCGCGATCGCGACTACCGGATACGCCTCGTACAAGCAGTTCCAGAGCTATCATTACTATCTGACAGTATTCACGCCAGCCGTGGTCGAGACCGTGGAGTGGGCCGATAAGCATCTTCCGGCGGGCGCGACGGTAATGGTTCACGACGCCGGCTACATTGGCTATGCGGGCGATTTTCATCTGGTGGATTTCACCGGACTCAAAACCCCCGCGTGCCTGGCGGTCAACCGCCGCCTGACGTATCCGTCTGGCGGAGCGATGCTTCCGCGGGCGATTCAGACGATCGCGAACCAATTTCAGCCGCAATATCTGATTACCGTGAAAGTCTGGAACGATAAATTACATATTGCCGATTCGCTCCGGCGCGGCGGCTGGCGGGTGACGAAGATCTTCGAGAGCCGCAAAGCGCCGCGTGATGCCGAAATTTACGAAATTTTCTCGCTCGCCAAAGACTAACGCCCGCCGGCTGGAACCGTACGTAGCGCTTCAATCGGGAACGGCAGGCTCCCGCCGATAAAATACGGGCGGAACGAAGGCCGTTCCGCCCGCATACGGATTTTGCGATGGGTTCAGGCTATTTGATCGCGAGCGCGTTGGGCGGCGAACCGACGCCGCCCGGAATATTGAGAGGCGCCGACGTAAAGAAAAATTCATAACGTCCGTCGCGTGCGCAATCCTCGGCCAGTTCCTCGAGATTCCACATCTCGCCGATCGGCATCCCGAAGAACGAGAGCATGTGGAAATGCAGCAAGTCGTTCGATTCGAGGAAATCCGCCGTCCGCGGCGGCGGCATCGCTTCCAGCGCGGGCGAATCCGACGCGGCCGCCGCGATCCGGTTGTCCCACAGCCACTGCGCGACGCGCGGTGTGCCTTCGATTCCGGGACATCGCGTTTTGGCCGCAAGTTCGGCCTTCTCCTCGGGCGACATCGCCAGATACGCCTTGGTCCATCCGATGCGCACCAGCAAAACGTCGCCGGGCCGAATTTCGGTCTTTTGCTCGGCCAGCGTGGCCTGCAGATCTTCAAAGGGAATCATGTCGTTGGTGGTGAAGTCGATCGTCCGGCCATGCCGTTCATTAAAACGCTCGATATCCGCCAACACGCCGCGTCCGGCGATGCCGCGCCGGGCGAGGTTGTCGATGCCGAGTTTGGCGCCGCCGTAGCCGGTCACTTCGGCGTCGGGGATGCCGTTGTAGGCGCCGAACCTGGGATGCTTGACGTGGCATAGCGCGTCCCATTGCGACGACGCCTGCGGATAAAAATTATCCAGGTAATCGTCGAGGATGTAGGATGCGTACTGCTTGATGACGTGATTGTGCTTGCCGCGCGTGAACAGCGGCGGGTCGGGGATATTGATGGGCAGGTTCAGGGCGAAAACGCGCCCGCCGCGGATCGCGCCGGCGGCTTCGACCACCACCTCCGGCGTCATCAGATTGATCGTGCCAAGTTGATCGTCGTCGCCAAAGACGCCCCATGCGGCGCCGGCCGGCGCGCCGGGCCGGATCGGAAGCTCGTGATGTCGCGGGAGGCGCGGTTCGGGCGCGCGCGGACGTGTCGGGACGGTCGCGGACCGGCTCGGGACGGCGGCGCGCGGCCGGGCTTTCGCCGCCGGATTCGCGCGTCGGCGCGTCGCTTTTTTCGCCGGAGCGGACTTCGGTGCGAGCGCACGAGCCTGCGCCTTGCCGATGGCGCGTTGCGGTTTCGCTGCGGATTTCTTGGTCTTGGGCTTCCCGCGGACAGCTTTAGCCGCTTTTTGCGCCTGTTTGCGAACGATTTTCTTGGCCATCGTTTTCCCTTCTCAAGAATTGCTGAGAGCCGTTATCGATTTCTTTCGTTTCGCGACCGATTCGGCTGCGCGCCGCCAAGAGTTCATTTATCAATACTGTGGAAGCTTACAACAGTTGCGCGCGAGATCGTTGATAGGCACGTGGCGAAATGTTGATAAAATATTGTTTGAGGCGGATCAAACGCCGCATCTCGCGCGAGAGAATTGCGATTTTGCGGCAAAAACGCCTTGTTGAGCCGTCCGGCCACTGTTAGGATGGCGGTTTCGCTCCTTGCTCTTCCCGAAGAAGGGCTGGAAACCGAAAGGAGGAAGGCGCTTGCGGCGCTACGAAACGATTTTCATCTTACGCCCGGATTTGGGCGAAACAGCTCATAAAGAGGCGATTCAGCGCTTTACCGGAATCGTCGCGAATACCGGCGGCGATTTGGTCGAAACCGACGAGTGGGGCGCGCGCGAGCTTGCCTACCATATCAAGGGTGAGCGGCGCGGCTATTACGTCCGCTTCGATTACGGCGGCGCCGGCGCGACGATGAACGAGCTTGAGCGAAATCTCAAGCTATCGGACGGGGTGCTGCGTTATTTGTCGGTGCTGGTTGACGATTCCGCCGATATGGCCGCGG
>JAJZAI010000031.1 GCA_021799495.1 Deltaproteobacteria bacterium
TGCGGCGTCGATACGATATGCATGCCCATCGCGCCCGCCGCCTTCGGCATCGTTTTCGCCCCGGCGTAACGCCGCAGGCTCGGCCGGCTGACGCGCTGCAAGCCGCGAATCACCGGCTCCCGCGCGGCCGAATAGCGCAGGCCGAGCAGCAGTTTTTTCTGATACGCCTCGCCGGCGGTTTCGACGCTGGCGAGAAAGCCCTCGGCCAGCAGCGCGCGGCATACCGCTTCGCGCAGGCGCGAATGAGGCGCCTCGACCTGGTTGTATCGCGCATGCATCGCGTTGCGAATCCGGGTCAGCAATTCGGCGATCGGATCAGTCTGCGACATCTCTTTCCGTCCTCCGCCCTACCAGCTCGCCTTGACCACGCCCGGCAGCGCGCCCTTGAGCGCGTTCTTGCGCAGGCACAGCCGACACATCTTGAACCGGCGGTAAAAGGCGCGCGCCCGTCCGCACAGCGGACAGCGATTGTAACGGCGCACCTTGAATTTCGGCGCGCGGGTCGCTTTGACTCGCAGACACGTCTTGGCCATCGTGATTCCCGTTCCTATTCCGCCCGCGGCGCGCCTTCGCGCTCGCCGCCCGCTCCCCGAAACGGCATCCCGAGCGCGCGCAACAGCGTCAGTCCTTCGAAGTCGCTCGTCGCCGTGGTCCCGATCGACACGGTCATTCCCTTGACCTTTTCGATCTTGTCGAGATTGAGCTCGGGGAAAATCGTATGCTCGCGCAGGCCGAGCGAATAATTGCCGCGCCCGTCGAACGCCTTGTCGCTAACGCCGCGAAAGTCGCGCACGCGCGGCAGGGCGACGTTCACCATACGGTCGAAGAACTCCCACATGCGCTCGCGCCGCAACGTGACCATCACGCCGATCGGCATCCCCTCGCGCAGCTTGAAATTCGAAATCGCCTTGCGCGCGCGCGTCACCACCGGCTTTTGTCCGGTGATTTGCCGCAGCTCGTCGGCCGCCGCGTCGAGAATCTTGACGTTCTCGCGCGCCTCGCCCAGCGCCATGTTGATGACGATTTTGTCGAGCCGCGGCGCGCGCATCCGGTTCGCGATCTTCAACTCCCGCATCAGCGCCGGCAGAATCTCGCGCTCGTACTTCAGGCGCAGGCGCGCCGGAATCTTCGGCTCGGGTTCCGTGGGCGCTTGCGCCGCCTGCGCGGCCGCTTCGGGAGCGGTATTGGCCGCGCGCTCGCGCCTGCCCTTGCCCGCTTTTTCGGTTTTCTGCTCGTCCGCCATCAGTCGTTACCCAGCGCCTCGCCGCATCGCCGGCAGATCCGCGAGCGCGCGCCGTCGTCGGCGCGCTTGACCCCGATTCGCACGGGCGCGTTGCAGCGATCGCAGAAATACATCACGTTGCTGATTCTGAGCGGCGCTTCCTTGTCCACGATTCCGCCCGGACTCTGGGGACCGCGCGGCTTCGAGTGGCGCTTGACCATGTTGAGCCGCTCGACCACCAGCCGCCCTTCGCCGGGCAGCACCCGCAGCACCTTGCCGGTCTTGCCGCGGTCGCGCCCCTTGATCACCATCACGGTGTCGTTCTTGCGGATCTTGATCTTCGCCGGCGCCGCCATCACAGGACCTCCGGCGCGAGCGAAATAATCTTGAGGAAGCGCTTGGCGCGCAGCTCGCGCGCGACCGGCCCGAAGATGCGCGTGCCGACCGGCTCGCCCTGATTGTCCAGCAGCACCGCCGAGTTGTCGTCGAAGCGGATATAGCTGCCGTCGTCGCGGCTCACTTCCTTGTGCGTGCGGACGATCACCGCCTTGCTCACGTCGCCCTTTTTAACCTTGGCGTTGGGAATCGCCTCTTTCACCGCGACCACAATCACGTCGCCCACCGACGCATAGCGCCGGCGCGAGCCGCCCAACACCTTGATACACATCACTTTGCGCGCGCCGGAATTGTCGGCGACGCTCAACACCGTTTGCGTCTGCACCATGGCGAATCCGTCCCCTCTACCGCGCCGCCTGCTGCAGCACCGCGCTCACCCGCCAGCGCTTGTGGCGCGACAGCGGGCGCGATTCGATAATCAGCACCCGGTCGCCCTCATGGCATTGCGCCTGTTCGTCGTGCGCCATGTAGCGCTTGCGCTGGGTCAGGCGCTTGCCGTACAGCGGATGCCGCACCAGGCGCTCGACCTGCACCACCACCGTCTTGGTCATGCGGGCGGAAACCACCGTTCCTTCGCGCCGCTTAATCCGCTGCCGCATCGCCGCTCCCTTGCGCCGCACCGGCGCCGGCCGTCTTTTCCCCGATCAGCGTGAGAATCCGCGCCAGCTCGCGCCGCGCCTTGCAATAATTCGCCGGATTATCGAGCTGATTGGTTCTGAGCTTGAGCCGCAGCCGGAAAATCTCCTCGCGCGTCTCGCGCTCCTTGATCCGGAGATCGGCGGGACTCATCTGCCTCAGTTCGCTAAGCTCCAAGGCCCTGCGCCTCCCGTTCCACGACGATCGTCTTGACCGGCAGCTTATGCGACGCAAGCCGCATCGCTTCCAGCGCGGTCGCCCGATCGACGCCTTCCATCTCGAACAAAATCCGTCCCGGCCGCACCACCGCCGTCCAGCCCTCGGGCGCGCCCTTGCCCTTGCCCATCCGGGTTTCCGCCGGCTTCTTGGTGAACGGCTTGTCCGGAAAGACCCGGATCCAGACCCGGCCGCCGCGCTTGATATGGCGCGTCAGCGCGATTCGCGCGGCCTCGAGCGCTCGCGTATCGATCCGGCAGGTTTCGGTGCTTTTCAGCCCGTAATCGCCGAACGCAAGCGTAACTCCGCGCGATTCGGCGCCGCGCACACGGCCTTTCTGAATCTTGCGGTATTTGACTTTTTTTGGCGACAGCATCGCTCGCTACCCGTCAATCCCCCGGTTACGCCGCTTTGTCATCCCTGCTGCGCCGCGGCGCCCGCGCGCTTGGCCGCCTCTTCCTGGCGGGTCAGGATTTCGCCGCGGAAAATCCACGCCTTGACCCCGATCACGCCGTAAGTCGTGCGCGCCTCGGCGAAGCCGTAGGCGACGTCGGCGCGCAGCGTCTGCAGCGGCACGCGCCCTTCGCGATACCACTCCGAGCGCGCGATTTCGGCGCCGCCCAGCCGCCCCGCGACGTGCACTTTCACGCCCAGCGCGCCCATCCGCATCGCGCGCAGCACCGCCTCTTTCATCGCGCGGCGAAAGGCCACGCGCCGTTCGAGCTGCAGCGCGATATTCTCGGCCACGAGCTGCGGATCGAGATCGGGCCGGCGCACCTCGTGAATATTGATGAAGGCTTCCTTGCCCTTCATCATCTTCTGGATATCGGCCTTGAGCCGCTCAATCTCCGCGCCCTTTTTGCCGATCACGATTCCCGGCCGCGCGGTGAAGATATTGAGCTTGGCCTTGTTGGCCATGCGCTCGATCTCGATGCGCGAAATTCCCGCGTGGTAGAGCCGGCGCTTGATAAAATCGCGCAGCTTCAAATCTTCATGCAGCAGCGCGGTGTAATCGTGACTGGCGAACCACTTGGAATCCCAGCTTTCGATTATGCCCAGGCGCAAGCCGCGCGGATGTGTTTTTTGGCCCATACCCTGCCTCAGGATTCCCGTTCGTCGACCACCACCGTGAGATGGCTGGTGCGCTTCAGGATCGGCGTGGCGTGCATGTGCGCGCGCTGCATCGAGCGCTTCCAGGTCGGCCCGGTGTCGGCCACCACGCTCTTCACGAACAGCCGGTCCTCATCGACGTTCTGCTGATCGCGCGCGTTGGCGATCGCCGCGAGCAGCGTCTTGGAAATAATCTTCGCGCCCTTCTTGGGCGTGAATTCCAGAATCGCCAGCGCCTGATCGACTTTTTTGCCGGCCACCAGCTCGCATACCAGCCTGAGTTTCTGCGGCGAAATCCGCACGAACCGGCTGCGCGCCACTGCTTCCATCGCGAAACCCTCTTTCCCGTACCCGCTCAGGCGCTCTTCTGGCCGCGCACTTCGCCCTTGCGGTCGCCCGCATGGCCGTGGAAGGTGCGCGTCGGCGAGAATTCGCCGAGCTTGTGGCCGACCATGTTCTCCGTGCAATAGACCGGAATGAACTTGTGGCCGTTATGCACCGCGAAAGTCAGGCCGATAAAATCCGGCGTGATCATCGAGCGGCGCGACCACGTGCGGATTATCCGCTTGTCTCCAGCCGTATTCGCCGCGTCCACCTTTTTCTGCAGATGGCCGTCGACGAAGGGACCTTTTTTAAGCGACCTCGCCATTTCGATTCCCGAATCCTCCCGCCCTCAATCAGCCCCGCTTGCCGCGCGGCCGGCGGCTGACGATATAACGATCCGACGGCTTCTTGCCGCGGGTCTTGTAACCCTTGGTCGGCATCCCCCACGGCGACTGCGGATGATTGCCCTTCGAGCGGCCCTCGCCGCCGCCATGCGGATGGTCCACCGGGTTCATCGCGATTCCGCGCACGTGCGAGCGCTTGCCCAGCCAGCGGCTGCGGCCGGCCTTGCCGATCGAGATATTCTCATGGTCGACATTGCCGACCTGCCCGACCGTCGCACGGCATTCCGCCAGCACCATCCGCTGCTCGCCCGAAGGCAGCTTGAGCAGAGCGAATTTGCCCTCTTTGGCCATCAACTGCGCCTGCGCGCCCGCCCCGCGCGCCATCTGCGCGCCCGCGCCCGGCTTGAGCTCGACCGCGTGGACGAAAGTTCCCACCGGGATATGCTTCAGTTGCAGCGCGTTGCCCGGCTTGATATCGGCCCGTTCGCCGCACTCGACCCGGTCGCCCGGCTTGAGGCCGACCGGCGCGAGGATATAGCTCTTGCGGCCGTCGGCGTAATGCAGCAGCGCGATATTCGCCGACCGGTTCGGATCGTACTCGAGCGCCGCGACCGTCGCCGGGATGCCGTCCCGGTCGCGCCTGAAATCGATCGCGCGCAGCCGCCGCTTGTGGCCGCCGCCGCGATGGCGCGACGTCATGCGGCCGCGATTATTGCGTCCGCCCGATTTTTTCAGCGGCAGCAGCAGCGACTTTTCCGGCGCTTTCTTCGCCAGCTCGGAAAAATCGGCCACCTGCATGAAGCGCTGGCCCGGCGTTCGCGGATTAAGCTGAATTACCGCCATCGTTCCCCGCGTCGCTTAGACGCCCTCGAAAAATTCAATCCGGTCGCCCGCCTTGAGCGTGACGTACGCCTTCTTCCAGTCCGGCTTGCGCCCGGCGATCCGGCCGCGCCGGCGCTCCTTGCCGAGAAAATTGGCCGTGCGGACTTCAACCACGGTGACTTTGAAAAGATCCTCGACCGCGCGGCGAATCGCATGCTTGTCGGCGCCGGGCCGCACCCGGAAAACGACCTGGTTCGCCTTTTCGTTGACGATCGTCCCCTTTTCCGTCACCAGCGGGGAAATTATCAGTCCTTCGGCGCTCATCGCCCGGCGCTCCCGAGGCGCGCTTCGATCGCCCGCGCCGTCTTTTCAGTCATCAGAAGTTCGTCGTAATTGAGCACGTCGTACACGTTCAAACCGGCGAGCGGAAGCGTCTTGTGCGCCGCCAGATTGCGCGCGGCGCGGAAAAAATTCTCGTCGCCCTCGCCGATCACGATCAGCGCGTGCTTGAGGCCCAGCGCTTCAAGCGCCGCCCGGGCCTGGCGGGTTTTCGGCTCCGCCAGCTCCAGCGCCTCGACCACGCAGAGCTTGCCGTTGAGCGCCCGGTCCGAAAGCGCCAGACTGAGCGCCCGCCGCCACGCCCGCTTCGGCATCTGATACGAATAGTCGCGCGGCTGCGGCCCGAAAATCGTGCCGCCATGACGCCACAACGGCGACCGGGTCGAGCCGGCGCGCGCGCGTCCGGTACCCTTCTGCCGCCACGGCTTGCGTCCGCCGCCCGAGATCAGGCCGCGCGTCTTGGTCGCCGCGGTGCCGGCGCGCCGCTTCGCAAGCTGCATCCGGACCGCCTCGAACAGTAGCCCCTGATGGCCGGTGCGGCCAAACACCGCGCCCGCCAATTCGACTTCGCCGGTGCGCTCGCGCGCCGCCGAATAGAGCGGCGCCTTGACGTTGGCGATTTCCGCCTTGATGCGCCGCTCATCCATTGGCTTTCGACTCCATCGCCGCGTCCAGCCGCGCCTGACGGGCCGCATGGCTCACCACCACCAGCGCGCCGTCCGCTCCGGGCACCGCGCCCGAGACCAGAATCGCATTGTCCTCGGGCAGGATTTCGACCACCTCGAGATTCAGCACGGTCGCCCGCTCGTTGCCCAGCTGCCCGGCCATCCGCAGCCCCTTGCGCACCCGTCCGGGATACGACCGGTTGCCGATCGATCCGCCGTGGCGGAAATACTCGTGGGTGCCGTGGCTGCCCGGAAAGCCGGCGAAATGATGCCGCTTGATCACGCCGGCGTAGCCGCGTCCCTTGGACACGCCGCTTACGTCGATCGCGTCGCCCGGCTTGAAGACGTCGCTCGCCGCGATCGCCTGGCCGAGTTTCAGTTCGCCTTCGCCGCGGCGCGCGAACTCGCGCGTCGCCACGCCCGGCGCGACTTCCGCCTTGGCGAAATGGCCGCGCAGGGCGCCGTTGATCCGCGATTGCCGGCGCCGGCCCCAAGTCACCTGCACGGCGTCGTAGCCGTCGGTCGGGGCGATCTTGAGCTGCGTCACCGCGCACGGCCCCAGCTGGATTACGGTCACCGCGCGCACCTTGCCGGCGGCGTCGCCCACCTGGGTCATTCCCAATTTTTTGCCAATCAATCCGCTCAGCACGGCGCTGCTACTCCAGCTTGATCTCGACGTCGACGCCGGCCGCCAAATCGAGCTTGCCCAGCGCGTCGATCGTCTGCTGGGTCGGCTCGAGCACGTCCAGAAGCCGCTTGTGGGTGCGGATCTCGAAATGCTCGCGCGATTTCTTGTCGACATGCGGCGAGCGGTTCACCGTGAACCGCTCGATCCGGGTCGGCAGCGGAATCGGCCCGGCGACCCGGCCGCCAGTGCGCCGGATCGTATCGACGATCTCGCGCACCGACTGGTCGAGCAGCCGATGGTCGTACGCCTTCAGGCGTATCCGTATCTTTTCGTTCATCCTGTCAGCCACGTCGCCGGCTCCCGCGCCAACCCCAATCCTGTTTGCCGATGATGGCCGCGCCCCTGCCGGAAGCGCGGCCGATTATCCGTCCGTCACCGTTCGGCCGGAGCCTCCGGCCGTGTCCGGATCGATTACTTCAATACCTTCGAGACCACGCCGGCGCCGACCGTGCGGCCGCCCTCGCGGATCGCGAAGCGCAATCCCTGCTCCATCGCGACCGGCGTAATCAGTTCGCCGACCACGTTGATATTGTCGCCCGGCATCACCATCTCGGTGCCTTCCGGCAGGGTCACGACGCCGGTCACGTCGGTGGTGCGGAAGTAGAACTGCGGCCGGTAGCCGTTGAAGAACGGAGTATGGCGTCCGCCCTCTTCCTTGGTCAGCACGTACACCGAACCCTCGAACCTGGTATGCGGCGTGATCGAGCCCGGCTGCGCCAGCACCTGCCCACGCTCGACTTCTTCGCGCTTGAGGCCGCGCAGTAGCACGCCGACGTTGTCGCCCGCCTGGCCTTCGTCGAGGATCTTGCGGAACATCTCGACGCCCGTGACCACCGTCTTCTGCGTATCGCGGAAGCCGACGATCTCGATTTCGTCGCTGACCCGCACCTTGCCGCGCTCGATCCGGCCGGTGACGACGGTGCCGCGGCCGGAGATCGAGAAAACGTCTTCGATCGGCATCAGGAACGGCTTGTCGGTTTCGCGGGCCGGCTGCGGCACGTAGCTGTCGACCGCCGCCATCAGGTCGAGGATCGGCTTGCACTTCTCGCAGTCGTCCTTGCCGCATCCGCATTCCAGCGCCTTCAGCGCGCTGCCGCGAATGACCGGAATATCGTCGCCGGGAAAATCGTATTTCTTGAGCAGGTCGCGGACTTCGAGCTCGACCAGATCGAGCAGCTCCGGATCGTCGACCATATCGACCTTGTTCATGAACACGACGATCGACGGCACGCCGACCTGGCGGGCGAGCAGGATATGCTCGCGCGTCTGCGGCATCGGGCCGTCGTTCGCGCCGACCACCAGGATCGCGCCGTCCATCTGGGCGGCGCCGGTGATCATGTTCTTGATATAGTCGGCGTGGCCCGGACAATCGACGTGCGCGTAATGCCGCTTGGGCGTTTCGTACTCGACGTGGGCAATCGCGATCGTGATGCCGCGCTCGCGCTCCTCGGGAGCCTTGTCGATCTGATCGAAAGCGGTGAACTGGGCAAGCTTCTTGGCCGCCAGAACCTTGGTGATCGCCGCGGTCAGCGTGGTCTTGCCGTGGTCGATATGACCGATCGTGCCCACGTTCAGATGCGGCTTGGTGCGCTCGAATTTAGCCTTGCCCATGACGGATTTTCCTCCGGCTCCTTGCTGTTCCCGCTATCATGCGCGCGCGCGCGCTTCGCCTTCGTTATTGCCGCGCGCGGTCAATTCCTCGAATATCGCCTGCGGCACGGGTTCGTACACCGCGAACTGCATCGTATAGTTCGCCCGGCCCTGCGTGATCGACCGCAGCTTGGTCGCGTAACCGAACATCGTGGCCAGCGGCACGCGCGCCGCGATCACCTGCGCGCCGGCGCGGTTTTCCATCTCCTGGATCTTGCCGCGCCGCGCGTTCAGATCGCCGATCACGTCGCCCATGAATTCCTGCGGCGTGACCACTTCGACGTCCATCACCGGCTCCAGCAGCACCGGACTGGCTTTTTCCGCCGCCTCCTTGAACGCCATCGAGCCGGCGATTTTGAACGCGATTTCCGACGAGTCCACCTCGTGATACTTGCCGTCCACCACGGTCGCCTTGATATCGACCATCGGATAGCCGGCCAGCACGCCGGTCTCCATCGCTTCCTTGATTCCGTGCTCGATCGACGGGATGAAGTTGCGCGGAATCGAGCCGCCCTTGGTGCCGTCCTCGAACTCGAAGCCGCCGCCCTTCGCGAGCGGTTCGATCTTCAACTCGACCACGCCGAACTGGCCGTGGCCGCCGGTCTGTCGCACGAAACGGCCCTCCGCCTCGGACGGCCGCCGAATCGTCTCGCGATAGGCGACCTGGGGCTTGCCGACGTTGGCGTCGACTTTGAATTCGCGCAGCATCCGGTCCACGATAATTTCCAGATGCAGCTCGCCCATCCCGGCGATCAGCGTCTGGCCGGTCTCGCGGTTGACGTTGACGCGGAACGAGGGATCTTCCTTCGCCAGCTTCTGCAGCGCCTCGCCGAGTTTTTCCTGGTCGGCCTTGGTTTTCGGCTCGATCGCGATCTGAATCACCGGGTCGGGAAATTCGATCGCTTCGAGAATAATCGGAGCGCCCGGATCGCACAGCGTGTCGCCGGTGGTGGTGTCGCGCAGGCCGACCGCGCAGATATCGCCGGCGTAAACTTCGGTGATCTCCTCGCGCTTGTTGGCGTGCATCTTCACCAGCCGCCCGATCCGTTCGCGCTTGCTCTTGGTCGAATTCAGCACCGAGGTGCCGCTTTCGAGCTTGCCCGAATAGACCCGCAGGAAGGTCAGCGTGCCGATATACGGATCGGTCATGATCTTGAAGGCCAGCGCCGAGAACGGCTCGTCGTCGCGCGGCCAGCGCTCCGCCATCTTGCCGTCATCGACCTTGCCGACGACGGGCGGCAGGTCCGCGGGCGAAGGCAGGAACTCGATCACCGCGTCGAGCATCGGCTGCACGCCCTTGTTGCGGAACGCCGAGCCCATCACGACCGGCACCAGTTCTATCTTTAGCGCCGCGGCGCGAATCGCCGCGCGCAATTTGTCCGGCTCCGGCGCCTTGCCTTCGAGATAGAGCTCCATGATCGAGTCGTCGTGATCGGCCGCCGCCTCGATCAGTTTCTCGCGCCACTCGGCCGCCTGTTCTTTCAGCTCCGCCGGAATTTCGACCACGCGATAGTTCGCGCCGAGCCGATCGTCGTCCCACACCAGCGCGCGGTTTTCGATCAGATCTATCACGCCCGTAAACTTGTCTTCGGCACCGATCGGAATCTGCAGCGCGAGCGGACGGGCCTTGAGCTTGTCGCGGATTTCGCCGAGCACGCGCTCCCAGTCCGCGCCGACGCGATCCATCTTGTTGATGAACGCGACGCGCGGCACGCGATACTTGTCGGCCTGGCGCCAGACGGTTTCCGATTGCGGCTCGACCCCGCCGACCGCGCAAAAAACCGCGACCGCGCCGTCAAGCACGCGCAGGCTGCGCTCGACCTCGATCGTGAAATCGACGTGGCCGGGCGTGTCGATAATGTTGATGCGATGGTCGCGCCAGAAGCAGGTGGTGGCGGCGGAGGTAATCGTGATGCCGCGCTCCTGCTCCTGCACCATCCAGTCCATGGTCGCGGTGCCTTCATGGACCTCGCCGATCTTGTAGTTGATCCCGGTGTAAAACAGGACCCGCTCCGTGGTCGTGGTCTTGCCGGCATCGATATGCGCCATGATGCCGATATTGCGCACCCGATCTATGGGAGTCTGACGAGCCATCCCGAAAAAACTTCTTTCCGCCTCTACCAGCGGTAATGCGCGAAGGCGCGGTTCGCCTCCGCCATGCGATGAGTATCTTCGCGTTTCTTGACCGCGCCGCCGCGGTTGTTGGCCGCTTCGAGAATTTCATTGGCCAGCCGCTCGCGCATCGATTTTTCGCCGCGCGCGCGCGCCGCCGTCACCAGCCAGCGCATCGCGAGAGACGACCTTCTGAGCGGCCGCACTTCCACCGGCACCTGATAGTTGGCGCCGCCGACCCGCCGCGAGCGCACCTCGACCGCCGGCCGCACGTTGTCGAGCGCCCGCTTGAACATCGCGAGCCCGTCCTCTTTCGAGCGCTCGGCCACCAGATCGATCGCGCCGTAAAGGATGCTCTCGGCGGCCGATTTCTTGCCGCGCTCCATCACGACGTTGACGAATTTCGCGACCGTGCGATCGTGAAATTTCGGATCCGCGACCACTTCGCGGACGCGCACTTGTCCTTTTCGCGACATGAGTCTTTCTTACTTGGGCTTTTTCGAGCCGTATTTCGAGCGGCTCTTGCGCCGATCCTGCACGCCGATCGAATCGAGCGTGCCCCTGATCACGTGATAGCGCACGCCCGGCAAATCCTTGACGCGACCGCCCCGGATCAGCACCACCGAGTGCTCCTGCAGGTTGTGGCCGATGCCCGGGATATACGTGTTCACTTCATAGCCGTTGGAAAGCCGCACGCGCGCCACCTTGCGCAAGGCCGAGTTCGGCTTCTTGGGCGTGGTGGTTTTGACCTGCGTGCAGACGCCGCGCTTCTGCGGCGAACCCTGCAGCGCCGGCGCGCTCATCTTGTAGCGCTTCTTCACGCGCGCGGCGCGAATCAACTGGTTAATCGTCGGCACGTTTTCGTCTTCAGCTTTCCGGCGGCTCGATTTTCCCGCTCCGGACCCTGCGCCCGGAGTCGTTCCGCCCGTCTTGAAGCGCCGCGGAACCGTTCCCGGCCCGGCGGCGCAAACGAACCCCCCAAGGGCACCCACCGCCCTTGGGGGAAATACAAGTATCTATAGGAAACTATCCGTCCAGTCAATCTCCGGCGGCCGCCGCGGCCTCCGTCCCTTCGCCCTTTTCGAGCTCGTCGCCGACCGGCGGCGCTTCCGTCTTGAGCTCCATCCGATGGTATTGCGGAAGGCCGGTTCCGGCCGGAATCAGGCGGCCCATAATCACGTTTTCCTTCAGTCCGACCAGCCGGTCGACCTTGCCGTTGATCGCGGCCTCGGTCAGCACTCGCGTGGTCTCCTGGAACGACGCCGCCGAGATGAAGCTTTCGGTCGAGAGCGACGCCTTGGTGATGCCCAGCAGGAGCGGCTCGGCGATCGCCGGCTCGCCGCCCTTCATCAGGACGCGGCCGTTCTCCTCGTCAAAACGCCATTTCTCGGTCTGATCGCCGACCAGGAACTCGGTGTCGCCGACCTCCTTGATCCGCACCCGCCGCAGCATCTGGCGCACGATCACTTCGATATGCTTGTCGTTGATGCGCACGCCCTGCAGCCGGTAGATCTCCTGGATTTCGTCGACCAGGTACTTGGCCAGCGCCTTTTCGCCGAGAATCGTCAGGATATCGTGCGGATTCGACGAGCCTTCCATCAGCGGTTCGCCCGCCTTGATCATGTCGCCTTCGTGGACGCCGATATGCTTGCCCTTCGGAATCAGGTATTCGCGCGGCTCACCGACTTCGGGCGTGACCACGACCTTGCGTTTGCCCTTGGTGTCCTTGCCGAACGAAACCTGTCCGTCGATTTCGGAAATCACCGCGAATTCCTTGGGCTTGCGCGCCTCGAACAGCTCCGCGACGCGCGGCAGGCCGCCGGTGATATCCTTGGTCTTGGTGGTTTCGCGCGGGATTTTCGCGATCACGTCGCCGGCCGCGACCTGCGCGCCCTCGGGCACGTTGATGTAGGCGCCGACCGGCAGGAAGTAGCGCGCGTAGTTCTCGCTGTCGGGCAGCTTCGCGGTGCGGCCCCCGTCGTCCTTGATCGAGATGCGCGGGCGCACGTCGAGGTCCTTGAACTCGACGATCACGTTGGAGCGCGCGCCGGTGCGTTCGTCTACCCGCTCCTCCATCGTTTTGCCCTCGAGCACGTCGCCGTATTTCACCTTGCCCGACACTTCGGTGACGATCGGCGTGGTGTAGGGATCCCATTCGGCGATCAATTCGGCCGCCTTGACCTT
The DNA here is from genome assembly GCA_021799495.1 of Deltaproteobacteria bacterium. Taxonomy (GTDB): domain Bacteria; phylum Desulfobacterota; class Binatia; order Binatales; family Binataceae; genus JADMIL01. The sequence goes on from JAJZAI010000031.1 coordinate 12,709, forward strand.
GTCGCCGTCGGCCTTGCGCAGCTTGGCGCCGTAAACCAGCGGATAGCGCTCGCGCTCGCGTTCGCGCGCCGGCGCGCCGCCTTCGCCCGCAACCGGCGCGACGACCGCGACCTCGCCGTGCCGCGACATCACGACCAGCGATCCGTCGCGGCTGGGCACGGTCTTCACGTTATGCAGCCGCACGATGCCTTCGTTGCGCGCTTCGAGCGCGGTCTGCTCGGCGCGCCGGCTGGCGGTGCCGCCGATATGGAAGGTGCGCATCGTGAGCTGCGTGCCCGGCTCGCCGATCGACTGCGCCGCCATCGTGCCGATCGCCTCGCCCATGTTCACCAGATGGCCGCGGCCGAGGTCGCGTCCGTAGCACTTGACGCATACCCCCTGGCGCGACTGGCAGGTAAGCACAGAGCGAATCTTGACCCGCTCAAGGCCGGCCTCTTCGATCCGGTTGACCTTGTCCTCGTCGATCATCTCGTTGGCGCGGATCAGCACTTCGCTGGTGAACGGATCGCGGATGTCCTCGAGCGCGACCCGTCCCAGCACCCGGTCGCCCAGCCCCTCGATCACTTCGCCGCCTTCGACCAGCGGGGTCATCTCGATTCCGTCGAGCGTGCCGCAGTCGTCCTCGGTGATGATCGAATCCTGCGCGACGTCGACCAGCCGGCGGGTGAGATAGCCGGAGTTGGCGGTCTTGAGCGCGGTGTCGGCGAGGCCCTTGCGCGCGCCGTGGGTCGAGATGAAGTACTGCAGAACGGTCAGGCCCTCACGGAAATTCGCGGTGATCGGCGTTTCGATGATCTCTCCCGACGGCTTCGCCATCAGGCCGCGCAACCCGGCGAGCTGGCGGATCTGCTGCTCCGAGCCGCGCGCGCCCGAATCGGCCATGACGAAAATCGGATTGAACGACGGCCCGACCACGTCTTTGCCGTCCTTGTCCTTGCCGAAGACTTCGGTGGAGAGGCCGCGCAGCACGGCGCTGCCGATTTCGTCCTGCACTTCGGCCCAGATATCGACGACCTTGTTGTAGCGCTCGCCGTCGGTGATCACGCCGTTGTTGTACTGCTGCTGGATTTCGGCGACCGCCTTCTGCGCCTGCTCGAGCAGTTCCTTTTTGCGCGGCGGAATCGTCATGTCCTTGATCGAAATCGAAATTCCGGCGCGCGTCGCGAAATCGAAACCGACGTCCTTCAGCCGGTCGGCGAAAATCACCGTCGCCTTGTTGCCCGCCCGCCGATAGACGGCGTCGATCAGGTTGCCCAGCTCCTTTTTCTTCATTGTGCGGTTGACTTCGGCGAACGGCACCTCGGGCGGCACGATCTCGAACAGCAGCACGCGGCCGACCGTGGTTTCGATCCGTTCGACCGGCGCGCCCGCCGCCGGCGCCATCCGCGCCGTCACCCGCGCATGCAAATCGACTTCGCCGTGGTCGTAGGCGATCCGCACTTCCGCGGGCGAGGCGAAGAAGCGTCCTTCGCCCTTGGCCAGCGGCCGTTCGCGGGTCATGTAGTACAGGCCCAGCACCATGTCCTGCGTCGGCACGATAATCGGCTTGCCGCTCGCCGGCGACAGGATATTGTTCGTGGACATCATCAGGGCGCGCGACTCGACCTGCGCCTCGATCGACAGCGGCACATGCACCGCCATCTGGTCGCCGTCGAAATCCGCGTTGTAGGCGACGCAGACCAGCGGATGGAGCTGGATCGCCTTGCCCTCGATCAGCACCGGCTCGAACGCCTGGATTCCCAGCCGATGCAGCGTCGGGGCGCGGTTGAGCAGCACCGGATGCTCGCGGATGACCTCGTCGAGGATATCCCAGACGTCCTTGCCCTCTTTTTCGACCATCTTCTTGGCGCTCTTGATGGTCGTGACGTAGCCCTTCTCCTCGAGCTTGGAATAGATGAACGGCTTGAACAGCTCGAGCGCCATCTTCTTGGGCAGGCCGCATTGATGGAGCCTGAGTTCGGGACCGACCACGATCACCGAACGGCCCGAGTAATCGACCCGCTTGCCGAGCAGGTTCTGGCGGAAGCGGCCGGTCTTGCCCTTGAGCATGTCAGAGAGCGATTTCAGCGGGCGCTTGGCCGGACCCGTGATCGCGCGGCCGCGCCGGCCGTTGTCGAACAACGCGTCAACCGCCTCCTGCAGCATCCGCTTTTCGTTGCGCACGATGATGTCGGGCGCGCTCAGTTCGATCAGGCGCTTCAGCCGGTTGTTGCGGTTGATCACGCGCCGGTAAAGATCGTTGAGATCCGAAGTCGCGAAACGGCCGCCGTCGAGCGGCACCAGCGGCCGCAGATCGGGCGGAATCACCGGCAGAATCGTCAGGATCATCCATTCCGGCCGGTTCCCCGATTCGCGAAAGGCGTTGACCACCTTCAGGCGCTTGGCGACTTTCTTGCGCCGCGCCTCGCTCGCCGTCGCCTTCATCTCGGCGCGCAATTCCTCGGCGAGCTGTTCCAGCTCAAGCCCCGACAGCAGCGCGCGAATCGCCTCGGCGCCCATCTCGGCCTTGAAGCCGTCGGCGTACTGTTCGCGCGCCTCGCGATACTTGCGCTCGGTCAAAAGCTCGCGCGGCTGCAGCGGCGTCTCGCCCGCGTCGGTCACGACGTAGCACTCGAAGTACAGGACCTTCTCCAGCTCCTTCAGCGTCATGTCCAGGAGCGTGCCGATCCGCGACGGCAGCGAGCGCAGAAACCAGATATGCGCGACCGGCGCGGCGAGATCGATATGTCCCATCCGCTCGCGCCGCACTTTCGACTGGATTACTTCCACGCCGCACTTTTCGCAGACCACGCCGCGATGGCGCATCCGCTTGTACTTGCCGCAGTTGCACTCGTAATCCTTGGTCGGACCGAAAATTTTCGCGCAGAACAGCCCGTCGCGCTCCGGCTTGAAGGTCCGGTAGTTGATGGTCTCGGGTTTCTTGACCTCGCCGTGCGACCACGACCGGATCATCTCGGGCGACGCGATCGAAATCCGGATCGCGTTGAACGAGAGCGGATTCTTGGGCTTTTCCAGAAGTCCGAACAGATCTTCCATTCCGCTATGCTCCCTTGCTTCCGGCCGCGGCTTAGGCCCGGTCTCCGGCCGACAGCAGCTCCACGTTGAGACAGAGCGACTGCAGCTCCTTGACCATCACGTTGAACGATTCCGGCAGGCCCGGCTCCAGCGTGTTCTCGCCCTTGACGATCGCCTCGTACATCCGCGTGCGCCCGGCGACGTCGTCGGACTTCACCGTCAGCATCTCCTGCAGCGTGTACGCCGCGCCGTAGGCCTCCAGCGCCCACACTTCCATCTCGCCCAGCCGCTGGCCGCCGAACTGCGCCTTGCCGCCGAGCGGCTGTTGCGTCACCAGGCTGTAGGGTCCGGTCGAGCGCGCGTGAATCTTGTCCTCGACCAGATGATGCAGCTTCATGATGTACATCACGCCGACCGTGACCGGCTGCTCGAACGGCATGCCGGTGCGCCCGTCGTAGAGCGTGCACTGGCCGGTCTCCGAAAGCTCGGCGCGCTTGAGCAGCGCGAAGATTTCGTCTTCGCGCGCGCCGTCGAACACCGGCGACGCGGTATGCACCCCGCGCGCCGCCTTGGCCGCGAGCCGCTCCACGTCGGCGTCCGCCAGCTCCTCGATGAATTCCTGCGTCTCCTTTTCCGGATACGCCTCGCGCAGCCGCCGGCGCAGTTGCGCCGCGCTCGCGCCCTCGCGCAGATCGTCCTCCAGCCGCCGGCCCATCTCCAGCGCGGCCCATCCGAGATGCGTCTCCAGAATCTGCCCGACGTTCATCCGCGACGGCACGCCGAGCGGATTCAGCACGACGTCGACCGGCGTGCCGTTCTCCAGCCGCGGCATGTCCTCTTCGGGCAGGATGCGCGAGAGTACGCCCTTGTTGCCGTGCCGTCCGGCCATCTTGTCGCCCACCTGCAGGCGGCGCTTGATCGCGACGAACACCTTAATCATCTTGATCACGCCCGGCGCTAGCTCGTCGCCCGCCTTGAGCCGCTCGACCTTCGCCCCGTAGTGCTCCTTGATCGCGTCGACGTTGGCGTTCATCGCGTTGAGCGCCTGCGCGATCGCGGCCTGCGCCGCTTCGTCCTCGACCTTGAGCTGGCCCCACAGCGGCGGCGACAGCTCGTCGAGGTCCTCGGGCGAAAGCGCATCGCCCTTGTTGAACAGCACCTTGCGATCGTCGGACATCACCCGCCCCGCGAGCTTGCGGCCCGCCAGCGCGCGCTTGAGCTTGCGCAGCGCCTCTAGCCGCAGGATGCGGATTTCCTCGGCCTCGTCCTGCTTGAGCCGCTCGACTTCGAGGCTCTGGATTTCCTGCGTGCGATCGTCGCGGGCGACGCCGCGGCGCGCGAAGACCCGCGCGTCGATCACGGCGCCCTCGACCCCCGGCGGCACGCGCAGCGAGGTGTCGCGCACTTCGCCCGCTTTTTCGCCGAAGATCGCGCGCAGCAGCTTTTCTTCGGGACTGAGCTGGGTTTCGCCCTTGGGCGTGATTTTGCCGACCAGGATGTCGCCCGGCCGCACCTCGGCGCCGATACGGATGATGCCGCTCGCGTCCAGATCCTTGAGCGCCTCTTCGCCGACGTTCGGAATGTCGCGCGTGATCTCTTCGGGACCGAGCTTGGTGTCGCGCGCGATGCACTCGAACTCCTCGATATGCACCGAAGTGAACAGGTCCTCCTTGACCACGCGCTCGGAGATCAAAATCGAATCCTCGAAGTTGTAGCCGCCCCACGGCATGAACGCGACCACCACGTTGCGTCCCAGCGCCAGCTCGCCCATATCGGTGGACGGGCCGTCGGCGATCACGTCGCCGGTCTTGACCCGCTCGCCCTTGACCACGATCGGACGCTGGTTGATGCAGGTGTTCTGGTTGGAGCGCTGGTATTTGACCAGGTTGTAGATATCGACGCCGGCGTCGCGCGGGTCGCGGCTCTGCCGGTCGGCGCGAATCACGATCCGCTCGGCGTCGACGCTCTCGACCATGCCGTCGCGCTGCGCGATGCGCGTCACGCCGGAATCGCATCCGACGGTCCGTTCGAGCCCGGTGCCGACCAACGGCGCCTCGGTCTTGAGCAGCGGCACCGCCTGGCGCTGCATGTTGGAACCCATCAGGGCGCGGTTCGCGTCGTCGTTCTCGAGAAACGGAATCAGCGACGCCGCCACCGACACCAGCTGGTTCGGCGACACGTCCATGTACTGCACGTCGCCGGCGCCGACCACCGTGAATTCGCCGCCGATACGCGCCGAAACCATCTCCGCCACGAAGCGCCCGTGCGCGTCGAGCGGCGCGTTCGCCTGCGCGATCACGACGTCTTCCTCTTCGAGCGCCGAGAGATACTTGATCCGATCGGTGACTTTGCGCTCTTCGACCACCCGGTAGGGGGTTTCGATAAAACCGTACTCGTTGACCCGCGCGTAGGTCGAAAGCGCCGCGATCAGCCCGATATTCGGCCCTTCCGGGGTCTCGATCGGGCAAACCCGGCCATAGTGCGTGGGATGGACGTCGCGGACCTCGAAGCCCGCCCGCTCGCGCGTGAGCCCGCCCGGCCCGAGCGCGGAAAGCCGCCGCTTGTGCGCGATTTCGCTGAGCGGATTGGTCTGATCCATGAATTGCGAAAGCTGCGAGGAGCCGAAGAACTCCTTGATCACCGCCGACGCCGGCTTGTAATTCACCAGCTCCTGCGGCATCAGGGTTTCGATATCCTGCAGGCTCATCCGCTCCTTGATCGCCCGCTCCATCCGCACCAGCCCGATCCGGAACTGGTTCTCGACCAGCTCGCCGACCGCGCGCACGCGGCGATTGCCGAGATGGTCGATATCGTCGACCGTATGGTCGTCGGCGCCGTTTTTCAGTTCGATCAGGTAGCGCACGACTTCAAGGATATCCTCGCGCCGGAGCGTGCCCTGTTCGAGCGGCACGTGGTTGGGATCCTTGAACAGCTTGTGGTTCAGCTTGAGCCGGCCGACGCGCGACAGGTCATAGCGCTCGGGATTGAAGAAAAGATTGTGGAAGAACGCGGTCGCGGTCTGCTGCGTCGGCGGATCGCCGGGGCGCAGCCGCCGGTAGATTTCGATAATCGCCTCTTCGGGCTTCTCGATCTTGTCCTGCGCGAGCGTCAGCCGGAGCGCGCCGCCGCCCGGCTGGTCGTCGGTGTACAGCACCTCGATCGTCTTGACGCCGCGCGCCTTGAGATTTTCGAGCGTCGCTTCGCTCAGCTCGTCATTGACCTGCGCCAGCACTTCGCCGGTGGTCGAATCGACGACATCGTGCGCCGAAACGCGCCCGATCGCGTCGTCAAGCGCGATCGGAATCTCCGTCACTTTCGCCTCTTCGAGCTGGCGCACCACCGCCTTGTTGAACTTGCGCCCTTCGCGCGCGATCACTTCGCCGGTCTTCGGATGCCGCACTTCGCGGCTGACGCGCGAGCCCAGAAGCTGCTCCGGAATGAATTTCTTGGCCAGCTCCGGGCCATCGAGGATGATGACGTCCTTTTTGTAGAAGTAGTTGAGGAGATCCTCGGTGGTCATCCCGAGCGCGCGCAGCGGCACCGTCGCCGGGAACTTGCGCCGCCGGTCGATACGCACGTAGAGCACGTCGCGCGGATCGAATTCGAAATCGATCCAGCTCCCGCGGTAAGGAATAACCCGCGCCGAGTAGAGCAGCTTGCCGGTGGAGTGCGTGCGACCCTTGTCGTGCTCGAAAAACACGCCGGGCGAGCGATGGAGCTGCGAAACGATCACCCGCTCGGTGCCGTTCACCATGAACGTGCCGTTCTGGGTCATCAGCGGAATCTCGCCGAAATAGACCTCCTGCTCCTTGACGTTCTTGATCGAGCGGCGGCCGTTCTCGACGTCCCAGATCACCAGCTGGATCTTCACCTTGATCGGCGCGGCGTAGGTCATGCCGCGCTGATGGCATTCCTCGACGTCGTATTTCGGCTGGCCGAGTTCGTAACTGACGAACTCGAGCGAGGCGGTCTCGTTGAAATCCTTGATCGGAAAAACCGATTTGAAGACCGCCTGCAGCCCCTCTTCCTTGCGCTCCTCGGGCGCGACCCCTGCCTGCAGGAAATCCGCGTAGGAACGCTTCTGGATTTCGATCAGGTTGGGGATGTCGATGATCTTCTTGATCTTGCCGAAGGAGCGGCGAAGGCGAAGGTTGCTCGTGACCTGCGACTGCTGAGCCATTTCTACCTCATCCGGCGGCGGGCGCCGATGCGGCGCGCCGCCAGACGGCCACGGCGGCGGCCCGCTCCGGCGCATCCGCGCCGCGCGTTCCGCGCCGGATTTTGGGACATTCCAGAAAAGCGAGCCGGGACGCCCGCGCCAGCCGCGTGCGCGTCCCGTTCCCGCCGATATTTATTGCCGGTTGCCGTATGACCCGCCGGCTCCTACTTCAACTCGACCGCGCCCCCAGCCTCTTCGAGCTTCTTCTTGATTTCCTCGGCCTCGGCCTTGTTCACGCCTTCCTTGACCGGCTTGGGCGCGCCGTCCACCAGGTCCTTGGCTTCCTTGAGGCCCAGGCCGGTAAGCTCGCGCACGACCTTGATCACCTGGATCTTCTTGTCGCCCGCGCCGGTGAGCATCACGGTGAATTCGTCCTTCTCGACCGCCGCCGCCGCGCCGCCCGCGGCGGGAGCCGCGGCGACCGCGACCGGCGCCGCCGCCGATACGCCGAGTTCCTGCTCGAGTTCCTTGACCAGCGCCGCGGCCTCCAGGAGGCTCAGGTTCTTCAGGTAATCTTTGACCTGATCGCGGCTGAGCTGTGCTGCTTCTGACATCTTGATCCCTCTCCTTGTGCGTCCGGCCCGCGAGCGATGTGGGAGCGCCCCGGCAAGCCGATTATCTTCGTTCGATTGTCCCGCGCGCTCAGGCTCCCGCCGCCGCGCCCGCCTTGCGGCCGGCCGCGTCAACCAGCCGCGCCAGCGCCGAGCCCGGCTCGTTCAGCAGCCGCGCCAGACGCGTGGCCGGCGCCTGCAACAGGCCCAGCAATTGCGCGAAAATCACTTCGCGCGGCGGCAGCTCCGCGAGCGCGTTGATCTCGTCGGCGCTGAGCGGCTTGCCGTCGAGCACGCCGCCGCGCACCTTGAACTTGGCGCCCAAATCCTTGAGCGAATTGACCGTCTTGGCCAGCTCCACCGGATCGGCGTAGCTCAGGATCAACCCCACCGGACCGCCCAGATGGCCGTCCAGAGCGGCGAACCCGGTGTCTTTGATCGCGAGCCTGACCAGCGTGTTCTTGGCCACGCGGAACTCGCCGCGCACCGCGCGCAGCTTGCGCCGCATCTCGTCCGACTCGCCCGCCGTCAAGCCCTGATATTCCGAAACCACCGCGATCCGCGCGCGGCCCAGATTCTCCGCCAGCTCGGCGACCAGCGCGCTCTTTTCCGTCTTGTTCATCGCCAACCTATGCCGCCGTCAGGCCGCCGCCGTGCGCGTCGCCGCCGCCGGATCGACCCGCACTCCCGGCCCCATCGTCGCCGAAATCGCGACGCTCCTGATGTAATTGCCCTTGGCGCTGGCCGGCTTCGCGCGGACGATCGCGTCCAGCAGGGCGTGCGCGTTCTCCGTCAGCTTCGCTTCGCCAAAACTGAGCTTGCCGATCGGCGCATGCACGACGCCGGCCTTGTCCACCCGATAATCGACCTTGCCCGCCTTGACCTCGCCGACCGCCCTGGCGACGTCGAAGGTGACGGTGCCGACGCGCGGATTCGGCATCAGCCCGCGCGGGCCGAGAATCTTGCCGATTCGGCCGACCGCGCCCATGATATCGGGCGTCGCGATAACGCGATCGAAGTCGAGCCAGTTCTCTTCCTGAATCCGCTTGATCAGGTCCTCGCCGCCGACGAAATCCGCGCCGGCCTCGCGCGCCTCGCGCTCCTTTTCGCCTTTGGCCAGCACCAGCACGCGGATCGTGCGGCCGGTGCCGTTGGGCAGCACTACGGCGCCGCGAACGTTTTGATCCGCCTGGCGCGGATCGACGTTGAGCCGCACCGCCAGCTCGGCGGTCTCGTCGAATTTCGCGACCTTGTTGCCCACCACCAGGCCAATCGCCTCTTCCAGCGAATAACGCCGGGCGCTATCGACCCGCTTGGCCGCTTCGCGATACTTCTTTCCTGCCATCGCCGTCCTGAATCCTTCCGCGCCGCTCAGTCGCCGATCTCGATACCCATCGAACGGGCCGTGCCGGCAACCGAACGGGTCGCCGCCTCGAGATCCGCGGCGGTCAGATCGCGCAGCTTGGTCTGGGCGATCTCTTCGATTTGTTTGCGCGTCACCTTGCCGACTTTCTGCTTGTGCGGCGTCGCCGAACCCTTTTCGATTCCGGCCGCGCGCTTGAGCAGGATCGAAGCCGGCGGACTTTTGGTGATAAAGGTGAACGAGCGGTCGGCGTACACGGTGATCACCACCGGGATCACCAGGCCCTGCATGTTCTGGGTCTGCGCGTTAAACGCCTTGCAGAACTCCATGATATTGACGCCGCGCTGACCGAGCGCCGGTCCGACGGGCGGTGAGGGATTCGCCGCGCCCGCGGGAATCTGCAACTTAATCTGTCCGGTGACTTTTTTAGCCATCTGGGCCGTACTTTCCGGGCGATCGCCGCGCCGTTATCCGCCACGGCGGATGCGGGCGCTGTCCGCGCGACCGCCTATGACTTCTCCACCTGCACGAAATCGAGCTCGACCGGCGTCGCCCGGCCAAAGATCGAAATCAGCACTCGCACCTTGCCCTTTTCGGGCTTGACCTCTTCGACCGTGCCGTTGAAATCCTGAAACGGCCCGTCAACCACCTTGATCGCCTCGCCGACCTCGAACAGCACCTTGGGTTTGGGCCGCAGCGCGCCCTCCTCCATCTGCTGCCGAATCGCGACGACGTCCGACTCGGGCACTTCCGGCGGCATCGTCGAATGCCCCACGAAACCGGTCACTTTCGGCGTGTTTTTCACCACGTGCCAGGTTTCGTCGTCGAGCTCCATGTTGACGAAGATATAACCGGGGAAAAACTTGCGGTTGGAAACCTTGCGCTGGCCGCCTTTGCCGAGTTCCTGCACGCGCTCGACCGGCACCACGACATCGCCGAATTTCTCGCCGAGCGCCCGCGTCTCGTCGTTGAGCTTGAGCGCGCGCACCCGTTCCTCGAGCGCGGTTTTGGCGCGCTGTTCGAAGCCCGAATAGGTATGCACGACATACCATCGCTTTTTCGGCTCGGGCCGGGATTCAACCGATGCTTGCTCGGCCATTGGCGGCTTTTTTCTTTCGCCGGGACGATCCGCGGTATCGCCGCCAGACGCGTCCCGAGGCGTAATTTCGCTCAGCTAATCAATTGATGGACGACTCGGGTCGCGCCCATATCGACCAGTCCCAGCCACAGCGCCATCACCAGGGTCAGGATGACGACCACCAGCGTCGCCTGCATCGTTTCCTTGGGCGTTGGGAAGTGGACTTTCGCAAGCTCTTTCCAAGCTTCTTTTACAAAATTCGTGCCCTGATCGAGGTAACTTTTCAGACTATCCATTTTATGCAGCCATTACAAGCCCTTCGCGCTTCGCCGAGCATCCGTGAGGTCCAGCGCCGCCGACCGCGTGAGCGCGGGCGACGCATGGATGGCGGGCCAGCCAGGGTTCGAACCTGGAACCTGCGGATTTGGAGTCCGCCGCTCTGCCAATTAGAGCTACTGACCCTTAGCCTCGCATCGTTCGGACGCGGCGACGCCGCGATGCGTCGCCCGGGCGCGTCTAGACCTTGGCCTCCTTATGCACAGTATGGCTGCGGCAGGACGGACAAAACTTCTTGATAGCGAACTTTTCGGTCTGGCGCTTTTTGTTCTTGCTGGTCGTGTAGTTGCGCCGTTTGCAGCCATCGCACGCCATCGCAATCAGGTCTCTCATACGTCTTTGTCCTCAAGCGCCGCGCACTCATCGGTCGGCGCGAGAAATTTTGCAAGCCCACGACGGGAATCGAACCCGTGACCTCTTCCTTACCAAGGAAGTGCTCTACCGACTGAGCTACATGGGCGAACTAAGCCCGTCTTAACCTCAGTATCCGGCACAACAGCCGGGGTTCTGATGGAGCGGGAAACGGGATTCGAACCCGCGACCCCGAGCTTGGAAGGCTCGCGCTCTACCAACTGAGCTATTCCCGCTCTCCTATTCGCGCCATAAAATTTGGTGGAGAGGGGAGGATTCGAACCTCCGAAGGCATAAGCCGGCAGATTTACAGTCTGCTCCCTTTGGCCACTCGGGAACCTCTCCGCACAACCCTCGCCATCGGGCCAAGCCGATGGCGAGAATCGAACTCGCAACCTACTGATTACAAGTCAGTTGCTCTACCTTTGAGCTACATCGGCGTCGAGCTTGGAAACTCTCTTATTATGCCGCCCTCCGCGCCAAGTCAAGAATAGCGCCATTTTCCGCGCAATCAAATGCTCGTTCACGATTTTAAAACACTATCTTGAAACGCTTACGACCCCGTCGGCCTGGCGCTTCGGCCCGAGGCGCCCGCGCTGCGAGACCGGCGGATGAAGCGCGGCAGGAACGCCGCCGCGCCGAGCAACGCCAGCGCCAGGATCCCGGCTTTGATTGCGCCGGCCTCGCCTGCGGCGGCGGTACGGCCCGCATAGCCAAGCCAGGTGTACGCGATCGCGCCCGGCGCCGCGCCGCGAATTGACCAGATCGGCGTGCTTCCCCATAATCGCGATATTTTCGCGCTCCCGGCGCTTGCGATGCGCCGCCAGATAGCGCGGCAACTCCTATGCGATGCCCACAATGCGGATTCGACGCCGTGGCCGGCGCGGCCTTTTGCGCGCGCTGCGGCGCGCGCATCTTCGCGCCCAAGCCGGAAGATCGGCGCGAGTACGCGCTGACCCGGATCCTGCCGTCGTGGTGGCATTTCACCGGGACGATCGTGTTTGCGGCGATCGTCCTGATAGTCGCGGTGGGCGCGGCGGCCGCGCCGAAGGGCGACGCGCGGATCGGCGTCATCGGCGTCGCGCTGGCCGGACTGTTGATCGCGCGCGTCAGCCTGCTGCGCCGCAATACGAGCTGGAGCCTGACCTCGGACCGGGTGATCGAGCGGCGCGGCTTTATCGCGACGCGGCGGCGCGAGATGGAGCTTGCCGACGTGCGCTCGATCGAAGTCGAACGCAGCGCGATGCAGCGGATGCTGGGACTCGGCGACGTCAAGGTCGCGTCGGCGGCGAGCGTCGATTTCATGATCAAGATGTTCGACATCCCCGATCCCGAACGGATGGCGGAAATTCTGCGCAAGGCGCGGCTCAAGCGGCTGGCGTGACGCGCCGAGGCGCGGCGGAGGCGAACGGTGGCTGGGCGGGCGAATCTCAGATACGAGCGGCAGTTGTGGAAACAGGGCCTCGAAGCCGTCGCCGGCGTCGATGAGGCCGGGGTCGGGCCGATGGCTGGGCCGGTGGTCGCGGCCGCGGTAATTTTTCCGCCGGAAATATTTATCAAGGGCGTGCACGACTCCAAGCAACTCACGCCCGCAAAGCGCGCGGAGCTGTTTCCGCGGATTCGCGAGCGCGCCGCGGCGGTCGGCGTGGGCGTCGCGGCGGTCAATGAAGTCGATGAACTCAACGTTTACTGGGCGGCGATGCTGGCTTGCGAGCGCGCCCTCATGGAACTGGGCCGCACGCCCGACCACGTGCTGATGGACGGCCGCGCGATTCCCGGACTCAAGCTGCCGCAGACGAAAATCGTCGGCGGCGACCGCAAGAGTTTCTGCATCGCGGCGGCGTCGATAATCGCCAAGGTCACGCGCGATCGAATCATGACCGCGTACGACGCCGAATATCCCGGCTACGGTTTCGCCAGCCACAAGGGCTACTGCACGGCGGATCACTTCGACGCGCTCGCGCGGCTCGGCCCTTCGCCGATCCATCGCCGCTCGTTCGCGCCGGTGATGCGCGCCGCCCAGCGCGAGCTGTTCGCCGGCGGATAGCGGGCGGCGCGAGCGCGCGCCGGACCGCCTTTCTGCTCCACATTGACGCCAGCGCCAGCGCGCGAATCGATTCGCGCGCAACGTCCGCACGCATCGCCTGTGGAAACGGATCCGATCCGGCGCTTACCCTATCGCCGATGATGCGATAGTGGTTTACTGGCATCTGGACGACGGCGGCACGGAGGGTTTTTTGATGGCCCTGGAGCGTGAAAAACATATCGCCGAACGAGCCTTGCTGACGATGACCGAGACGCAGTTGCTCGATCTCTATCGCCGCATGGTTCTGATCCGGCGCTTCGAAGACAAAGTCGCGGAGATGTACAGCCGCGGCAAAATCACCGGCTTTTGCCATCTCTATGCGGGCGAGGAAGCGGTCGCGGTGGGCGCGATCAGCGCGCTCTACGACAAAGACTACGTGGTCTCGACCTATCGCGAGCACGGCCATTGCCTGGCCAAGGGATCGTCGCCGCGCGCGGTGATGGCGGAGCTGTTCGGTAAGGCGACTGGCCTTTCGCGCGGACACGGCGGCTCGATGCATCTGTTCGACGGCGAGCTACGCTTCATGGGCGGCTACGCGATCGTCGGCGGCGGCCTGCCGCTCGCGGCGGGGCTTGGGCTCGCGGTGCGCTACAAGGAGGAGCCGCAGGTGGTCTGCTGCTTCTTTGGCGACGGCGCGCTGCCGCAGGGCGCGTTTCACGAAGCGCTCAACATGGCGTCGCTGTGGAAGCTGCCGGTGATCTTCATCTGCGAGAACAATTTCTACGGCATGGGCACGCTGGTGCAGAACGCGATCTGCCAGGAGGAGCTGTACAAGTTCGCCGAACCCTACAAGATGCCCGGCGTGCGCGTGGACGGGATGGACGTGCTCGCGGTTCACGCCGCGACGCTGGAAGCGGCGGCGCGCGCGCGGGAAGGCGAGGGGCCGTCGCTGATCGAGGCGATGACCTACCGCTTCCGCGGCCATTCGATGTCCGATCCGGCCGAATACCGCTCCAAGCGCGAAGAGCGCATCTGGCAGGAACGCGATCCGATCAAGCATCTGCGGCGCAAGCTGATCCAGGACGGACGCGCCAACGACGCGCGGCTGGCGGCGATCGACAACGAGGTCGCGGCGGTGATCGACGACGCAGTAAAGTTCGCCGAGGAAAGTCCCGAGCCGGCGCTCGACACGCTCGGCAAGTACGTCTATATCGACGCGGACGGAGCGGAGTAATGGCGCAAATCACCTACCGAGAAGCGCTCAACCAGGCGCTGCGCGAAGAGCTCGACCGCGACGAGCGGGTCTTTATCATGGGCGAGGAGGTCGGATATTTCGGCGGCGCATTCAAAGTCACCGACGGCCTGCTGGCGGTGTACGGCGAAAAGCGCGTGCGCGACACGCCGATCGCCGAACTGACGATCGCCGGCGCGGGCGTGGGCGCGGCGATGGGCGGACTCAAGCCAATCGTCGAGCTGATGACGATCAACTTCGGCTTGCTGGCGATGGACCAGATCGTCAATCACGCCGCGAAGATCCATTACATGTTCGGCGGGCGCGCCAAGGTGCCGCTGGTGATTCGCGCGCCGCAGGGCGCGGGCCATCAGTTGGGCGCGCAGCACAGCCAGAGCCTCGAAGCCTACTTCCTGCATTGTCCGGGCCTGCTGGTGGCGATTCCGGCCACGCCGGCGGACGCCAAAGGGCTGCTCAAGAGCTGCATCCGGCAGGACAATCCGGTGATTTTCCTCGAGCACGAATCGCTTTACGGCGTCAAAGGCGACGTTCCCGAGGGCGAATATCTGACGCCGCTCGGCCAGGCCAGCGTGCTGCGCGAAGGCAAGGACATCACGATCGTGTCTTACTCGAAATGCGTGTACGACGCGGTCGCCGCCGCCGAGGCGCTGGAGAACGAGGGCGTGGACGCCGAAGTGATCGATTTGCGGACGCTGAATCCGCTTGATACGGCGACGGTCGTCGAATCGGTGCGCAAGACCGGCAAGGCGATGGTGGTTTATGAGGGCTGGCGCACGGGCGGCGCGGGCGCGGAGATCGCGGCGCAGATTTACGAGGCGGCGTTCGACCATCTGGACGCGCCGGTCGAGCGCGTGGCGACGCTCGACACGCCGATTCCCTATAACGCGCGGCTGGAGAAGGCCGCCCTGCCTGGCGCGGCCGATATCGTCAAGGTCGCAGAGCGGATGGTCTAGCGGCGCGCCGCCGATCAGTCACGCGGCGCCGCCGGAATCGTGAGTGACGGCCGGTGGCGGCGGTTGGGAAAGCGCGTGAAGCCGTCGAATCGCCAGATAACCGAGCACCATCGTGCGCCAGAACCATCGGCGCCGGTCCATCCCGGTGCGCGCGGTGAGGCCGAGGCAGTAAATCGCCGCGACGCCGTGAACCACGAGGTCGAGCTCGAACAGCACGCGCGCCAGAGCGCCGAGCGGCGTGCGCGCGAACGGCGGCGCGATCGCGAAAAAACCCAGCGCCATCCACCAGGCGGCGGCCTTGAGCCAGTCGGACTCGGCAATTTCGTTCATCGCGCTTCCGTCTCCGCGGCAATCAGATGCGGCGCCGGTTCCAGCTTGTCGGTTGGACGGACTTGCGCGCAAGATACGTAAAGGTTTCATCCATGAGCAACGAAATCGTGATGCCCAAGCTTTCCGACACGATGGAGGAAGGCAAAATCCTGCGCTGGCTCAAGCATCCGGGCGACGCCGTCCATCATGGCGACGCGCTGGCCGAAGTCGAGACCGACAAGGCCGATATGGTGATGGAGTCGTTCGACGACGGCGTACTGGCCGAAATCCGGCTCAAAGAGGGCGAGACCGCCAAGGTCGGCGCGGTGATCGCGATCCTGCGGCCCGCGGGGGCCGGCGCGGAGGCGTCAGCGGCCAACGGCGGCGCCGAAGCAAAACCGGCCGAGGTCGTGGCCGAACCAGCCGATGAGCCGGAAGAGGCGACGGCGATTCCGTCGTCGGGACCGCGCCTTGCGCCAATTCGTCCCGCGGCCGCGCGCAAGCGGCGTGGCGCCGAAGCCGACGGCGAGAACCGTCCGCCGCGCTCCGCGCCGCGCGTGGTGGCGCGCGTGGCGGACCGTGACGAAGAACCCGCCGCGCCGGCGAAAGGCGCGATCGCGGGCAAGGTCGAGGCGCCGCCGCCGGAATTCCATCCGGCGCTGAGCGCGGTGCGATCCGCCGGGCCGACGGCGATTCCAGCGCCGCCGGCGCGCGACCTGACGATCGCGACGCCGGTAAGCGACGTTCCGGCGACGTCGGGCGAAGCGGGCAAGCTGCGCGCCTCGCCGCTGGCGCGGCGCGCGGCGGAAGAGGCGGGAATCGATATCGCGCATATTCGCGGGAGCGGTCCCGACGGCCGCATCACCAAGCGCGACGTCGACAATTTCATCCGCGAACAGCAGCTTTTCAAATTCCGCCGGCTGATCGCGCCGCGCGAGGGGATGCCGGGAACGCGCGAAGAACTGTCCAAAATGCGCAAGACGATCGCGCATCGGATGGCCCAGTCCAAACGCGAGATACCCCATTTTTACGTGACCGTCGAAGTGGACATGGAAGAGGCGGTCAAGCTCAAGAGTTCGCTCGAAGCGACCGAGCTGTTTGAAGAGGACATCACCTACAACGACATTATCGTGAAGGCCACGGCGCTGGCGCTGTCGCGCTACACGCGGATGAACGCGAGCTACGAGAACGACGGCATCGTCATCTATCCGAACATCAATATCGGGATGGCGGTCGCGGTCGAAGACGGCCTGATCGTGCCGGTGATCCACGAATGCGAGCATCTGACGCTGCCGGAGATCGCGCGCGCGGCGCATCGGCTGGTCAACAAGGCGGCGCACGGCGGCTTCACGTCCGAGGACCTGTCGGGCGCGACCTTCACGATCTCGAACATGGGGATGCTCAACGTCGAGCACTTCGCCGCGGTGATCGTGCCGCCGCAGGCCGGAATCCTCGCGATCAGCGCGATCAAGGATCGGCCGGTGGCGCGCAACGGCCAGCTCGCGATCGGCAAGACCATGATGATGACGGTCGCCTGCGACCATCGGATTATCGACGGCGTGGTGGGCGCGCGCTTCCTCAACGAAGTGAAGCGCTTCCTCGAAAATCCGGCAAGCCTGCTGGTCTGAGCCAGTCGATCGCGCGGCGGCGCGCGTCATCAAGGAGCGAAGTTTGGCTAACTCCAGGTACGATTTGGTCGTGATTGGCTCGGGACCGGGCGGCTACGTCGCGGCGATTCGCGCGAGCCAGCTCAAGATGCGGGTCGCGGTGATCGAGCGCGATCTGCCCGGCGGCGTGTGCCTGAACTGGGGATGCATCCCGTCGAAAGCGCTGCTCAATTCGGCGGAGACGATGGAAGCGATCCGGGGCGCGGGCGCGGAACACGGAATCGCAACGGGCGAGATCACGTTCGATTTCAAGCGCGTAATCGCGCGCAGCCGCGCGGCGGCCGACAAACTCTCGAAGGGCGTGCGCTTCCTGCTGCGCAAGAACAAGATCGATTACTTCGAGGCGAACGCGTCGATCGCCGGGCCGAATACGGTCGCGCTGGCGCCGGTGGCGGGCAAGCCCGCGCCGCCGGCCGAAGCGCTCGCGGCCGAGCGGATTTTGCTCGCGGCGGGATCGGGCGAGCGGCTGCTGCCGGGGATGACGATCGGCGACGGCGTGATGACCAGCCGCGAAGCGCTGGTTCACGACCGGCTGCCCGCGTCGATCGCGATCATCGGCGCGGGCGCGATCGGCGCCGAATTCGGCTACTTCTACCAGGCCTTCGGCGCGAAGGTGGCGATCATCGAGCTGGAGCAGCAGATGCTGCCCGGCTTCGACGCAGAAATCGCGGAAGAGCTGCGCAGGAATTTCGTCAAGCGCGGCGTCAACGTGATGCTCGGGCACGGCTACAAGTCGCTCGCGCGCGACGGCGCGGGATGGAAAGTCGCGCTCGAAGCCGGCGGCAAGGCGGCGGCGGTCGAGGCCGAAGCGGTGCTGGTCGCGGTCGGACGCGGGCCGCTCAGCCGCGAACTCGGACTCGACCGCGCCGGAATCGAAGCCGACCGCGCCGGCTATCTGAAAATCGACGACTCGTTCCGCACCACCTGCCCGTCGATCTATGCGATCGGCGACGTCGCGCGCCCTCCCCTGCTCGCGCACAAGGCGTCGGCGGAGGGCGTCGCGGCGGTCGAAATCATGGCGGGCGTGCGCGAACCCGGCTTCGATCTGATGAATATCCCCGGATGCATCTACTGCGAACCGGAAGTCGCGTGCGTCGGCCTCAGCGAAGCACAGGCGCGCGAGCGCGGAATCGAGGTCAAGGTCGGCAAATTCCCGTTCCGCGCGAACGGCAAGGCGGTCGCGGTGAATCAGACCGAGGGCTTCGTAAAGCTCGTCGCGAGCAAGCAATACAGCGAAGTGCTCGGATGCCAGATCATCGGCCATCATGCGACCGACCTGATTTCCGAGATCGTGCTGGGACGCACGCTCGAAACCACCACGCTGGAGCTGGGCCGCTCCGTCCATCCGCATCCGACGCTGTCCGAATCGATCATGGAAGCGGCGCTCGCCGCGGAGGGCGAGGCGATCAATTTCTGAGACGATGGATGCTGGGAAGACGCTGGGCGCCGCGTGGATGGGCGTCGTCGATTACGCGGCTGCGCTCGAACTGCAAAATGCGCTGGTCGCGGCGCGGATGCGCAATGCGGCCGGCGACACGCTGCTCCTGCTGGAACATCCGCACGTTTACACGCTTGGGCGCGGCGCCGACGAACGATTCATCACGCGCCGAACGCCGGGAATTCCGATCCATCGCGTGTCTCGCGGCGGCCAGGTGACCTATCACGGACCGGGCCAGCTTGTCGGCTATCCGATAGTCAGGCTGGAAGGCTCCGAACGCGATGTCCTGCGCTACCTGCGCAAACTCGAAGCGGCGATCATGGCGACGCTCGGCCGGCTGGGAATCGAAGCGGCGCGGCGGGCCGGGATGACCGGCGTATGGGTCGGTCCGCGCAAGATCGCCTCGATCGGCGTCGGCATCCGGCGCTGGACGACGCTCCACGGCTTCGCGCTCAATGTCGCGACCGAGCTCGCCTACTTCGACGCGATCGTGCCGTGCGGCATCGAGGGCTGCCGGATGACGTCGATCGCGCGCGAAGGCCGGCCCGACGCGACGGTTCGCGGGGTTGCGAATCTGGCCGCCGACGCATTCGCCAGGGAATTCGGCTATTCGTCATCGGAGATCGTCGCGGCCGATCGGCTCTGGAACCTGCTTGAATCCGCCAGCGGCGGCTGCGAAGCTCGAAAGTGAATCGCGATGGCTGAGAACGCGCAACGGAAACATCCAGACTGGATCAAGGTGCGCGCGCCCGCGTCGCCGGAATATTTCCGCACGCGCGCGCTGCTCGCCGAATTGAAGCTTCACACCGTATGCCAGGAGGCCTGCTGCCCGAATATCGGCGAATGTTTTTCGCATCGCACGGCGACGTTCATGCTGATGGGCGACGTCTGCACGCGCAACTGCCCGTACTGCGCCGTCGCGCACGGCAAAGCCAGGCCGCTCGATCCCGATGAACCGCGGCGCATCGCCGAAGCGGTCGCGCGGCTCGGCTTGAATCACGTCGTCGTGACTTCGGTCGATCGCGACGATCTGGCGGACGGCGGCGCCGCGCACTTCGCCGCGGCCGCCGGAGCGATTAAAGCGCTGCGGCCGGGCGCGCGCGTCGAAGTGCTGGTTCCAGATTTCAAGGGCGAGCGCGCGAGCGTCGAAACCGTCGTGCGTTCACCGATCGACATCTATAACCACAATATCGAAACCGTGCCGAGTTTGTACCGGCGATGCCGTCCGGGGGGCCATTACGAGCTTTCGCTCGCGGTGCTCGATCACGCAAAGCGCTGCGCGCGGGGATCGGGGCGCGAGATTCTCACCAAAGCGGGCTTGATGCTCGGGCTGGGCGAGGAACGGAACGAATTGATGCGGGTGCTGGAGGATTTGCGCGGCGTCGCTTGCGACATCCTCACGCTTGGGCAGTATTTGCGGCCCTCGCGCGACCATCTGCCGGTGGTGCGCTACGTTCCGCCGGCGGAATTCGCCGAGCTGCGCGACGCCGCGCGCGCGCTGGGCTTTCGGCACGTCGAATCCGGCCCGCTGGTGCGCAGTTCCTATCATGCATGGGAACACGTGAACTGACGCCGGCGCCGGCGTTCAGTCCGATCCGCCGCGCAAAACGCCACGCGCGCGGCGGCTTGCGAGAAACCAATCAACGCGGGAGCGCGCCTTGACGGCGCGGCAATCGTCGCCCCGATCGAACAAAAAGGGCCGCGAACCAATCAGGTTCGCGGCCCTGATTCAGCCGCCGCCTAAAGCCTGCGGCGCTATTCTGCTTCGACCTCCTTGAGCGAGGCGGCCCGTCGCTGCATGTAGCCGTCCTGCACCGCGCCGTACAGGTCGATCGCGTACCGATCGACCTCTTCAAACAGGTTCAGGTGCAGCGATCGATAGTTGATCGCCGGCAAAACCGTATTTCCGGCGCCCGCCGGCAGCCAGATGTACCACGGGACGAAATACGACAGCGGAAACATCGCGCCGTCCGCCGCGATGCCGACGGTATCGCGAATGGTCGAAGGTCCAAGGAACGGCCACACGACATACGGACCCGTCGGCACGCCGTAATAGCCGAGCGTCAGGCCAAAGTCGTCGTCGTGCTTTTTGAGGCCGAACCAGTCGTCGGCCACGTCGAAGAAACCGCCAACCCCTAGGGTGGTGTTGATTCCGAATCGGGCCAGTTCGCCGCCGGCGTTGGCGACGTGCAACTGGGCGAGATTGTTGACCATCCGCGGGATGAAATTGACGTTTGAAAAGAAGTTGCCGACGCTCACGCGCACCGGACGCGGCGCAATCGCGGCATAACCGCTCGCCACCGGATGCATGATGTACTTGTCGAGCTTCAGGTTGAACCAGAACATCTTTTCGTTGAACGGCGCGAGCGGGTCGCCGTAGGGCTGCGCATACTCGCCTGGAGGACCGGGCGGAGGCGGAGCCTGGTCGGCGCTGAACGCCGGCGCCGCCGCCATCGCGAGGAACAGCGCCGCCGCCACGATAATGATCTTCTTCAAAATCAGCCCTCCCATTCCACTCCGTTTTCCAAGCCACGCTTGCACCACTGATTATCTGCCCTTCGCATCCGTGAAGGAAACGCCGCGATTCACAACAGTCATCCTATCGGACGTTTACGGGAACAATTTACAGCTAATTCGCTCCACCGAGCAACGACGCCAGCTCCTGCTGCTTCGATCGCAGATCGGCCATCAGCTTGTCGAAGCCCTGATCGTTGATCACGCGGTTAAACTGATTGCGATAATTGGCGATGATGCTGATCGCGTCCACGGTGACGTCGTAGATCTTCCACGCGCCGTCCTGCTGCAGCATCAGATAGTTCACCGCGATCGGATTTTTGCCCGGCTCGATGATGTTGGTGTTGATCTGGACGTATCCCGGCGCCAACTGCGATTGGCCAACGAATTCGACTTTTTGGCCCGAATAATCCTGAATCTTGCTCAGGTAGGCGTCTTCGATGAACGCGGTGAAAAGATGCGTGAAGTCCTGCCGCTGGGCGGGCGTCAGGCTGCGCCAATGATAACCCAGCGCGGACCGCGACATCTCGGTGAAATCGAAGTTGTTCTCGATCGCCTCGCGCAATTCCTTGCGGCGCTGAACGACCGGCATCGATTTGTTCGCGAGAATCGCGAGCGCATGATCGACGGTCGCCTTCGCGACCGCCATCGGCGCGCCTCCGGTATCGGCGCGGGCGACGCCCTGCGCCCGTATCATGCCGAGCATCGCCACCGCCGCAAGCACCGCGGCGATTCGGCCCGCGGCCGCGCGGCGCGAGCGCGTCCGCGCAATTACCGGACGTTCGACCGCGAAAACGCCGTGGTTCATTATTGATAGTTTACCGCTCATCACCTGCTTCATTTCCCGCCGCCGCTTTTGCCGCCCGAGCCGGCATTGTTGATAAACGAGCCAATCGCGTTCTCGAGCACGAAGGCCGATTGGGTTTGCCGAATCGTTCCGCCCTCTTTCAGGTTTTCGCCCGCACCGAGCGCGATCGACACATATTTGTCGCCGATCAATCCGCTGGTCAGGATCGACGCGATCGCTTCGCTGTCAACGTCCACGCCCCGCCAGATGAACAACCCCACATGCGCGCGATTATCCTGCAAGCCGATCGCCGTCACCCGGCCCACCTTGACGCCGGCGATCTCGACATTGTCCCCGGATTTCAAGCCCGCGATATTGTCGAAATTGGCGTATAGCGTATATCCCGGCCGCGGAAACAATTCGACATTTCCGAGCTTGACCGAAAGCACGATCAGCGCGCTGATGCCGATCAGCGCGAAGATTCCGACGATTAGCTGGGTGGTTCGACTCGCGTACATTTCACACTCTATCGGGCCGCGGCCGCCAGCGGTTCGTCGATTCCCGAAGCGCGGCCGGCAAGGAAGAGTTCGAAGTTTTCATTGTTGGCCGCCCGCACCTCCGCAACCGTGCCATTGAGCGCCATGCGTCCCTGATGCATAAACGCTATCCGATCGGAAAATTCAAACACCGCCGGCACGTCGTGGCTGACCATCACCGCGGTCAGGCCAAACTGCCGCTGCGTGCCGCGGACCAGCTCGTGAATCTGATGGGTGCGAGTCGGATCGAGTCCGGTGGTCGGCTCGTCGAGCATCAGGATTTTCGGCCGCCGGATCAACGCGCGCGCCAGCGCGGCCCGTTTCTGCATGCCGCCGCTCATCTCGGAAGGAAATTTCCGCTCCATTCCTTTGAGACCGACGGCGGCCAGGACTTCCCCGACCCGATCGGCGATTTCCGGTTTGCCCATCCGGGTCAACTCGACCAGCGGAAACGCCACGTTGTCGAAAACGGTCATCGAATCGAACAAGGCGCCCGCCTGGAAGAGCATCCCGAACTTTTCCCGCACGTCGTTTTGCAAACGGCCGCCCAGCGCGGTCACGTCCACGCCGTCAATTACGATCGTTCCGGAATCGGGCCGCAGCAGCAGGTTGAGATGCTTCAGCAAGACGGTTTTGCCGCATCCGCTGGGACCGACGATCGTCGTGATCTGTCCGGTCGGACAATCGAGATTGACGCCGTTGAGCACCTGCTGCCGGCCAAAGCGGCGGCGCAGCTCGCGCACGCTGATGATTGCGCCGGGTGCGCCCGCGTTTTGATTCGTCGTCGCCATCCGCGTCTATACGAACTCGGCAGTTTTACAGAAGCACGGAGGTCAGAAAATAGTCCCAGACCAGAATCAGCACGCTCGAGAGCACAACGGCCTCGGTGGTGGCGCGGCTGACGCCGGTCGCCATCCGTCGCGCGTTATAGCCCTTGTAGCAGCAGACCCACATCACGACCACGCCGAAAACCAGCGCTTTGTAAAGGCCGATCGCGATGTCGTGAGGGCCCATGTTCTGCTTGATGCCGTTGAAGAAGGGGCCGTTCGGCGCGCCCATCAGACCGACGCCCACCGCCCATCCGCCCCAGATGCCGATCACGTCGAACAGGCCGGTAAGCAGCGGAAAGCTGACGATTCCCGCCAGCACCCGCGGCGAGACCAGATACTGGACCGGATTGATCGCCATCACGCTCAGCGCGTCGATTTGTTCCGTGGCCTGCATCGAGCCCAACTCCGCGGCCATCGCCGAACCGGCCCGCGCGGTGACCATCAACGCCGCCAGCACGGGACCCAGCTCCCGCACCAGCACCAGCGCGACGACCGTGCCGAGCGCGCCTTCGGAGCCGAAACGGCTCAGGGTGTTGTAGCCCTGCAAACCCAGCACCATCCCGGTGAACAGGCCGATCAGGCCGACGAGAAAGAACGATTCGGCCCCGATCGAACGCAGTTGGCGAATCGCAAGCCGGGGCTTGTACGGCGGCGCCGCAAGGTAAAACAGCGCTTCGGCAAGGAAGATGACAAACGCTCCGAGCGCCGCCACACGGTCAATCACAAAAGCGCCAAGGCGCTCAATCATCGCCACAATAGACACCGCATCCGCCTTTTCAATTGATCATACCGAGGCGCGCGATACGGCTGAAGGTGTGCGTCATACTCTGCGTGCGCGCGAACTCGATCAAATCCTCGGGCGCGTCGATATCGATCGCGGGCCGCGGCATCGGCACGATCTCGCAGGCTATGCCGCGCGCGCGGCAGCTCTCGCGATGGCGCGCGAGGCTGAAGCGTCCAAAGCTGGTCGGAATCGCGGCGGGCGGACGGCGCACGATGATGTTGGTGCCCGAAAGATCGCGCGACGGAACCAGCGCCACCGCGCGCTCGGCCGCCGGCAGCGCCGCGAAGGCGTCGTCAACGTCGCCCGGCGTGATCAGCGGACAGTCGGAAAGCAGCGTGCACAATTCGGTCGCGCCCATCCCGGTCAACGCGTCCGCCCCGATGCCCGCAGCGACATTGAGGCCGCGCGGAAATCCTTCGTCGATCGCGATCGCGCCCTGCGCCCGGGCGAGCGCCAGCAATTTCGCATCGGAGGTGATCACAGCGACCGCGGCGGGAGCGCGCGCGCCCAGCGCCGCCGCCAAAACGTCGCGATACATCGCTTCCGCCAACGCGGCGCGTTCCGCGTCCGGCAACGCCGGCGCCAGCCGCGTCTTGGCGAAGGCGAGCGCCTTCGCGGCGATCAGTACGGCGCGCACGGCGATTCTTATAGCCCATGCATATGCCGTCGCCAACCGCAGATCGCGGCCGGGCGCGGCTTGACAGATCGCGCGGGCCGGCGAAAAATCCTTGATGCCGCCTGAGTGGTTGGTGGGGGATAGCCTCTGGCGGCCGTGCTCGTTTGCAAGAACGCCCAAAAACCATTTCGACGTCCTGAAGCCAAACAAAGGAGTCCGCTCATGCCAGGGACCGGATCGCGCCGCGCCCCCGAATTCTTCTCGTCCTTCATCCCGGTTGCCGCAATCGCGACGCTATGCGTCTTTATGGCGGCCGCATGCGCGCATAAGTCGTCGGTGGACGATCTGCTCGCGGCGGGCGATCAGGCGATGCAGAACACCAAACTGGCCGACGCCGAAAGCGACTACGCGCAGGCCGCGTCGCTCGCGCCAAACGATCCGCGGCCGCACGTCGCGCTCGGCAATCTCTACGTCTTCGAGCAAAAGCCGTCCCAGGCGGAGACGGAATATGTGAAGGTGCTGCAACTCGATCCGCAAAACGCGCCCGCTCACGCGGCGCTGGCCAGCCTCTACGCCGGCCAGTCGAAGCTGGGCGCCGCCGAGGAACAATATCGCGCGGCGGTCGCGATCGCGCCGACCAACGCCGCCTATCGCATCGATCTCGGTTCGCTGCTGCAGCGCGCGAATAAACTCGACCAGGCCGAAGCTCAACTGCGCACTGCGGCCGGCCTCGATCCGAAGAACGCGCACGCGCATCTGGCCCTCGGCAAGCTGTTCAGCACGATGCCGGGGCATGGCGAAGAAGCGCAGTCGGAATTCGACCAGGTGCGCGCGCTCGATCCGTCGTTGCTGCCGGCCGCGCCGCCCGCGCCCACTCCCGCGGCGACCCCTGCGGCCGGCCTCGGCGCGCCCGCCCCGGCGAACCCTGCGGCGACCGCAAAAGTCCGTCCCTTGAACCGGCGCTTTCTGTTGACGCACAACTCCCCGGTCTATGAAACTCCGGACGAGAGCGCGACCGTCGTCGCGCAGGTGCATCGCGGCAAATTCGTCCACGTGACCGGCATCACGGGACAATGGTTCCGCATCCAGCTTCGCAACGGGACCGTCGGCTTTATACCGCTGGCCGCCGCGGAATGAGCGCCCGGCGCGCCAGATTTACGGTCGCGACAATACCCGCAAGCGCAGGAGGAGAATCGCGATGGCATCGGTGAACGAACATGAGGTCAGCTTTGCCGGCAAAGCAGGCGCGCTCCGCGCTCATATGGCCGAACCGTCTGGCGCCGGCCCCCATCCGGCGGTGATCGTCGTTCAGGAATGGTGGGGACTCGACGGCCATATCAAGGACATCGCGCGGCGGTTCGCGGCGGAGGGTTATTTCGCCGTCGCGCCGGATCTCTACTCGCGCCAAGGCAACAAAGTCACGAACGATCCCAACGTCGCGGGGGAATTGATGGGCGGTCTGGCGATGGCCGATGGAATCGACGATCTGCTCAGCACGATCAGCTGGATCAAGACGCAAAAGGCGGTCAATCCGTCCAGAATCGGCGTGACCGGCTTCTGCATGGGCGGCAGCTACGCTACGCTGCTGCCCTGCGTCAGCCGCGATATCAAGGCCGCCGCGCCTTTTTATGGCGAGATTCCGCCCGACGAAAAACTCCGCGAGCTGAACTGTCCGATTTTCTACGCTTATGGCGAGAACGACGGATGGATCCAGCGCGCCGACGTTGACCGGCTCGCCGCCGCGCTCAAGAGTTTTGGCAAAAAAGGCGAGGTCAAGGTGTACGCGGGATGCTCGCACGGCTTTTTCAACGACACGCGCAAAGACGTGTACGCCGCCGCGGCGGCGCGCGACGCCTGGACCCGAACGCTCAAGCTGTTCGATGAGAATCTAAAGCATTAAATTAGATTTATCGGCGGGCGGTTCCGCGCCAAGGCCGGCCGCCGGCGCGACGCCGTCGCCCGCCGCGCGGCGGCGCACCGGTCAACCGCGCCGCGCCTGAAAAAATTCCGTGAGCAGGGCCGACGCCTGCGCCGCCATCAGGCCGCCGTGAACTTCGACGCGATGGTTCATCCGGCCGTCGCGGCCGAGGTCGAAAACGGAACCGAACGCGCCGGCCTTTTCATCGCGCGCGCCGTAGAATACTCGCGCGATCCGCGCGTGAATTATCGCGCCGACGCACATCGCGCAGGGCTCCAGCGTTACGTAAAGATCGGCATCCGGTAATCGGTACGCGCCGCGCGCCGCCGCCGCCGCGCGAAGCGCGACGATTTCGGCATGCGCCGTGGGATCGTTCGCCGCGATCGGCCGATTATGCCCCGCGCCGACGATCGCGCTGCCGATCGCGACGACCGCGCCGATTGGAACTTCGCCGGCCGCCGCCGCGCGCCGCGCCTCGGCCAGCGCCGCCGCCATCAGCGACGCGTCGCCGCGCGCCGCCGGATTTTCGTTCGCCGTCCTCATGATGGTAAATTCTAACCGACGGAATGAGATTTAGTTCACCTGTCGATGAGGAAATCACGCCGTACCGCATGAACAGAATCCCTGAAATCGAACCGTCCCAATTGCAAGCCCGGCGCGATCGCGGCGAAAGTCCCAGCGTGCTCGACGTGCGCGAGCCCGAAGAAATCGCGATCGCGCCTTTCCCCGGAGCAACCCATATTCCGATGGGCGACATCCCGGCGCGTATCACCGAACTCGATCCGGACGCCGAATGGATCGTTGTATGCCATCATGGAGTGCGCAGCGCGCAGGTCGCGGCCTATCTGGCCCGCGCCGGTTTCGCGCGCGTGATCAATCTGAGCGGCGGCATCGACGCATGGTCCGAGGAGGTCGATGCCGCGGTTCCGCGTTACTGAGCGATCGGAGCCTGAGGCAAGGAGCCAATGCCCATGACGATTATCGCGGCGGCGGTGCAAATGACCACCCGGAGCGACAAGCCGGCGAATCTCGACCGCGCCGAGCATCTGATTCGCCTTGCCGCCGCGCGCGGCGCGAATTTCGTCGCCCTGCCCGAAACCTTCAACTGGCGCGGCAAACGCGCGGAGGAAGCCGCGGCCGCCGAAACCCTCGAGGGCGAATCGCTCGCGCGGATGGCGCGGCTGGCGCGCGAACTGGAAATCCATCTGCTCGCCGGCTCGATCGCGGAAAGCGTTCCGGGCAGGGACAAGCGATTCAATACTTCGGCGCTTTTCGGTCCCGACGGCGCGCGCATCGCCGTCTATCGCAAGATTCATCTGTTTGACATCGATCTGCCCGGCCGCGTCACCATCAGGGAATCGGACGCCAAAATGCCGGGCGCGGAAGTCGTGACCGCCGCGACCGCGATCGGCAAAATCGGGATGAGCGTGTGCTACGACCTGCGCTTTCCCGAATTGTACCGGCGTCTCGCCTTCGGCGGCGCCTGGATCATCGCGATTCCGAGCGCCTTCACTTTCCCGACGGGCGAAGCCCATTGGGAAACGCTGATTCGCGCCCGCGCGATCGAAAACCAATGCTACGTGATCGCGCCGGCGCAGTTCGGCCTCAACGTCCACGGCTTCAGCGACTACGGCAATTCGATGATCGTCGATCCGTGGGGCTGGGTGATCGCGCGCGCGCCCGATC
>JAJZAI010000032.1 GCA_021799495.1 Deltaproteobacteria bacterium
ATGGTTGACGAACTGCATGATTTCCTGCGCGGACTCGCGCATGATCGGAATACGCGAGTGGTCGTGATCCGCGGCGCGGGGCGGGCGTTTTGCGCCGGTCTCGATCTGAAAGAGCAGTCCGGGGGCGGCGGCGTTGACGTGGTCAAGGCGAGCGTCGCGCGCACCTACGATATCCAGCGCAAAATGAGCGATTTGGTGGTGGCGATGCGGCGCGCACCGCAACCTTTTATAGCGGCGGTGCGCGGGCCCGCATCGGGCGGCGGCTTCGCGCTCGCGCTGGCGGCGGACGTGCGGCTCGCGGGCGAGTCGGCGCGCTTTAACGCCGCCTTCATAAGAATCGGCCTGAGCGCCTGCGACATGGGCGTCAGCTACTTTTTGCCGCGCGCGGTGGGGATGTCGATCGCGTCGGAACTGATGCTCACGGGAAGATTTATCAATGCGCCGCGCGCGCTCGCGACCGGATTGGTGTCAGAAGTGGTTCCCGATGGCGAACTTGACGCCGCGGCGGGGCGGCTCGCGCAGGAGATGACCGAAACCTCGCCGCTCGGTCTCCGCTTGACCAAGGAATGTCTTGCGGCGACGGTCGATGCGGGCGGACTCGAACAGGCGATTCAGATCGAAGACCGCAATCAAACGCTCTGCGTGCGCGCCGGCTATATCGCGGAGGGCGCGAAGGCGTTCGTCGAAAAGCGCAAACCCCGTTTCGAAAGCGTCGAATAAGATTTTCGGATTTGACGGCGCCGAGCCGTAAACGCAAGCGGGACGCGGCCCGTTCGCCGCGTCCCGCTGTGCATCGTTAGTATCGGAACGGTTCGATCGAATTACATCGCTCCGGAGCGCGGCGTCAGATCTGATCGCTAACGGCGTCCTCGCGCATCGTCGGCTCCGGGCGATGCTCGATCGGCGTCCAGTGCCGCATCTGCTCGCCGATATAAACCTGGCGCGGGCGCGCGATTTTCTGTTCCGGATCGCGCACCATTTCGGCCCACTGCGCCATCCATCCGGAAGTCCGCGGAATCGCGAACAGCACCGGGAACATCTCCATCGGGAAACCCATCGCCTGATAGGTCACGCCGGTATAGAAATCGACGTTCGGATAAAGCTTGCGCGAAACGAAGTAGTCGTCTTCGAGCGCGATCTTCTCCAATTCGAGTGAGATGTCGATAAGCGGGTTGCGGCCGGTAACCTCGAACACCTCGTAGGCGATTTTTTTGACGATTTTCGCACGCGGGTCGTAATTCTTGTACACGCGATGGCCGAAACCCATCAGGCGGCGCTTGCCTTCTTTGACGCCTTTGATGAATTCGGGCACGTTTTTGGGCGAGCCGATTTCGACCAGCATCCGGATTACCGCCTCGTTGGCGCCGCCATGGAGCGGACCGTATAGCGCGGCGGTCGCCGCGGCGACGGCGGAATATGGATCCACCTGGGAGCTGCCGACCGAGCGCATCGCGTTGGCGGAGCAATTCTGTTCGTGGTCGGCATGCAGAATGAAGAGCACGTCCAGCGCGCGTTCAAGCGTTGGATTCGGCTTATACTCGCGCTCTGTCATCCGGAACAGCATCGAAAGAAAATTCCCGGTGTAGCTCAGACTGTTGTCCGGATAGACGTAGGGCAGGCCGCGCGTATGCCGATAGGCGAACGCCGCCAGCGTGGGCACCTTGCCGATCAGCCGGCGGGTTTGCAGCCGGCGCGATTCGAGGTCGTTGATCTGCGCTGCTTCGGGATAGAAGGTCGAAAGCGCGCCGATTGTGCTCACCAGCATGCCCATCGGATGCGCGTCGTAGCGGAAACCCTCCATGAATTTCTTGACATTTTCATGGATCATCGTGTGGGTCTTGATGTTGCTCTCCCAGGCGGCGTAATGCTTGCGGTCGGGCAGCTCACCCTTGACGATCAGGTAGGCGACCTCGAGGTAGTTGCTCTTTTCCGCGAGCTCTTCGATCGGGTAGCCGCGGTAGCGCAGGATTCCCTTCTCGCCGTCGATAAAGGTGATCCGGCTGCGGCATGACGCCGTGTTGGTAAAAGCCGGATCGTAGGACATCAGGCCGAAGTCGTCGGGGGAAGTCTTGATGTCCCGCAAGGCCGCAGCGCGAATCACGCCGCCTTCTTCGATCGGAATCTCGTACTGTTTGCCCGTGCGGTTGTCGGTAATCGAAAGCGTCTCTTTTGCCATGAACCTTCCTCGCTCGGTCGCGCGCGGCGCGCGGCGCCAACAGACCTGCGGGTCATCCGGCGCCATGTCCGCCGCGCTTTGCGATCAACATATATGCAGTAATCTTTCTTTTAGACAATTTGGCGGCGAGAAGCAAACGCGGCGGACGCCCGGCGGCGGATTTTTTCGCGCGCCTGTGGAAATCATGCGATTGGCGATGCGACACTAAAAGACCGCGCCGGCCCGAAAACTGCGATGGACGGCGTTGGCGTCTGGTTAACCGTACAACGGGCGATCTCAGGGAGAGAAAGGAAACATACAAGGTGAGCGAATTCGGTACGATGATTAAGCGGGCGCTGAACGGCGACCGCTTCCGCCATCCGTTCCTCCGGCGTTTCGCCGGTTTCGCGCATGGCGAAATCGACGCGATCTATTCGCGCGACGTGCAGAAATGGCTGCTGATAGCGCCGATTATCGGCGTGGTGGCGGGACTGACGATCACGCTAATTACCGTCGTAATCCTCGACTTGATTTGGGCGCGTCTGTTGCCGTTCTATCTGCGCCATCACTGGACGATCGTGCCTGGATTGATTGTCGGCTTCTTCCTGACAGGCTTGATCATGCAGCGGCGCACTCCCGATCCCAACGAACACTCGACCGAAGAAATCATCCGCTCATATCACGAGCGTAACGGCGCAATCGACGTCAAACCGTTCTGGTGGAAATTATTGGCCGCCGTCACCACGGTCGGATCTGGCGGCAGCGCCGCGCTCGAAGGCCCGAGCATCTATAGCGGCGGCGCGATCGGCTCGTGGCTGTGGACGAAACTCGAGCGTTTCGGAGTGAGCGAACGCGATCGGCGGCTGATGCTGATCAGCGGGGCGGGCGCCGGCATGGCCGCGGTCTTCCGCGCTCCGCTCACGGGTATCGTGTTCGCGCTCGAGATGCCATACAAGGACGATCTTGCGCACGAAGCGCTGCTGCCTTCGCTGATCGCATCGGTGGTGTCCTACGGCACGTTGACGGCGTTTATCGGCACGACGCCGCTGTTCGGCTTCGCAGGCGCCGCCGGATTCCAGCCATCCGACCTGCTTTGGTCAGCTCTTTTGGGCCTGATTCTGGGCTTAATCGCAATGATTTTCACGACGCTTTTCCGGCGTACGCGGAAATTCGTCGTCGATTCCCCCATCTCGCATACCAAAAAACTTATAATTGGCGGCGCGTTAACGGGATTCTGCGGCTTGCTGTTCGTTACGCTTTATCCGGGCGGCTTGATTCCGATCGGTCCGAACTACGAAGCCGCGCACATGATCTTGTGGAACACCTATTCATCCGGCGAATTGATCTGCTTCGCCGTCCTGAAGCTCGCGGCGACGCTGTTCTCGCTGGGGACGGGCGGCGTGAGCGCGATGTTCGTGCCGTTGTTCCTGACCGGCGGAGCGCTGGGCCGCGTCTTTGGCCATCTGATCGGAAGCACAGCCGGGATGAATTTGTTCGCGGCGGTCGGGATGGCGGCTTTTTTGGCCGCCGGATACAAAGCGCCGCTGACCGCTGTCGTCTTTGTCGCCGAGACCACGGGCGGCCATCCGTACATTATCCCGAGCCTGATCGGCGCGGCATGCGCGTATGCGATTTCCGGAGAATCCTCGGCGTCGGGCGACCAGTGGCTGCACGAGGGCGACCCTGGTCCGGGCCATGAGGCGATCGCGCATCGCCACACGGATTGAAGGCGATCGCGGCCGGGATCAGTAGCCGCCGAGCGCGGCGACGCGTTCGCGATGATACGGCGGAGCGCCGAACAGGCTCTCGTTCAGGCGCGCGCGTTTGAACCAGAAGTGAATGTCGTGCTCCCAAGTGAAGCCGATTCCGCCATGCATCAGGACGGCTTTTCCGGCCGCACGGCTGTAAACCTCGCAGGCGCGCGCCTTGGCCATCGCGGCCGCCCGCGCGGCTTCACGCGGCAGCGCGTCGAAAGCATAGGCGGCGTACCAGACGAGGGCGCGCGCCGGCTCGAGATCGGCCACGATCTCCGCGGCGGCGTGCTTGATCGCCTGAAACGATCCGATCGGCTTGCCGAATTGCTCGCGGACTTTCGCGTATTCGACCGCCATGTCGAGCACGCGCTGCGCGCCTCCAATCGAATCCGCGGAGATCGCGATCGCGCCTGCGCCGAGCACGCGCTCGTAAAGATCGGCGCCGCCCCGCAATTGCGCTTCAGGCGGCGCCAGCACGCCGTCGAATTCGACGAGCGCGAGCCGCCGCGTCAGGTCGAGCGCTTTGAGCGGGCGGATTTTCACGCCCGCCGCATTTGCCGGAACGACGAACAACTCGACGTCGCGAGCGCCCGCTCCGGTACGCGCCGCCACGATAAAGAAGCTTGCCGATTGCGCGTACGGCACGAACATCTTCACGCCGTTAATCACCGCGCCGGCGGGAGCCGTCCGCGCGCTGACGGCGAAATCGGAGGGGGCGAGTCCGTCGTTGGCTTCGACAATCGCGACCGCGCCGGTCGCGTCGCCGGCCGCGAGCGCCCTGAGCCAGCGTGTTTTGATTTCATCGCCGCCGCCCGCGGCCAGAGCGTACGCCGCTATCGCCGCCGAGAACAGAAACGGCCCCGGCATCGCCGCGTAGCCGCATTCCTCAAGCAGCACCGCCATGTCGAGCATTCCGAGGCCGGCGCCGCCGAACTGCTCGGGAACAATCAGGCCCGGCCATCCAAGTTGCGCCATCTTGCGCTCCAGTTCCGGCGACAGTCCGGGGGCGTCCGCGGCGATCTCGCGCATTTTCTGGGCGGGACATTCGCTCGCAAGGAAATGACGCGCGCTTTCGCGCAACTGTTCCTGTTCTTCAGTCAGGCCAAAGTCCATCGTCGTAATTCCATTCCGCCGTCATGCCCCGCTCAGCGCGACTTCGGCAGTTTCAGGCCGCGCTCGGCGATAATGTTTTTTTGGATGTGCGAGGTGCCGCCGCCAATCACGAGCCCCAGCGTGAACATCCATTCGTAGGGCCAGAATCCGCGATCCATCGCGTGGCCGTCGTCGCGCGCGAGCAATGCGTAATCGCCCATCGCTTCCATCGCGGCGGCCGCAAGGTCGTGGTTCAGTTCCGTGCCGACCAGCTTATTCGCCCAAGCTCCCAGCCCGGGATTGCGCCCGCGTATCGAATCGGTCAGTTGGCGCAGCATGTGATACTTCATCGCCTCGACGCGGATTTCGAGGTCGGCGAGCCGCTGCCGGAACACCGGATCGTGCGTCAGAGGCCGTCCGCCCCGCATCGTCGCGGCGGCCAGCGCCTTCAGACGATTGAACAGCATCTGCGTGGTCGTGGTCGAGCCGAGCATGTTGCGTTCGTGAAAGAGGGTGGCGTTGGCGACCATCCAACCCTCGTTCAGCTTGCCGACGAGGTTGCGGCGCGGAACGCGAACATTGTCGAAAAAAACTTCGTTGAAGCCGCGATCGCCCGTCATCTGCACCAGCGGCTTGACCGTGATGCCGGGGCTTTTCATGTCGATCAGGATGTAGGAGATGCCGCGATGCTTGGGCGCGTCGGGGTCGGTGCGCACCAGGCAGAACATCATGTCGGCGAAATGCGCGTTGGACGTCCACACCTTCTGGCCGTTGACGACGAATTCATCGCCCACGATTTCCGCGCGCGTGCGCAGCGAAGCGAGGTCCGATCCCGAGCCGGGTTCGGAATAGCCCTGACACCAGATTTCTTCCGCCGTCAGTATTTTGGGCAGATAGCGCGCTTTCTGCTCGTCATTGCCCCACGTGATCAGCGTCGGACCGACCATCGAAATGCCCATCGCGCCGATCAGGGCGGGCGCGCGCGTGCGCACCATTTCTTCATTTACGATCGACTGGCGCACGGGGTCCATCGCCTGGCCGCCGTACTCTTTTGGCCAGGACAAGGCGAGATAGCCCGCCTGATGAACGCGGCGCTGCCAGATTTTCATTTTTTCCAGCGTGCTTTTGTCGCGATCGGCGTTCCGATCAAAGCCGCGCAGACCGCTGGTCGGTATATTTTCGTCGAGCCAATTCCGCACCTGGCGGCGGAACGCTTCTTCTTCCGGCGTGTAGTTCAAATCCATGGCGAGCCCTCGGACGCGCACCGGCGCGGCCTCCGCCAGCATAGCGAAGCGGCGCCGAGTGGCAAGGATTATCGCTGATTGAAGCGGTCAAACGTCAGCGGCGATTTCATATCCGCCGGCCCTGAGCCGCGCGAGGAGTTCGTCGCGATGGCCGTGGCCGCGCGTCTCAATCTCAAGCGTGACGCGCGCGCCGCCGATCGGGATGTCGCGGCGCGTGCGGTCATGGCTGATCGATCGGATATTCGCGCCGGTCGCGCCGATCAGATCGAGCAGCTTGCGCAGCTCGCCCGGACGATCGCGCAGGTCGAGCGTGAAGCTGGTCAAGCGGCCGGCTTTCGACAATCCGTAGCCGATAATCCGATCGAGCAGATTGATGTCGATATTGCCGCCGCTGATGCACAGCACCACGCGTTTTCCCCTTAATTCGTCGCGAATTTTCAGCGCGCCCGCCAATGCCGTCGCGCCCGCGCCTTCGGTCAGCAATTTAAGCCGCTCGAGCATCAGCAGCACCGCTTCGCCAATCTCGAAATCATCGACCGCGACCACGCGCCGCACATGATCGCGAATTATGGCGAAGGGAATCGCGCCGATTCGTCCGGTCGCGAGCCCGTCCGCGATCGTATCCACCGCGCGCTCGATCGATGACGCCGCGCCGGCGGCGAGACTGGTGCTGAGTTGCGGCGAACCAGCGGCTTCGACGCCGATCACTTCAGTGCGTGGCGACCGTACGGCCAGCGCCGCGGCGATTCCGGCGAGCAATCCGCCGCCGCCGGCCGGAACCAGCACGACATCGGGCCGCAGTTCCGCGGCGATTTCGAGTCCTATGGTTCCCTGACCAGCGATTACGAACGGGTCGTCGTAGGCGTCGACGAAAACCGCGCCGCTGCCGGCGCGCAGCTCCTCCGCCGCCGCGCGCGCGGCCGGATAATCGGCTCCGGCGAGCACGACTTCAGGCTCGTATGAGCGAGTCGCGTCGATTTTCGCAATCGCCGCCGTCCGCGGCATCACGATGGTCGCGCGCACGCCCGCACGGCGCGCGGCGCACGCCAGCGCCTGGCCATGATTTCCGGCGGAAGCCGCGATTACGCCACGCGCCGCCTCGCCCGGCGTCAGAACGGCGATTCGATTCGCGGCGCCGCGAATTTTGAACGAGCCGGTCTTCTGCAGGTTTTCGGGCTTGAGATAAACTTCCGCGCCGATCATTTGATCGAGCGTGGCGCTGCGCATCAGCGGCGTCGGATGGACCAAAGCGGCGATTCGCGCGCGCGCCGCCTCGATCTCGGCAATCCCCGGCGCCGCGTCAGCCATGGTTATGCGCTGCGGCGAACTGCCGCTCGCGAATCGGGCCGAATCCGTCGCCGGCGAAATCGACTTGCCGGCACGCGCCGGTGCGGTAATCGAGATCCAGCAGGAGGTAGCGGATTGGCCGGCGTTTGATCGACGCGATCAGCGCCGCGATGCTGTCGCGATCGGACGTGGAAATCGAGGCGATTTCGGCGGCGTCGAGCCGGCTTTGCACGAGGAACGCGCGCGCCAAATCCTCGCTCGAAAAGGCCAGCGCCCCCGCCCACGACTGATCTTTTTCCTGAAAAGCGATCAGCGCGCCGGAAGCATCAAGCAAAAAATATATTTCCGGAAAATCCAAAGCGTTCACGCGGTCCCTGTTCTGTTGCGGGCGATCTCGATGCCCGCGGGCGCTGGCGCGTTTCGACGCGCATGATAATTTTTCAATATGCGCAGCAAAGTTCGCGTCTCGTTCGGCAGGCGGCGAAATCGCTTCCGCTCGCGCCACGTTACCGATTCTGGAGACTATCGCCCGCGGATGCGGGGATTCAACCGCGATCCATTTCGCACGGACGGCGCGCGGCTCGCGGAAGTTCCGCACGAATGATTCCGCGTTCAGCCAGCGCCGATTCGTTTCGGCTGATTGCGACGCGCGCGATGCGCGGACTGGCCGACGGAGCCGTCAGCGTAATCCTGCCCAGCTATCTTTCCGCGATCGGCTTCAGCGCCACGCGCATCGGCGCGATCGTGTTCGGCACTTTGATCGGTTCCGCGGCCCTCACGCTCTGGATCGGTCTTGCGGCCAATCGTATCGGCCGCCGCCGCGTGCTGCTCGGCGCGGCTCTGTTGATGATCGCGACCGGGGCCGGATTCGCGTCGGTGACCGCTTTCTGGCCGC
The DNA here is from genome assembly GCA_021799495.1 of Deltaproteobacteria bacterium. Classification (GTDB taxonomy): domain Bacteria; phylum Desulfobacterota; class Binatia; order Binatales; family Binataceae; genus JADMIL01. The sequence continues at coordinate 8,428 of JAJZAI010000032.1, forward strand.
TGTTCGCGATCGCGGTCGCCGGCACGCTCAATCCCTCCGCCGGCGACGTGAGCCTGTTCCTGCCGATCGAACAGGCGGCGCTTGCCGAGACCGTCGCCGCGCGGGAAATGACCAGCGTCTTCTCGATTTATAATGTCGCCGGCGCGGGCGCGGGCGCGATCGGCGCCCTGATGAGCGGCCTGCCGGCGCTGGCGGCGCGCCGCCTCCATCTGCCGCTCACCCTGGCGGAGCGCTACGCTTTCGTCTTCTACGCGTCGATCGGCGCGCTGGCCGCGCTGGTCTATCTTGCGATGACTCCCGCGATCGAGCGCGAACCGCCCGCCAACGGCGTGAGACCGCTCGAAAAATCGCGCGGCATCGTGATTCGGCTCTCCGCGCTGTTCTGCCTCGACGCGTTCGGCGGCGGCCTTGCGATTCAATCGCTGCTCGCGCTCTGGCTGTTCCGCCGTTTCCATCTGTCATTGCAGTCCGCCGGATGGTTTTTCTTTTTCGCGGGACTGCTCGGCGCGGCATCGCAACTGCTCTCGCCGCGCGTCGCGGCGCGCTTCGGACGGATCAACACGATGGCGTGGACGCACATCCCCGCCAACCTTTGCCTCATGATCGCCGGCGCGATGACCGACGCGCGTTTCGCGATCGCGTTTCTGCTGGCGCGCGCCTCGATGTCATCGATGGACGTGCCGGCGCGGCAATCCTACGTGATGGCGGTGGTTCCTCCCGAAGAGCGCGCCGCCGCCGCCAGCGTCACCAACGTGCCGCGGAGCCTGGCCAGTGCGCTCGCGCCGCTGCCCGCCGGCGCCCTGCTCGAAGCGTCGCCGTTCGGCTGGCCGCTCGTGCTGGGCGGCCTCTGCAAGCTGATTTACGACGGATTGCTGCTCGCGCGGTTTCGCGCGGTCAAGCCCGAGGACGAACTCTGACGCCGCCGGCCGCGCTCAACCGCCGCCGCGGCAAAGATGGTCGAGCGTCACCAGATGGCGTTCGGCGTCGCGCCGCCGGCCCGCGCTTTCGTAAAGTTCGGCGAGGTTGCGATGCGCTTCGATCGAAAGCGGGTCGCATTGCGCCGCGCGCTCGAAGCATTGCAGCGCGTTTTCAACGTCGTCGCGCCGGCGATAGAGCGCGCCGAGCCTGAGGTTCACTTCGGCGTTGGCGGGCGCGAGCACCGCGGCGCCCAGCAAATGGCGCATGGCTCCGATCAGGTCGCCTTCGCCCTCCAGCAGCGCCGCCATCCGCAGATGCGCCGCGAAATCGCGCGGCTCGCGTTCGAGAAATTCGCTGTGGAGTTTCAGCGCGCGCAGCGGATCGGATTCCGCCAGGCGCCGCGCCTCTTCGAACCGTTCGCGCACCCGCGCCGGCCCAAACCCATCTTCGACCTTGCCCGCCGCCCGCCGCCCGCCGAAGCGCAGCAGCAACTGGCCGGTTTCGATCTCGAACAGCGCGTCGCCCTCGCGCATCACGATGCGGCCGTCGTCGTTGTGGAGCTTGAGCGCACGCGGAGACGGCTGGGCCGCTTCGGCGCCGCGCGCCTCGTCAACGCATCGCTTGAGCGCGCCGAGCCGCCGCCGCGGCGGGAGCAGCTCCTTCGCCATCCGCATCAGCAGCAGATCGTTGAAATCGAAACGGAAACGCCGGCCGCGCGCCGCCGATGGCGCCACCAGCCGCCGCTTCACCCAATAACGGATTCGATCCGGAGAAACCGCAAGAATGCGCGCCGCCGCGCGCGTCGAAAAGGTCTGCCGTTCCAGAATTCCGCTTCCGTCCGCCGTCGCCGCCACGCGCACGAGTATAGAAAGAGGTTATCGAACCAGCAACGCGCCGCGATGCAGATTTCTTAACAGGCGCTCGGACTAATCCAGTTCCTTGAGCCCGCGAATCATCCGCACGACCGATTCCACCGCGTACTTGGCGTTATCGATCCGATCGAGCGCCTGCATCCGGTCCATCCCCGGCCCGGTCACGCCCAGGCCGACCGGCTTGTCGAATTCGAGCGCGAGATCGACCGCCGCTCCCGCCGTCGCGCCCGCGATCAGCTCGTCGTGTCCGGTGTCGCCCTTGATCACCGCGCCGATCATCACGACGCCATCCACGTCCTTGCGCTTGAGCAGCTTCTTGACCGCCAGCGGCATGTCGAAAACGCCCGGCACATGGACCATCCGGACGACTTCGGCGCCGAGGAATTCGGCGTGCCGGCGCGCCCGCTCGGCCATCAGCGACGTCACGTCGAAGTTGAAGTCCGCAACCACCAGCGCGATTTTCAATTGGCGCTCCTTTCCATCTCCGGCGCGTCGCGCACTTCGACTCCGTGCGCGCGCAAATACCGCTTCAACGCCGGTATCGGATATTCCCCATAGTGGACGATCGAGGCGACGATCGCCGCGTCCGCCCCTCCCGCCGTGAATCCTTCCAGCAGATGGCGCGGTTCGCCCGCGCCGCCCGAAGCGATTACCGGAATTCCTACCCCATCCGCAATCATCCGCGTGATTTCAAGATCGTAGCCGGACTTCGCGCCGTCCTGATCGATCGAATTGATGCACAGTTCGCCCGCGCCCAGCGCTTCGCCTTCGCGCGCCCAGTTGAACGCGTCGCGCCCGGTGGGCGTGCGTCCGCCGTCGATCACCACTTCGCATCCCGAGGGAAATTCCGCGCTGGCCGGCCGCCGCTTCACCTGCATCGAGAGCACGATGCACTGGCTGCCGAAAGCGCGCGCACCCTCCGCGATAATCCGCGGATTGCGCACCGCGCCCGAGTCGATCGAAACCTTCTCGGCGCCCGCCAGCAGCGTCGCGCGCATATCCTCGACGGTGCGCAGGCCGCCGCCGACGCTGAACGGAATAAAAATCTCGCGCGCGACCGCGCGCACCACCTCGAGCATGATGCCGCGCCGCTCGTTCGACGCCGTGATGTCGTAAAAGACGATTTCGTCGGCGCCCTGCTCGTAGTAATAGCGCGCCATCGCCACCGGATCGCCGACGTCGACGTTGTTCAGGAACTGCACGCCCTTGGTGACCTTGCCGTTGCGCACGTCAAGGCACGGAATTATCCGCTTCGCCAGCATCGCGTCAGAAGTCCGTCCGGCAGAAATTATCCAGCATCCTGAGCCCCATCGGACCGCTCTTCTCCAGATGGAACTGCGTCGCCATCACGTTGCCGCGCGCGATCGCCGCGGTGAAAACCACGCCGTGGTCGCTGGTCGCGATCGTCACGGCCGGGTCGACGGGCACGGGATAATAGGAATTGACGAAATAAAAATGCGAGTTGTCGGGCACGCCCGCGAACAGCGGATGCGGCCGCGTCTGGCGCACCCGGTTCCATCCGATTTGCGGCGCCTTGAGGGGACGGCCGTCCACCGCATGCGGAAAACGCACGACGCGGCCCGGTATGATTCCGAGGCAGCCGGCGGCGTCCTCCTCGCTGCGCTCGAACAGCACCTGAATTCCGATGCAGATGCCGAGAAACGGCTTGCCCGCGCCGATCACGTCGTCGCGCAGAACCCGATCGAGGCCGAGATTGCGGAGATTTTCCATCGTCGCGCCGGCCGCGCCGACGCCGGGCAGGATCACCCGGTCGGCCGTGCGGATCGCCTCGGGCCGATCGGTGATTTCCGAACGATGGCCCAGATGGCCGAGCGCGCTGGCGACGCTGGTCAGGTTTCCGGCCCGGTAATCAACGATGGCGATCATGCGCGTAACTCCAGGTGGCGAATCATAGCGGCATCGCGCCCGCCAAAACACGCTCCACCTGGCCTGATTATAGCCGATGGCGTCCCTGCCGGAGTAGCGCGGCAAATCATCGAATTGGCGCGCGCGGGCGCCGAGCCGAGCGCACGGATCGCCAAAATCCATCGCCGCTTCCGCGCAACCGCACCGCGCCGCTTTGCGGGACCTCCACCTCCTCTTGCCGGCATATTCGCCGCCTTCGGCTCTCCAGCGTCCGCTGCGAAAACCCCGGCTTTCGCCATAACCAATGCGACATAAACTCTCTTTTGCCTGCTAAAAACACCATTGTCAAGTCGCTATTTCACAAGTTGATCTCGAAAATGCTGATACCATCTTTCTGAACTAGATAATATCCTAATACCGCAAACACGCGGTCGCGCGCCTCAGCGGGAGACCGGGTGTGCGGATCATTTTTCGCAGTTCGTCGAAAACCGGCAGGATTTGACTTGAAAACGGACGCGACTGGATTCGCTCGAACTTCCATCGATGCCGATCTTGCCTATTTTCGGCGGTTGAGAAAGAATCGAGAATCCAAATTTGACAACGGAGATTGAAAATCCCGCCTTTCGATCGTTGGTACCAGCGAAACGCCTGCACGAGGATGCGAAATTACCAGGCGCCTGAGAAATTTAACTCATTTGCTTCACAAGAAGTATGACATGGAACAGACGTCGGAATTGATCGATCGTATTGTGCAACTGGAACGCCAGCAGGCCGAGGTTCGACGAGTTAATCGACGGTTGGAGTTGCTGGCTGGAGCGTTGGCATTGTTGTTCGGTTCCGCGCTCGTCATGGGCCAAACAACCGCGGTGCATAGCGTGGAAGCCCGGCAATTTGTCTTGCGCGACAATGCAGGCATCGTGCGAGGCGCCATGGGTATTGGCGACAATGGCGCAGTCGGAATCAATTTGAATGATATAAAAGGCAGGCCGCGCATATCGTTGGATATTGCGTCAAATGGCACGCCGGGGCTCGACTTTTACGACGCTGCCGGCAAGCTTCGCGCGACCTTCGCACTGGGGCCGGAAGGAACGCCGGGATTGGGCTTGTACGATCCAAGCGGCAAGCTGCGCACGAGTCTTGATATTCCCGCGCCGCAAACTCCCGGACTGGCTTTCTATCATCCGAACGGCAAACCCGCCTGGGGCGCGCCCTAGTCAACGCCAGCCGGCGACAGTCAGCCAGTTCGTCTTAAAAGCATGCGACGCTTAATCAAAATTACGTTCATTCTGCTGTTTCTGTCAGGGTTGTGCGGATGCATGGGACCTGATTTCGGCTCAAGTTACGGCTATCCCTCGCTTGGTTACGCTCCCTATTCATACGGATGGCCGGCGTTTGGCGAAGGCTACGCTCCGAATTTCACAACATTCCATCCATGGGAGATACACCACGAGTTTGGCCACCAAGATAGCTTCTTCCATGAAGATCGTGGATTCGGCGGCTTTGGCGGCCGTTGGGGCGGCTTCCGCGGCGGTCGTCACTGACTGATAGATCGCCATTAGCTACAATGTTGGGCTAAAGCTCTTTTGATCGCTTGGCGTATCGACGCGTCGGGCGCTTCACGAAACTATATTGAGTCTCATTCTCTCTTTCATTTTAAAAATAGATAAACTCGCCACAGTGTAGTAGGTTTTCGCGACTAACTGTAGAATGCTTCCGACAGTTTCCATCGAAGCCTGACGCGTCATTTCGCTGAAACGAAAGACGGCATAAGCCGTATCTTTCAGTGGATTGGTTTTATGCTGGACCCATTGAGGCCAACCTCCGCGGCGGCCCCGACCGTCGAACGGCCCGCCGACGCGGCCGGAGTCAGGAATGATTCGGAAGTTCCGTCCGGAGCATCAAGAAAATATCGGCTATCAGCATTGTCAATTCCCCGCTTGCTGATCGCCAGCCGCGCCGTGCGCGGCCTTGGGCAAGGCATGATGCTTGCCGATTTCGCGCTTTATCTGAAGGCGGTTGGGTGGAATGCCGCGGCAATCGGGATAGTTCTGGGGCTGGGCGCGCTGGGTGAAATCGGCGCCTGCATTTTTGTCGGATTGGCTGGCGACCGTGGAGCGAAGAAACGCCTTCTAATCCTTGGCGAGCTGTTGACTTTTGGAGCTTCGTGCCTGGCGGCGTATTCAGCTTCGACCGTGGCATTGGCCGCGGCGGCGCTGATGGGCGGACTCGGCCAGCGTTCGAATGGTTCGCCCGGACCTTTTTCGCCATCTGAACAATCGTTGTTCGCGAATTCCTCGCCGGCTTTCCGTTGGGGAGAGGTGCTGAGTTTTAATTCCGCGATGGGCTTCGCGGGCCTCGGCGGGGGAGCATTGGCGGCAGGTCTATTGATCGGGCCAAACTCAGGCTCGGGGCATGCGCGGATATTCCGTCCCCTATTTATCTTCTCAGCATTCCTGTCGGTGGTGAATATCCTGTTGCTCAGCCAGATTTCCGAGCCGCGGCCAGAGCGACGGTCCATCGCCACTACGGCGCGATCCCATCCCTCGGCACGTCAAAAGGAATCTCGTTCCCTGCGATTGCTGGTACTCATTAATCTTCTTAACGGAACAGCGATCGGCATGGCCGATCTTCTGGCGCCGTATTGGTTCGCGAGGCAATTTCACGTGCGACCGTTTTCCATCAGTATACTGATGGCGACGGTCTTTTTCCTGACCGCGATGATGGCTTGCGCGATGGCGCTGTTAATCGCCCGCATGGGACATCTGAATCTGCTGCTTCAAAGCCAGTTTGTATCCGCCGCGTTCCTGCTCTTGCTCCCTTTAATCCCGGTCTATTGGCTGGCGTTCATCGTACTTGCAGTCCGCTATTCTCTAACGCGGTCTCCCGCGGGCGTGCGGCAAACACTAACGAATGATCTGGTTCGACGGCAAAATATCGCTCTTGCGACCAGCCTCAATGTTTCGTCGCTGCAAATCGGCCAACTATTTGCTCCCTATTTTGCGGGTCTCCTCCTGGACCGGGGACAGGCGTTGGCGCCGTTTTTTATCGCCGGATCGTGCCAAGCCGCGGCGGTTGCGCTCTACAAGCGCTGTTTTCACGAACCCTCCATCGACGCGGAATGCGGCGCAATTTGAGGATCTCCAATCTCAATACCACTCTTGCGGGACAATATAGGAATATCTGGCTGTTAATCGCGTATTTAGAAGCTTCACCGCCGCGCCCGCCGAGACGCTGGTGATTTGGCGCCGAATCAGAATGAAGAACGATTTGTTAAGAGCGTTCGATCGCTGGCTTGCCCTGCCTTTGTGTTTTGTCGCGCGGTGGTTAAACCGTAATGCCACGCCGTCCGCACGAACGGATATTGGCGAAGCGCCGACAATATGTGTGGCGAAATTCGCCGGACTCGGGAGTATTCTCAATACAACGCCGCTGCTTCGGGCAGTTCGCCGCCGCTATCCGTCCGCACGCATCGTTTATTTGACGTTCGCAAAACACCGCGAACTGGTGCGGCGCATGGCTTTGATCGACGAATGTTTGTATATCGACGATCGATCGATCCAGTCTTTGGTCCGATCTTTTTTACTTGTGAATCGGCGGCTTCATGAGTTAAACGTTAAATACTATCTAGATCTTCAATACTATAATCTATGCTATTTTTCCGCTCTCCTTGCGGTCTTGTGCGGCGCGTCGCGAACGATAGGTTTTTTTCGGCAGTCGAACCGGATTAAAAGCTGCTTTTTCACGCAAGCCATCTATTTCAACTCGTATCAACCGCTTCAGCGGATGTTTCGGGAAATGGCGCGTGCGGTCGGCGGCGATTCCTGCGATCTCGTCACCGCCCGTGAGCGGTCGCTTGTGACCTTTCCGCAAGACCACGCGGAGATTAAAAGACTTTTATCCAGTTGGAATAATGGCCTGGAGCGATTGCTGGTGGTCAACGCGAACGCATCTTCCGTGCGCCTGGAACGGCGCTGGCCAAGAGAATCATTTGCCAGAACGGCTTCAGAATTGCTTGTCAGGCTCCCGGACCTGCGAGTCGCCCTGATTGGCACGGACGACGAACGAGACTACGTTGAGGAATTGTCGCTCATGATCGGAGGCTCCGATAAGCGAGTTTTGAATTTGGCCGGCATGCTTTCGTTGGGCGGACTCATTGCGCTGCTGAACGATGCCGATTGTTTGCTTACCAATGACACTGGTCCAATGCATGCGGCTTTTGCTTTAAAGACCCCCACCGTGGCCTTGTTCGGTCCTTCCAATCCACGCGACCAGATAGCGCAGGCGGACCTCCAAAAGACCATCATTTTTTACGGACAGGTTTTTTGCAGTCCATGTGTGCATTTTATTTCTCCCACGCCTTGCGGCGGAATTAATGCGTGTATGAGACAGATTTCGGTCTCGTCGGTCCGGGCCGCATGTCTGGCGCTGCTTACGGGATCTCCGCCACGAGAGATCATTGACGCCTGGTCGCAACCACTTTCCCATGAGCGGACAGTGGAATTCGTCTCATAAATATCGTCCAGGCCGGATCAGGATGCGGGCAAGGTGAAGGAGGCTGGCGGAGTTTTCGAGGCGCTCGCGTGGCGGATGACGATGCTGCGGAAGTTTTTCAGCCGACGAACAGCCGCTCGACTTTTCAACGCCGCGTTGGCGGTGCAGCGCGCTGCTGTCTTGGGTGAGTCGGCGGCGGTTGCGCGGAGGGCGTGAGGGACGTTATCAAGGGAAGCAAATTCAGCGGGCGGGACGACAGGATCGGACGCGATGCGCGCCGGCCGCGCCCGCGCCGCCAAAGGAAATCACGCGATGGCGAAAATTGCGCTGGCCTTCACGATCATGCCCGACAGCTCCCTTCCGACCATCATCGATTGGGCGCGGGAGGCCGAAGACGCCGGTTTCGACGGCATCTTCATGACCGAGGCGAACAACGATTCGCTCGCTTGCTCGCTGGCGATCGGTTTCAACACCCGCCGCATCAAGCTGGGCACGGCGATTACCAATATCTATCTGCGCCATCCGAATCTGCTCGCCAACGAGGTCGCCGCCGTGCATGAACTGACCGGCGGCCGCTTCATCCTCGGTCTCGGCACGGGCCATCGCGAAAGCAACGGCGCCATCGGCATCGACATGGGCGGTCCGGCCGATCCGATGCGGAAGATGCGCGAGACGATGGCGACGCTGCGCCGGATGATCGAGGGCGGCAAGACCAATCCCAGGGTGAACGGGAAAACGCCGCTTTACCTCGCCGGCGTGTCGCGGCCGATGGTGCGGATGGCGGGCGAGATCGGCGACGGCGTAATTTTCAATTTCTTCCCGCCCGCGCGGGTCAAAGAGGCGCTCGGCGAAATCGCGGAGGGGGCGAAAAAGGCGGGGCGCGATCCGAAGGAGATCGAGCCAACCCTGTTCGCGACGGCCTTCATCTCGAACGATCTTGAAATGGCGCGCAAACCTGCGCGCACCCTGCTTTCCCGCTACGGCGCGTTGCGTTTTTACGGCAACATGTTCGCGCATGCGGGATTCGAACGGGAAATCGAAGGCATCCGCGCGGCGGGGAGCGATGGCAAGGCGGCGATCGCGGCGGTGACCGACGAGATGATCGATTCGACCCTGCTGGTGGGATCGGAAACGCGCGTGCGCGAGCGGTTGGCCGAGTTGACCGCGCCGGGAATCGGATGGGCGATCGTCTTTGTCAATCCGGTCGGGGAAGACCGCGCGAGCGCGGTCAGGCGGGCGATTCGGGCGCTACGTCCCTAATTCGGCGGCGGGAGCGGGTGCGGATTGCGCCGGACTTCAAGCCCTTGATCTTTGGATTTCCAGACCACCGGCAAGCGATCGACCGCGTGGTCGAGCCAAGGCAGCATGCGGCGGGCGTCGGCCGGATTTTTCTTGACCGGCACGATAACAAATTCCGCGTGGTTGATCGCGTCGATCGTGCGGTCGGATTCATGCCCGATATCGTTGCCCGGCAGCAGATAGGCGGTCGGCGCGGGCATCATGCCCGGCCATACGGTGTCCGCGCCGTTCATAATGCTGATGACGATTCTGCGATGGCCACTGGTTAAATTCTCGATGGACTGCAGGTCGGCACGGTCAGACGACGAAAGCCATGCATACGCGTATCGAGGGCTGTAAGACGACTTACGCCATTCGTGGATAGCGGCGCACGTGATGCCATAATCGGACAGAAACGCCATGATGGCGAGAATAGCGATCGGCGCGAAGTTGAAATCGTCGGATACGGCACACGCTGCGAGGCCCATCACAAGCGCGAACGAATAATTCATCCACGACGCCGGCCCGCCGAACATCACCAATGCCGCCACAAGCTGTGCGGCGGCGCAGAATACGATCGTTTCCTTAAGACGCCGGTCGAGATCGCCCGAGACCTCATGGCGGATCAGTCGCCGGGCGGCACTGACGCCAGAAATAGCTAGCCAGATTCCACCGAGAAACCAAAATGGAATGACGGTGGCGAAATAACCAACCAGCGGCGCGCCATGAAGCGAGTAAAAATCATAGCCGCCGCGATTGAATAGCCCGAACCCGAGCGCATGATAGTCGCGAATTCCGCCGGCTGGAATGATCGACGTGATCAACGCCTGCAATCCGAACTCGAACCCCAGTACGATCGCCAGCATCAGTCCGACGATCGCCGCGGGGATGGATTGCCGAATCGCCATGTTCCAGTCGAATTCTCGCGAGCCGTCACGAGTCCGATGGGTCGCCGCGACGGCAATCGCGATAAGAATCATCAAACCGAAAAAATACCCCATCTCCGGCTTGGCGAGGCAGGCCGCCGTCGCCAAAGCCAGCGCATGGCTGCGTCGATTTTCCGCGAACGCCGCCAGCGCGTGGCTCAGCAGTACAGCTTCCACACCTAGCGCTAGCGAAAAATAGGCGCTCGGGATAGCGATCGGCAGGGCGACGACTAAAATTCCAATACCGACTGGATTAAGCGAAAGCGCTCTTGCAAATCGGGCGGCCGCCAGGGCAACGGCTATGGCGCATACCAGCGACGCCAACTCGAAAGCAATTGGCGTCAGGCCAAATAAACCGAACCAGAACCGGCCTAAAAAGATCGGCAAAAGACCATAGAAATAGCCAAAATTGATGGTCGGGAGCATCCCGTGGGCGGTCAGATATTGAACCGTCAGCCAAGCGCCGCGATCGCCGAGAAAAATGCTGCCGAAGCACATGTCGCGCGGCACATGAAGCAAGGTCGTGCCGACCACAATCGCGATAAAAGTGATGGCCAGCGGCCGGAACGACGGCGGATGTTCAGGCCGGCGCCGCCGCCAGTTCTCGAAAAGCCTGCGGCTTTCCGGCTCTTTTGGCAGGGCGGCTATGGCTGCACCTGCGCGCTGCCGGGCGGCATAATCCGCGGTCCGGTCTTCAGGATGCGGAAAAAGCTCATTATACGATCGTAATTTGCGCCGAGATCGCTTACGCCGCAGCGCGACTTCGAGCGCATCTCGACGATACTCTTGTCCGTACCGTCCGGCCGCACCTGAATAATGAAGTCATCCTTGAATTTGAAGAGCGCCGATGTCGACACGCCTTCAAGTTCGTGCGCCGATTGATCGTTGCGGGTTATAGACCAATTAGGAATCTCGCCAGCGAGAATTTCGACTCGTTTATAAACGATATTTGGCGTTCCATCGAGCGTTATTGGCGCCAATCCTGGGTAATTCTTTTCCTGGATTGGCGCGAATTTCGGATTGTACGCCAATCCCTCGCCGCATTCGGGACTCATTTTCAGCGCGGCCACGAATTGCGGCGGATTGTGCGTGTCGGTCGTGATGTCGTTGATCGGAACGGCGCGATGGCGCAGGACGACCCCGACGATCGGCGCCGCGACCAGCAGCCCGAGGATTAGGCCGATTCTGGCCCGGGTTTGCCCGCCACGGCGTTCTTCACCGCGTGTCAGCAGCATGCCGAGGATGCCCAATGCGATGGCGACTCCAGCGAAGAAAAAGCCGACCAGAAAAATCTGGAAGCCTTTAAAGGGCGGGGTGAGGCCAAAGTGCGCAGCGACGATTCCTGCCGCGACCAAGGCGACCCCTAGTAAACCGTCGTAGAATGCCAGCCACGCTAGTACCATCGTCGTCTCCGTCGTTCCCGCGTGAAAGCGCGCCTGCGATAGTTGGTTATATGATGCGCCGGGTTATTACAAAGCCCCCGGCGCCGGCGCCGTCCCGTGGCGCCATTTGATGTCCCGGACGGTCCCGCGGCGCCATTTCAGGCGCCTCCGCCAAGCTCAAATTGCGGCATGATTGCCGCTCGGATAGTGTAATCGGTTACCGCGTCCACCAACGGACGCCGGTCGGCGCATTCAGGTTCAGATGGAAACGACCGCCCAACGTATCGCCCTGCTTCGCGACCTCATCGCGCGCCGGATCGTCTTGCTCGACGGCGCCACCGGCACCTCGATTCAGGGGATGAATCTGCATGCGAGCTATTTCGGCGGGCCGCATCTGGACGGCTGCAACGAAAACCTCGTCGCGACCAGCCCGGACCGGATCCGCGAACTCCATCGCAGTTTTCTTCAGGCCGGCGCCGACATCATCGAAACCAACAGCTTCGGCTCGACTTCGATCGTGCTGGCCGAATACGACCTCGCCGATCGCGCCCGCGAGCTCAACCGGCTCGCCGCCCGTATCGCGCGTGAGGAGGCTGACGCCGTATCGACTCTAGCCAAACCGCGCTTTGTGGCGGGCTCGATGGGTCCGACCACGCGCAGCATCTCCGTCACCGGCGGCGTGACCTTCGACGAACTGGCCGCCGCATATCAGGAACAGGCCGAAGGCCTGATCGAAGGCGGAGCCGATCTGTTGCTGTTGGAGACCGTTCAGGATTCGATCAATTGCAAGGCCGGGATCGTCGGTATCGACCGCGCGCTCAACGCGACCGGCAGCGCCGCAGGCGTCGCGATTTCGGGCACGATCGAAACGATGGGCACGCTGCTGGCCGGGCAGGATGTCGAGGCGTTCTACGCCACTTTCGCCCATCGCGATTTGCTCTGGATCGGCCTCAACTGCGCGACCGGGCCGGACTTCATGACGGACCATCTGCGGACGCTCGCGGAAATTTCGCGTTTTCCCGTCGCCTGCGTGCCCAACGCCGGCCTTCCCGACGAAGAGGGCCGCTACAACGAAACGTCCGAAACGCTGGCGCGGAAACTCGAACGCTTTATCGCCAATCGATGGGTGAACCTGGTGGGCGGATGCTGCGGCACCACGCCCGCCCATATCGCCGCGCTGGCGCGGGTCGCGGCGGCGGGCAAACCACGCGAAATCTCCGCGCCGCGCCGATCGATCGTCACCGGGATCGAGGCGTTGGTGATCGACGACGACGCCCGTCCGGTAATCGTCGGCGAGCGCACCAACGTGCTCGGCAGCCGCAAGTTCAAGCGTCTGATCGGCGAAGGCAAGTTCGAGGAAGCCGCCGAAATCGGCCGCTTGCAGGTGCGCCGCGGCGCCCACGTGCTCGACGTATGCGTGCAGGACCCCGACCGCGACGAGAGCGCGGACATGGCGGGCCTGCTCGGCACGCTCGTAAAAAAAGTCAAAGCGCCACTGATGATCGACACCACCGACGCGCGCGTGATCGAGGAATCGCTCAAGCGCACGCCCGGCAAGTCGATTATCAACTCGGTCAATCTTGAAGACGGCGAGGAGCGTTTCCGCCGGGTCGTGCCGATCGCGCGCGAGTACGGCGCCGCGCTGGTCGTCGGATGTATCGACGAAGACAAACAGCAGGCGCAGGCGATCACGCGCAACCGCAAGCTCGAAATCGCCGACCGTTCCTACCGGCTGCTGACCGAAAAATATGGCGTCGAGCCTGAAGACATAATTTTTGATCCGCTGGTCTTTCCGGTCGGCACCGGCGATCGCAATTACGTCGGCTCCGCGCTCGAGACGATCGAAGGGATCCGGTTGATCAAGGCCGCGATGCCGCGCGCGAAGACCGTCCTCGGCATCTCGAACGTCTCCTTCGGGCTGCCCGACAGCGGGCGCGAAGTGCTGAACTCGGTGATGCTCTACCATTGCGTGCAGGCCGGGCTTGATCTCGCGATTGTGAATTCCGAAAAGCTTGAGCGCTATCCCTCGATTCCCGAGGAAGAGCGGCGGCTCGCCGAAGACCTGCTCTGGAACCGCGGCGACGATCCGATCGCCGCCTTCGCCGCCTACTTTCGCGCCAAAAAGGCCATGCCCACCCATGCCGAGCGCACTTCGATGCCGCTCGATCAACGGCTTGGCCTCTACATACTCGAAGGCTCAAAGGACGGCCTGATCGGCGACCTCGACGAGGCGCTCAAGACGCGCGCGCCGCTGGAAATCATCAACGGCCCGTTGATGGCCGGGATGGACGAAGTCGGCCGCCTGTTCAACGCCAACCAGATGATCGTCGCCGAAGTGCTGCAATCGGCCGAAGCGATGAAGGCCGCCGTCGCCCATCTCGAACCCTTCATGGACAAGGCTGACGGGCTCAACAAGGGCACGATTATCCTCGCGACCGTCAAGGGCGACGTGCACGATATCGGCAAGAACCTGGTCGATATCATTCTCAGCAACAACGGCTACCGCGTGATCAACCTCGGCATCAAGGTGCCGCCCGACGAGCTGATTCGCGCCTGCGAGAAACATCGCCCGGACGCGATCGGCCTCTCAGGACTGCTGGTGAAATCGGCGCAGATGATGGTCGTGACGGCGCAGGACCTGAAGAACGCCGGCGTGAGCTGCCCGATGCTGGTTGGAGGCGCCGCGCTTTCCGCCCGCTTCACCCGCCTCAAGATCGCGCCCGAGTACGGCGGACTCGTCGCCTACGCGAACGACGCGATGGAGGGGCTCGACCTCGCGAATCAACTGATGAATCCGCACAAGCGCGAGGCGCTCGCCGGGGCGCTCGAGCGCGACGCCGCGCGGATGCGGGCGGCGGCGGCAAAGACGGCAGCGGAAACGCAAACGCCCGCGCGGCGCGGCCCGGCGGTCATCCACGAGGGGCCGATTCCGGAGCCGCCCGACCTGAAGCTCCATCTGATTCGCGACTACGACCTCGAAGAAATCCTGCGCTACGTGAATCCGGTGATGCTCTACACGCGCCATCTCGGTTTCCGCCATTTCGAGCAGGCGCTCGCCGCGGGCGACGCCAAGGCGCTCGAACTGAAGGCCGCCGTCGATGCGGTCGAAGACGAGATGCTGGCGCGGTCCGATATCTCCGCGCGCGCCGCCTATCGCTTTTTTCCGGTTCATTCCGACGGCGACCGCACCATGATGGTTTACGCGCCGGACGGCAAGCGCGTGCTTGAAACCTTCACCTTCGGCCGCCAATCCGACGCGCCCGGCCTTTGCCTTGCCGACTACGTCACGCCGGCGGCGTCGGGCCGTCCGGACTATATCGCGATGATGGTCACGACGATCGGCGACGGCGTGCGCGCGCTGGCGGAGGAATGGAAAGAGCGCGGCGACTACCTGCGCTCGCATATACTGCAAGTGCTGGCGCTCGAGGGCGCGGAAGCGTTCGCCGAGCTGCTGCATCAGAAGATCCGGCGGATGTGGGGAATCGGCGATCCGGATAATTTGACGCTCAAGGATATTTTCCAGGCGCACTATCACGGCAAGCGCTTTTCGTTCGGCTATCCGGCCTGCCCGCGGCTGGAGGATCAGGCGCAACTGTTCCGGCTGCTCGAAATCGAACAGAATAATCTCGGCGTGCGCCTCACCGACGGCTACATGATGGATCCGGAAAGTTCGGTCAGCGCGATCGTCTTTCACATTCCCCTCGCCAAATATTTCAGCCTTTCGCCGGCCGATATCGAAGCGCTGGAGCGTGAGCTTTCGGCGCCTGCGGTTTCTTCGGCGGCCGGTTGATCGCGAAGCCGAACGAATACGACCCCACATCAGGACCGCGTCAGCGATCGCATCAGCGCGCGGATTGGCGCCGCGCCGATCGCGCATTTTCGCCTCGTATAATTTGATAGGACGGATGCGCCAAGCAAAGCGCAGCGTGGCCAATCTCATTCAATCTTCCGCCTGTGCGAAATATCTCTTTAAGCGCAAAATTTTTATCCGAATCGACTATCAAATTGCTTGTATGGCTCCATCGAGTATGGGTAGTGTTTTGCGAGCCGTCCTTAAAGTCCGACGATTGAATCATCGATGATGCGGCACAGGATGTAACCTCCGGAGGCAACCATGAAATTATTTCGAGCATCGGCCATCTCCTTGTTGACGATCATATCCCTGATGCTTTCGGGATGCGTCGCGATTGAATCCAGCGCAATCAGCCAGCGCGGCGAAACCGGACAGCCAATTAGCGCGAATGCGAGCGACTATGGAATCCTGCGCTTGTCCGCGCCATACGGACTGACCAATCAGGCCGATACGCAATTGGCGTCGCAATGCGCAAACGGCGAGCTGACTGACGTTCAGACCGAGCTTTCGATGCGGGATTTCCTTATCGTGCAACTGTACAATCTATCGGCCGCGGCGCTTTGCTATGTTCCGCCGCCCCCTCCGCCGCCGCCCGCGCCGGCACCGCAGACCAAGATAATCCTGCGCGGCGTGCATTTCGCCTTCAACAAGGCGGCGATTCGGAGCGTCGATCAGCCGACCCTCGACGAAGCCGCGGCGACCTTGAAGGCCAACCCCAACGTGAGCGTCCATGTTGACGGCTACACCGACGCAATCGGCTCGGATGCGTACAACCAGAAGCTTTCGGAACGGCGCGCGCAATCGGTCGTTAATTACCTCGAAGGGCAAGGCGTGCCAGCGGCGCAGATGACTCCGGAAGGATTCGGCAAGTCGGACCCGGTGGCGAGCAACAAAACGGCGGACGGCAGGGCGCAGAACCGGCGCGTCGAGCTCGTGCCCGTAAACCAGTAACTCAACCAAACTGGAACTCAGCAAAGGCGGGAGAAAAAAAGTATGAAACGTCTGACCGCAACCCTGTCGATTCCGATAATCGCGCTGTGCGTGATGATGTCCGGATGCGTCATGCTCCAATCGAGTTCGATCAGCAGCGGCGCGACCGGCGGACAGAAAGTAAGCGCCAGCGCTAGCGACTGGGGCGTGCTGGCGTTGACCGCGCCCTACGGCGTGACCAACGCAGCCAATTCCCAGCTCGCGTCGCAGTGCCAAAGCGGCAAGGTCGGCAATATCCAGACCGAGTTGTCGATGCGCAACTGGATTCTGGTCCAAGTCTATAGTGTCTCAGCCGCGGGCGTCTGCGAATAGCGGACGTGCGGAGCGGCCGTTCCGGGCGAACGCCCGGAACGGCCGCTCCATCGATGTTCAGTTTTCGCCGCTCGGCGGCCGGTTAGTATCGTTCGCGGTTGCGGCGGCCGGGCGAATACCGCCGTTCAAGCCAATCTGAAATTCCAATTGCGCCCGCAAGCGCCAGCATGATATCCCGCCTGTCGAACAGGCGCATATCGATGCTTCATAATTTTCGTTTATTCGGTCTGGCGGCGCTTCTGTTGGCGTTGGCGGCTTCGTGCTCGAGCAATTCGGCGACGTCGTTCCATCCGGCGGTAAGCGGGCCGGCGGCGTTGAAACTTTGTCCGCTGCCAAACGTTCCGCCGAAGCGGATCGCGGCGGCGCCGGGATTCAGGGAATATATTGTGACCGTCGCAGGTCCGCAGGGGCAGCCTATCGACGGTTTGAATGAATCCGACTTTTCGCTGTCGATCGAGGGCCGCTCGGTTCCGATTAGTTATTTTCGCACGAGCGACGGAAAACTGCCGACCGCGATTGCGATTGTCGTCGATAGCTCCGGCAGCATGCGCGACAAGTTGGCGCTCGACAGCGGCGCCAAATTCGATATCGTGCGCGAGAAACTCGCCCTAGCCGCGCAAAAGTTCGGCGCGTGCGATGAGCTGGCGCTGTTAACATTTGGCGGTTCGGCGAATGGCTTCGCTCCACATTCGCTGTCTCAGGCGATTTTCAGTCCTCCTCCGCCCTTTCAACTGGCCGAACCATTTACAACTGACTATGAAGGCGCGATTGACCGGCTCGATTTACTGACGCCATGGGGCCAGACTCCGCTATATGATTCGATGCTCCGTGCGATCGGCGATCTCTCTATAAGTTACTATGGTAATCGAACCTTGCTGATTATCACGGACGGAGCGGATAATGTAAGCGAGGCAACTGAGGACCAGGTTCTGCGCGAAGCCCAATTAAATAACGTATCGATTTTTGCCGTTGGGATCGGCGATCCGAGTGCGAAATTTTCGCCGGTACATTCGGCCATGCTGAAATTGTTGGCGGGTTCGAACGCCAAAAAAATCAAGCCAGAGGAATGGGTTGACGTAATCGGGCTTACCAGGATGGCCTCCGAGACCGGCGGGCGCTTTTGGCTCATAAGACCGCTTCAACCTGATTCAGAGCAGAAGCTTACTGAAGCGCTACAGGAATTCACCGATTCGATCGGACATGGTTACTCAATCGGCGTGGTCGATGCCGGAAACAGGCCGATTCGCGTCTCCGTGAAAGGCTATCCGGACGCGATCGTTCACGCCCGCCCGGCCGGCGTCTGACTGGCGCGTCCGCCTCGCGCCGGCGGCCAGGTTGTGAAGCGGCAGACGGCGATCCAAAATTAAGCGCCGGCGCGCCGCGATGAATCGTTACGAGGAAATCCTGAGCCGTTTTTACGGCAATCGGCTGCTGTTCGGCGATCCCGCCGAGCCGGGCGTGATCGCGGTTGAAGCCGCGTCGAACCGCGAAGTCGAAATCTTTCGCCGGCGCGATGGCGCGGTGGTTCGCGAACGCCGGCCGCTGCGCCTCTTCATCCTGCTCGCCGAGCGCGAGCTGATGGCGGGCTTTCGCGGAGAGCATACGCTGACTCCGCTCGACGGCGATTTCCGCTTCAAATATCTCGCCGAATTCGGCGACGCCGACGCGCTCGAAACCGCCCGGCGCCATCTGCGCCAAGCGAGCGGCAAGGCCGGCGGCGCGCCCGACGCACCGTGGTTCGCGCTTGCCGATCCGATCGAGCAGCATCTGATGCTCACCGGAATGACCCATTTTATCGGGATGCGCTACGGCGATTTGCGCCGGATGCAGCTCGATATCGAAACGATCACGTCGCCCGGTTTCGAGTTTCCGTCGGCGGCGCGCGAGGGCGACCGCGTAATCGCGATCGCGCTCAGGGATTCGGACGGCTTCGAGCGGGTGATTCGCGGCGACCGGATGGACGAGCGGACGATGCTCGCGGAGATGGTGCGGATCGTGCGAGAGCGCGACCCCGATGTGATCGAAGGCCACAACCTGTTCCGCTTCGACCTTGAATACCTTGAGCAGCGCGCGCGCCGATTCAAGGTGAAGCTCGCGCTCGGCCGCGACGGCGGCGCGATCCGCGCGCGGGCCTCGCGCCTGCAAATCGCGGAACGCACGATCGCCTACCGCCGCTACGATATTTACGGGCGATCGATAATCGACACGTGGATTCTCGCGCAGCATTACGATATCGCGAGCCGCGAGCTGGAGGGGTTCGGCCTCAAGGAGCTGGCGGTCCATTTCGGGCTCGCGCGCGAGGATCGGGTCTATCTCGACGCGTCGCGGATGGCCGAGCATTTCGCCGAGCGTCCGGACGAACTGTTCGAATACGCGCTCGACGACGTGCGCGAAACCGGCGCGCTCGCGCAGATCCTGACGCCCAGCTACTTCATCCAATCGCAGATTTTTCCGTATTCGCTGCAGAACGCGACGCTGCGCGGCAACGCGACCAAAATCGACGCGCTGCTGATGCGCGCCTATCTCGCGGCGCGCCATTCGATTCCGGCGCCGTCGCCGCCGAGCGAAGTTCTGGGCGGCTACACGGAAGTCCGGCGCGTTGGAATCGCGCGCAACGTGCTGCATTGCGACGTGACGTCGCTTTATCCGTCGCTGATGATCGAGGGGCGGCACGCGCCGGCGGGTGATCGGCTGGGCGTGTTCCTGCGCCTGCTCGAGGACCTGCGCGGGTTCAGGGTCGAGGCCAAGGCGGCGGCGCGCGGGCTTGAAGGGGCGGCGCGGCGCGATCTCGAAGCGTTGCAGCAAACCTTCAAAATCCTGATCAATTCGTTTTACGGCTACCTGGGTTTTTCGCTCGGCCATTTCAACGATTTCGCGCAGGCCAACGAGGTCACACGGCGCGGCCGAGAGCTGATTCAGCGGGCAGTGGCGGAGCTTGAAGCGCGCGGCGCGCAGGTGATCGAAGTCGACACCGACGGAATCTACTTCGTCGCACCGTTCGCGCTCGGCGACGACGCGGCGGCGAATGCGCTGATCGAGGAAATTGGCGCGGCGATGCCCGCCGGAATCCGCCTTGAGATCGACGGCCGCTATCCCGCGATGTTCTCGTACAAGATGAAGAACTACGTCCTGCTCGACGATCGCGGCGAAATGACCGTGCGCGGATCGGGACTGAAATCGCGCGGGCTGGAGCGCTTCCAGCGGCGTTTCATGGAGGCGATGTTCCGCCTGCTGCTGAGCGACCGGCGCGCCGATATCGCCGCGCTGCGCGCGGACTTCCACGCGCGCATCGAAGGCCATCGCATGGGAATCGGCGAGCTGATGAAGACCGAAACGCTGCAGGACTCGCCCGCGGCGTATCGCGACAAAATCGGCGGCAAGCGGCGCAACGTTTCGGCGGCGTATGAACTGGCGCTGCGGGCGGCGCGCCCTTACCAGAGCGGCGACCAGATTTCCTACTACGTCACGGGCCGCGGCGCGCGGGTCAAAGTGGCGGCGGCGGCGAAAATGGCGGCCGAATACGATCCGGCGAATCCCGACGAAAACGTCGCCTACTATCAGGCGAAGCTCGCCGACCTGTTCGAGAAATTCCGGCCGTTCGTCGAGCGCGAGGGCCTCTTCGCGCCCGACGCCGGCGAGACCGACGGCGACAACGGACAGGCCGGAATTTTTCCCGCCGCGAACGGCGAGAACAGCGAGTGACAGCGCCGCCAGCGGACGTCAGACCGCCGCGGGCTTGCGCGCGCGGATAAACGCGCTGATAAATTTCCCGTCCACCAGCGGCGCCAGCGCTTTCGCGTCGAGACCCGCGCCGGCGATAAGGTCGGCGGCGTCGGCGGCGCGATAAACCCGGAACGGCTCGACTTCGATCGCCGCGAAGCCGGCGCGTTCCAGCTTGCCGCGATACTCGGATTCTTCGAGCGCCCCGGCGACGCATCCCACCAGCATCTCGACGCTGCGCCGGATTTCCGCCGGCATCTCGCCCCGCACGACGATATCCGACACGGCGAGCCGTCCGCCGGGCCGCAGCACGCGGAACGCTTCCGCCAGAACGCGATCCTTGTCGGTCGAAAGATTGATCACGCAGTTCGAGATAATCACGTCGACGGATCCGTCGGGGAGCGGAATATGCTCGATCTCGCCCTTCAGAAATTCCACGTTGGCCGCGCCAGCCTTCCGTTGATTCTCCCGCGCCAGCGCGAGCATCTCGTCCGTCATGTCCAGGCCATAGGCCTTGCCCGCAGGACCGACCCGGCGCGCGGAGAGCAATACGTCGATGCCGCCGCCGCTGCCAAGATCGAGCACGGTTTCGCCCGGTCGAAGCTCGGCGAGCGCGGTTGGATTGCCGCATCCGAGCGACGCCGCGAGCGCCGCGGCCGGCAGCCCCGCGGACTCCGTCGCGGAATAAAGATCCGACGTGATCGGATCGCCGCAAGACGCCGCCGCGCCGCTTCCACAGCAAGCAGACCCGCCTTTGGCGGCTCGCGTCGCCGCGCCCGCGTAGGTCTTCTTGATCGTTTCCCTTATGGCTTCGTCGTTCATTGCAAAACTCCTGATCTCTTGCCGGCTTGATTAATCCATATTTCAACAACAATAGAATTGTCAACTATCGGCGGCGCGAGCGCCGGGCCATTGACAATCCGCGCCAATCGGGCAGAATCCGCGGCGGGGAAAACCACGATGAGCGAAGCCGAAAAATCGATCGATTGGAGCAAGGTTAAGGCCTTTGCCGGACTGATGACGAACGATCTGGGGGCGGCGATGCAGGGCGCGCTGACCTATATCGGCGACCGGCTTGGAATCTTCAAGGCGCTTGCCGGCGCCGGCGCGGTTACGCCCGCGGAACTCGCCTCACGCGCCGGACTCGACGAACGCTATCTGCGCGAATGGCTCGGCGCGATGACGGCGGCGCGCTATATCGATTACGACGCCGCGTCGGGACGCTATTCGATGCCGCCGGAACATGCGCTGATTCTGGCGGAC
Organism: Deltaproteobacteria bacterium; assembly: GCA_021799495.1. Taxonomy (GTDB): domain Bacteria; phylum Desulfobacterota; class Binatia; order Binatales; family Binataceae; genus JADMIL01. The sequence goes on from JAJZAI010000032.1 coordinate 30,299, forward strand.
GAAAACTCCCAGTTTTTCATGGGCGGTTTCATGCAGATGATTGTGCCGGAAGTCGCGATGGCGCCGAAGCTGCTCGATTCATTCCGCACTGGCCGGGGCCTGCCGCAGAGCGAATATCCTCCCGAGGTGTTCGAGGCGATCGAACGCGGATCGGCGCCGATTTACCGCCATTCGCTGGTGCGCAAATGGCTGCCCGCGATGCCGGCTGTTGAAACGAAATTGCGCGCGGGCGCGGCGGCGCTGGACGTCGGATGCGGCAGCGGACGGGCCGCGATTGCGATGGCTCAGGCGTATCCGAAATCGCATTTTTCCGGTTACGACTCCCATCACGGCTCCGTGGAACGGGCGCGCGCCAACGCCGCGAATGCCGGAGTAAGCGATCGCGTTACGTTCGACGTTGTCGATTGCGCCCGGCTGCCAAAGGCGCGCTTCGACTTGATTACCTGCTTCGACGTGATTCACGACTCGGTCGATCCGGTGGGCCTGATGCGTTCGATTCGCGCGGCGCTCAATCCCGATGGCTCCTTCCTGATGGTCGAGATGAACGTTTCGGGCAAGGTCGAGGAGAACGTCAATCCGCTGGGCCGTCTGATGTACTCGGCAAGCACGCTATACTGCATGACCGTTTCGCTCGCTCACGGCGGCGCGGGCATCGGCGCGTTGATGGGTGAAGATCGGGCGCGGGCGCTCGCCGAGGAAGCGGGTTTCGCAAGCTTCGTCCGCCTGCCCGTCAAGGACGCGTTCTCGGCGCTTTACGAACTTAAGGCGTGACGGAGGCGCGGGCGGATTGACAGCGCGCTCGCCGCCGCTGAATCACGCCTCGAACGGGCGTACGCCGTGGAATTCGGACTTGGCTGTTCAGATAACTGCGAATTCGTGCTAAAAATTTTGGTCCGCAATCGCACGTCAATTGCAGGCCACCCTAGCTCAGTCGGTAGAGCAGCTGATTCGTAATCAGCAGGTCGTCGGTTCGAATCCGACGGGTGGCTCCAAAAAAAGGAATAAAATCAAGAGGTTTTGACGATGGCCGAACTGATGGTTCGGTAATTTTTGTTCCGTGTCCGTACCGTGTCCGTATACGAACCAAACTCGCTCACCCCCGCAACCCTTACGACCCGCTGATTGAAAATCAGCAGGTCGCAGCACGATCCTTTCGCGCTGCTGGTCACACGCCTTTGCCGGAAGGCTTCGAGAACAGGCGCGCTCGAAGCCTTCTTATGGTCACCATACATTCCGCGTAAAGATCCTTGGCGTCCTTGTCTGGAAGCTCTTCGAGAATTTCTGGCCGCCTCGCCAGCTCGCGAATCGTCAGCGAATCGGCCGTCGACATAGAGAGGCGCTTTCGCAGCAGGCGCGCCGCAACGTCTTCATCCGTGCTGCGGCTACTCTCGCGATGCTCGCGACCGTTGCGCGAGTACGCGATCCACCAGATACGCCCCCGCCGAAAAATTCTACCGTCGCCTCGCATTAATTATCGAACTCCGCTTCACTTCCGCTTTCTGCCGCGCACACCCTGTCGTTCTAAGAAACGGGTTCCTGGCTCGTAGTCGCGAATGTTTCCGATTGCGAGACCAGTCCTCACTTTCCGTTGGTTAAGGATCATTTGCGATCCAGCGGCCCTGAGAAGGGCCGTCTCAATTTCCCGCTCGTGGTTCTTGTTCTCGATGATGAAGAACGAGAAGTACAGAAGCTCCTTCGGATACTTTCTTTTGTGGCTCGCCAGCCTCGTGAATATGTCCCCGCGACCGCCATACCGCGCAACCCCCATGGAGTCATGCGCAATATAAACTCCTTCGAGGTCATCAGATTTGCTGCGCACATAGTCTGAGACCTCTTTCAAACACTCGAAAGGAAGCTTCTCTCCTACAAATCTGAACAGATGGCTCACCTTCTGCGGCCTTCCGGGTCCGGGAACTAACCGACCGCCTACCACACTCCAATCCACATCGGACCAGATCTTCGTTTCGACGTTTTTCGTGCTCGTCTTCTTCTGGGCTTTCACTTTCGGCTGCGCTCGATCTCCAGTGTGTTCGTCCCGCAATCCCTCGGGTCACCTATCTGCTCTGTACCGTGAAGCGCAAGGCTGGCACGCAACCTGCTGATTCTCGAACCCGCAGCACGACACGCCGGGCGACCAACGGAAACGAAAAAGTCGCCGAAGGGATCGACATGGGCCTGAATCAATACGTGCAGGGATGGCGGGAGTGGGACGAGCGTTACGCCGACCTCGTTCTCGGCAAGCGCAACTGGCAGATCGCGGCCGGCTGCTCGCTCCTCATCAGTCTCGTTCTCGCGGTCGGCATCGTCTGGCTCGCGCTGCGCAGCCGCTATGTCCCGTATGTCGTCGTAACCGATCGACTCGGACAGGCGATCACCATTCCGAAGCCGCTGACGCCCGCCTCGATGCCCGTCGTTGCCGCGCGGATGGAGCGCTGGGAAATCGAAGCCTTTATCCGCGACGCGCGCTCGGTCTCAAGCGATCCAGCGGTCGAGCAAGAACGGCTCGCTTCGCTGCATGCACACGCGCACGGCGCGGCGGATCGCTTCCTCGACGATTACTACCACTCTGACAACTTCGCCCATAACCCGTTCGAAATCGCGAAGAGGCGGACCGTCTCCGTTCGGATCAATTCCATCCTTCAAGTCTCGCCGCAGAGCTACGAGGTTCACTGGACCGAGGAGAGCCGCGATCTCAACGGAGTTCCCGATGGACCGGCGACCCAATGGGAAACCGCGCTCCAGACCGAAATCCAGCCGCCGAACTCCAGCGACGGCATTGTGAGCAATCCGCTCGGGTTTTACGTGACCAACATCACGTGGACCCCGGAGCAGACCCAGGACAGCAAGTGAAGCCAATGGAGAAAACGGCGATGAAGCAATCGTTCTTGCCGGCGCGCTCGCATTGATCGTCAGCGGATGCGCGGCGAAGCAGGCTCCCGCGCCGCCGCCCCTTAACCTCGCGGTGCTTGCTCCGCCGAAGACAGAAACGCCAGCATCGCCTACGGCCGCACAGATTCTCGCGGAGCAACCGTCAGAGGTGCGCACCGCGATCGAGCAGCACGAGCAGAGCGACCAATGGCCAACCTACAAGACAGCGGGCGAGGTCCTTTATCCATACAACGAGGGACCGGAACCGGTCGTCGATTGCGCGCCGCTCCGCACAACCGACATTCAGCTTCAGCCGGGCGAGACCATCACTGACGTGGCGATGGGTGACAGCGAGCGCTGGATGGCAACGCCGGCATCATAGGGCGATCCGCGCAATCCAGTACCGCATCTCGCGGTCAAGCCCCAGCTACCCAGCATCGCAACCAACCTCACCATCTACACGACGAAACATATCTATCACCTGCTGCTGCGCTCGCGCGGGCGCGCGATGCAGGAGGTCGAGTTCTATTACCCGGACGAAGTGCTTGCGGCGATGAAAGACGCTGACGCCGCTGCAGCGAAATCAAAAAAGGTCGCCACTATAGATCCACCGGCCAACGACAGCGATGGCGGCGTAGTCAAGGTTTCAGTTAACCCAGGCCAGCTCAACTTTGCCTACACCATCAAAGGACCCAACGTGCCATTCAGACCCATCCGCGCCTTCGACGACGGCAGTCACGTTTACATCCAGATGCCGCCCGGAATGAAGACCAGCGAAGCACCGGCGCTGCTGATCGCGGCTAACGGCGGCACCCAGATGGTTAACTACCGCGTCGAGGGCAACTACTACGTTGTCGATCGGCTGTTCCAACAGGCCGTGATGGTCTCAGGTGTCGGACGTGAACAGGACCGCGTCACGATCGCTTACGCGGGTTCGCCGAGGTGAAGACGATGGCCGACGAGCAAGCGAAGTTGTCTGTAGTCGGCGAAGAGCACGACCTCAATGACGAGCAGGAGCGCCAGGGCGGCGCGCGCCTCAATCGCCGTGCCCTGATCGTTGGGGCAAGCGTTCTGATTCTTGCCTCTGTCTTTGTCGTGCAGGGCATTCGCTCTGCAGGTGTTACCAACCGGAAGACCGAAGCTCGGCCTGTAAGCGATGAAGCAGGGCAGGCGGCACGCGACAAAGCCGAGATGGAAGAACTTAAAGCACGCGCGATGCGTGCTGAGCCTTCGCCAGCCGTTACGGTACCGATCGCGCCACCTGTTGAGCCACAACTTAACGTTCAGCACTCGCCGAAGCCGCCGAGCCGTTACGGCAATGGGCCGAAGACAAGTACATGCGCGCGCTCGAAGCACCGGAGATGGTCTCGGCCTTCCACAGCGGCGGCACGCTTGAAATCGCCAGAGCACAGAGCGTCGACGACAACTCACCGCTAGGTGCAAACACTTCAAGCGATCCAACCGTCACTCTTCATCCGCCAGCATCGCGATACACCGTTATGGCTGGCAGCGTCGTTCCCGCCGTTCTCGTAAGCGGCATCAACTCCGACATGCCTGGACCCGTGCTCGCGCAGGTCAGCGAAAACGTATTCGACAGCGCGACCGGCAAGGCGCTGCTCATTCCGCAGGGCAGCCGCCTCATTGGCGCATATCAGAATGCGTCCACCGACGGTCAAGAGCGCGTTCAGATCGCGTGGCGTCGCCTCATCTTTCCAAACACGTCGAGCATGGACTTGCCGCAGATGCCGGGCGCGGACCAAGGCGGCTACACGGGTTTCAGCGATCAGGTTAACAACCACTATCTCGCGACATTTGGCCCCGCAGCGGTGATGAGTCTGATCAGCGCCGGACAAATGGTCGGCCAGATGGCCGCGTTTGGCGGCGGCGGACTGTACGGTGCGTATGGCTATTACCAACCGAATCAGTGGGCCATGTCCGGCGAGATGGCAGGTTCGGCCGCATCGGCACAGATGGGTGCGCTGGGCCAGCAAATGCTGGGTCGCGGGATGAATCGACCGCCGACGCTCGAGATTCGACCGGGCTACCAGTTCAACGTGATGGTGACTGAGGACCTTGTGTTTCTGAGCCCATACAAGGGTTGAACGAGCGACCGGCAAGCGACCGCACGTTTACAAAACGTAAACGGAGCAGGAGGACCAGAGAATGGGTCTGTTGAAGCGGAAGGAAGAAAAGAGCGAGACGATTGCGCTGCGTGTGCCAGCTTCGCTGAAGACCGAGTTGGAAGAGCTGCGCAAGCGGACCGATGCTGCAGGGTTCGACCTGCCCGCGACAATTACCGAATCGCTTACGCGCCTCGCGCGCCAAGTGCGTTCGGAACTTGATGAGTCAACCGACAGGGCTGCGGTTAACGGGCGGTATGGGAAATCGAACGGCGCTGCGGGCACGGCGATCAGTAACGGCACAGCAACGTAGTGGTTCGCGGACAGACGCGGAAGGAGAGACGGAAATAAAGGTCATGAGTCAGGAGGGTCGGGCAGCGGTCGTAGGGCAAGATAAAGGTAACGGGTCACTGCAACCCGCCGCCCGCGATTTCTTCGGACGGTGCCCGCCATTTCTGAGGGTCACCACAGGTCGCACAGCGTCACCGTGACCCGCAGCGTGCAAACGACGAGCCGCATGACTGCTTCGGCGCGCACGGCGCGGAGAAATCCATTCGGGCCGCTCCTACAGAGTTTCCCGCGCATCGCGACGCCGCTCTGGTAGTGCTGATCGCTCTGGCCACCTCGGTCGCTTTGGGCCGCCTGCTCCATCTCCGGATCACGCTCACTGATAGTTTGGCGCCGGCCGGCCTCTACCGCTTGATCATTGGCGCCCAAGCAGAGCGCGGCGTACTCGTCGCCGCGTATCTGCCCGAAGCGATTGCGCGTGAGGGAGTCATCCGCGGCTACCTCAGCCGAGGCGACTGTCCGGCAGGAGCCGAGCCTGTCGCGAAGCTCGTCGGCGCTTTGCCAGGCGACGTGGTGACCGTGGAGCCAGACTCGGTCGCGATCAATGGCGTGAGGCTCACTGACAGCCGGAGCGCGTCTCGCGACAGCGCCGGAAGAATGCTCCGACACGTGTCTTGGGGCGTCCGCCGAGTAAAGGCAGGCGAGGTTTGGCTGTTCGGCTTCAACGATCCGCGAAGCTGGGACTCGCGATACTTCGGTCCCGTCCCGATTACAACGATACGCGGCAGCCTCAAGCCGATCTTCACGTGGTGAAAGTCATGAGCGAACACACCCGCGAACAGGGGATTCGAGTCCATCATCTGACGAATCTCGGCGGCCTCGTTGCGCTCGCCGGACTCGACAAGGAACCGCCTGACTTCCTGCTCGGAGTTCTGGTCAGCGCGGCGCGCGAAGCTGCGACCCTGACCGCCGGCGAGCGCTCGCAAGTCGCGTACGTCGGGCGCAAAAAGCTCGATGAGCGGGCGACCGCGAAACGCGCCTGGCGATCGTGGACGAGCGCTCGCGAACTCCATTCGCTGCTTCTGTCCAGCGCGCAGATGAGACGGATGATCGCGGCTCTCGGGGGCAGCGCTCCGGAGAATCCGGATCGGCTTTCAGCAGTGCTCACCAATATCCTGAAGGAGGAGGCCAGTGCGCCGGCCGAAGTATCTCGACGCTGATCGGGAAGCCGGTCTTCGGCTCGGAAGGCTCAAGCCGGGACGGTCGCGCGAACCGAAGCGGCTCGTCCTCTGGTGGGCGCGAATGCTCCGTCGAGTGCGTGCAGCCGGAACCATCCGTCGGCAGCCGAAGATCGCCGCCGGAGGCCATGCTCTGCGCCGGCCATCATCAAACGCGACGCGCCTGTATGGGCGCCGCTCGGTGGTCAAGGCTTCGTTCCGGCGCAATCGCCACAACGGTGGATGGACTGCGCACGAGCGCTATCTCGCCCGCGAAAACGCCCAGCGCGCCAACGAGAGGAACCTCAGATTCGACGCCGTGCGCGATGGTCTCGACCCTGTTGCGACAGTCCGCGATTGGGAGCACGGCGATCAATTGATGTGGTCGTTCATCGTGTCGCCCGAAGATGCCGACCGCATCGACCTTAACGCTCACGTCCGTGACTTGGTTGCAGAGATGGAACGCGATCTCGACACGCGCCTTGAGTGGATCGCCATTGATCATCACAACACCGACGACTCACACGTCCACCTCCTGGTTCGCGGCGTCCGCGAAGACGACCGGCCGCTGGAGATCGATCGCGAGTATCTCAAGCACGGCCTGCGCGAACTGAGCGAACGGCTCATCGAGCGCAAGCAATGGACCGAGATCGACCGCGCGCTCAAGCGCCGGGCCGGGTTCGACCGGGTCGTCACCTACGAGCACATCGAGCCCGCAACCAGGGCGTGCGCGTCCGAGCGGCACAAGAAATGGATCGGCTTCGCTACCTTGAAAAGCTCGGGCTTGCGCGCCGTATCGACGAGCGGACTTGGGAGCTATCGCCCGCGCACGAAGCTGAACTGCGTCGCCGCCAGCGCGAGCGCGACATCATCAAGACCCGAGCGCAGCAGCGTCAGCGGCAACGCGGCCAGGAGCGCGAGTTCGAGAGGTAGGAGTCATGGCGGAACACCGGCCATACCGCGTAATGAATCCCCGCACGCAGGCGCAACTCGCTAAGGTGAAGCTGATTAGCGTCGCGAGCTTTATTACCGTGACGCTCGCGATCAACTGGATCGTTACGCAGCGAGCCGCCGCCTTGTTCGGCTACTCGCCGCTGCTTGGGCCAGCGTTCATCGGGCGACTCTATACACCATGGGAATGGATCACGTGGTGGCCGCGCTGGCACGCTGCTCGGGAGTTTGCGCCCGCGTGGCAAAGGTGCGTCCGTGAGGCCGGACTACCCCGTCTGCTCGCCGCAACGCTGGCGGTCGCCGCGATCCACATCGCGCGTTGGTGGCTCCGGGACGACATCCCTGACCTGCACGGTTCAGCGCGATGAGCGAACGAACGCGATATCCGGGCGAGCGGACTCCTCGCGCCGAGGCTGTACATGTCACGCCGGCTCACAAGATTCCTCACGCGCGCCGGCCTAGTTAGGTCCCCGAAACGCCGGGACGGCATCTACGTCGGCGCCTGGCGCGTGAAAGGCAGGCTCCATTACCTGCGCGACTGCGGCCCGGGCCACGTGCTGGTATTCGCGCCAACCCGGTCAGGCAAGGGTCTGAGCGTCATCGTGCCCACGCTTCTCACGTGGCGACACTCAGCCCTCATCCATGATCTCAAAGACGAACTGTGGCCACTCACAGCAGGGGCGCGAAAGCGCATGGGGCAAGTCTGCGTGAGGTTCGCACCGTCACTCCGCGAGCAAGGACTCGCGCGGTTCAACCCTCTGGCCGAAGTGAGGCTCCGCACACCCAGAGAAATACGCGACGTTCACAACATCGTGCGTATGATCAGTGATCCCTACGGCAAGGGACCGCCGAGCCATTGGGATCGCGCCGGCGATGCGGCGCTGACCGGCTTCATTCTTCATCAACTCTATGAAGGACACGCGCGGACACTCGCGGGCGTGGAGGCGCGCCTCTCCGATCCTGAACAGAGCATCGAGAAAACTGTTGAAGAGCTGATGTGCGCGGAGCATGACCCTCGCACCCTGGTGGGCTGGCGCGACTCGCGTGGCAATCCGACCAGGACGCATCCCGTCGTCGCTCGTGCGATGCGAAGTCTGCTCAACAAGGCGGAAAAGGAGCGGTCGGCCGTTATCTCTCAGATCGTTGAGTTGCTCGCGCTCTACCGCGATCCCGTCGTGGCGGCAAATACCACGGTCTCCGACTTCCAGATCGCGGATCTAATGAACCACCGCCAACCCATGTCGCTCTATATCCATGTTCCCCTCGCTGACCAGGAAAGCCTGACACCTTTGATTCGCCTGATCCTCAGCCAGGTGCTGCATCGGCTGACCGAGCGGCTCGATCATCGCGATGGCCGATCTATGCCAAGCGGAAAGCATCCGTTACTGATGGCGATCGATGAATTTCCAACTCTGGGCAGGCTGGAGCTTTTCGCCAAGTCTCTTTCGCTCATCGCAGGTTACGGAATCCGCGCATGTCTCGCGGCTCAGGATTTGACTCAGATCTACGAAACTTACGGCCGCAACGAATCAATCACGAGCAGCTGCGACACCAAGGTCGCGTTGACTCCCAACAATATCGAGACAGCCGAAGAGCTGTCGAAGCTCGTCGGTTCGGCAAGCGTTCGGCATGCCCATCGCACCTCTTCAGCAAACGGCGCGAGCATATCGGAGTCCGAAGTAGCCCGGCCTTTGATGACGCCCGAAGAAGTACGGCGTCTCGGAGTGGACGAGACGCTCATCTTCAGTCGCGGGCAACGACCAATCCGGGCTGCACTCCTGCGCTACTACGAGCAGGCTTACTTCAGGCGGCTGGCAGCGATTAAGCCGCCCGCGGCTAGCGACAGGACGCTTACGGAGACACCGGTGACCACCTTGGCAGAAGACCCACAGCACTCAGCTCTCGTTGCCGACACGTTCAATCAAGTCCGGGAGGCTGGGCAGGCGCGAAAAGTCGCAGCTTGCCAAGGGCGCGAACCTGACGAAACGCCGAACGAAGCCATGCGCTTTCTGAAATTCGCCACAGAAACTCAGAGCTCGAGCTCCGCCGCTCGAATGAATGGAAGCACGAAATGAGACCCAGGGTTGCGATTTACCTGAGAGAAGAAGAACTGACGCAGATCAGACGGGAGGCTGCGCGCCGGCGGGTATCACTTTCGCGATATCTGAAAGAGCGAGTCGCGCCGGTGGTGTCTGTCAATTGGTAGAAAAGCAGTGGCATCCGAGATCCGCGAGAGTTGCGCAGTTGAATTATCAAGTTGCTACTAGGCAGCCTCCGGATGTTCGCTGATGGTGGTCAGGTTCTGCCAGCC